>CP064984.1:2378424-2986848 GCA_016699615.1 Sphingobacteriales bacterium | reverse complement strand
TGCAGATGCTGGATACTATTATGCAAAACTAAATGCAGCAACATATGAACAACAATCAAATGGTACTTTTGAGAAAGTGCGTGGTGGATTATCTCAAGCAATTGTTGGTGGTAAGTTTATTTCAGGTTTAGATTTTAGTAAATCTATGAATGTACCAATAAATCTTTTTGCTGGCATTGGTTTGTATTACACTTATCCTAATAATCAAAATTGGACAAGGCATATCATTGTACAAGCAGGAATGGCATTTATTATTAGAAGGAATATTGAATAATCATGAAAAAAAATATACTATATATATTTATAATTATAACATTGCTTTCAGCTTGTAAAAAAGAAAGTAATTCTAATTTAATTAATAACTATTATTTTTAAAAATTGATAATGTTGTATTGCCAATAAATATTACAGGAAATAAGTTGGCAGAGCAAGCAATAATTTATATCAATGATGGATTGACAACAAATGTAAACAACGAGAAAAATAATATATATTGGTCGTACATCGAAAAGAATTATAAAGTTGTCTATTTTGACCAACGTGGCTCTGGAACAGCACAAGGCAATGCCAAAACAGAAGACATGACGATTGAACAGTTTGCAAGAGATTTGGATAAAGTAGTAGATTTTACCTTCCAAATAGCAAAAGTAAAAAGTGTTTTCTTACATGGTGTTGGTATTGGTGGCACAGTAGCTTGTCAATATTTATTAGATTCAACAAAACAAAATAAAATAAATGGATTTATTGCAGAAGCACCAGCATACAATATGGTAGATGCTTTAACATTATCTAAGCTATTGGTATTGCAAATGGCAGATTCTAATATTTCCCAAAATAGCAATATTCTATATTGGCAAAGTAAAATTGATTATTACAACGCACATCCAATATTTACAGCAGATGTATTTAATGAGCACATCAATATATTACAACAAAATAATGGAATAATTTTTAATCCAAACAATGTAAAGCAAAGAAGCACTGATGCACCAAACACTCCAGTTGATGCTGTGTATAAAAATCAATTAAAATCATATTCAGACATAAAGTATAATGGTCAGTATTTTACTTCACTTAATCTTACACCATTACTAAATAAAATTGATATTCCAATTTTGTTGATTTGGGGCGACAAAGATGCTTTTTTACCTAAAAATAATTTGGCAATCCAATTTAGAAATGCAATTGGAGCTAATGTTTCATACAATCCAACAAAATATTTATTAACAGGTCATGTGCCACATGCCGAAGATTTTCTGACTTTCCAACTAGATGCAAACGCATTTATTAATGCCAACAAATAATTGTATTAAATTATGAATCGTATTACTCAGCTTTTTAACGAAAAAAGAAATAATATATTAAGTATTTTCATCACTGCAGGATATCCAAATCTAAATAATTTACCTGAGATTTTATTAGCATTACAAGAAAGTGGTGTAGATATGATTGAGATAGGAATGCCATTCTCTGATCCAACAGCAGATGGTCCAATTATCCAACATTCCAATACCATTGCTATTGAAAATGGAATGACAATACAACTAATGTTCGAGCAATTATCTAATATTAGAGAAAGTATACATGTGCCATTAATTTTAATGGGATATATAAATCCAGCATTGCAATTTGGATTTGATAATTTCTTGGAACAAGCAAAAAATGTAGGTATTGATGGTGTCATTATTCCTGATTTGCCAATGTATGAATATGAAAATATATACAAACAAAGTTTTGAAAAAAATGGTTTAGAAAATATATTTCTTATCACGCCACAAACTGCAAACGAAAGAATTTTAAAGATTGATAGCATCAGCAATAGTTTTATATACGTTGTATCTTCACACACAATCACAGGAACAAATGTGAATATAGAAGAACAACAAAAAGACTATTTTGAAAGATTAAAAACTCTTAAACTAAAAAATCCAACAGTTATAGGTTTTGGTATCAAAGATGCAAGTACATTTAAGTTTGCTACACAACATGCAAATGGTGCAATCATTGGTTCAGCGTACATAAAGCAAATGGAGAATAGTAAGAATATAAAAAAAGATACTAATGATTTTGTAAAAAGTATTTTGTCTAACTAAAATATTTTTTGTCAATCAAAGTTTGTTTTTGTTTTATATTTTCCACTAATATTTTGCTTGATTTCGTGTCTTCAAATTGTACTTTGTGAGCAGTCATTTTCAATAACTGATTTTTATCTTCCATGTACTCTAATGTAATATCATCAAAATACATTTTTGTAAAATAATTCCAAATATAGTTAATTGCCATTTGGTTTGGATGACAAAAGTCTGCTTCAAAAAAACGATAATCACGCAAGTCATCAATAATTAATTCATAAGCAGGAAAGTATTCAGTGTTTATATATTTATTAATTATATTTTCTACGGAATATATCAATCTACTTTTACTTCTATTGTTTTCTACCAAGCCATCACGCCAATGCCTAACTGGACTTACCGTAAAAATGATTTTTAAATTTGGATTTAATGTTTGAAGTGCTTTGTATGTTAAATCAAATGCATCAAGAATTTCATCAATGTTTAAGAATCTTTTGTTGAATTTTTTCGCATCAATTTTATGACAATTAGAAACAATTTTATGATTTTCTTCTAGCTCATAGATTATTGAAGTACCTAAAGTGATGAGTAGATATTTGGTATTTTTTAAAAATTCATGACTTGAAATTATTTCCTCGTTTATTTTTTCAAGGCACATATTTTTTTCTACATGACTAAATGAAGAATGATGTTCTAAACTATGCCACAGTTCATGATTGAAAACTAATTCTTCTTCTGAAAATAATTTCTTATCTACAATTCTATTTAATGCACCAAAAATGGCAATTGGATGGAATAATATTCCAAATGGATTGATTTTAGTGTTAAAATCATGTCGTTGAAGAAAATGCCCAATATTTTCAGTAAAACATGAACCAATCAACATCAGGTTGTCTTTGTAATTAATCTTGTTTGTTGCAATTTGTTGTGGAAAGTCTAGTTTTAGCTTCATTTATACAAAACTAGTAAAATATTACTAAAAATAAAGATTTAAACATTTTCTAAAAAATACACACATAGTTCATAAATGTACATAACCCGTTGTGCGGTTTAAATACTTAATATAAAAGTGATGTTGTGCATCATGTTTTAGCATGATTTTTGTATATAATTATTTGAATACCAATTATTTACAATGCACAACATCAAATCAAATTTCGACAAAATTTTTAATCTTTCCAAACTTTATCTGAAAGATTTTATTGTAGATTCCTCTTTTAACTTCCAATTATATAGAAATAAGCCTAAAATGAATGATTGTGAAATCATCGCATTATCACTTTGTGCTGAAGCATTGAGTATTGATTCTGAAAACTTATTTTGGAAGAAATTAAAGGTAGAATATTCATTAGATTTTCCACATTTAATTGACCGTTCTAATTATAATAAACGAAGGCGAAGATTACAGAATTATATTCATCTCTTGAATGAAAAAATAGCACAACCTTTTAATGAATTTGAAGATGTTTTTATTGTAGATTCTATACCTATTCCAATTGTACAATTAGCAAGAGAAAAGCATTCTAAAATATGCAAACATGATTTTGAAACAGCTCCAGATAAAGGTTATTCTGCTGTAAGTAAATCGTATTATTATGGATATAAACTTCACTTGTCTACAACCCTTAATGGAACATTTATGTCAATGGATATTACCAAAGCCAGCGTACATGATGTACATTTTTTAAATAATCTAAAGCATAGTGGAATGAATAATGCTATACTACTTGGTGACAAAGGCTATCTATCTACTCAATACCAATTAGACTTGTTTGAGTCCTGTAATATTCAACTTAAAACTCCTTTGCGTAACAATCAAAAAGACTATCAGAAATATCCATTCATACTTAGAAAATGTAGAAAGAGAATTGAAACATTATTCTCACAACTTTGTGACCAGTTTATGATTAAAAGAAACTATGCTAAATCATTCATTGGATTGATTACAAGAATCAAATCTAAAACCTGTGCATTAACTGCCTTACAACTTTTAAATAAAATGAATAATAAACCAATCAATCATCTTAAATTCGCACTATGTTAAACCGCACAACAGGTTGTACATATTGAATAAACATATCATACTCTTAAATGTCTTATCTTTACACAAATTAACAATTAACTTATGAAGTTTAAATCTTTACTATTTTTAATTGCATCTATATTAATACAAAATATATATGCACAACACAGTATTACAAATTTAGCCACCAATTACACACAAGATTTTAATTCTTTGGCTAATTTTGGTTCAACAAGTTCTACATTGCCAGCAAACTGGTACATATCAAATGCAACCTATTCAGTTGGTACAGGTTCTTCTAATTCAGGACAAATTTATAGCTTTGGTGCAGCTGGAAGTACTGATAGAGCATTAGGTTCTTTAGGCTCAAATGGAAATCAAAATGGAAAGTTTGGTATGAATTTTACAAATAATACAAGCAGTAACATATTATCACTTACAATTTCTTATAAAGGAGAAATGTGGCGTTTAGGTTCAGGCTTTCCATTAGATACATTATATTTTTCTTATAGTACAGATGCATCTAGCATTAGCAATGGTACATGGACTGAAGTAGACCAACTTCGTTTTTTAACACCAGATACATCGAGTGCATTTGGGGCAGTAGATGGAAATTCAAATACATTTAGCAGAAGTGTTTCATATACAATTACTGGATTAAACATCTCTCCAGGCGCATCGTTTTGGATAAGATGGCACGATTTCAACTCACCAGGAAATGATGATGGATTATCAATTGATGATTTAACAGTGTCATACTCAGGTGCTGTATTACCAGCATGTACTACACCAACTAATAATGCAACAGTAAACTCATTAAGTTCAACAATAACAGAAATTACAGGAAGTTTTAATAAAGCATCTGGTAGTCAAAAAACATTGGTAATATATTCTACAAGTAGTACATTAAGTCCAAATCCAACAAATACAAGTAGCTATCTTGTTGGCCAAGCTTTAGGTGGTGGTACTGTAGCTTTTGTTGGTGCTGCTTCAACTGGAAATATTAATCTATCAGGATTAAGTGCAAATACATTATATCATTTCTTCTTTTTCCCTTTTAATGATTCATGTTCAGGTGGCCCAGTATATAAAACTACATCAATTAAAACAGATACAATTAGAACAAAAAGACAACCAGTTATTGCACCATATTACTCAACAGTTGATACCAATTTAACTTGTGGAGATTTTAAAACAGCATTAAAAAATAGGATTTTAAATAATCATGTGCCAATTACCTATGCACAAGTTCTTACAGCATTTGCAAGCACAGATATATCATCAGGTAATAATATTGTTGAAAGATATTCAAATTGTCAATTTACTTACACAACAGCACCATGCTCAGGAAACTCAGATACTTGTCAATGTTATAATAGAGACCATGTAGTTCCACAATCTTGGTTTGGAGATTGGGACAACTATCCTATGTACTCAGATATGCATCATATTTTTCCGTCTGATGGTTATATTAATAGTGCAAAAAAAGGCAATTTGCCAGTTGGTATTGTTAATGGTGCTGGTTCATATTCAAATAGTGCAGGTGTAAAAGTTGGAAACTCAGCTGCGGCAAATGGTTTTACTGGCGAAGTATTTGAGCCAGGCAATCAATATAAAGGCGATTTTGCTCGTGCTTACTTATACTTTGTTACAAGGTATCAAGATAGTATTGCAAATTTTGAGACTAGATTTCCTTCAAGTCCATTTAACAGTGCAAACTACACGGGATTAGATAAATGGATTTTAAAAATATTAGTACAATGGCATAAACAAGACCCACCAAGTTCATTAGAGATTTTTAGAAATGATTCTGTATATAGAATACAAGGAAATAGAAATCCATACATTGATTATCCAAATTGGGTAGAAAAGTATTTGGCACAAACGGAGATGCATGTGGATTGTATGCTGATTGTAACCAACCAACTGCAGTACCTACAAATCTTACATTTACATCAGTTACTAAAAATTCAATTTCAGGAAAATTCAATAAGCCAGTTGGTGGTGCAAGTGGATATATTGTAATATATAGAAAAACGAATTCATTCCTTCCAGTACCTAAAGATTCTGTTACATACAGTGTTGGTCAAACAATTTCAGACTCAAATTCAAATGTTGCAATAGTAGCAGACACATCAATAAATGCTAATGATACTACATTTACAATAACAGGATTAGATTCATCATCTACATATTATGTTGCAGTAGTTCCATTTAATCAATGTGATTATGGTAAAAACTATTTAACATCATTTACAAATAATGTAAATAAAAATGACACTGTTACAGCAGGTATAATTGCTACACCATGTGGCGACCCAACTCAATTACCAACAAATTTAGTTTTTACATCAGTTACAAATAATTCTATATCTGGTACATTTAATCAATCTGCTGGTGGTGCTGATGGTTATTTAGTATTATATAGAAAGAATAATTTCAATATGGCTATTCCAAGAGATTCACAAGCATATGTAATTGGAAATATAATAACGCAAGTAAATGGTACATATACAGATACTTCTATAGTAGGTGACATTTCTAGTAATGCTACTGATACAACATTTACTATAAGTGGATTAGATTCATCATCTACTTATTGGATTGCCGTAATACCATTCAACAATTGTACTTTTGGAAGAAGCTATAGAAGTTTAATTATTACGAATGTGAATAAAAATGATACAATTACAACAGGAGTAAATACAACTCCATGTGCTGAGCCAAGCTCGTTACCTGATACAGTTATTTTTGGAACCATCACAAATAGCTCAATTTCTGGAACATTTGGCAAATCATTTGGTAGTGTTTCAGGTTATGTTGTAATTTATAGTAAAGTGTTTAATATACCATTTTTAAAAGATTCTACAACATACACTGTTGGTCAAAAAGTATTGGCTACAGATTCTGCAAGAGTTGGTTTTATATCTACAAATAGAAATGATACAACATTTACGATCACAGGCTTAGATTCATCAACTAGATATTATATTGCAGTAATACCATATAATAACTGTGCAGGATTTGGTAATAACTATAGGAATTTAATTATAAATAATGTAAATAAAAGTGATACCTACACAACTGGTACAACATGTGCAGCTCCAGCATCTTCAGTTGCAACAGTATCATTTACAAATGTAACCTCAAGTAGCATTAGTGGTAGTTTTTCTAAGGTAACGCCATCTCCTACTGGTTATATTGTTGTATATAGTACAAATGGATTTATTGCATTCCCAAGAGATACAAATGTTCAGTATACTTCTGGTCAGATATTAGGTACTGGAACTCAACAAGCAACTGTATTGAAAGTTGCATCGTCAACTGATACAACTTTTAGTGCATCTGGATTATTGGCAAATACGAAATATCATTTTTGGGTTTTCCCTTACAACGAATGTAGTGGTACAATTAAAATTAGAAGAACAAGTGTAAAAAGAGATTCTACAACTACAGATTTTTCTACTGGTATAAAATCTAATAAAGAAACTGCTTTCAAGGTTTATCCTAATCCAGTTATCAATGGTAAATTAAACATTCAGTTTGAGCAGTATTTGAATAATGAAACTCAAATTAGAATTGTTGATATGGTTGGTAGAGTTATGATACAAGAACAATTACCAAACAATACTAAAAACTATCAATTTGATGTTAATGAATTAAGCAAAGGTATATACTATCTGCAAATTGGCGATAAATCAAACTTTAGTACTGTTCCATTTATGAAACAGTAAGGTTGAAAAATAAGCATCAAAAAGCCGAAGCAATTGCTTCGGCTTTTTTTATGTCTTGTTGTGAATAGTCCTGAAATAAGTTGACACAAAAGTTGACTTATTTATTACACAAATGAAGTATTACAATATATTTACTTCAGGTGATAGTTGTATTTTAAATTTATCCAATACAATATTGATAACATGATATGCATGATTTAAAATTTCATCACCACTTGCATTACCATAATTTACAATTACCAAAGCTTGTTTAGAATGATTGCCTGTATTTCCAACAATTTTTCCTTTAAAATCACTTTGCTCAATAAGCCAAGCAGCAGGAATTTTATAATTTCCATTTTCTAAAAGATAGTGAGGCATATTTGGATATTGTAATAATAATTTTTGCAATAAAGTATTATCTATTTCTGGATTTTTAAAAAAACTTCCAGCATTGCCAAGTTCCTTTGGATTGGGCAGTTTGCTACTTCTTATTTCAATCACAGCATTATATATATCTTTGATTGCAATATCAGTTATTCCATTTTTTAGCAATATATTTTTTATATCACCAT
This sequence comes from Sphingobacteriales bacterium, assembly GCA_016699615.1. Classification (NCBI taxonomy): domain Bacteria; kingdom Pseudomonadati; phylum Bacteroidota; class Sphingobacteriia; order Sphingobacteriales; species Sphingobacteriales bacterium. Next base: position 2,978,465 of record CP064984.1, on the reverse strand, counting down.
ATTCAATATTTATGTTGTAATCTTTCTTTTTTAATAGTATGTTTATTGAATATATAAAATATTTATTCTTTTCAATATTTTTGAAAATACTTTCTCTATATCCAAATTTGCAATCTTTATTGTTGAATATTTTACTTTTGCCATCTGATAAATCTATTGCATGTACACTTGTAAGTACATCACAAATTTCAACACCATACGCACCAATATTTTGCATAGGCGCCGCTCCTACTGTTCCTGGAATCAATGCTAAGTTCTCTATTCCTTGGTATCCATTGTTTACTGCATAAGTTACTAAATCATGCCAAATAGTTCCTGATTTTACTTCTAATTCAATTTCAGTTTCATTCACATGTACAATATTAATTCCTTTTATATTGTTTTTTATGGTAAGACCTTCTACATCTTTTGTAAATAATATATTGCTACCACCACCTAAAATAAAAAGTTGATCATAATTTTGTTTATAGTTTAAGATAATTTCTTTTAATGTATCAATATCACAAACTTCAATAAAATTAGAAGCGATAGCATTAATGCCAAAAGTATTATATGGTTGCAGTTGAATGTTTTTCTGTATAGCTAACATATTGCAAATATAATTAATTACATCAGATATGATAAAAATTGAAACTTACTATACTTCTAAGTCTTTCAAAAACTTTGGCCAAAGTAATTTTTCTGCTTTAGATGAGAAAAATCCTCTGTGACCAAATTCTTTCATATCAAAGTCTTTTGCGTGTAGCGTTTCTATTGTTTTATCTGCATTCGAGTATTTATCTAACATATCTTTACACGAAATGTAATTGGCAACAATATCATCAGCTAAATGATACGCTTTAACTTTACATCGAATTGTGTCAAAATAATTAACTATATTTTTTGATTTAAAGAATGGAAAGAAAAAATCTTTATTCATACAAAAGCTTCTTAATTCCAAAATAATATTTTTTGGGAAGCCACCACTTACGCCATACATTTTATTATTAAAAAATCCATTGATTCCAATATTAAGTGGAACTAATATTTTCCAAAATATTTGCATAGAATATCCATACCACGCTGGAGATTTTTTCCAATATGCGTGCTGATGCAACTAAAAATAGCTTATCAAAGTCCTTTGCATTTTTCATATATCCAATTAATTGTCCACCAGAACTATGACCAACTATGTATTTTTTTCATTAGCATAGTTGTTTTGCACATAATCTAAAGCAGCTTGCATATCTTTTATCCAATCTGTATGTGATACAGAAGATGTATAGTTTTGCGCATCAGAATAATCATAAGTTATAGTAACATATTCATTTTCGGTTAAAAATTCTGCAAACTTCCAATATATTTTTTGTGGAATACAAGTTCCAGTGTTTATTAAAACAACGCCTTTAATCTTGCCATTTGGTTTTCTAATGTTTAGAAATATTGTTGTACTAGATGCTGATTGTATCTCAATTTTTTCCATCTCTTAAAAATATAAAAATTATTAGCTTTTTTGAGCTATTTTTGCAACATAATGGAAGGTGGTAATTTTATAGATTATGTAAAGATATTTGTACAGTCAGGCAATGGTGGTCCAGGTTCTGCACATTTTAGAAGGGAAAAATATGTGCCCAAAGGTGGCCCAGATGGCGGTGATGGTGGTCGTGGTGGACATATTATTTTAAGAGGCAACAAACAATTATGGACATTGTTGCACCTTAAATATAGAAAACATATTAAAGCGAAACATGGTGAAGGTGGCAAAGGTGCGTTAAGTAGTGGCAAGCAAGGAGAAGATATTATTTTGGAAGTTCCACTAGGTACTATAGCTAAAGATGTTGAAACAGGAGCAATTGAAGCCGAAATAATGGAAGATGGACAAGAAGTAGTTTGGTTAGCAGGAGGAATTGGTGGTTTAGGCAACAATCATTTTAAAACATCTACCAACCAAGCACCACACTACGCACAGCCAGGAAGACCAGGAATAGAAGGCTGGAAAATATTAGAGCTAAAAGTTTTAGCTGATGTTGGTTTAGTGGGCTTCCCAAATGCAGGAAAATCTACACTATTGTCTGTATTGAGTGCAGCAAAACCAGAAGTTGCTGACTATGCATTTACTACATTAGTGCCAAATTTGGGTGTAGTAAGTTATAGAGATAATTATTCTTTTGTAATGGCAGATATTCCTGGAATTATTGAAGGCGCATCAAAAGGAAAAGGCATTGGCTTGCGTTTCCTTAGACATATAGAGCGTAATGCTGTATTATTGTTTCTTATTCCAGCAGATTGTGCAGACCATAAAAAAGAATATAAAATATTAGAAAAAGAACTAAAAGCTTATAATCCTGAATTGATGCACAAGAAAAGATTATTAGCAATTAGCAAATCAGATTTGTTAGATGATGATTTGAAAACTTGGATTAGAAAAGAATTTCCAAAAAAATTAGATGTTGTTTTTATTTCATCACATACAGAAGAAGGATTGGTAGAATTGAAAGACAAACTTTGGAAGTTAATGAATTAATTATTATATTATGGATAATTTTGTAATTATAAAAAATGGCGTTACACTTAGCTTAGTGTATATACTACTCACATTAATTTTGTTTATCGTAGGTATCGATATGGAGCAATGGGCAAAATGGTTGGTGTTGGCAATTACTTTTGTTTGTATTGTATTTTCAATAAAATTATATGCAGACACACTTGATGACAAAGATGCTACATTTGGTCAATTGTTTAAAGTTGGTTTTTTTTCATCATTATTGTTTGTAATAATTGTTTGTTTGTTTATGGTGTTGTATGTAAAGGTGATAGATGTAGACTTTTATGAGAAGATAAACGACCTTGCACGCGAAGAAATGAAAGCACAAAATATAAGTGAAGATAAAATGGAATCATTTATAGAAGCAGGAAAAAAATACATGACTGTACCATTCTTATTGCTTTCTACATTCTTGTCCAATCTTATTACTTGTAATATTGGAAATTTAATAGGTGCATTGTATTTTAGAAAAAATAAAGATTAATGATTCAGATATCTACACTAGCATTAGATAATTTTGAGGATTACAGATTACTAGACTCTGGTAATTTTTTAAAATTAGAACAATTTGGCGAATATATTCTGATAAGACCAGAACCACAAGCAGTTTGGGATAGTAAACTATCTTTAGAACAATGGAGAAAACAAGCACATGCAGAATTTGTTGCACAATCTAGTTCTTCTGGTATTTGGAAAAAACATAAGCCAATGCTTGACTCTTGGAATATAGTATATAAATTAGATAAACATAAAACAATAAAATTCAATCTTGCATTAACAAAGTTCAAGCATGTAGGTGTATTTCCAGAACAATGCGTTAATTGGGATTTTATTTTTAATCAAACCAAAAAGATAATTACACAAAATAAAACATGCACAGTGCTCAATTTATTTGCGTACACAGGTGGCGCAAGCCTTGCTGCAAAAGCAGCAGGCGCAGATGTAGTACATGTAGATGCTATAAAACAAGTTGTAAGTTGGGCAAATAGAAATATGTTGAGTTCGCAACTTACAGATATACGTTGGGTAGTAGAAGACGCACTAAAGTTTGTAAAAAGAGAAGTAAAAAGAGGCAAAAAATACAATGGTATTATCTTAGATCCACCAGCATATGGACATGGTCCAAATGGTGAAAGCTGGAAGCTAGAGCAGCAAATAAATGAAATGCTATCTGATGTCTTAAAACTATTAGACAATGAGCAACATTTTTTTGTATTAAACAGCTATTCATTAGGTTTTTCATCATTAATTATTAGAAATTTGATGAACGACAATTTAGCAAAAAACAAGCTAACAGTATCAACAATAGATTATGGCGAAATCTATATACCATCTGCGCAACAACAACAATTACCATTAGGTGTTTATTGTCGATTTTAGTATATGCACTGTGTTATTCTGTCTTCGCTAAAAGTTTTTAAACCTGAATTATTCATTTGCTAATGAATAATTCAGGTTTAATTAGAAGTGCCACAAGATACCAGAGAACAAAACGAAAGCAAACAACTATGTATTAATACTAATAATATATGATATATAAGCTATGTAAAACTAACACCAAAAAAACCACGTTGTGCAACTGCCACCGATGTTGGTGGCTGCCCATTTTATTCAGGTTTTTCTTCTTCAATTAAAAATCGTTTTTCTAATAATATGTGCATCATATGTCGTATGTCTTTACTGAACATATATAACTCTTTTGATTCTCCATACATTTCTCTGAACATCGGGTGTCCTATCATTTCAATTGCTCTTTCAAAATTTTCAACTGCTTTTCTTTTTTCTGTCTTTGATTTAGTTGTTTTTAAGGCTCTGTATGTTTCAAGTCCTAACTCGTAAATCCAAGGGTAGTCATCTCTATAAAAACTCACCATCATAAGAAAGCCAATATTTGGGTCTTCCATTTTCATTTCAAAATGCATCATTTCGTCAAACATCATTGGATGAAATCTTTTTCGTCTTCGTCTAAATTCGTCAAGTCGGCTTTCAACTTTGTTTGGTATGCTGTCTATCATCATTTTCAACTCGTCAAGATATTTTGGTGATATATTTGCTTTGTCCTGTGAAGTTACTGCAATACGCAAATCTGAAACTGCTTCTACTATGTCAGCTAATGAACGTTCTTCAACATTCCCACTTTCTTTTAAAACTTTTAAGTCTAATGAAACAGAAATTGGATTATGAAAATCACTGTTTCCTGCTTCCAAAGACTTTATTTGATTTGTAATTTCTTCTTTCGCAGAAGCAACACTGTCAAGGTTGCGAAGATCAAATTGTATAATTCTTGTAGCTGCAACGTCAAATGGAATTATGTCACCTTTTCTAATCATTTGAACTAAAGGTTTGCGTATAGCATGACGAATTGCTAATTCATAAAAAACATTAGGTTTTTTTTCTGTCAAGTCAGCGATTACAAGTTCAGCATCTACAATATGTTCAATTATTTGGGTAGTGATTATTCCTGGTTCAGAAATTTTGTCTGCTCTAACAACTGTATATCCGTTTTGTTCTGCTGGGCTTGTTATTATGTGTTTTAAAACTTGGTCGGAACGTTCCCTTGTTTCAGAGCCTTCTTCTCCAATTGGTGAAATAACAAAGCAAATTTTCTTTTTATCTTCTTTTGTTGTCATACTTTCTTATTTACAGTGTGTCTTTCTTGGGTTGCCACCAATATTCGGCTGATTTGCGAAGTTACGAACTGCAAACGAAGTTTGCAAGTGAAGTTTATATCTATTTTCCACGTTCATTGGTTTTTAGCGATAAACTACTGAGGATAAAAGTTGGTGCTATTAATGTTGGTTGAAGAAATTGTGTATAATGGATACTTGTAGAATTTATTTTGATATAAAAAATGGCATTAGAAAATAACATTAATAAAAAATGGGTTTTCAAAAGAAAACCCATCATAATTGTAAGAATTATATTCTTATTTTTTCTTTTTAGCTGGTGCTGCTTTTGGTTTGTATTCATCAATGATAGAAACCGCTTTGTTCAATACTTTGAACTTTTCTGCATTTAATGAATAAAAAATCTTTTTTCCATCTCTTCTAGCATTAACAGCATCAACACCTCTTAACATCTTTAAATGCTGCGATGTAATTGATTGTTCGATTTTTAAAGTGCTGTAAATGATGTTCACGTTTACTTCACCCTTTTCGTTAATTAACTTAACGATTTTTGCTCTTAATGGATGCGCAACTGCCTTCAACAAATCTGCTGCTTTGCTGATTTGTTCGTTGTTTAATTCTAATTTTTCCATAAAAAATATTTTAATTAATAGTTTAGTTAGTACAAATATAATAAGAATTAATTTAATTCATACATAATTTGTAAAATTTAACATTAAGTAATTAAAATATGTTTTGTTTTGGGGAAAATTAGGCCAAAATTGACTTCACAATCTTGTTGATATCTTCTATTTTTTCCTTATTTACAGAATAATAGATAAATTTTCCATCTCTAATAGTATTTACAATTCTAGCTCTTCTAAGTATTGCTAAGTGTTGAGAAGCAATGGATTGCTCTAATCTCATTTCAATAAATAACTCTGTAACTGTAATTTTTTCTTTATTGTTAATTAGTTCTAACATTTGTCTTCTTAGCTTATGATTCAATGCATTAAGTGTAATGTTTGCCTTTTTCAATTGAATTGGTTCTAAGTATTTGTAATCTGAACCAAATAATGTTTTTTCAACTGCTGTCATTGTCATATTAATTGTTTTACAGATATAGTTGCATATGAATGCTAAAAGGTTGCATGTTATGCTTTTTTTGTATGCAAGAAAAATGGTTTTATGTAATTTGGTTCGAAATATGCAGTATCTACAAAAGTTTTTTCTATAAATAATTGATGTGCTAATTGTCCAATGTTTGTTGCATTATATTCAAAGTCAATGATATATGTGCTATTTTTGTTTTCTTCTAAAAATAGCTTTATTTTTTCTGTGGCATTTCCAAAAATTGTAAAAGTTTTTTCTGTTTCAAATATTTTTTTAAAACTTTTATCTAAAATCTTTGGCTGCTCATTAATTTCTATGTTTTTTTTATCATCATATAAAGAAAAATAGATTTCATCTCTTCTTGCGTCAATATTTGGTAGGTAAAAATCTGTTTTAGGATATAACTCTAATGCTTTATAATTCATTATTTCTAAGGTAGATATGGCAATAATTGGAATGTCTAATGTGTACGAAATGCCTTTTGCTATAGATACACCAATTCTTAAACCAGTGTATGAGCCTGGCCCAAATGCTAATGCAATTGCATTTATGTTTTTTAGCTCTAAATTTGCCTTTTCACATACATTTTGAATAAGCATGTTTATATGCTCAGATGCTGTATTGATTCGTTCATCTTTGGCGGAAGCAATTAGTGCTTTGTCTTTGAAAATTGCTACAGAACAAGTACTAAGTGCTGTGTCTATACATAAAATATAAACCGACATTATTTTTTTACTGTTAAAATTTCTTTGTATTGTGTAGGATTTGCTAGTAATTTTTTTGCTGTATTTACATCTGTATCATAATTTAAGCTATTTGCAATTCTCCCCTTTTCGTTGTAATATCTGAATACAATTTCTTGATTTAGTAGTTCTGATATTTCTTTTTTATACTTTATTAAATCTTGCGTTTTATCATTTTCAATTTTTTTCTCAATATCACTTAGTGTATGTTTTATTTCATCAGAATAATTTTCATCTTTTATCAATTTATTCAATTCTTTGATTGATTCTTCAGTTTTTGATGTGTATTTATATTCTTTTCCTTTTAAGAATTCGATAAAATTATTGTATTCAACATCGTTTATATTAAATTGTACACTATCTCTAAGTGTTTTATTATTGTATTTGTAATAGTTTGCATAATCAAATATATGGTTGTTTACATATAATGCTATAGTTACTGGTGCTACTTCTGCTTCTGTAGTTTTAATATCAGGTTCTATTCCAGCACCATCTTTTACTGTACGTCCGTTTTTGGTTTTAAATGAAGTACGCAAAGAATCAGGAATTGTATTTGCATGGCCAGATTCATCTCTATGGCTATAATCTATTCTTTGTATGCATCTTCCACTTGGAATGTAATACTTAGAAATTGTAAGTTTTAATTTTGATTTGTAACCTAATGGTTTGGTAGATTGTACAAGTCCTTTTCCATAAGAATTATTGCCTATAATTACGCCTCTGTCTAAATCTTGTATAGAACCAGAAACAATTTCAGATGCAGATGCAGAGCCACCATCAATCAATACTGCAATTGGAATATTTATATCTATTGGATTTGATTGAGTCGCATATTCATAATTATTTTCAGGTGCTTTTCCTTTTGTATTTACTATTGTTGTGCCTTTATCTACAAATGTATTGCAAATATTTATGGCTTCGCCCAACAATCCACCACCATTGCCTCTTAAGTCTAAAACTATACCTTTTAAACTTGGGTTTTTCTTAAACTTAAGTACTGCTTCTTGAACTTCATTGGCAGCATCATCAGTAAATGAAATAAGTTTTATATAGCCAACTTCATTGTTTAGCATTTCTGCAAATACAACATTATTCAATTTTATTTCTGCACGCTCAAAAGTGTATGTTTTCTCTTCATTACTCACAGCTTTTTGTACTTTCAAAGTTATCATTGTACCTGGTTCACCTTTTAGTAACTCACTCACTTCAGATGAGTTGTATTTTGTACATGATTTGCCATCAATTTCTAAAATTACATCACCAGGTTCTAAACCAGCTTTGTAAGCAGGATAACCTTGATATGGTTCTGTTAATACAATTCTATCATTTATTTTTGCTATTCTAGAACCAATGCCACCATATTTTCCAGTAGTTTGCATTTGGTATTCATCAATATCTGCTCCAGTAATGTAGTTTGTAAAAGGATCTAAGCCTTCGAGCATTTTTACAATACCATCCGTCATTAATTGATTTGGATCTATTTCATCTACGTATGATGCATTTAACTCTTTATATACATTAGTAAATAGTTCTAAGTTTTTAGCCATTTCAAAATACTTATTTCTGTCGTTTGATGTAGCATAAAATACAGTAAGAATAAGTGTGATGTTTAAAAGTATTTTTTTCATTTTTTTGCGTATAATATTTGTCTAAACTAATAAAAAATATGAGAAATATAGGTTAAAAATAATTAAATGATATTGGCAATTACATATTTGATTTAATTCGCAAGTACTTTATAATTTATTATTAAATGTTTTTTTACATCAAAGTTAATTATTGTATAATAAGATGTTTTTTTTAATTATCTATTTTTCCGTATTTTTGATGTATGAAAGAACGTGTATTGAGTGGTGTGCGTAGCACAGGAAATCTTCATTTAGGTAATTATTTTGGTGCAGTAAAGAATTTTTTATTCATGCAAGATAATTATGATTGTTACTTCTTTATTGCAAATTTACATGCACTAACAACACATCCAGATCCTGCGATGCTTAAAGTTTCTACACAAGCAACTTTAGCAGAATATGTTGCATGTGGTTTAGATCCAGAAAAATCAGTGCTTTACATACAAAGTGATGTGCCGGAAATTACAGAATTATATACATTGCTTAATATGCTCGCTTACAAAGGCGAATTAGAAAAATGTACTTCTTTTAAAGAAAAAATAAAGAAACATCACGAAAATATAAATGCAGGACTACTCACCTATCCTGTTTTGATGGCTGCTGATATTCTAATACATAGAGCGCATAAAGTACCTGTTGGAAAAGACCAAGAACAGCATTTGGAAATGGCAAGAAATTTTGCTCAAAGATTTAATCATAGATATAATGAAGAATTTTTTCCAGAGCCACAAGCATTTGATTTTTCTGGGAAGTTAATCAAAGTGCCAGGATTAGATGGTAGTGGAAAAACGGGCAAAAGTGAAGGCGAAGCAAATGCTATATTTTTACGAGAAGACGAACAGTCTATGAGAAAAAAAGTAATGCGTGCAAAAACTGATGCTGGACCAACAACACCAAATCAAGAAAAACCAATTGAAATACAGAACTTATTTACTTTAATGGAATTGGTTTCTAAAGAAGAAACAGTACAATTTTTTGATGAACAATACAATCAATGCACCATAAGATATGGTGATTTGAAGAAACAATTGGCTGAAGATATTGTACTTTTTACAGCACCTATTAAAGAAAAAATTTTAGAAATAGAAGCTCAACCAAAATATTTAAAAGATGTTGCAGAACATGGTGCAACTTTAGCAAAAAAGAGTGCACAATTTACAATAGAACATGTTAAAGATTTAATGGGCTTGAATAAATTTTGGAATTAACTTTTTTGATTAATTAGAATACCTTATTTTTATACAATAGAAAGAAATCATGGCGAAGAAAAACCAACAACCTGAAATTGAAAAAGAAGTAATAAAACATATTGCAGTTGCTGGAAATATAGGTTCTGGTAAAACTACGCTTACTGATTTATTAGCTAAACATTATAATTGGGAAGCAAGATTTGAAGATGTTGAAAGCAATCCTTACTTAAATGATTTTTATGCTGATATGCCACGTTGGTCATTCAATTTACAAATCTATTTTTTAAATAGTAGATTACAACAATTAGTAGAAATACAACAAGGCAAAAAGACAGTGGTTCAAGATAGAACAATATACGAAGATGCTCATATTTTTGCACCAAACTTACATGAAATGGGTTTGATGAGTACCAGAGATTTTGAAAATTATATCAGCTTGTTTAAAACTATAAACAAGCAAATTACGCCACCCAATTTATTAATCTATCTAAAAGCATCACTAGGTACACTTGTATCTCAAATTGAAAAAAGAGGTAGAGCTTATGAAGATAATATCAGATTAGATTATTTAAAACAACTCAACCAATATTACGATAATTGGATTGAGAATTACAAAGAAGGTCCACTCTTAGTAATTTCAGTTGATAACTTAAACTTTGCAGATAAACCAGAAGATTTTGGAAAAGTTGTAGATAAAATCAACGCAGAATTATTCGGTTTATTTTAATCATAAATAAATTTCCATGGCTTAGCTGATTCAAGTTGCAAAGCCAATTCTAACAATAAAGCATCTTGTCCAAATGGTGATACAAGTTGCACACCAACAGGCATTCCATTTGATGCAATGCCTAACGGTAAAGAAATTGCTGGAGATCCAGAAATATTAAATAATGGCAAATAAGTTGCAAAATCTGCACCACGTTTTGCAATTTCATCATACTCTAAATTTGGCGAGAAATAACCAATTTTTGGTGTAGTTTTAGTAGTAGTAGCAGTCATAATTATATCATACTTTTGGCTCAGTTCAGCCTCAGTATTTTCTGCAGATTTTTTCAAGGTACTCAAGCTATTGAATAATTTTAGCTTTCTACCAGAAAACGTGTTAGCCAAACCTAATGTAAATGGTTCCAATACAGATTTATCAACTTTTGCACCATGCGTTAATCTACCAAAATTTATTGACATATAAGATAAAAAACCATAATAAGTAAGGTAGTGTATTGTTAGCGATTCAATATCCAATGGTACTTTTATCATTTCTACATGATGACCAAGATCTTCCAATAATTTTGCTGTTTCTAATTGCACACGAAAAGTATCTTCATCCATGTGTCCTTGCTTGCCTTCTGGAAGATTCTCAAAAAATGCAATTCTTAATTTTTTTTGAATTGGTGTTTTCACATAACCAATCTTGGGTAGTTTTTTATTATGAAAGAATTTCTCAGCTTCAGCATAATACAATGCAGTATCACGAACACTTCTTGTAAGCACACCCTGATAAACAATATTTATTGGCAAAGTCTCCGTTCCTTCCATGTAGAATAATCGTTTGCGTGTTGGCTTTAAGCCTACTAAACCACAGCATGCAGCAGGTATGCGCGTAGAACCAGCACCATCATTTGCTGTAGCAATAGGTACAACACCACTTGCCACCATAGCTCCAGAGCCAGAAGAAGAGCCACCAGTAGTATAATCTGTGTCCCATGGATTTTTTGTAATTCCCCAACGATCATTTTCTGTACTACAAATAAAACCAAACTCAGGTAAGCTTGTTTTGCCTAGGCAATTTACGCCAGTTGAGAAAAACTGATTGACATATTTACTATTCTTTTTTGCAATTTTTGATTTGAATGCGCCTGTACCTTTTTGTGTTGGGTAATTTTTTATAAAATCATTGTCTTTTATAAAAGTTGGCACACCATACAACGCACCATTTCTATTTAGTCTTTCAATATTTCTTGCATCATCATATGTTTTTAGAATAATTGCGCCCAATTCTTCATTCACTTTTTCTGCTCTTGCAATTGCTGCTTCTGTTGCTTCTTGTACTGATATTTTTTTAGATGCAATTGCTTCTGCAATACCTATAGCATCCAAAGTTCCTAAAGCATCATCCGAAAATGCATTTATCTTTTTTCCCATATTCTAAAAATATAAAATATATATGTACGAGTTATGGTTTTGTCCAAAAATATTTTTTAGCTATAATTTATCTAGATTAATTATCTGATGATAAAAATCATTATTCTTTGATTTTATTTAGTTGGCAAAAATCTATTATCTTTGTGAAATTAATTCTTAATCAAAAATATATAAAGAACTTATGAGTTATATTGTATCCGTTCATGCCCGTCAAATTTTAGATTCAAGAGGCAACCCAACAGTAGAAGCTGATGTAATAACAGAAAATGGAATTCTTGGTAGAGCAGCTGTACCTTCTGGTGCATCTACAGGAACACGTGAAGCTGTAGAACTAAGAGATAATGGAAAAATTTATATGGGCAAAGGTGTTCTAAAAGCTGTGAAAAATGTAAATACATTAATTGCAGAAGCTATTATTGGAGAAAATATATATGAGCAACGTGTTATAGATAAAATAATGTTGGAGTTAGATGGTACTGACAATAAAAGAAATTAGGTGCCAATGCAATTTTATCAGTATCATTAGCAGTTGCAAAAGCGTCTGCACAAGAAGCAAGAATGCCTTTATATAGATATATAGGTGGAACAAATGCATATACATTACCTATTCCTTTAATGAATATTTTGAATGGTGGTGCACATGCTGATAATAAAATTGATTTTCAAGAATTTATGGTGGTGCCAGTTGGTGCAGAAAATTTTTCTGATGGTTTGAGAATGGGTGTTGAAATTTTCCATCATCTAAAAAAAGTTTTAAAATCTAAAGGATATTCTACCAATGTTGGCGATGAAGGTGGCTTTGCTCCAGAAATAAAATCTAATGAAGAAGCTATTGAAACAGTTTTGAAAGCAATTGAAAGTGCTGGATACAAAGCTGGCGAACAAGTAAAAATAGCTATGGATGCCGCAGCATCAGAATTTTATGATGAAAAGAAGAAAAAATATATCTTTAAAAAATCTGATAATAAAGCATTGTCATCTGAAGAAATGGTAGATTATTGGGCAAGCTGGGTAAAGAAATATCCTATTGTTTCTATAGAAGATGGTTTGGCAGAGCAAGATTGGAAAGGTTGGGCTTTATTAACCAAAGAATTAGGAAACAAATGTCAATTAGTTGGTGATGATATTTTTGTAACGAATACTAAAATATTAAAAGAAGGTATTGATAAAAATATTGCCAACTCAATATTGGTAAAAGTAAATCAAATAGGTAGCTTATCTGAAACGATTGATGCTGTTGATTTAGCGCATAGAAACAAGTATACATCAATAATGAGTCATAGAAGTGGTGAAACTGAAGATAGTACCATAGCTGATTTGGCTGTTGCTTTAAACTGTGGACAAATAAAAACTGGTTCTGCTTCTAGAAGTGATAGAATGGCAAAATACAATCAACTATTAAGAATAGAAGAAGAATTAGCTACTGAGGCATACTATCCAGGAAGAAATTATAAATTCTTTTAATTCTAATATTAACATAAATAATTAAAAATAATAATATGAAAAAAGTATTATACGCAATCTTTTTTTTGTCTGTATTAATACAATCTTGTAAAAAAGATGATAATGATGTAACAACAACACAAACAAAAATTGGAGATGCATCAATATATTCAGGTGATATTGCTATAAAATGGATAGACTTATTTAGATATGTAGCCAAAAGAGAAGCTTTGAATCCACCAGTTGCTTCAAGATATTTTGCCTATGCTGGTGTTGCTATGTACGAAAGTGTAGTAACTGGAGCAAATAATTACAATAGTTTAGCCAATCAATTAAATGGTAGTCTTTCAATTCCAACTTTTAGATACCAAAATTTAGATTATGAAATTGCATGCGACGAAGCAATGTATGTTGTTGCAAAAAATGTATTGAATAGAAATATTTCATCAACATCTAATGATACGATTGAAAAACTTAGATTACACATATTGAACCAAAAAAGAAATAACATCAATGAGCAATTGTTCAATAGTTCTATTGAATATGGTAGAGCAATTGGAAATACTATTGTTGCTTGGGCAAGTGGAGATAATTATTCAACTATAAGAACTAATACATATACAGTACCTAGTCGCTCAGAAAATCAGATGTTTTGGGCACCAACTGACGCTGTTAGTTTACGTCCAGTTGAACCATTTTGGGGCGAAATGAGACCATTTACTATGGCTGCATCAACGAGTTGCTATGTGGCATCTCAAATACCTTTTAGTACAACTATTGGTTCAGATTTTTATAATCAAGCAATGGAAGTGGTAACTGTAAAAGAAAATTTAACGATAGAACAAGAGCATATTGCAATGTGGTGGGCAGATGTGCCAGGACAAACACCTTCGCCTGCTGGACATTGGCTAAATATTGCAAGTATAATTGCAACTCAAGAGAATTTGAATTTAATACAAGCAGCAGAAATGTATGCTTTAGTTGGATTAGCTGTTGGCGATGCATTTATATCTTGTTGGGAAGCTAAGTATAGAGTGAATTTATTAAGACCAAAAACATATATCAGAGATTATATTGCTGGACAATCTAATTGGGAACCCAAATGGGCAACACCACCATTTCCTGAATATACATCTGGTCATTCGGTTTGCTCTGGTGCTTCTGCAACAGTACTTAAACACCTATTTGGTGATATTACTTTTGTAGATAATACCAATACATTCTTAGGTATTAATGAGCGTACTTACACAACATTCAACCAAGCTGCTGATGAGGCTGCTATTTCTAGATTGTATGGTGGCATACATTACAGAGAAGCTATTGAATTTGGTATTGAACAAGGAAATAAAGTTGGCAATACAATTATAGATAGAGTTACAACTAAAAATTAATTATTCAGTAGCCTATTCATACTTTAATATTTGTTCGGAAATAAAATAATTTCCATCGTCAATTCTTAGAATATAATTTCCGTTAGCAATATCTTTTAAGTTGATTTGTACTTTATCCGATTTTTTATGTTCTATATGCATTAATTGATTTCCTGAAGTTGAATACACACGAATGTTTAAGTTATTACCAAAATCACTTGAATTTAATCGTTCAATATTTACAATATTTTTAGTTGGATTTGGGTAAATAGTTATATTGTGATTTTTAATTTCTTTGATGGAAGAAACAATTCTATTAGAATCATAATATAAATCTAGATAAGGTGCTTCGTACATACTTGTGTCGCCTGTGTAATAATGAACAATACTTTCGCCTTGTGCTGTATCTACAATACTTATTCTAAATTGAGTTAATCCATTTTTGTTGATGTATTGCAATGCTTCTTCGTGTATATCAAATCGAATAGAATAATTATCTCTACTAGTATTTCCAAATGCACATGCAATGTCTTCTTTACTTGATGTGGCATTAAAATCTGAAAGTTCAATAGTTTCATTACCAAATGTTCCACTTATAATATCTAATTTTATATTGTTTGGATATAATTGATTTGGATATGATTTGTAATTTCCTTCTTTTCTTCTAATAAATAAACTTGCTTTTTTAATTCTAATATCGTCTTCAATAAATGCTGTATTGAAAGTAGTAATTCCTTTACTTGTCTCCTGTTCTGCTATTTTTCCAACTTTTATACTTTGATTTCCTGTGGATGTTGTAGATACATAGCCATCATAATTTCCACCTAAAGATTGAATAGTGGTATCTTTATCTTCTCTTAAATAGTCCATAAAAAACTTTCTCATTTGATAAGAAGCCAAGAATGTATAACCTTGCGGACTTAAATGATAAGTATCTATGCCACCCAAACCCATTGCAGCATGTGGTGTTGGATAGTTTTCATCACCACCAGGAAATGGCACACTATATTTTGGATAAGTGCCGAAAGGTGCAACACGCAATGGTGTTGGCTGTCCATACATGTATTGCATTAGTCCTACATTATTTACAAAATGTAGATATGGTCTGTTCCAAACACCAACTAAACTATCTTGCAAATGAGCCATATAATTAATAAATGGATTAACTTCTGCTGGCGTAAATCTGTCTTTATCTTCCCACATTTCTGCATATGGATTCCAAGGATAATCAATAATTGGATCTACAAAGTTTGGGAAATCATAACACATCCACAATATTTTCATATTTGGACATTTCTCATGAATAAAATCAAAGATGGTATCCATATTTGTTTTCGCTTCTGCTAATGGTGCATCTAAAATGGATAATGGCTTGTCTTTTCTAATTTTAAATGCAATATCATTGCCTAGTAATGATATCACCATTAATGGTGTACCATCTCTTCCATCTTTTTCAATTTGTGGTTGCCATAGTGCTTTTGCAATTGGATATAAAAATGCTTCTGAGTTCATACTAATTAGAACTGTAAAATCTCCATTTGAAATATATTCTGGGAAACCATATTGTACTAATGCAGAATCGTATGCTTTGTAAATCACAGGAAAATGCGCCCAGCTATCGCCAAAAACTCTGATTTTCACTTCTTTTTTAGGTACTTTACATGTTTGTGCATTAATATTATTTGCAATTATAAAAAAGAGTGCGATACTTGTAAATATTGCTTTTATAGTATTTTGTAACATATTTAGATATTTTGTAATATCTAAATTAATAAAAAATTAACAAAAAAGAGATTTTTAATTAACTTTTTACAAAAGATTATTTTTCACGCATGTTAAGTTCAATAATCATGGTGATTTCATCTTTTGTAGATATGCCTTTTTTACGCCAAACTTCTTGTCCATTTTTGTATAAAATAATTAATGGTATTGAACTAATTTGTAATGGTTTTACTAACTCATTACAATTATCATAGTTTAGTTTTTCTAACTTAAATGTACCATTCATCTCTTTTTCTACGCTTTCTACAATTGGAGAAAGTATTTTGCATGGTGCACACCATGGCGCATAAAAATCAACTAATACAAGTTTGTTTTTTGATATCAATTGTTTGTAAGCATCTAGAGTGATTGTCGAATCATCTGATGGATTGTTGTTTTTAGGTAATTCTATTGCTTTACTATTGCCTTTCCAAGACATAATTCCACCTTGCAAATTATATACTTGTTTGAAACCTTGTTGTTGCATCACTTTCATAGCTGATGAACTTCTTCCACCTGAAAGACAGTACACGTATACTGGTTTGTTTTTATCTAATTTTGAAATTTCTTGTGCGAAGTTTGGATTGTTGAAGTTAATATTTTTTGCTTTTGGTATAAAACCTGTTATAAATTCACCTTCAGTTCGTACATCAATTAGTTGAGCATCATTATTGGATGAAATTAATTTTTCAAATTCATTAACATCAACGTTTTTTGCTATTATGACTTCAGTATCATTTTGTTTATTGTTGTTGCTATTACATCCAATAAAATTGAAAATAAATAGCGATGCTAAAATTATATTTTTCATATATGTTATTATTTACATAAACTAGTTACACTTTTGAATATTCTATTCCATTTTATATTTTTTGGAAATTCTTCAAAATTGTTCATAGAAAACCATACAAACAATGGTTTGCCTACAACATGGTCTTCTGGTACAAATCCCCAATAGCGTGAATCTAATGAATTATGTCTATTATCGCCCATCATAAAGAAATAATTTTGACTAAAAGTAAATGTTGTTGCAATATTTCCGTCAATAATAATTTGGTTATTATTGTTTCTTTCAATAGTTTTTTTCTCAAAATATTTGATTGTAGAATAATATTTTGCAAAATTCTCTGTTGTTAATTCTATAGACATTCCTTTGTATGGTACTACAATCGGACCAAAATTATCTACTGTCCATTTAAAAATTGCAGGTGCTACAAAAATATCTTCAATCCATGCTGCGCTTTCTAAATTTGGATGACTAATAATATTTTTTATATAACCATTTTCTTTTAGCTGACTGATTTGATTGTTCGTTAGTAAAAGTGTAATTGTATCATTATTTGCAAGATAGTTGTCCATTATATTGTGCATAGCATCTAATGGCTCAACTGGATTCCCAAATCCATCAGCAAAATTAAATCCAGCAACATCGTAAAACCAAAGCATACCAAATTTATCCAATGCTGCTCTATCAAGTTTTTTGTTTAGAATTACATCATACATCATCTGCATTTCTTTGTAGTGTGGTTGTTTTTTATGGTCGATGTATAATTGTCTGTCTATTATTTGTAATGTATCGCCAGATATTGCCACACATCTTTTTACATAGTTTTCTCTTTTATCAACAGGACGATCAGGGTTTTCTATGGCATCACCTGGATAGTTGAATACTACAATATCGCCTCTTTTTATATCTTCAAATCCTGGTAGTCGTTTGTATGGTAATTGAATAAGCTTTGAATATGCTTTCCCTAAATTATTTGGTAATGAATGGTGGAAAAATGGTATACCTAATGGTGTTTGAGGTATTCTTGCGCCATAGTTAAATTTAGATACAAATAGGAAATCACCTGCGAGCAAAGAACCTTCCATTGATGTTGTCGGAATTTTGTATGCTTCTAAGGTAAACATACGTACAAATGTTGCAGCTATAACGGCAAAAACAATTGCATCAGACCATTCTCTTACAGTGCTTCTTTTTATTTTATTGTTGTTGGCAAATAATGGCCCAAGGTATTTTGCATCTTTATCAAAAAAACCAATATATATAAATGAGATAAAACCAAAGAACGATGCAAATGCATGATGTAAGAATGATTTTTTGCCAAAGCAATGTAATGTGTCGGTAACCCAAGTAAGTGCAAAAAGATAATTGACATATGGTATCAAGCCCCAAATTGCTTTCCTTTTATTTTTACCTAAAATTTCTAACCAAGTTACATCTTGCAAGAAAGGAATAAAGACATGCATTGGGTTTTTGCCTGCTTTTTTGAATATACCAAATAATGAGAAATGAAGTATGTAATAAATTAAATAGAAGTAAATAATACTCAGCATATATTATAAAATTATTTGCACAAAGATGCTAATTTTTTAACAAGAAATAATTTATTATTTAGTTTATAAATGTTAAAATTAAATACTAATATTTACTAAAGCAATTATTTTTTCTCATTTATATAGTCCATTTTGTAGCTCATAATGTTTGCAATTGATTGAGCACGGAATTTTGCTTTCTCTGCTAATTCTCCAGCAAATAATTCATCTACAGCTTTTTGCCAATAGCTATACCATAAGTCAAAATCTTCTTTTGATAGATTTGTTTTGGTGTTTACAGAAAAATGTTTTCAGTAACATTTCCTTTGTAAGTAAATACATCAAACAAAATGCCTTCCCAAAAATCTGCAACTAATGGAATATGTGTCGTTAAATCTAATGGTGCTATGTGTTTGAAAATAGCTCCAAGTCTTTCATCTTGATAACTATACTTATAAAATAATGTAATTATTTCAACAATATCAGTTCTATTTTCAATGTCTCTTTTTGTCATTTTTTTTAATTAAACTAATGCTGATAAATCTGATGTAGCTATCTGTAAATACTTTATGACATCAGTTTCGTCTTTCTTTTCTTCATTTTTACTATTGTAAGTTATTTCCACATTTTCTATAGATAAAAATTGCTTGTCATCACCATCAATTGAATATGTTTTTAGTACCGCATATTTATTAGGATTATCATTGTTTTTTAATTCTAATAAAGGTAAATAATTTCCTTTTTCTAACTCGTTTTTAAAATTCTGTAAATTTTCTTTTTCTATGAATTTTAAATTAATTGGCAATGTTTTTTCTTCCATCCAATTGTCTTGTAATTCAGAAAATGGTTCCTTTGCATTTCCAGAAATAAAAATTGGAGCAATAGCAATAATTAATAAAGCTTCTATTATCCATATAAATACTAAGAATCCACCTTTCACAACTGAACCTTTTAATGTAAAAGTGCCAATTCCAACTAATGTTTTAATGTTATTCATAATATCAAATGGATGCATAAATTCATATAAAAAAGTATCTAAGTTGAAAGACGTTTTTACAAAAAATGAGCCTCCACCAGATGATTGTAAAAGCAAAGATAAATACAATGCCCATTGTGAATAATATGAAATAATAGTTACAATGAATGCAATTGCTACAGCAATAGATGGATTTCTAACTTTTCCTTTTTTGAGAAGAAATACTAATGCCATATATGTTCCAATTCCAAATCCTATAGCAATAAATAAGTTTAAATAAATAAACGGAATAAACCATTGTAATGCAATATATACAATACTCAAAAGTATGCCTGCAATTGTGCCACCAATTAGCATTAAAAGAATTCCTGAAATTGGCGCTTTGCCAGATGCTTTGTAATATAAACTATCCATATTTTGTGTTTTTTTGGATTAAAAATAAGAAAAATATAAATAAATTCTATTCAAAAAAATATTGCTTAATCTAAATATAAAACCAGTGTTGTTTTTGAATTCTGATATTTCTGTAATATATTTATACTATGTTGTATCACAATGAAAAGACAATTCTATTTTTTAATGGAATTTTTAAGAAAGTAGACGAATTTAAGGTAAGCACATTCAATCAAACATTACATTATGGATATGGTGTATTTGAAGGCATCAGAGCATACCAAACAGAAAATGGAACACATATTTATAAAGTAAGAAGACATTTTGAACGATTACAAAACTCAGCTCATAAGCTAAATATACAAATGCCATACACTGTGCAAGAAATGATAAACTTTGCCTACGAGTTAGTTGAAAAAAATAAATTGAAAGAAGCCTATATTCGTCCGCTTATTTTTATGGATAAAAATATGACTTTGCGTGCTGTAGATGCCGATAGACCAAATATGTTGATGACATGTTGGAAATGGAATAAATACTATCCAAATAATGAGTTGAGAATAATGATTTCATCTTGGCGAAGACCACATCCGAAAACGATGCCAGTAGATATAAAAGCAACTGGAAATTATATCAACTCAATATTAGCTACACGCGAGGCAATTCAAAATGGTTATGATGATGCATTGCTTATAGATGTTGAAGGTTATGTTGCATCTGGAGCAGGCGCATCTATTTTTATGGAAAAAAATGGAAAATTATTTGTGCCACCTTTGTCTAATATATTTCCAAGCATTACCAGACAAACATTAATAGATATTGCAAAGCAAATGGGCATTGATGTGGTAGAAAAATTTATTGGTATAGATGAAATTTTGAATGCTGATGCAGCGTTTTTTACAGGCACAGCTGCTGAAGTTGCTGGTATCAGATATATAAATCAAAACAAATTGAAATTAGAATGGGAAGATACCATTGGACATTTATTGCATGATAGATATAAAAGAATTGTAACAGGAAAAGACACTAACTTTTTAGAATATTTTTGATGATATGAAGTACAAAAGAATGCCCATTGAAGTAGAATCTCCTGAAGAGTTAGGCTACGAAAATATTATTTGCAATTTAGCTGAAAGTTCTATTCGTGATATATATTTGAAAGATTTGAATATTAATATCGAAAATACATTGTTGTGCTATGGCGAACACAAAGGAAATATTGAACTAAGGAAAGCAATAATAAACAATGAACCTAATTTAGATGAAGATGATGTATTAGTTTGTCCAAGTGCTGCTACTGCATTATTCATTATTTCTACTACATTATTACAAAATAATGATCATCTAATTGTATTAAGACCAAACTATGCAACAAATATTGAAACACCACGTGCCATAGATTGTGAAATAACATATGTTGATTTGAAACTTGAAAATAATTTTCAGTTTTCCGTAAGTGATATTATTAGCAAAATAAAACCTAATACTAAACTTATATCATTTACATCGCCACACAATCCAACTGGAATTGTGTTTGATTCTGATATTATTGAAGAAGTTATATTGTATGCCAAACAAAAGAATATCTATGTTTTAGTAGATGAAACGTATAGATATTTGAATTTTAAAACTGAAAGATTACCTTATTTTGCCTCTATTTCTAATAACGTAATTTCCGTATGTTCTCAATCAAAAGCATTTGGTGTGCCAGGCATTAGAATTGGTTGGTTGATTAATAAAAATAAGCAACTGATGCATGATTTTTTAGCTGCTAAAGAACAAATTATTATTTGTAATTCAGTAGTTGATGAGGCAATTGCTTTACAAGTATTCTACCAGCATGAAAAAATATTGTATGATGTACATAAACACATTAATTCTAATTTTATTTTGATGAAAGCATGGATGGAACAGCAACAATACATGATTTGGACTGATCCAAATGCTGGTGTGGTTTGTTTTCCAAAAATAAAAGACGAATACAAAGTAGATACCAATCAATTTTATTCTGTTTTATTTAATGATTATAAAACTATTGTTGGCGCAGGACATTGGTTTGAACAAGATGATACATACATGCGTATTGGTTTTGGATTTCCAACACAAGATGAATTGTTGCAAGGACTAAACAATATTACAAAATCTATAGAAGCAGCAATTGTTTAGTGTATGAATTGGATAGAAATTTCGATTGAGAATCAGGCGAAAATTAATGAGGCAATATTACGCAAGCCTATTAAAATATTTGAACAAGGCAAAGATATTTGTGTTGTAAAAACAGATGAAGGAATTTTTGGTGTGAACAATAGTTGCCCACACGCTGGTGCGCAGTTACATCATGGACATTGTAATAAATTGGATGTTATAAGTTGTCCATTGCATGGTTATAAATTTCAAATTAAAAATGGTAGAAGCACTGATGGCAACAACTACAAATTAATTTGCTATGAATTTAAGTTTGAAGAAGGAATTTATTTTCTGAGAAGAAAAAATTAGCGTTTCATGCCCATGCCTTGAAATTTCTTCATCATAGTTTTCATTTGGTCAAATTGTTTTACAAAATTATTTACATCTTGTATTGAACTACCACTTCCTTTTGCTATTCGTTCTCTCCTCTTACCATTTAATACATCTGGATTTGTTCTTTCTTCTGGTGTCATAGAAAATATCATTGCTTCAATTTTTTTGAAAGCATTGTCATCAATATCTATATCTTTTATTGCTTTTCCAACACCAGGAATCATTGCCATTAAATCTTTTAGGTTACCCATTTTTCTGATTTGATTGATTTGCTGTAAGAAATCATTAAAATCAAATTGGTTTTTGGCAATTTTTTTATTTAAAAGTTGAGCTTCTTTTTCGTCAAATTGTTCTTGAGCTTTTTCTACAAACGATACGATATCGCCCATACCTAAGATTCTGTTCGCCATTCTATCTGGATAGAATACATCAAGTGTATCCATTTTCTCGCCACGGCTCACAAATTTTATAGGTTTGTTTACTGTATATTTAATAGAAAGTGCAGCACCACCACGTGTATCACCATCTAATTTGGTTAAAACTACACCATCAAAATTAATTTTATCGTTGAATGCTTTTGCTGTATTTACTGCATCTTGTCCAGTCATAGAATCTACAACAAACAGTGTTTCTTGTGGTTGAATGGCTTGTTTTACATTTGCAATTTCATCCATCATTTGCTCATCAACTGCTAAACGTCCTGCTGTATCTACTATTATTACATTGTAACCTTTTTGTTTAGCATATTGAATGGCATTTTGTGCTATTTCAACTGGATTTTTATTCTCTATTTCAGCGTAAACTTCTACTTTATTTTGTTCTCCTAAAACTTTTAATTGTTCAATAGCTGCTGGTCTGTACACGTCACAAGCAACTAATAATGGAGATTTGTTTAGTTTGTTTTTTAGATAATATGATAATTTTCCTGAAAATGTTGTTTTACCAGAACCTTGAAGTCCAGCGATTAAAATTACTGTCGGATTGTTTTTTACATTCAATTCTACAACAGAACCGCCCATTAAAGTTGTTAGTTCGTCATTTACAATTTTTACCATTAATTGTCCTGGCGAAACTGCAGTTAAAACATTTTGTCCAAGTGCTTTGTCTTTGATGACATCTGTAAAATCTTTGGCAATTTTATAATTAACGTCAGCATCTACCAATGCTCTTCTGATTTCTTTTACAGTTGTGGCAATATTAAGGTCAGTGATTTTGCCTTGTCCTTTTAGGTTTTTAAACGCTACGTCTAATTTGTCTTGTAAATTCTCAAACATAAATTATCTTTTCAAAAATTTTAGCAAATATACAAAATATTCAAGACCAAAAAAATGATTGTTTTTTTTGATAATGTACTATTGATAAACTATTTGTAATGTTTAGATTTCAAGTTTCATCATTATGTCTGTTTGTAACTCATCTCCTAGTTTGAAAATGTGTTTATCAAACTCAATAAAATTATTTTTCTTATAAAAATTAATCGCTCTTTTGTTATTTTCCCAAACACCCAACCAAACATAATTTACTTTTCTAGCTTTGGCAATTTTTATTGCTTTCTCATATAGTAATTGACCAACATTTCTCCCATGGAATTCTTTCAATACATATATTCTTTCTATTTCAAGTGAATTGTTTGTTGTTTTTTCTGTCTGTGCTATTCCAAAATTTATTTTTAAATATCCAATTTCTTTGTGTTGATATATTGCAAAATAGAACTCACTATTAGTATTATTTATTTCTAATAATATTTTATCTTCTGCAAAATTCTCTGCTAAGTATTTTGACATATTTTCTTCTGAATTATATGATGCAAATGTTTCGTAGAAGGTTTGTTTCGCTATACTTTGTAAAAGCATTAATTCATTTACTGTTGCTTTAGTAATTTTAATTTCATCCATATAATTGTATTATTTGATTAAAATTATTACTAAAGATACAATAATTCAATTAATCAAAATAATATAACTATTCAATGAGTTTTAAATACATATTTGTTAAAGCTTCTGGTAAAAAACTTGGTTTGTGTATAATCTGAAATGCGCCTTTGCCTAACATTTGTGGTAAATAAAATTTAGCATTACTGTCAATTGCCAATGCTGATACATGAATATCGTTGTTTCGTACTTCTTTTATGGCATGTTTTATATCTTCTATACCATATTTCCCTTCGTATCTATCGTAGTCATTTGGTTTTCCATCAGTTAATAATAAAAGCCATTTCTTTTTTGTATTAATATTTTTTAGCTGTTCATGTGCGTTTCGTATTGCTGCGCCAATTCTTGTATAGCCTTTTGGTTGAATTGCTCCAATATGGTGTTTTTGTTTATCCCAATCATCATTAAATTTTTTTATTGTATGATAGTCGCAATGATTTCTTGTTTTGCTAGAAAATACATCAATTTGAAATTGTGTGTTGTATTTATGTAAGATTTCGCCAAAAAGTAATAATGATTGTTTTTCTGTGTCAATAATTCTATGGTCATTTACATATCCATCTGTAGATAAACTGATATCTGTAATAATTAATATTGCTATGTCTTTGATATTTTTTCTTTTAGACAAGAAAATATTGTCTTTGGGTGTTATTCCTGCTTGAATATCTGTAAATCTTTCAGTTATTGCTTCTAAGTCTATTTCTTCTCCTTCTGGTTGCTTTTTTATTTTTTGATATTCGTTGAAAAAATTGTTTAGTTTTTTTTCAAGTTGTCTTAATACGATATTCTGTTCCTCAAATGTTTTCTGTGTATATGCTATTGATGTTTCACTAAGTTGTGACTCATAGATTTGGCAAAAATTCTTTTTATATTTTTTTTGTTGATAATCCCATTCATCAACAAATTTTGTCGCAAACCTCAGAGATTTTAGCTTTACTTTCTTTTATTCCTTTAGAATTAAAAAACTCAGCATGATACACAGAATGTGATGGTGAATCTACACGCACCATTTGATTCATATCTAATTCTTCTAATGCTTCACTATTTTCTTCTAAATCTTGATCATCATCAAAGTCTCTCCAGCTTCCGTTGAAATCGTCAATTGTTTCAACTTTTTCAAAGTTATGTGTTAATGTGTATTGTTCTTGTTTCTCTTTGTCTACTTCAAGTATTTCTATATTTTCTTTTGCTTTAGAATTAAGCTCAACAGATTTTTTGTTTAATTCATTGAGTTGTTCCCATTGGTTCACTTTTTTATCTACATGCTCGTTATTGTTATTCTTATTTTCATCAATTGATAGTTTTCCAAACCATTCGTATTGAAATTCATTCTTATCAATTTCTGATATAAATTCTGTATTATATATTTCATTAAATTGATGCATTAATATTGGAAATTCTGAATTTAATTCAGCTAAAATTTTTGGCGAATTTTCTACTGATTTTTGAAGTGCAATTTCTATATTTTGTGCTTCAATGTTTGATATATAGATGTCTAGTTTTTGTTGCGCATACAAATAGAATATTCTAAAGATATAAAAAAAATAGTTTTTTTCCTTTGAGTTAAATCTATTATATTTTTCTGGAAGGAAATAGATGTTGTTTTTTAAACTACTATATTTTTCTGCTGGAAATATTTCAATAGCTACACCACTCAGCAATCTTGCAATAATGGTAAGTTTGTTTTTTATATCGGAAAGATATATTGTGTGTTCTTCATTTTCAGGTGCATTGTTTTTTTTGAGTGCTTTAGTAAATTGAAGAATTTTTTTAAATATGATTTGATCAAATTCCATTATATAGACATTGAAACTAAATCATTAAGTGCATTAATAATATCAATGTCATCAGTAAGTGGATGAACGATACCCACTTCACATGCCAAGCGTGAAGGTATGCCAGAAACTATAAGCTTAGCTGCATCTACCAACAATCGTGTAGATGCAGGTTCAGCCAATCCACTATCAACTAAATTCCTTATTTTATTCCCTAACTTAACTAATTTCTCTGCTGTTGATTTGTCTATGTTACTTTCATTACAAATGATTTCAGCTTCTACATTTGGTTTAGGATAACTAAATTGCATAGCAACAAATCTTTGTTTCGTTGATGGTTTTAAATCTTTAAACCCACGTTGATATCCAGGATTATAAGATGCGACCAACATAAAATTTTCTGGTGCATGTAGTTCTATATCAAGTTTATCTATATATAATGCTCGTCTATGATCTGTTAATGAATGAATAGCAACTAATACATCTGGTCGTGCTTCTGCAATTTCATCCAAATATACAATTGCACCTTTTCTTATTGCTTTAGTGATTGGACCATCTTGCCAAACTGTTTCTAATCCTTTTACTAAAAACCTACCAATTAAATCTACTGCTGATGTGTCTTCATTACATGCAACTGTTATCAATTCTTGATTCAATTGTTGAGCCATATATTCTACAAATCTAGTCTTACCACAGCCAGTAGGTCCTTTTAAGAGTAGTGGTAGTTTTTGCTTGAATGTATGTTCAAATATATCACACTCTTTATTGATTGGTCTATAATATATTTTTTGCATTGTGGCAACTGTCATTGAGTTTGATATGTTAAGATTAGATAATGATATGTTTAAGCCATTTTTGATACTATTTCTTCATCAGATAAATGTGGATCTAAAATTGCTTCATTATTTGGTGTACCATATTTAATGAAATTATATATAAATAAAATAATACCTACTGTGAATAATGATGCAGCTAATATTAATCCCCAAAAATGAACTTCAACTTCATGTTGTACTTTTAAAAAGTCCATACCCATTTTCCTTTCTAAATATACTTGAGTGATACCAGCTACTGCAAATGCACCTGTCATGCCCAACATGCCTATATTTGATATCCAAAATGCTAATAACCCACTTAGATTATTATAAATTTTTCTTCCAGTAAGTAGTGGTAAAGAATAGGTGATAATTGCAAAAACAATCATGGCATATGCGCCCCAAAATGCTAAATGTCCATGCATTGCTGTTACAAGAGTTCCATGTGTGTACATATTTACACTAGGTAATGTATGAGCAAATCCTAAAAATCCTGCACCTACAAATGACATTATAGCACAACCAATTGTCCAAAGTAATGCAATTTTATTTGGATGTGACCTTCCACTCTTTCTATACATATTTACTGCAAATAATGCCATACCTAAAAATGCTAATGGTTCTAATGCTGAAAATATTCCGCCTACCATTAACCAATATTTCGGTACTCCTATGTAGTAATAATGGTGTCCTGTTCCTAAAATACCAGATATGAATGTTAGTCCTACAATAATGTAAAGCCATTTCTCAATTACTTCTCTATCAACTCCTGTTAATTTTATTAATAAAAATGCAAGTATAGCACCCATTATTAATTCCCATACACCTTCTACCCATAAATGAACTACCCACCATCTAAAATATGAATCCATAGTTTGATTTTCAAAATATATCATTCCTGGTAAGTATAGTAGAGCTGCAGATAATAAACCTAGTATCAAAACAATACCAGTAGTTGTAAAACGTTTTCCTTTTAATGCTGTCATACAAATATTAAAAAGAAACATTAATACGTTTACAACTACTAAGTAATCTAATGGTCTTGGTATTTCTAAGAATTTTCTACCTTCCCACCAATTCAGATGAAATCCGATAATTGCTACAACACCAACTATGATTAATGATACTAGTTGTACAATAGCTAATTTTTCTGAATAAATTTCTCTATCTGCTTCATCTGGTATAATGAAATGTGCAGCACCCATAAACCCTGTAAGAAGCCAAACTACAAGTAAATTTGTGTGTGTTGCACGTGCTGTATTGAATGGTATTAAATCATGTAAAACATCTAAGCCTACATGTGCAAAGCCCATTATAAATCCATAGATAATTTGTAGACTTAGCAATAATATGCAAGTTGCAAAATACCAATATGCTAATTTTTGTGATTTATATCTCATAAGTATTAATTTATAGGTTAAATATTTATTTTAGTGTAATCAAGAAGCTAACTAATTCATTTATTTCTTCATCTGACAAAGGTAGCTTAGGCATTGCTGTACCTGGTTTTACTGCTTGTGGATCTTTAATCCAATTATGCATATATGTTTCGTCTAATCTACTGCCCACACCATCTAAAGCTGGTCCAACTTTTCCGCCAACACCACCAATTGAATGACAAGCAGAGCATAATTGTTTGAATTTCTCTGGTTGGGCTGTTGTAGAAACTGTACTCGAACTTGAACTTGTTGTTGTACTACTTGTTTGTAAATCTGGTTTTGCAGGAAATCCGTTTAAGTCAATTTTTCCTATCCAATCTAAAAATGCAACGATATCATCAATTTCTTTATCTGTAAAATTATATTGTACCATTTTTCTTTCATTTGGGTACATTGCTTGTGGATCTTTTAAGAAAATTTTTAACCATTCTTTTCCTCTTCGTTCTACGGTTCTTGTAAGCTCTGGTGCATAGTAAGCACCTTCACCTAGTATGGTATGGCATCCCATGCAATTATTCTTTTCCCATAATATCTTTCCATTATTTACTTCTTCAGATAATTTTTCCTGATTTGTTTGCTCTGGTACTTTTTTTATTGAATCTACTGTGAGAAATAAAAATACACCTGAAAACAGAACTGTACCTAGAATAAAGAACAGTCGTGCTTGTGATTTAGTTAACATATTATTTATAATTTATAAGATTAAAAGATACGATTATCCTATACAAAATTGAAAAAATATTTTTATTTGAAATATGATATATGTCATATTTCAACTATATTTTGTCTAATGCATTTTTTGTAGAGTGTTTATAAATGCCAACTAAACTAATTGGGAAAAAAATACTTGTGTAAAATAGATAGTTTGCAATGTTTTGTATTGGTAAAATTGAACTAATAAATAATAAAACTTCAGTAGTGATAAATATAATACAAAAGACAAAGATGTGATAATTCCATTGTTTTATATGTTTGGTAGCATTATAGTAAAAACTAAGCCATACCACACCAATTAAAGTTAAATGTAAGAATGCAATAATAATATTTCTGTTTGTAATAAAACTATGTGAAAAAAGTGGAATGCTTATTATTAATTGCATTACTAATTTTGCAATATAACATAAAGTTATAAATAGTAATAAATAATTTTTGTTTTTATATGTATTCGCAAAACTAAACTTTGATGTTTGGAATAGAAAATAAATAGATATACATTGAAGTGCAGAACCAATAAATGATATGGTGTATTTTATTGGATTTGCATTATGCCATAATAATGAAATAGTATAAGTTAGAATTACAGAAGATGCATATGTATACAAAAATAGCTTAATTTTATTCGTGTCTTTATCTTTTTTTAAGTTCAATAAAACCAATAGAATAATGATGAAAATAAAGAAACCATTGTACTGAAAATGCAAGTAAAAGTAAACTGTATTGTAATATATTGGTGAATATGCAAGATTACTTTTCATTAAATAACCTAAACAAAATGGTGCAATACTTGAAACTACCAAGAAGAATAACAATAACTTATAAGCTAATAGAATTATTGTATGTTGTTTGTGAAAAATTATACTAACTAATTTATATCCTTGATACGAAAATGCAAATAACATTCCATATGCTGTAAATATTAAAACGACAATTGAATATTTGAATTTTGTTTGATATAAATATTCTATTTCAAATTTTTTAATTAATAAAATAGTGCCAAATAGAGTAATTACTGCATTAAATACTAAATGAGAATGTGCTTGTTTTAAATTCTTATAAGTGATAAATGAAATTGGGTAGATAACAATAAATCTTAGCAAAACACCAAGAATAGATAGTATAATGAAATTTATTATAGATACTTTTAATAATAAATTGTAGTTCATTTCTCTATTTTATAAAAAATTAAGAGACAAAAGTATCCTTTTTTAATATAATTCTGACAACTTTTTTAAAGTAATAGAATTTACTTATTTATAAGTAGTAAATAGTTGATTGGCAATTATTTTTGCTTCGTCAAATGCATCAAAATTCAAGTTTAACTCTACATGTTTTTCATTAAAATAGGCTAGTAGATTTTCTGTTGGCATATTTCCAGTCAAATCATCTTTTGCCATTGGGCAACCACCAAAACCATTGATTGCGCCATCAAATCTATTGCAACCTGCGTCCCAAGCTGCATCCACTTTTTCTCGCCAAGTGTCTTTTGTTGTATGAAAATGTGCGCCAAAACCAATTTCTGGAAAATCATTTTTTAAGATGGAAAATAGTTCTGTTATAATTTCAGGTTTTGCTACACCAATTGTATCTGAAATTGAGAATCTTGTAATATCTAATTCTAATAATCTTTCAATCCAATGTTCTACAAGCGCAACATCATACAAATCATTGTATGGATTGCCAAAAGCCATTGAAATATAGGCGACAAATTTTTTTCCATAGCAATCTGAAATATTTTTTATTTCTTCAACTCTTTGTAATGATTCTTCTAAAGTACAATTTGTATTTCTTAATTGAAATGTTTCAGATATTGAAAATGGGTAACCTAAATATGTAATTTCATCAAATTGGCAAGCTTCTTCAGCACCACGTGTATTGCCAATAATTACTGAAAGTCTGGTATTGGTGTCAGATAAATCTAATTGTGGAATAACAGCAAATGTATCTGCCATTTGTGGTATAGATTTGTTGGATACAAAACTACCACAATCTAAAGTATGGAGTCCAACTTTAAGTAATGCATTTAAGTATTCTATTTTTTTAGTTGTAGGAATAAATGTTTTGATACCTTGCATGGCATCTCTTGGACATTCTATAATGTGTGCTACTTCGTTCATTTGTGTAAAAATAAGAAAAAAGATATTAACTAAAGATAAGCAACAAGCATTTGCTTACTTATATTCCAAAGTTTTTCTGCAAGTGCTTCATTTTGAGCTAATGAAGATGGTTTCTTGGCAACACATTTGTCAAAATATTTTCCAGAAATATTTTCTACAGCAGCTGAACTTGCTAAAAATACTGATGTTTTTGCGCCATCAGCAGTTGGAATTCCAGTAAGTGTATCAATAACTTTCCATGCAAATGAAAAAAAGTTGTTGGTGTTTTTGCTTCCAATATCTGACTTTACTCTACCTGGATGCAAACTATTTACTGTTACATTTGTTGTAGATAGTTCTTTCGCCAAATAATTACTAAATAATACATTGGCTAATTTTGAACGTTCGTAGGCTTTTAAAATAAAATAATTTTTATTGTAATGTAAATCATCAAAATCTAATTTTCCAGGATAATGTGAATCAGATGCTACATTTACAATTCTTCCTTGTTTAGCTTGTTTAATGTTTTCTATTAAAATATTAGTTAGTAAGAATGGTGCTAAATGATTGACAACAAAAGTTTTTTCAAATCCATCTTTAGTCAATTCTCTTTTTGCAAAAACAGCACCAGCATTATTTATTAAAACATCTATGATTGGTAATTCATTTTTTATTTTTAATGCAACATTCTTTACTTCATCTAAATGCTCAAAATCTGCAATAAAATATCCGTATTTATTTTTGTTGTTGATTGATTTTAATTCACCAATAGTGGTTATACATTTTTGTTCATTTCTAGCAATAATGTATATATCATAATTTAATTTTGCTAATTGGCAAGCAGTTTCCTTACCAATTCCATCAGTTGCACCAGTTATTATGCAAATTTTTTGTTCTAATCCCATTTGTTTCTTGTAGATAATGCATATTTGCCTGCACCAGAAATCATTAATGCTAAGCTAGAAAATACATAGAACCAATGTATTTCTAATGCTAATGAGCCATGTTCTGTGAATTTGAATAAATCGCCACTATGCGCCATTGCTATGGCAACAATCATATTGAATAACAATATGCCTGCTGCAATTCTTGTTCTAAAGCCAACAATGATTAAGATTGGTGCAAGTACTTCACCTACAATTACACCATATGCTATAAAACTTGGTAAGCCTTTGCTTGTAAGCATTTGTCCTATCATATCTACACCATGTTGCAATTTTGCTATTCCATGTGTTAGCATTAATAAACTTACTGTAAGTCTAATAATAAGCAAAGCTAAGTCTGTATTTTTTTTCATATTGTATTATTTATCTGTGCTGAGCACCATTTTTAATTTTAGTCTAGCACCTATTTGCATCACATCTACCAAATCTTGTACGGATAGATTTTTAGCTACTCTAAGTACTACTGTATTGTCTGCATTGTTTTCAACAGAACTGTGAAGTGCAGACTCTAAATCCATTATAGATACTTCTGTATTGTTGATGTAGTATTTTAATTCATCTGTTACAGAAAGTGTAATTGGTTGCTTTGCTAATTGTTCAGTAGTTTCTGCTTTTGGCAATAACAACTTAATGATGTTTTGATTAGCCATTGTAGAAATAATCAAGAAAAATAACATCAAAAAAAACATGATGTCATTCATGGCAGACATGGCGTCTTCATCATGGAATGCTCTTCGTCTTTTTAATTGCATAGTATGATTATTTATTTGGTTTTTTAATGCCTTTTGTAAATTCAAACACAGCTTTCTGTAATTTTAAACTGTAGCTATCTATTTTGGTATACAAGAAATTGTAGCCCATGAATGCGATAATACCAATAATTAATCCAGTTCCAGATGTAATCATCTTTTCATATAAACCACTTGAAATAGTACCAATGGAAATATCTGATGATAATGAGATGTTATAGAATATTTTGATTACACCTAATATTGTACCTACGAAACCTAAACGTAGTGCTATACCTGAAATTAAACTAATATAGCCTGTATGTTTTTCCATTTCCATCAATTCTATATTAGATTGTGTTTCTAATGCTTTTTCAATATGGTCAATTGGTTTGCCTAATTGAGAAATTCCTGCTCTTAATACTTCGCCTATTGCAGAATTGCTTTGAATACAAAGTGTTTCAGCATTTTGTACATTTCCAGAATAAAGTTTGTCTAGTACATTATTTACTAAATTACTATCTATTTTAGATCGCTTGCTGATGTATAGGTATCGTTCTATTATAAAACCAATAGCAATAACAGATAGTATTAGTAATGGTATCATTACAATTCCACCTTTGGTAAGCAATCCAAAAATTGATATGCTTTCTTGTGGTGTTGCAGGAATACTACCTACTGTTGATGAATCTGAAATAATAGATGAAACTTGTAGAATAAAATTAAGTATGTTCATTAAAAAATATTTTTAACAAATGTAATAAACGAATTCTATAATCTGATACTCATTTTAGAAAATTTAACTATATATTTGTTCATATTTTTTTGCAATGGATGTAATGGTTCTAACTAAAGAGTTTATAAAGTTTGTATTATTTATGATGCTTTTATTTGTTATCCATAAGGTTAGTGGACAAACTATAAATACAAAGCCAGTCCTAGAACTTAATAAACAAAACTCAAATGCCAATTATAGATTTACTTTTGCGCAAATTACTGATGTACATATTGGAGAAGGATATCGCGATTATGGAACTTATGGTTATGTAAATGATACATTTCCTGAAATAGATAGTAGCGAACCAACAGTAGCTTTGCAAAATGCTGTGAAATGGCTCAATGAAAACCATGAAGCTAAAAATATAAAATTTGTAATTGTATCGGGTGATTTAACTGCCAAAGCTCAATACTCAGAGTTTATGAAATTTAAACAAATAATGAGTGTTTTAGAAATTCCGTATGTGCCAATGATTGGAAACCATGATGTGTGGCAATATGTAAAATATAATGAAGAAGAAACTTATGCAACTGCTGATTCGTTGATGAATGTAATTTTTGCTGATGTGTTTGAAAGAAATAAAATGTTTTTTTCTAATTGGGATGATGGTACAAGGTTGACCCAAACGTATAATCCAGAAACAGAAAGAACACATTATTTCCAAAATTTTTATTTTGAGTATGATGATTTTTTATTTTATGCATTAGATTTTAATCCAAGGTACCATGTAAAAAAAGAAGAGCCAGGCATTGGACCAGAAGCACAATTATATGATTATGATGGTGGTACATTTAGATGGCTGCAAGCATCATTGGCAAACAATCCAAAAAAAGGAAATGAGAATATATGTGTTATATCACATCATCCACCAATAGATAATATATTGTTTGTGCTTTCAGGATTTGTTTTTGAATATGATGAGTTTGATAAATTAACTAAAATGCTTGCGCCACACAGTGAACATTTAGCTTTATGGCTTTCTGGACATATACATATGTATTACAATTTTCCGCTAAAAACTATGAATAAATGGTATAATATTGCACCACTGCGTGTCATTCCTGCAAACAAAGATTTTGAAGACGCTTATATTCAGCTCGTTGATGTGTATTTAGAAGAAAGTATTACAACAAGCATCAAACAAAATAATTTCAAATTAATAAATAATATTTATCCCAATCCAAGCACTGATTTTATAAATATTCAATTGGAAAATGGTATATTTAATGCACAATATAAAATACTTGATATTAATGGGAAAACTATGTTGCAACAAACAATATCTGGATTGCAAAAAAATATTACTGTAGATATTTCTATGCTTGAAAAAGGTAATTATATTATGTCTATAGAAAATGAAAAAAGAATTGATACACACAAATTTACTAAACACTAAAAATAACAAATAAAAGAATGAAAAAAATCTTAACACTAATTGTATTATTTTCTATATTACAAAATATTATAGCACAAGAAGAAGCACCAAAAACAGAAACCACAAAAGAATATAAATTTACATTTAGAGCTGGAGCCGCCAATAGTTTAAACTATTTCAAACAAACAAGTGATTACGAAGTTGGGTATAAAAAAATATCATTAGGCAATGGTTTGGGTACAGAATTATCTTACCATATCAACAAAAAGTTTGCAGTGAATTTGCATTACTATATGTATTATTATAAAAATAAAGATATAGATTACAAAGCTTCTTTTTTAGATGAAGATTTTAAATTGAATCAACAAAATCATTTTATTGCTGCCACTGCATCATTTACTGTTTTTAGTAAAAAAACAAATAAAATTTTTATAAGTACTGGTCCAGGTTTTACTATCAAAAATGAACAAATACTTACATTAGCTGATGATTTAATAGCATTAGATGGTAGTAAAGTTCCTGTGAGAATTAGAGAGCAAAAAGTATTCAAATATGCACAACCAATTGCAATTAGTATAGAAAATTTTGTGAAGAATAAAATTATTTTAGGTGCAAGTGTACAAACATTTATATTTGGAGAAAAAAGACCATTCAAAGGTGTTTATTTATTTTCTTACTTAGGTTTGCCATTTTAATTTTTTCTAAATTTTGCTGTTCTATAGAATATTTCACTAAGTATCTTTTTATCAATTTCAGTAAGTTGTATGCTTCTGCGTTCCATTACTCTTTGAGCAACTTCAAATGCTGTACCTAATGAGAATGTAGCATTTCTGCCCCAACTAAAGTCTGGAATAAATTTAGCTGAAAAGCCAGCATCAAAAATATTTGCGCAAACACCAACTACAGTGCCTGTATTAAATTGTGTGTTGATAGTCGCTTTCGCATGGTCGCCCATAATCAATCCAGAAAACTGAAGATTAGATTCGATGTAGTCTTCGTTACTATAATTCCAAACTTTTATGGAACTATAATTGTTTTTAAGATTTGAATTGTTGGTGTCTGCACCAAGATTGCACCACTCACCTATTACTGCATTGCCCAGAAAACCATCATGTGCTTTGTTGGAATAACCAAAGATTACACTATTAGATACTTCTCCACCAATTTTACAATGTTGCCCAATACTTGTGTCACCATAAATTTTTGCTTGCATTTTTAGTGTACTATGTTCGCCAAGTGCAAATGGTGCTCTAATTGTACATCCTTCCATAATTTCCGAATGATTATCTAAAAATATTGGTCCATCTTTTGTATTTAATGTTGATGCTTCACATATTACATTTTCCATAATATACACATCATTACCTAATAAAATATTAGTTTTAGATAATGCATCAGGATTTGGTTTTAGTTGCATCAATTTGATGTCATTTCTAATTTCTTGCCCATTGTTTTTAAAAATATTCCATGGATAATTTATAGAACATGTGTTTTCTGAATAAATAATTTTAGTAAACTCATTTACATGTTTTTCTATATCATTTATGTTGTTTATTTCTGAAGTATTAATAAATGCAATGATTTGATTGTTTGCAACCAATGCTTCATTAGAATTTAGCTTTTCAATGGCTGACCACAATTGTATATTTGGTAGTAAGCTCGAATTGATAAAAATGGCAGCATTTGCATTAGCTTTGTATTTGTATTTTTCATCCAGATAATCTATAGATAAAATACTAATATCATTTGTAGAAATTAGTTTTTGCCATTTTTCTTTAATGGTCAATATGCCAACTTTTATATCTGCAATAGCGCGTGTTGCTGTGAGTGGAAGTAAATTTTGCCAATTATTAAAAGTGTCAAATAAGACTATATTTTGATGATGCATATTACAAAAATAAAAAAAGCCTCTAATAAATTAGAGGCTATGTATAATTTAATACAATAAATACTAGTTTTTCTTTGCGTATTTTTTGTTGAATTTGTCGATACGACCAGCAGTATCTACGAATTTTGCTTTTCCAGTATAGTATGGATGCGACATATTAGAAATCTCTAATTTCACTAATGGATATTCATTACCATCTTCCCATGTAAAAGTGTCTTTTGTAGCTGCACATGATTTGCCTAAGAATGTATAATCGCACGAAAAATCTTTAAATACTACAGTTCTATAAGTTTGTGGATGTATGTCTTTTTTCATTTTTGTATATTTTGGTACGCAAAGATATGAATTTATTTCTAAATGGAAAAGCGATATTTGTATTTTTACAATAATTTATTGTTGTGTAGCTATTCCTTGAGTATTATTTTTAATGCACCACTTTTTGCTAAGTCAGAATACAACATTACATTTTGTATTTTCTTTCCATCTTTTATGGTAATTGATGCTGTATTTGGTGGCTCTACTCCAAGATTTAATGCATGTAATACTAAATAGTTTGTTCCATTTTCAACTTGTATAGAAATTGTTTGTTTTGTTTTGGTTAGTAAAGCATTTTCTAAAACTGGTTTGTTATTTAGGTATAAGCTAATTGAATCGTAATCAAAATTGTACTTATCCCAATATTCAATAATTATATTTCTACTAGATACATAAACTTCATTTTTTACAACTACTTCCCTTTCTTTCAATGGATCTGCATTTTCAATAACAGGCATCTTCTCTTCATTCTTTTCTACAATATATGTTTCTACAACTTTTGGAGATTTTTCTTTTTCAAGTTTTTCATATTTTGTCCATAAATTATCAAATGCATTTACCATTTGTTCATAATTTGCTTTATACAAATATGCAGACCTTAAGCATTGAAACATATCACTTTGAAAGAACTTTACCTTACAACTTGTAAAATTATCATCAGCTTTTGATTGCTCTTTCCAAGTATCAACAAAAGATAGCACAGTTTCATTATCACTCAAGTCTAAAGTGCCATTCAAGCAATCCACCCAGTTTGAGCCACCATTTTCTTTAAGTAAGAAAATAGCAGTTATTTCTAAACTTTTGTTGCCACATATATTTCCACTTACTGAGTATTCGCCTTTGTAATAGCCATTTGTAATTCTAAGTTTTGCTGTAAATACATTTGATGGTAATCTTTTTAAATCCATTTCTACTTCATAGGTATTGTGCAAATACATAACAAATGTACCACGCCACAAACCATCAATATTTTGTGCATTTAAATTGAAGAAAAAACAAACAAGTAGTGGGAATAATAGTTTCTTTAGCATGTCTTACTTTTATTTACAAATATACAAAAAATTATATCTATGATTCTTGTTTTAGTGTGTCTTGTATAAATTTAAACAATTCTCTTTGTCCAATAAATTTTTCTGATGAAGTTTTAAATTCCATTGGCAATTCATTCCAGCTTTCCATCATTATCTCATTAAATTTCTGGATGTTTTTATTAATTTCAATAGACTTTGCCTTATCAATTTTTGTAAATACAATAATAAATGGAATTCTATTTTCGCCAAGCCAGCTAATAAATTCTAAATCTAATTTTTGTGGTGGAATTGATGCATCAACTAGTGTAAACACAGCATATAGCGTTTCTCGTTTTGTAAGAAAATGACGAATCATTTTATCAAAATCAGAACGCATT
The DNA here is from genome assembly GCA_016699615.1 of Sphingobacteriales bacterium. Lineage (NCBI taxonomy): Bacteria > Pseudomonadati > Bacteroidota > Sphingobacteriia > Sphingobacteriales > Sphingobacteriales bacterium. The sequence continues at coordinate 2,939,531 of CP064984.1, read as the reverse complement.
GTTTTAGATACTTTTGCATAACCATAACCAGGTAAATCTACAAGATGCCAAGCTTTGTCGATCAAAAATATGTTTATCTTTTGTGTTTTTCCAGGTGTTTGTGATGTTTTTGCCAAACCTTTCATGTTTGTAACCATATTAATCAATGATGATTTTCCAACATTACTTCTTCCAATAAATGCAAATTCTGGTATTTCTGCTTTTGGGCATTCACTTTCTTTATTGAAAGAGCCAATGTATGTTGCGCTTTGTATCATATTCTAGGATTATATTTAGATTTATTAATAAGAATTAAAACACAAATGTAATATTATTTGTATTTTTGTGCACATTCATGAGCAAATCAATAACACCTTACAACTCTAATGATACAAAAAAAGATCAAGTTGCTACAATGTTTAATAATGTTGCTGGTACTTACGATTTCTTAAATCACTTTTTTTCTTTAGGAATTGATAAGCTTTGGAGAAAAAAGCTAATAAAGTTAATTCAGTTAGAAAATCCAACTTTAATTTTGGATGTTGCTACAGGCACTGCAGATTTGGCAATTGCAGAAAGCAAAACATCAGCTGAAAAAATTATAGGTGTAGACATATCTACCAAAATGTTGGAAGTAGGTAGAGAAAAAATAAAAAAATTAAACATACAAAATATTGAATTGCAAGAAGGCGATAGTGAAAATTTAAATTTTAAAGACAACACTTTTGATGCAGTAAGTGTAGCATTTGGTGTTCGTAATTTTGAAAATTTAGAAATAGGATTAACAGAAATGCACAGAGTATTGAAAGCTGAAAAAAAAGTTTTTATTTTAGAATTTTCAATTCCAACCAATTTTATTATAAAAATTTATATTTTCTATACTTCTTCTATATTCTTCCATTTATTGGTAAAATTGTATCAAAAGATTCTAGAGCTTATTCATATCTACCAGAATCTGTAGAGAAATTTCCATCTGGCAACAAATTTGTAGAAATATTAAATAAATGTGGTTTTAAAGACATCTCATGCACACCATTACTATTTGGAATAAGTACCATATATATTGGCAAAAAATAATCATTGTTTGTACAATGTTTTTTTTCTGTATGAGTACCGCAGTAGCTCAGAAAAATGTTTATGAAAATGATTTAAAATATCAACGCAAAAAATATCATTTTGGCATTCATCTTGGTGTTGGCATGTCAGATTATAGAATTAGACATAGTGAAACTTTTGCATTAAGCGATACCATATTAGCAATAAAATCTAAATTAACTTTAGGCTACGAAATTGGTGGTTTGTTTGCCTATCATATAAATAAAAACTTTGAACTTAGAGTTGTACCTACTTTTTTGTTTAATGATAAGAATTTGAATTTCACATATAGCAATAATACTACTGAGCAAATAAAACTTCCAACTATTGTATATGATATGCCAATAGAAATAAAATTCAAATCAGATCCAATTAAAGATTTTAAAATTTATGTTGTGGCTGGTATGAAATACAGTTATGATATTGGTTCAAAATTAAGTGGACGTGTAAAAACATTTGTACCACAACAAAAAGCAAATGATTTGTCAATGACATATGGTGTTGGTTTAGAAATACATTTTCCATTATTTATTTTGTGTCCAGAATTTAAAATGGCAAATTCATTCTTAAATACACATATCAAATCAGATGGATTTTCAAATTCTAGTTTTATACAAAGATTGTATAATAGAACATTTTTATTCTCTATTAATTTTGAAGGATAATTATTTTAGAAAATAATTGGATACTTACTCGGATTTACTTCATACATTATTTTGCAAACTGCTCTGATAATATCTTCAGCATTTGGCTTACAAAAATAATCACCATCGGTGCCAAATGGTACTCTATGATTTTTTGCAGAAATGGTTATTGGCGCACTGTCTAGGAAATTAAATATTTGTTGCTTTTCCAAAACTTCTTGTAGCATATATGCTGTAGCACCACCTGGATAATCTTCATCCAAGAAAATTACTCTATTGGTTTTCTTAATAGATTCACCAATTACGCCATAAATATCAAATGGTAATAATGTTTGTACATCAATTAATTCTACTGAAATGTCTAATTCATTTAGCGTTTCAATTGCTTTTTGTGCAATTCTAATACATGAACCATAACTTACAATGGTGATGTCATTTCCTGTAATTAATATTTCGGGTACGCCTAATGGTACTGTAAAATCGCTAGCATTTTCTGGTATTTTTTCTTTTAGTCTGTAACCATTCAAACATTCTATTACTAATGCTGGCTCATCACTTCTTAGCAATAAATTGTAAAATCCAGCAGCTTGTGTCATATTTCTAGGTACGCATACATGCATGCCACGCAATGTTCCTAAAATCATTTGCATTGGAGAACCTGTGTGCCAAATTCCTTCCAAACGATGCCCACGTGTGCGCACAATTATTGGTGCTTTCTGTCCACCTTTTGTTCTATATGATAGACATGCAACATCATCTGCTAATGATTGCAAGCCATACAGTAAATAATCTAAGTATTGTATTTCTGCAATTGGTCTAAATCCGCGCATGGCCAATCCAATAGCTTCGCCAATGATTGTTGCTTCTCTGATGCCAACATCATATATTCTTTCTTCACCAAAAATACTTTGCAAACCTGCAAATGCCTGATTGACATCACCTATTTTTCCAACATCTTCGCCAAATGCTAATATACTTGCATCTCTTTCAAAATTTGCTTTGAAGCATGCATTCAAAACTTGAAAACCACTAAGTATTTTTGAATCTTTTGAATAGATAATATCTACTTTATCTTTCTTTTGTGGTGCTAAATTTGAATTTGTAAATTGATAAGAACTGTACCTTTCATTATTTATTAGATAATGTTCATTGTACCACTGCGTTAGTCTTTGTACAGCATTTGATGTTTGTGCTTGTAGGCAAATAAAAACTTGAGCAATGGTTTCAAAAATATCTTTACGAACAGGATCTAATGTGGTTTTTAGTCCATCAATTATTTCATCTAGTTTTTCTTTTTTATTTGAATGTTCAAAGCCAATATTTTTAATAATTCCAACTACTTCATTTATTTCATTTATGATAGGTTGATGGAATTTTTTCCAAGCAATTTTCTTTTGTTCTAGCACATATTCATGTGCAGATTTTTCAATATTATCAAGGTGTTGTTCTGTTGCAATTTTAGATTGAATGATCCATTGTTTAAATTTGGATATACAATCAAATTCTTTCTCCCATTCTAATCTATCAGATGATTTATATCTTTCATGTGAACCACTCGTTGAGTGCCCTTGTGGTTGAGTTACTTCTTCAATATGTATAATTACTGGAATGTGTTTAGTTCTTGCTACTTGACTAGCTTTTAGATATGTTGCAACTAAATTTGAATAATCATGTGCTTTTGCTTTGAGTATAAGAAAACCATTTTTGTTTTTTTCTAATTCAAATCCTTTTAATATATCACTAATACTTTCTTTTGTTGTCTGGTATTTCTTTGATACAGAAATACCATAACCATCATCCCAAATAGATACAACTAATGGTACTTGTTGTACTCCAGCAGCATTGATAGTTTCCCAAAATAAACCTTCAGATGTTGAAGCATCACCTATTGTGGCAAAGCAAATTTCATTTCCATTATTACTAAAAATATTATCTCTTAATGATTCATTGAGTTGTCTGTATTTTTTAGATGCTAATGCCAAACCTAAAGCACGTGGCATTTGTGATGCTGTTGGTGAATTATCTGCGGCTGTATTTTTTTTATTTTTTAATATTTTCCAATTTCCATTAGGTTCCAAATTTCTTGTGGCAAAATGGTTGTTCATTTGCCTTCCAGCCGTGTGTGGGTCTTGTGGTAATTCTTTTCCATCACCAAAAATTCCAAATTTTGCTTTCCCCGTAAGCACTTCTTTTCTGCCCATTAAGCTCATTGCTCTGCTTAAACAGCATATTCTATAGTCTTCTAATACATCAGAAGAAAATTTACTATATGACAATGAAGTAGTTAGTTCGCTTTCAATATTTTTATTAAAATTTGTCATCTGAAAATTAACTCTAATATACAAAAAATGGATAAGGTCTATGGTTTTGATATTTTCTTTTTTTTTGGTACGATATTTGTGTAGTAATTAGTAAAAAATATTTTATGAGAAAGTTAATGTACTTAATGGTTTTTGTTTTCACAGCGTTTGTTGCTAATGCACAAACTGACTTAAAAATTAAATTTAATGAGGTTGAGCATAATTTTGGAAATGCACCACAAGGAAAACCTGTTACACATGAATTCTTATTTACAAATACAGGAACAGATCCATTAATTTTAGAAAGTGTAAAAGCATCATGTGGATGTACTACACCAGAATGGTCTAAAGAACCAATAATGCCTGGAAAAACTGGTACTATAAAAGCTCAATATAATATGGCTAGAGAAGGTTCATTCAGAAAAGCAATTACTGTAGTTACTAAAAGTGGCGAAAGTGTAGTGTTGTATGTATCTGGTAATGCTGTGCCACAAACAGATGGCGTGGATGGTTCAAGTCCAAGCATGATTGGAAAATAGTTCAATACAATAAAAAAATATTAAGTTTTAGTTTAAATTCGTGCTCCATACTTTTTAGTATGGAGTTTTTTTATTTTTGTATATATATGCCATCAATTTCTACAAAAGGGCAATTAATGCCTTCGTCGCCAATACGCAAACTTGCACCATATGCAGAAAATGCAAAGAAAAGTGGTGTGCATATTTATCATCTTAATATTGGGCAACCTGATATTGAAACTCCAAAACAATTTTGGGATGCTGTAAAAAAGATTGATAAAAAAGTATTAGAATATAGCCCATCAAATGGATATGAAGCATTGCGCATTGCCTATGCAAAGTATTTTCAAGAAAGATGTGGTTTGAATAGTTTATGTGTAGAAGATATTCTAATTACAACTGGCGCATCTGAAGCATTGTTTTTTACATTACTATCTATTCTAGATGAAGATGAAGAAGTAATAATACAAGAACCTTTGTATGCAAACTATATTGGTTTTTCTAAAAGTGGAAATATTAAAGTAGTACCTATCGCAACTTCATTTGATAATGGATTTGCTTTGCCCACAATTGATGAGTTTGAAAAAGTAATAACACCTAAGACAAAAGCAATATTAATTTGCAATCCTAATAATCCGACTGGATATACATATACATGTGAAGAACTTGAACGCTTAAAGAACTTAGTTCAAAAGCACGATATATTTATTATTAGTGATGAAGTATATAGAGAATTTGTATATACCGACCAAGCACATATTAGTATGTTTAATTTTAGTGAAATTGAACAAAATGTAATATTAGTAGATTCTATTTCTAAAAGATTTAGTGCATGTGGTGCTAGAATTGGTATGGTAGCAACTAAAAATCATGAGGTATTAGAAACTGTATTGAAATTTGCACAACAAAGATTAAGTCCACCAAGTATTGAACAAATAGCTGCAGTTTCTTTGTTTGATGTAGAACAAAATTATTTTACGGAAGTAAATGCAGAATATAAAAAGAGAAGAGATGTAATTTTTGAAGGTTTAAATGCAATAGATGGTGTAAAATGCCATATGCCCAAAGGTGCATTTTATTGTATGGTACAACTGCCTGTAGAAGATGCAGAACATTTTTGCAAATGGATGTTGAGTGATTTTAGATGGGAAAATAGTACAGTGATGATGGCGCCAGGAAATGGATTTTATGCTACTGCTGGAAAAGGAAAAAATGAAGTAAGAATAGCTTATGTTTTAAATACGGACGATTTAAAGAAGGCGTGTACATGTTTGAAAGAAGGCTTAACAAAATATAAGCAATTATTCTAGAATAAATAGTAACTTTGCAAATAATTAGTACAGTATTTGCTGTATGATATTATAAGGAATAATAAAATGTTCTTTGATTTATTGGGGCTGTTCGGTATTGACGGCAATTGTGCGAATAGGTAAGCATGTCGAGTATTGTGCAATTTTGACTCGTTAAACATAAAGCATACAACTTTTTTATATGGCGAAGAATCTTTCGCTCTAGCTGCCTAATATTAGATATTAGCTTTGCTAGTGTTCAACAAAACGTTTGCTTATTACGTTTCGTTCGAGCATCACTATAATAAGATAGTTTGTTGATGTTTCTAAAACAAATGAGATAATAGAAACTAAGCTATAAATTGGTAAGTATAAACACCTTTTTATAGTCGAAAATTAAGTTTGTACTACACATGTAGAAAGCTTATTGGTGCCTTGTCCGGACCTGAGTTCGATTCTCAGCAGCTCCACAAAATTAAATTCTATTGGTTTAGTTTTTTTACTAATAGATTTGCAAATTTCTCAATGTCATTTGGCCATCTTGCAGAAGTTAAATTTCTATCTTCCACACAAAATGGTATAAAACTACTGAAGCCAGTTTTGAATTGACTTTTATCTTTTAAAAATGATTCTACTTCGTCTTGTAAGTATGCATCATATGTTTTATAATAATCATCTAGTTTCCATTTTGTAATTCCATAAGCTAACATTTCTAATGATTTTGGTAAGCCTGTGAAATTATAATCATAAACTATGCTTTTACCTGTTTCAGAATTTACTGAACGTGCTAATAATAATGAGCCATGACAAACAGATGCAACTTGTTTGTTGAGTTTGAAAAAATCAACAATGATTGCTTGTAATATTTTACTTTCCAAATATGGTCTCATACCTTTTGCATGTCCACCAGGCAAAAATATCATAACATAATCTTGTGGAATTATTGCCTTGAAAGTAATCGGATTTTTAAACTCAGTTGTATTTAATAGTTCATTATAAGCATCAATTGCATTTTTCTTTGCACCTAATTGACCAAAAATTACGCCAGTCAAAAGCAATGGATCTGTTTCTCCAACATGTCCATTTTCTGTTGCAAAAGTACATTGTATATTATTACTAGATAATATTTTCCAAGTTAATGCAACTTCTGTTGTATCAAAATCTTTTAGAGGAATTGGAATAATAACTTTTTTCATTGATATAAGTTTTTATATTCCTGTGTAATTGAATGGCGAAATTTGTTTTAATTCTAACTTTATAGTATCACTTACATTCAATGTATCAATAAAATTATGAATTATTTCTTGATTTATTTTTTGATTAGTTCTGGTTAAGTCGCGCAATTTTTCATATGGTTGTTCATAACCTTCACGTCTAAGTACAGTTTGTATTGCCTCAGCTACAACTATCCAATTATCTTCTAAATCTTGTTTTATTTTTTGCTCATTTACTAATAATTTATTCAATCCTTTTAGAATAGAATCAAATGCTATTAAAGTATGTGCTATTGGAACACCAATATTTCTTAGTACTGTGCTATCTGTCAAATCTCTTTGCAGTCTTGATATAGGTAATTTTTCTGCTAAATGAATAAAAATTGCGTTTGCAATTCCTAAATTTCCTTCAGCGTTTTCAAAATCAATAGGATTTACTTTGTGTGGCATTGCACTACTACCCACCTCACCTGCTTTTATTTTTTGTTTAAAATAATCCATTGAAATATATGTCCATATATCTCTACAAAAATCAATAAGTATGGTGTTTATTCTTGAATAGTTATGAAACAATGCAGCTAAATTATCGTAATGTTCGATTTGTGTTGTAGTTTGAGAACGCACCAAACCTAAGTGTTTGCTAACAAACTTATTGGCTTCTACTTTCCAATTTATTGATGAGAAAGCAACTTTATGTGCATTGAAATTTCCTGTTGCACCACCAAATTTTGCACTATATGGTATTTGTGCAAAATATTTATATTGATTTTCTAATCTTTCAACAAAAACATCAAACTCTTTACCTAATCTTGTTGGCGAAGCTGGTTGCCCATGTGTGCGTGCAAGCAAAGCAATGTCTGCATATTCATCAACTTTATGCACCAATACTTCAATCAATTCATTAAATTTATTTTTATATATTGAATTAAAGAATTCTTTTAATGATAATGGAATTGCAGTATTATTAATATCTTGTGATGTAAGTCCAAAATGTATAAACTCAGATTTTTCTTTTAGAGAAGCATCTTTAATTTTCTCTTTGATAAAATATTCAACAGCTTTTACATCATGATTTGTGGTTTTTTCTATTTCTTTTACACGTTCTGCATCTTCCATAGAAAAATTATCACTTATACTTCTTAATTCTAAAATTTGTTCTTGAGATAAAGTATTGATGTTTTCAATTACATCAGCCAAAAATATAAAATATTCTATTTCAATTTTAATACGATATTTGATGAGCGCAAATTCAGAAAAGTAATTTTCTAAATCAGTTATTTTATTTCTATATCGTCCATCAATTGGTGAGATTGCAGTTAGTGAATTCATATAATATTAGTGAATATTTACAAAACTGCAAGATAAAGAAAAGTATTAGTTTTTAGTATTAACACTCAATTAAAAAAGCATCAATACTAGAAATTATTAATGTGTGATTATAATTGTTTGATTTCACTTACTAATTCAGTTAATGCTTTTTTAGCATCACCAAAGAACATAGAAGTTTTTGGATTGTAGAATAATAAGTTATCGATACCTGCGTAGCCAGCATTCATAGAACGTTTGTTGATAACAACCGTTTTTGCATTTTCTACTTCAAGAATTGGCATGCCATAAATTGGAGAACTTGGGTCAGTTTTTGCAGCTGGATTTACAACGTCATTTGCACCAACAACCAATACCACATCAGTTTGAGCAAACTCAGGATTTATATCTTCCATTTCTACTAACTTATCATATTCTACATTTGATTCTGCTAAAAGTACATTCATATGTCCTGGCATACGTCCTGCAACTGGATGAATTGCATATTTTACTTCTACGCCTCTTTCTTCTAATAATTTTTCTAATTCATGAATAACATGTTGTGCTTGTGCAACTGCTAAGCCATATCCTGGTACAATTACTACTTTTTTTGCATAGTTTAATTGTACTGCCAAGTCTGATACTTGTACATCTTTGATAGTACCTTTTTCTCCAGTATCTGCAGCAGCTCCACCACCGCCACCGCCACCAAATGCACCAAATATTACATTACTTAATGGTCTGTTCATTGCTTTGCACATAGCTAAGGTAAGTAAGGTACCAGCACTACCAACTAAAATACCACCAGTAAGCATTGGTTTATTGTCATATAAAAATCCACCAAATGCTGCTGCTAAACCAGTAAATGAGTTTAATAAAGAAATTACTACTGGCATGTCTGCACCACCAATTGGTATTGTAAATAATATACCATAAACAATGGCTACTGCAAATAATATCCAAATAATGCTTGTTGGTAATACTTGGTTTTGCAATACTACATATACTGAAAATATAATTACTGCGAATAATAGTACATTGTTGAAAATATTGTATTGTGGGAAACGAATTGGCTTATTCATTTTTCCTGCTAATTTTAAATATGCAATTATTGAACCTGAAAATGATACTGTTCCAATTACTAAACCAGCTATAATAAAACCTAATGCTGATGTATTACCTATATTATGTTCAAACTCTGTAAGTCCTATAAGTGCTGCACACGCACCACCCATTCCATTAAACATAGAAACTAACTCTGGCATTTTGGTCATTTCTACTTTTTTAGCTGTCATCCAACCAATACCAGTACCAATTCCAATTGCAGAAAATATTAATCCAATTTTTATTGCTTCGCGTGATGTGTGTTCGCTATTAAACAAAAATATAGTACCAAGTATTGCAATACCCATTCCAAAAGCACCAATTAAGTTACCATTTCTTGCTGTTTTGGCATTTCCCATCATTTTTAGTCCAATAATAAATGTAATTGAACCAATTAAGTAACATATTTCTAATAATCCTTGCATGAATATAATTTAATAATTGTGTAATTTTATAAATAATTATATATAATAAATTATTTTATTTCTTTTTAAACATTTCGAGCATTCTATCTGTAACTACAAAACCACCAACAACGTTTAGTGTTCCTAAGATTACTGCTAAAAAACCTAGAATTAAGCCAAAAATATTATTTGGATCTGTATCTAGCATAACAATTATTGCTCCAACAATAACAACTCCATGTATTGCATTGGCTCCAGACATTAATGGTGTATGCAAAACTGTTGGTACGCCACCAATTACTTCAACACCAACAAAAACTGCCAAGATAATGAAGTATATCATTTCACGGTTGGTTACAAAAAAATCTAAAAATTCCATATTGATTATAATTTAGTAATGTATTAATGAAGCAATTTAACAATGTATGAATTATTAAATCACTTTAATTATGATTTCATATTTTTTCCTTCGTGAGCAATTAATGAGCCTTTTGTGATTTCTTCATCCATTTCCCATTTGAAGCCTTCAGAACTTGCTAAGTGATATAGTAATGTTTGGATGTTTTTCGCATATAAATCACTTGCATTCATTGGTAATAATGATGGTATGTTGCTTTCTCCAATAATAGTTATTCCATTAATATTTACATTTTCATTTAGTTTACTACCAACTACATTCCCACCTTGTTCAACTGCCATATCTAAAATTACAGAACCAAATTTCATTGATTTAATCATGTCTTCAGTAACTAAAACTGGTGCTTTTCTTCCTGGTATTAATGCTGTAGTAATTACGATATCTGCTTCTGCAACGTGTTTCCCAACTAATTCTTGTTGTTTTTTCAAAAATTCTTCAGATACACCTTTTACATATCCACCTTCCATTTTGATGGTATCATCTCCTTTTACTTCGATAAATTTTCCACCTAATGATTCTACTTGTTCTTTTGTTTCTGGTCTGATATCTGATACTTCTACAATTGCACCTAATCTTTTTGCAGTTGCAATTGCTTGTAGACCAGCAACACCAGCGCCAAATATTACAACTTTTGATGGTTTAAGTGTACCAGCTGCTGTTGTCATCATTGGTAATATTTTACCTAACTCATTTGCACAAAGTAAAACTGCTTTATATCCAGCTAAGTTTGCTTGTGATGATAATGCATCCATTTTTTGAGCTCTTGAAATACGTGGAACAGCATCCATAGAAAATGCTGAAATGCCTGCTTGTACACAAGATTCTACTAATTCTGGATTTGTGCCTGCCCACATAAAAGATATTAGTACTGCACCTTTTTTCATTTGTGCAATTTCTGATGCAATTGGTGCATTAACTTTTAATACAATATCTGCACTTGAGTAACAAGCAGTTGCGTCAACTAATTCTGCACCAACTTCTTTATATGCTTCATTGGAAAAGAATGATTTTAAGCCTGCATCTGTTTCTACTAATACTTTAAAACCTTTTGCTATTAAATCTTTGGCAATAGCTGGAGTGATTGCAACTCTATTTTCTTTAAATTTGGTTTCTTTAGGAACTGAAACTATCATTATTTTAAATAATTTTTGACGAAAATAATATTATAACTTCGATTTTTATAATAAAATCGCAATAAATTTTAACTAATTTTAATAATTATTACAAAAGTAAAGTCTTTGTAATTTGATATAATTACATTGTGTATGACAAGCGCATCAGTCCTGTTGTTCCAATAACTGGTGACCCTATCATTCTTTGTTGTTTATTACTATATAAATTTTGTATTGATACTGTTACATTGAATTTATCTTTCCAAAATTTAGGTGTATAAGATATATCTAAATCCATATCATGTGTGGCTTTCTGATATCCAATGAAGTTTCCTGAATTTACTGGAAAACCCGAATTCCACTGAAATCTAGTTCCAAAGCTTAATCCAATTTTTCAATACTGTAATTAATTCCTACATTGAATTTGTGTTTTGGTGCGTTTAATGCAATAAAGTTGAAAATTGCATCATCAATTGGAATAGAATCTTTACTTACCCAAGAATAATTTGTAGATAAAACAAGATTTTTTGCTAAATATAGATTTGCTCCAAAGTCTAAACCATAGAATGTTACATCACCAATATTTCTAGTTATCAATAACATATCTGGTCTGTTTGCTTGCATTGGCGTAATTACACCAATAGGTAAGTTATCTAATGCTTCTTGGAATAAACTCAATAATTCATCGCTTCCTGTTCCATTGTTATTTCCGCCTAGTGTTGGATCTTTGTCTAGTACAGCATCTAGAGCAACTTTTATAATTTCGTTAGCTGGGTCATTATAATTTTGTAAGATTTGTGGACCAACAACTGATAATAATTGATTTGAATTAAACTGTACTGTTGGTGTTGTCATTGTAACTGGTGCAACATAGTTTTTATAATCAGTTCTATACACATCTAATGAAAGTCCTAAGATTTTAAATAGTAATCCCTTGTAACCTAACTCATAACTGTGTGTAATTGTAGGTTTTAATCCTGGAATATCTTTTGTTTTTACCCAATTGTTATTTTCAACAAATCTTTGAGTTGTTGTATTTAATGATTTAACTTTGTGTCCAATAGAATCTGGAATAGTAGCTGGTGCTAATGCATTGATTAATAAATCTGCAACGCCAGATAATGGACTATTTGGATCGAACCCAAATTGTACTAGGAATTGACTTTTTATGGCATTTTTTATTCCTGTCCAAGCGGCATTGTTTATACTTCCATCACCAACATTGTAATATGCATTATTGTCTGATGCATAAGGTGACCTAAATTGTGGTAATAATTGATTGTTGTATGCTGGATTGTTTGCAAAACTGTATTGAAAACCATCTCTTGGTGTACCTACGTTTCTTACTTCAATTCCAACTGGAATTTCAGCTTGTTTTGCATCTACGAAATATGCTGCTGATGCTGGTGTTTTGAATGCTCTGTTGAATGTGAATCTTAAATTTTGTCCAGTACCTGGTTTGTAAGCAATGGCAACTTTAGGTGAAAATATTACTTTTTTATTGACTGTGTTATAATCTAATCTTGATGCTACAACTATATTAAAACGTGGGTGCAATTTATAATCGCCTTGAAAATAAATACCATATTCATCTATATTGTCTTTGTCTTCATTTTTCCCATTTATAGTTCCTTCAGTTTCTGGTCTAGTCCAAAATGCATCAAAACCATATACTAAAAATATTCTCTTTAAAAATGTAGATGCATGTTGTAGTTGTAATGCATACATCTTAGATTTATCAATATATTGTCCACCAGCTGGAACTACAATTGTTTTATTTGAGTTATTTCCATTAACGTAAAATTGTGCAAAGAAATCTTTCCAACTAAAACGTGTTTGTGCATAGTAATATCTCCATCCTTTGTTTTGAAATGCACCAACTGGACTTGTTATTAATCCATTTGATATTGTAAATCCACCATTAAATACGATATTAATATCATCTTTTATTCTAATGTCAAATCTGCCATCTACAGAACCATTATTGATTTGCTCATCACGCTCATTATTTACCTTCTCTCCTTTCCCATTTGGGTCAATAGTTCCATCTGCTCTATAATAATATACACTATCACTAGATGCTCTAAATTGAATAACTTCTGATGGATCACCTGGATCGTCGTATTTCCAATCTAATGCTCTGAAATATTTTGTAGATAGTTTATAGCCTAATTTTACTTTTGGATTTTTATTTGCAATTGTATCTGCAATAAATAATCCAACAGTGTACATACCTCTTTTAAACAAATCGTCTTCATCGTATCTTGGTGTATCATCACCTTGCATATAAATTTGTCCTTTGATTTTTTGTCTAAATCCAATGCTTGTATAGACTTTCATCTTTTGAGCATCTATCGGAGATTTTGAGATAAAGTGTATTACACCATTATTAGCATTTGGTCCATAAAGTGCTGCTGCTGGTCCTCTTAGTACTTCAATTCTATCTATATCATCATCGCCACCTGTAAGCATTTGATATTGTGTAAGACCTGTATTTGGTAATTTAGCCACTCTATAGTCACTTAATGAAAGTACATCAGATGTAAAGTATCCACTAAAACCACGAATAGATGGTGTACCACTATTTATTCCTGTTTTTTGCATGTATACACCAGAAATATTTTTTAGATGATCGCCCATATCAGTTCCTGTTTTTTCTGAATGGAACTTGCATCTATTGTTGTAATTGATGCTGGTGCATCCAATATTTTTTCTTTTCTACGTGATGCTGAAATTACAACTGTATTTAGTTGTAATGCTTCTGTTTGTAATATAACTTTTAGATTTTCTTCATCTTTGGTTACAGTGTGTCTGTAATCTTGATATCCTACATATTTGAAAATGATTATATCACCTTCGTTTGCTTTTAATGAGAAAGTGCCATCAAAATCTGAGATTGTGCCTTTCATTTTATCAGATTCTACATAAATATTTACACCGATTTGTTCTTCATTAGCTTCTTTGTCAATTACAATTCCACTTATTGTGAATTCTTTATCTGATTTTCTTTGTACAACTTGAGCATTTATATTCGCAATTTGCATGAAAAAAAATGCAATTATAAATACGTTCATTAAATTCTTCATATTCGTCATTATATTTATACGAAACAAAAATCTAAAGTTTTTTTTAATTATTGCAATTAATTTATTGTAACTATGTTAATATCTAAAATTATACCAAATTACAGTTAATGATAATGAGTTATTCAAAAGCATTTTCGCCAGTAATGTCCATTCCAGTAATGAGTAAATGCACTTCATGCGTGCCTTCATATGTAATTACACTTTCTAAATTCATAGCATGGCGCATGAATGGAAAATCACCTAAAATACCCATTGCTCCACAAATTTGTCTACATTCTCTTGCTGTTCTAATTGCCAACTCAACATTGTTTCTTTTTGCCATTGATATTTGTGCTGGTGTAACTTTTTTTTCGTTATACAATTGTCCAACTCTTAATGCTAATAATTGAGCTTTAACTAATTCAGTATATAATTCTGCTAATTTCTTTTGTGTTAATTGAAATTTTGCTAATGGTTTTCCAAATTGTTTTCTTTGTTTACTATATTCAATTGCAGTGTGTATACAATCCATGGTAGCACCTAATGCACCCCAAGATATTCCATATCTTGCTGATGATAGACAACTTAATGGTGCTTTTAATCCTTTTGCCAATGGTAGTATATTTTTTTCATCTAGTTCTATATTATCAAAAATTAATTCTCCAGTAATTGATGCTCTTAAACTCCATTTTTTTTTATTTCATTTGTTGAAAATCCTTGCATACCTTTTTCTACAATACAACCAACCACATGATTGTTTTCATTCTTAGCCCAAACAATTGCAATATCAGCAATTGGTGCATTTGTAATCCACATTTTTGTACCATTTAGAATATATTTATCGCCATTTTTTATTAATCTTGTTTCCATGCTTGCTGGATCGCTTCCATGATTTGGTTCTGTTAGCCCAAAACAACCAATTAGTTCTGCTTTGGCTAATTTGGGTAGAAATTTTTCTTTTTGTTCTTCTGACCCAAATTGAAAGATTGGATACATGACTAATGAGCTTTGTACACTTGCACAACTTCTTATTGCTGAATCACCACGTTCTAATTCTTGCATTATAATTCCATAACTTATTGCATCTAATTCTGCACCACCATATTTTTTTGGTATCATAGCACCAAATGCGAAATGCTCGCTTAATGATGTTAGTAGTTGCTTTGGAAACATATTATTCTGAGCGCAATCATCAATAATTGGTAGTATTTCTTTATTTACAAATTGTTGAACACTGTTTCTTATTAGGATTTGTTCATTAGATAAAAAGTCATCTAGTTGTAAATAATCAAAATTTCTGTAAGAATTGATAAAAGTATTACTCATTTTTAATGTACATTTGCTGTGTGCAAATTATGGAAAAAAAACAAACTATTGGATTAGAAGGAATGGAATTTTTTGCATATCATGGTTTTTATACTGAAGAGCAAAAGATAGGAACTACTTTTATTGTAGATGTATATATTAGCACAAAATCAAATGAATATAACAAAGATAACTTGAATAATACTATAAATTATGAGTTGATTTATAATGCTGTACAAAAGGAAATGGAACAAACGGTGAAATTGATTGAACATTTGGCTGAAAGAATAATTCTTGAGTTAAAAAGACAAATTTCACAAGAAAATACTATAAAAGTTCAAATAAAGAAAATGCATCCACCAATTGTTGGAAATATTAATAATGCAATTGTAATAATAGAAATGTAAAAATATTTTTTGTAGGAATAAAAAAAGATGTATATTTGCATTCCATTTAGCAAAATGGTCGGTTGGCCGAGAGGCTAGGCAGAGCTCTGCAAAAGCTCGTACGGCGGTTCGAATCCGCCACCGACCTCAAAGGCACTCTAAGAGTGCCTTTTTTTATTTTATCTTTGAATTTTATTGACATTTAAGAATCTCTTGTGTATTTTTGGATAAATATACTGATATTAATTTATGTATAAAAAATATATAATAATAAATAATTAAATTATGGAAATAAAAACTTTTAATAACCTTGTTGCTGCTATTCAGAATGGAGAAAAAACTATTACAATTACAAGAAGTATATTGTGTAATTATCCAATATTATTGCCTGAAGGCGTAAATATAAGTGGGCAAGCTCAAGAAAATAATGAACTGCCTTTACTTTCATTTCAGCATTCTGATGGAATTGGTGTAAGTGCAAACAATTCGATTAAAAATCTAAATATTGATACTCCAACAAATCATAAAGCTATTTTTAATACAACAGTGAAATCGGATTTGGGTACTTTTTTATTTCAAGATTTATTAGTGAAAGGACAAGTATCTATTATTACAAGAGTTGGCGTTGAAAAAACAAATATTGTAATTGATAATGTAGATATTCATTCTGCTGATGTGAGACATTATTTAGAACAACCTCAAAAATATGGTGTAAATGTTCTTCAAGGTGCATTGACTATATACAATATAAATCCAGATATAAATAGCCTTGTTTCTGTATCAATAAAAAATTTAAGCATTGGTAGAAAAAATGCTCCTGTTTCTGGTTGCGGTGTTTTCGTTTCTGGTTTTGGCGACCATGGTGGAAGAACTGAAATTTCAACATTACATACCAAAGCTGTTTATTCTAATGGAAAGATTCCTCTTGGCGTGGCAGATTACATAACTGCAGGTGTGTTTGTGCTGTACGGGGCACATGCTAAAGAAGTAATAACAGATGGCGAAGTAATTACTTATGGTGTGAATGATATGGTTTTAGATGTTTGGGGAAGTGTAGATAATTGGACAAGCAATGCACCTGTAATTTCTTATGGACCAAGTGGTGTGGGTTTTGTAAACTTTGGAATTGTAAAAAACTTTACAGTAAATGCACCTTTGCAAACATACGGTTTAGGTGCTAGAGGTTATAATCAATATGATGGTACAGTAGATAATATTTCTTTTCAATCTATAGAAACATTTGGAGATGGTTCTGTTGGTATTCAAATAAGTAAACCAATTGGTACATTAACAGTACATGGAAATGTAACTACTCATGGTTCTATTGGTAGTTCATTAGTAAAAGGTGTCTATTTTGATTTACCTGCATATGCATTAAGTATAAAAAATGGTGGCGAGGCAAAAAGTATTACTATAAATGGTAATGTACAAACTTTTGGCGATAATGTTATTTCTTATATTGTTGAACAAGGTGGGAATCCTGGTACATTAACAATAGGCGGTCAAATTTCTGCAAATGGAAAAAATGCACAAAAAGAAAAGATAGAATAAAACATGACAATAATTAAAATAGATAATACTCAAGGTAATTTAGTTTTTGATTTATTTAATAAATATAGAGTGTTCTATAAACAAACATCAGACATTGATATTGCTAGAAAATTTATCCAAGATAGACTAGATAATAATGAATCTGTCATATTTGTTGCTATTGATGACTCAACAAATCAAGCGATTGGATTTACACAACTTTATCCTAAATATTCATCAGCCAGAGTAATTAAAAATTGGATTCTTAACGATTTATATGTTGAAGTAGAATATAGGAAAATGGGTATTGGAGAAAAACTAATAAGGCATGCAATGGACTTTGCATTACAAAATGGTGCAAAGTTTGTAGAACTTTCTACTGCCGTAGATAATTTTATAGCGCAGCGTTTATATGAGCAAATTGGATTTAAAAAAGTAGAACCGGAAATCGATTTTTATACTTATCGAATTAGTTTAGATTTGTAATTATTGTATAAATTATTAATTGAATAATTCTCTAATAGTTTCTTTATAACTTCTGCCAATAGGTAATGTGTTTGCATTTACCAATTCTATTTCAGTGTTGTTGATTTTAGATACATAATGTTTTTGTATCGCAAAACTTCGGTGGATGCGTATAAAACTTTCAAATGCTTTTTCTCTGATTAAATTACCTAATACTTCTAATACCATATATTTTTTTTCATTAGTTACAACTGCTGTATAATCTTTCATGGCTTCCAAATATATAATTTGGTGCAGTTGAAGTTTTATCTGTTCTGAACCTTGCTTAATAATAATATTTTCATTGCCCAAAGTGTGCGTTAGTAAATCTGCTTTTTGTTTAATCGTATAATATTCTAATAACTTATGCATTGCTTTGTCAAATCTATCTTTATTTATTGGCTTAACCATAAAATCTAAAGCATCTACTTCAAAACTTTCTAAGGCATATTCTGGGTAGCTTGTAATAAATATACATGCTGGAACTATTGTTAGATGCTTCCTTAGTTCTAATCCATTCATTTCTGGCATATCAATATCTAAGAAAACACCAAATGGTTGTAATTCTTTAATTTTTGGTAATGCATCAATTGAAGACTCAAATTCACCAACAATATTTATGAAATTATATTGTTTTAAATAAGCACATGTAGTTTTTCTATCAATAAAATTATCATCTACGACAATACAATTTATTTTATCATTTATAGTCGTGTCCATAGTTTGTTTTACCAAATATAATAAAATTGATTGTTATTTTCTGTCATTCGTCGATTATTTTAGTCGTTCGTCGATTAATACTTGCCATTGACTATTTAAGTAATTAAATTTATTCAAAAATATTATATTATGAAAAAAATAATTCATTTAGTAATAATTATTACAGTAATGGTTTTACTAGTTTCAACACAAGCTTGTATTCCTGATGGTGGAATTCCAACACCAACTCCAATTGTAGATTCTGTACTAAGAGTAAAAGGCAGATTTCTTACTGATAGCAATGGCAATAGTGTCATGCTTCGTGGTGTTAATGTGCCAGCATTTAAAGAAGGTTGGGATAACGATATTGAACAGGTAGCCACTGCTGTAGCATCAACAAAAGCTAATGTTGTTCGTTTAGCTTGGTGGACACATATTGCTGGAAGTCCAGAACCTCAAACAGGTACAACTTACTACACTGCAAATGATTTAGATAGAGCTATTACAACCTATGTAAACAAAGGTATTTTGCCTATCATCATGTTACATGATTTAACTGGAAAGGCTGATTCAACACAATTCAAAAATATTATAACTAATTTTTGGACAAGAGCAGATATTATTGCTGTTATTAAAAAACATCAGAAACATATAGTCATAAATATTGCAAATGAATGGGGACAAAATTGGAATACCAATCAAAATAACTACTCACAAAATGATATAAATTTATTTATCAATACATATAAGTCTGCTATTACAGCTATAAGGAACAAAGGCATTAATGTTCCATTGATGATAGATGCTTATGGCTATGCAGATAGAGAAGAAATATTTACTTCATCATCATATGGACAAAGTGTAAGTAATGGAAAATATTTAATTGATTTTGATCCTCAACATAACTTGTTATTTGGTATTCATACTTACTATTGGAAATGGGACTGGCAAAGCAATCAACCAAGTATAGATCCAATAAATAGATTAAATGCAATAGTAAATAGTGGCTTACCATTTGTATTGGTGAGATGGGAAATATATTGCCAGATGGTAGCTCTACAACTGGCTATGCTGATTTATTAAGCAAAGCAAATAATAAAAGTATTGGATATTTAGCATGGTCTTGGTATAATGATGGTACAACAGACCATACTGGAACTGCACCAAACAGAATGAATATTACCTTAAATAATAATGGCTATGGCGATGGTATAACAATACCAAATGCAACATCAACAAATACATGGGGTTATAATATATTAAATGGTGGTGGGTATGGTATTAATGTGGCATTGCCTGAAACTAAAAAAATAGCATTTAGAAATTAATATATTATTTATATAATAAATAATATATGCTTTTTCATAGTTGTTTTGTTTTGCTCGGAGTACCTACTCCGAGTTTTTTTATGTATATAAAAATTGCCTCTATTATTCCTAAATCTCATCTCTTACATCTCAAAACATGCTGTTCGTCGATTATTTCAGTTGTTCGTCGATTAGCGTTTGTAATACAATCTAGAATTATAAAACTTTATCCTAATAAAAATAACAACATGAAAAAAGTAACATTAATTATGATAGTGCTAATGACATTTTTGGCGATAGCATGTAAAAAAGATGGGGATAATATATCTCTAAAAAATAATGATATTAATATCTCAGAATATATAGTCGTTGGTGAAACATTTTGGGGTTATGATGTTAATAAAACACCACCTTATATTATTGAGTTTGCTACTAATGGGAAAGCAAATATATACACACTTGAGGCACAAATTACAACTGAATATGAAACTAAAGGTAATCGAATAATATTAGCAAATATTGGATATATTGATGTAGAAGATGGGTTAACAAAAAATACACTTGCAGGTATTGATGTGGATCTAAAAGACGGAAAGCTTATTAAGTTGCAACAATTAGAAAACAAGACATATCCAAAAGGGCAGCGTATGATATGGAAATTTGATGGCACATCAACAAATACAAACATAGTTAAAGATTACCAAATTATAGTTTCAGGAAATAAAATTATTGAAAAATATTTACGAAATACTTTATATAATGATTTATGGGGACAAGTTACGAATGAATATACATTTACAAAATTATTAGGCAATGGTGGATACTATAATAAAGATGGTCGAAAAATTATCTTTTACATTGATCCAATTCAAAATAATTTAATTTATTGGGATTATACGTCTTATTCATATGTATATTATAAATATTGAAATAAAAATATAAATAATTTGTCGATTAGTGCTTGTACTATAATCTAAAATTTTAAAACTTTACAATAATAAGAATAACAACATGAAAAAAGTAATAATAATTATGCTATCTTTAATGACATTCTTGACGATAGCATGTAAAAAAGAAGAAAATTCGAAACCAATTGAAATTAACGAATTAAAAGACTATTATATAGTACTGTCTGGTGGTGCTGAAGCACTCAGTGTCATTTATCCAGTTATTGCGTATGGAAAAATTGAATCGTTCAAATCTATGAATAAAAGTAATTCACTTACATATGTTGGAGATAGTAGTATTGATACAAAATTTACATACTCAAATAACACTTTAAATTTTTACAATGGACTTATTGGGTTGTATAGTAGCATAGTTTTTGAAAAAGACAATCAAAATAATATAAAAATAAAATCTGTTTCAAGCACTGCTAATCCATATAAACACGTAGAAATGTTTAAAATTTTAGATGCACCAATATTTTATCGCAAACAAGGAACTTCAGTCGGTAAGTATTACACTTATACAAATTCTAATTCGGAAGATATTTATATTTATTTTGATTATGATGCTGGTAATGTTTGGCATTGGGAATACGATGGTGTAGTGAGTAATGATATGAGTTTTAATATATTAAATTATAATCTTGGACTAATTAAGAATACATATCCTCGCATTTTTGGTGCATCTGTGCCTACTTGGAAAGGTAATGATATACCAACCTTATTGTTTATTTCAGATATAAACGATCCTCACTTTGAATCTGGCTACCACGAAGCAGTTGAATTTTATTTATAATTTTAAATAGATATCAAAAATCATAAAGCAGGTTTTAACTCGGAGTATCTACTCCGAGTTTTTTATGTATATAAAAATTGCCTCTATTATTCCTAAATCTCATTTTTTACATCTCAAAACATGCTGTTCGTCGATTATTTCAGTTGTTCGTCGATTAGTGTTTATACTACAATATAAAATTTTAAAACTTTATCCTAATAAAAATAACAACATGAAAAAAATCTTAAAATTATCAACAGCACTTTTATTATTAGTTATAATAATAACTACCAGCTGTAAAAAAAATGAAGCTGTTTCTGCAGGACCAAATGCACTTACAGCACCAACTGTAGATGTAAATAATTTAAATAGAAAATGTTTATATATAAAACATAAACTTACTGTTGATACTACATTTACTTATTTTTTTGGTATGCCTGGAATTTCAAATCGTGCCATAATTGACCTTGATTTTTTGTTTATAGAGTTTAAAGATTCTGTTGTTAGTAATACTATCTCTAAAGTGGCAACGCTATACACAATTGCTTATCCAAATAAAAATTCAAATTATGGTGAGAGTGAGATAATAAAAAAATTATGTAGTTATGAGATTACATCATCTAATGAGATTACACTTCGTAATCTTGATAATTATCAACATGATGATTATTTAACTATTAAGTTCGACAATAATAATCATGTGCTTTATATGAAATTATTTGGTTATTATGCAAATACATATTTTTATGGAGATACATTAAGTACACCAGCGATTAGTCAATATTCGTTAATGTCTTTTAGCGATACCAACTCATTTAGAAACACGGTATTTTGGGGCAACTATTACAACGAAAATTATACGCCAGCTTATGATACTGCTTATTTTAAATTTGGGTACCCATATCCAATTGAAAAATATAATATATATGCAAGCAAAATAGGTAGTAATAGTTCTGAATTTAATAGAGCTAAAATTGATTATACATTAGCTGAAAGCAACATTTTTGCATATGCAAATAATGCAGCCGGAACTAATCCAAATTCATCTTTTTTTGTTGGTAGTTTAGAAGTACTTATTAATAATATAAATAATACACATTGGAAAATGGAAAGTTATTTTTATACAGGATATAAAGACAATAAAGTTCTACATGGCTATTATCAAGGTGAACGTTATGAATAATTTTTAACCTAAATATTTTTAATTATGAAAACAATAAAAAAAATAACTCTAATCGCATTATTTATATGCACCATTTTTGCAATAAGTTGCAAAAAAGACAATAACGGTAATACTGGAAAAACAGGTATATATACTATTGATGATGTTACTTATAATGGTAATACCTCAGTACAAACATTTTCAAATGGAAATTATTCTATTCTTTGCGAGCAAAAATCGCCTTATAAATTACTGCAGTTTGTATTTCATAGCAAAGAAGAAGCAGAAGCTGGTGGAGAATTTACGGTTATAAAAAATTCAATAGCTACTATTTCAAATGTTCCTTCAGGAAAAGTTTTAATAGGTACAGATTATATTTTGCTATCAAAACCAGTTAATAGCAACTATAAAATAGTAGTTAATGGAAATAAAATACTAATTAATAGCAATATTAAGTTGTTGGATTTAGATGATGATACCAATGACAATACAACAATTAATAGTGCTGATATTAATTTCTAATAAAACAATCAACAACATGAAAAAAATAAAATTAATCATGATAACGCTAATGACACTCTTAGCCATATCATGCAAAAAAGAAAATAAAAGTAATAATTATCAAAGTATTTCTGGAAGTACAGTAGAAACTACTAATGGAATTACCTACAGAATATATGTGCCTACCACAAGTACTTATAAAGGTATCCTTGTATTAGGTAGTGGCAACGACGAAAATAATCCAAGTGTAGGTAGCTTAGATGGTTCTACAGAAAATGAATTATGTAAAAAAGCAGCCGACAATGGCTATTTAGCTGCTGTTGTTCAATATAGTAAAACACCTGGGAATTCCGATTGGAATGCAAGTGCTGTCACTATAGCAAAAGATTTTGCAAAATGTATAGAAGCCATTGCTGGTAAATATAATGTTGCCAAAACTAAATCTGTTGTTGGTGGTTACTCTTATGCAAGTTTTATGTTGCTTACTGCAATCTCAATTGATAATTCTTTAGATTTTTGTCAAGGTGTATTGGCAGCTTGTGGTGCATCTGGAGAATGGAATGCACAAAATTTTCATATTCCTATTTACGCTGTAAATTGTAGTGGAAATAATGAAGGTGATTTTAATGGTTTAGCATTATACAATAAAATTCCAGCTGTATCTGCAATAAAAGCTAAAAGTGGTGGTTATACAGATAATTCATGTAGTACACATTGTGGCGGAGATTGGACAAATCTTTTGTTTACTAAACTGCAATATTGGCTTCCATAAAAAAAATATCTAAAAGTCATCTTTCACTTCTAAAAATCTGTCGTTTATCGATTATTTCAGTTGTTCGTCGATTAGTATTTGTACTACTATATAAAATTTTAAAACTTTATATCATTAAAAATAACAACATGAAAAAAGCAACACTTATAATGATAACGCTAATGACACTCTTAGCTATATCATGTAAAAAAGAAGATATCAAAAAGATTACAATAACTCCTCTTGTTGAAGAAATTAAAGATAATTACTTTGCAATAGAAGATCCATTAAATGGTTTTGGAATACTATATTTTAAAACTCAAGGCTCAAATCTATATGTATATTTTCAGGATATAAATACAAATATTAGCTACATAGAAAATAGTGATAATTTTAAAATCTTAGGTGATAGCAGTATTACTGTTGTAGTTAGTGAAAGAAAAAGTATAACACTTAATTTTAATAGAAATGTTGACAATGAAATATCTTTTAAAAATTGTTCATATATTAGAAATAATGGAGTCGGTCTAAATTTTTTCGGATATTATTATACAGAAATGTATAGTGTATCTAAAGCACCATTTTTTTATATAAAAAATACATCTTTAGAAGATAGAATAGGATATAATTTTAATATTAGAGATTATTCATTTATAAATATTGAAGAACCAAAATTTGAAATAATCTCAAATGGTAATTTTATATCTTATACATTTAATGTCATTGGCAATAATTTAGGATTTGCATCAAGCAATGAATTAATATTTGGCATTTCTGTTCCATATTGGAAAAATAATAACAAAATATCATTATTAGTACAAACAAAAGATGCTCTTCCTAATGTTGCATTAAGAAACCTACATGATGTTGCTATTCGATATTAAACATAATATTTAAACTATATATCAATTTAAATAAATAAACGTAGAATTTTTTAGATAAGTATTAGACTAACCTCTTTTTGTTTTTGGTTGCTAATGCTTTTGCTAATTGTGGAGTTTAAAAATTTACTATAAAAAACAATAACATGAAAAATATAACATTAATATTATTTGTGCTAATGACATGCATAGTTATGTCATGCAAAAAAGAAAAAAACACCATAACTTCAGATGAGTTTGACATCAACAACCCATTTGATTATATTTTATATATTGATGATTTAGATGGATTAAAACATACACTTGTTGAATTCTTACCAAATAATAAATTAAATTTCTATGAATTTGAATCAGGTGGCTTAGATACGTCAATTACAACTTATGAAATAGTAGGTAAGAATACACTATTAATTAATAACGAGTATACAGTAGTCTTGGATTCTAATAAAATTTCATTTTCTGATGGTAGTAGTGTTGAAACAGGTAAATGTAGGCTAATAAAAATTCCAGCAACAAATCAATTACTTGGCAAAACATTTTCGGGGAAATATTATAATTATTTAGGAGTTATAAAATACAATAATTACTTCTATGCATTTAATAATAACATTGCTAATTATGAAGCAGGATTTATTATAGGTCAAACAAAAAGATTAACAACATATACTAATCTATTTAATATTGCAAGTTATGCAATATTACCTAATTCAATAGATTCTTCTTTAAAAGATGAAGAATTACTAATCTTAATAGATAATAAATTAATTACACAATATGCTGATCAATATTATAAATCTAGATTCACAGGAACTTTCACAGAAATGTAATTTATTATATTTTTTATCATTAATACAAATCAACAACATGAAAAAAATAACATTAATTATGATAACGCTAATGACACTCTTAGCCATATCATGCAAAAAAGAAGACACAACAACAACATTTGCTGATGAAATCAAAGATTACTACATTGCAATTGAAAATGCAGGAAATGGTTTTGGATTAATTTATTTTAAGTATCATGGCTCTGTCTTGTATGCACATTATCAAGATGTGAAAAATGATGTAAATTTTGCAAATAATAGCGAAGGGTTCAAAATTTCAGGTGATAGTAGTATTACAATTGTAGTTGATAGTAAAAATACAATTTTGCTTAATTTTAAAAGAAATTCTAATAATGAGCCAATATTAAGTAAATGCACTACAAATTACAAACCAAGTGTATCTATAATAGTTACAAACAGATATGCAGAAATGTATAAAACATCAAGTGCACCTTTGTTTTATGTAAAAAATAAGTCTGCCACACAAACTATAAGATATTCTACATTCTCTATTTATCCAAATTATGTATATTCATATACATTCTCATATATAAATAATCCAGAGATAGAACTTAGAAATGTACTATTTAATCACGCTTATTCATATAGTGTAATTGATAATAATTTAGGATTTGTTTCTGTCGATGCAGATGCAATTGGAATTTCTGTTCCAAAATGGCGTGACTTTGCAACTGCTTGTCTATTAGTAGAAACAAAAGATGAAGCTGGTGTCGATTTTAGAGGCTATCATCATATAACTATTCCCAATGAATAATTGAAAATGAATTTTACCACAATAATCTTAAATCTATTCTTGCTCGAAGTATTTTACTTCGAGCTTTTTTAGTTCATATTTTATTATTTATAACAAAATAATCTCAAATACTTTTATCTTTACTTAATTAATCTTGAGGATGAAAAGTAAGGTAATTTCTATATCAATAATATTGCTGATTTTTTTGTCAGTATTTTTTTATTTCAAATGGAAAACTAGCACGCCTGTTGAAAGTATTGATAGTAGTGTAATGGTCAATAAAATAGAAAAGGTAATGAAAATGGTAAGCGTAGAAGCCAATTTTTCTGAGCTACTCACCTATCAAGATTATGATTATATAGATTTTCCTGGCTTTAGAAAAAAAGCAATTATAAAAGTAGATGCAAAAGTATTAGTTGGTATAGATTTGAATAAATTAAAAATAGAAATTAAAGAAAACGAAAAAGAAATTATAATTAAAAATATGCCTAGTGCAGAAATTTTAGCAATAGACCATACTGTGTCATACTATGATATGCAAAATGGTGTGTTTAATTCATTTGATGAAAAAACACTCACAGCATTACAAGATAAAGCGAAGCAATTAATTTTAGACAAATCGAAACAAACAAATATTATTCAACAAGCCAACGAGCAAAGATTTGAGCATCTGGAATTAATCTATTATATGGCAAAAAGCACTGGCTGGAAAGTATTGGTTGATGGAAAAGAATTATCTCAAAAAAATATACAAGAATTAAATTAATGGAATTAGCAATTGTAGTAACCATAGGTATTATTTTAATCATTATTGGATTAGCAAGTTGTGTATTGCCACCACTTCCTGGACCACCAATTGCCTATATTTCATTGCTTTTAGCACATTATGTTTTAGGCTTAAAACAAGAAATTCCAGTTTGGATGTTGATAGTGTATGCTGTTGTAATTGTATTTGTTTTAATAATTGATAATTTCATTCCAATTTGGGGAACCAAAAAGTTTGGTGGCACCAAAGCTGGCATTCGTGGTAGTTTTGTTGGTATTTTGGTTGGCATATTTTTATCACCATTTGGCGGAATTTCAATAGTTATTTGTCCATTGTTGGGTGCAATCATTGGAGAGTTGATTGCAGGCGAAGATATGCAAGTTGCCATAAAATCTGGTATTGGTTCATTTATAGGTTTTTTGCTTACCAGTGGTTTGAAAATAATTTTAGTGGTGTTTATCGCAGTACATTTTATTAAAGTAACATTATTTTAGATGAATAATTTCTATTTATATAGATTGTTTAGTTCTAATAAAATTTTATTTGTATTTGTTGTTGCTTTTATTTTTTTTCAAATATATTTTAATCAAAAACGCATACATTCATTTCCATGGTTTGTTTGGGATATGTATTCAAGACCATATTTGCCACCAAACGAAACAAGTGTTTTTGTTATTGCACTAGATGGAAAAATATACAACCATACACAATTACCAATTTGGAAAGAAGAAATTATTTTTAAAACAAATAAAATGTACAATTGGCAAGTATCACAAAATTTTCAAGATCCAATGAAAAGTGTTGTAGATAGTAGAACTAGATTTTTCAAAAATGATGTAATTTATAATTATACACAAGGACGTATTTTAAATGATAAATCAGATTATGAATATGCATATAAAATTTGGTTCAAAAATTATGTAAAAGCAAACATTAGTAACTCATTTAAAATTTTAGAATTTAAAGAAATTAAATTAAAATTTAAAGACAATATATATCAACCTATTGATACGCTAACATACTACACTATTCAAAATGAATAATAAAAATAAATATATAAGTATTAGCTATGAAAAAAGTGTCTTGCTAATTTTCTTTTTTCTATATATTATACGTTTGTTTTCTGGAAGGTATTTATATTCAATCGCATATCAGCCAATGAAAGCACCAGAATTAGATTATACTTTTTGGTTTTTTCTACTTACTAAGATTCCACAATTTTTAATTGGTCATCCATATTTTTCTTTAGTGATAGATATTAGTATATTATTATTAATAATATATTTGTTTATTAGTAATAAATTTAATCTAATACTCAAGTGTTTATTATTAATACTGTTTTTTATTCAACACATTACAGTAGAAACATATTCATGTATGCATTCAAAAAGTGGCGTGCTAATTTTTATTGCATTAATACCTATGTTTTTCAAAAATGAAGATGAAAAGTTAATGATAGAATTTGTGCGATACTTTGTAATCTTTATTTTAGTTTCTGCTGCTTATCATAAAATTCACAACCATGCAATCTTCACACTAAATCATTTTCAGTATGTAATGTATGAGCAACATGTAGATTTGCAAGTACTCAATCCAAATCATCTTACCTATAAAATTGCAACCATTTTGCGTAGCAATGTCTACTATGCATACATTGCCTTCATGATGCTTTTTGTTACACAAATAAGTTTTGTCGTAGGCATTTTTACCAAAAAATACGATAACAAATTAATATTTCTATTAATAATGTTTGTATTCATGACTTATCTAGTTATGCGAATACAAATAGTAGACATGCTTATGGCTATACCAGCATTCTATTTCAGCAACAAAATTGTTACTCAATTATTTTTTTCCAAAAATACTGCCTAAGTCAAATTTTCCACCTAATAATTCTTGTGCTTTTTCTTGCAAAGAACCTAAATCTAATTTAGACATGATTTTAGAAAAATCAGGTTTGCCATCTTCGCCAGCAAATTCATTTTGAATAGAAGAAAACAATTCAGTAATCTGAAAATCTTTTACTTTACTTGCCATTTCTTCACTCAAACCAACTTTGTCTTTCAAGTCAGTTAAAATATTATTTTGAAAATTTTGCAATCCAGGATTGTCTTTTATATTTTGAATTCCATTTTCAAACAAAGATTTTATATTTGAAAAATTGCCACTCATCAAATCTTCAGAAAAGAATTTCTTAAAATTCTCAACCAACACAGTTGTACTTTGCGATGTTTGGTCTGCATTCAAGCCAAATTTATCTTGAATTTGCGTTTGTATTTTTTCTTGTATATTGTTTAATAATTCTTGAAACATAATAATTTATTTTTGTAGTTTAACGATGCTGCAAATTATAATATTGCAATTATATTTCATAATTTTAAATCATAATTTTTACTAAATGGAAATACAATTTTGTGGTGCAGCTCAAACAGTAACAGGAAGCAATCATCTAATAAAACTAAACAATGGCAAACAATATATCTTAGATTGTGGTCTATATCAAGGAAATACAGA
This sequence comes from Sphingobacteriales bacterium, assembly GCA_016699615.1. Classification (NCBI taxonomy): domain Bacteria; kingdom Pseudomonadati; phylum Bacteroidota; class Sphingobacteriia; order Sphingobacteriales; species Sphingobacteriales bacterium. The sequence goes on along the minus strand of CP064984.1, from coordinate 2,909,475 downwards.
AGAAATGCTCAATTTCAACAACCAATGGTACTATAAACCAGAAGATGTTGATGCATTAATTTTATCTCATGCACATATTGACCATTCAGGCAGAATTCCAAAACTTGTAAAAGATGGATTTAATGGAAAAATATATTGCACATCAGCCACCAGAGATTTGTGTGCCATTATGTTATTAGATAGCGCACATATACAAATAAATGATGCTAAATATGCACAGAAAAGAGGCATAAAAAATGCAAAACCATTATACACCGAAGAAGATGTGAAAAAAGCACTCAAATTATTTAGAACTGTTGAATACGATAAATGGTTTTGGGTAGATAATGATGTAAGAGCAATTTTTAAAGACACAGGACATATTTTAGGAAGTGCAAGTATTACATTAGAAATTGATGAAGATAATAAGAAAACTAGAATTGCATTTTCGGGCGATATTGGAAGATGGAATAGACCAATTCTTCGTGATCCAGAATTTATGCCAGAAGCAGATTTTGTTGTAACAGAATCAACTTATGGTGGCGAAACACATTTAGAATCACCACAAGAAATAGAAAAAATACTAAGTATAATTACCAATACATGTATAGAAAAAAAAGGAAAATTAATTATTCCAGCATTTAGCATTGGCAGAACACAAGAATTATTGTATAAATTAGATATGTTGTATTTAGATGGAAAATTGCCAGCAATTCCAGTCTATTTAGATAGTCCATTAGCAATTAATGCAACAGAAATATTTAGAATGCACCCAGAATGCATGGATGATGGTATTGAGGAACACTTATTAAAAGATGATAATCCATTTGGTTGGAATGGTTTGACATATGTAAAAACTAAAGAACAATCTAAAATGCTTAATGAGCAAAATGAACCATGCATCATTATCAGTGCATCAGGTATGGCAGAAGCAGGACGAGTAAAACACCACATCTTTCATGAAATAGAAAAAACAGAAAATACAATTTTAATTGTTGGATATTGTGCAGAAGGAACACTTGGTGCTAAGTTGGTAAAAAAGCCAGAGATTGTGAAAATATTTGGTATTGAAAAAAAAGTAAATGCAAGTATTGAAATATTAGGAAGTATGAGTGCACATGCTGATGATGGCGAAATGAGAAAATTTTTAAGTAATCAAAAAAAAGCACACAAAATATTTTTGGTACACGGCGAAACAAAAAGGCAAGAACGCTTTAAAGCAAATTTACTGAATGATGGATTTGCTACAATTGAAATTCCTAAATTAGGAGAAATATTTAAACTTAATAATTAATCTATGCAAGATACAACAGCAAAACCTTGGTTCGAAACGTGGTTCGACTCTCCATTTTATCATACATTATACAAAAATAGAGATCACCATGAGGCACATACATTTATGGATAATCTAACGAATACATTAACTATAGATTATGGTAGAATATTAGATTTAGCATGTGGCAAAGGCAGACACGCACACTATTTAGCAGAAAAAGGATATGATGTAGTTGGTGTAGACTTGTCAAAAAATAGTATAGAGTATGCCAATACAATGTACAAACTACCCAACTTAGAATTTTATGTACATGATATGCGACAACCTTTTAGATTAAATTATTTTAAATATGTTTTAAATTTATTTACAAGTATCGGGTACTTTGAGCAATTAAAAGATAATGAAGCTGTTTTTGATAGTGTATATAAAATGTTGCAAGACAGTGGCTACTTTTTAATAGATTTTATGAACACAGAAAAAGTAATTAAAAACTTAGTACCACGAGAAAAAAAAGAAATAGATAATATAGATTTTTACATCAGAAGAGTTGTAGAAAATGGAAAAATTATTAAACACATTAAGGTAGAAAAAGAAAAAAATATTTATATTTATAGAGAAGAAGTACAAGCGTTGATGCCACATCATTTTCATCAATTTGCAAATCAAGCTGGATTTACCATTGTACAAGAATTTGGAGATTATAAATTGAATAAATATAATTCTAAATTATCTGATAGATATATATTGTTATTAAAAAAATAAACATATTATGAGTAAAAATATTGTAATCATAGGTTCAGGAAAAGGAATTAGTAAATCAGTCGCAGAAAAATTTGGTTCAGAAGGTTATCATGTAATATTAATAGCAAGAAGTAAAGAAAAACTACAAGAAATTTCTGATGAATTACAACAAAAAGATATTAGTGTACAATACTATGTTGCTGATGCAAAAGATAGTGATTCTATGAAAGATGTGTTTGAACAAATTTGGGAAAATATAGGTTTTATTGATACTTTGCTGTACAATGCATCGAAAAATAAACAAGTAAATATTGCTGAAGAAACAGCAGATAGCATAACCAAAGATTTTAAAACCAACGTTGCAGCAGCACTCACAGCTATACATTTAGTGCTTCCAGATATGGAAAAAAATAATGTCGGCACAATTTTATTGACAGGTGGTGGTTTGGCATTACATCCAGATCCAGAATATGGCTCACTATCAATTGGCAAAGCAGGTTTAAGAAGTTTAGCAGAATCATTGCACATTACACTAAAGCCAAAAAACATTTATGTAGGCACAGTTACAGTTTGCGGCTTTGTACAAGATAGCGATGAAAAATACAATGCACCACAAATAGCAGAGCAATTTTGGAAATTAAATACTGAACGCAATCAATTTGAAATTCAATATTAATGCTTGAAGCTATTGTATACAAAATAGCAATATTGATATACAGTTTTGATGATTCTTTATTCAAATTTATCAATCAAACAATTGCCAATAGTTTTTTTGATTTTCTGATGCCAATTCTCAGAAATAAATTCACTTGGGTTCCAGTATATATTTTTCTGTTTGTTTTAATGTATAATAAATTTAAAAATAAATTTATACTTTATGTATTATATTTTGTAATTGGCTTTGCAATTGTAGATTTTAGTACACATCAATTTTTAAAACCATTTTTTCATCGTGTACGTCCATGCTACAATGATTTTTTACAAGTAAGATTATTATTGGATTCTTGTGGTGGAAAATGGAGTTTTCCATCTTCACATGCAGCCAATCACGCTTTTATTTCATTTGGTTTATTACAAATTCCATTATTCAAAAATAAACTATACACCATACTTATAATATTATGGCCAATACTAGTTGGTTTTGCACAAATTTATGTTGGCGTACATTATCCATTAGATATCCTAATAGGATATATCTATGGCATATTAATTGCCATTTTATGGTATGAAATTTTTAGAAGATATCTAATTTAGGAAATTAAAGTGCCTATTTTTTCTCCTTGAAGAATTCTAAGAATATTTCCTTTTTCTTTGATATTAAAAACAATGATAGGCATCTTATTTTCTCTGCATAATGCAAATGCCGTTTGGTCCATTATTCTTAAATTTTTTATCAATACTTCATCAAAAGAAATAGTATCATATTTTTTTGCATCAGGTACTTTTTTAGGGTCAGCATCATAAACACCATCTACACTAGTACCTTTTAAGATTAGATCAGCTTCAATTTCGTTTGCTCTAAGTGCAGCTGCTGTATCAGTTGTAAAAAATGGATTTCCTGTTCCTGCTGCCATTATAATACATCTTTTTTTCTCAAGATGTCTTATTGCTCGGCGTCTTATATATTGCTCGCAAACTTGTTGTATATTTAGTGCAGACATTAATCTGGTGTATACACCTTTGGATTCTAAAGCACCTTGTAATGCCATTCCATTTATAACAGTTGCCAACATACCCATGTAGTCACCTTGCGAACGTTCAATGCCAATATTTCCAGCTTGTAAGCCTCTAAAAATATTGCCACCACCAATCACAATTCCTACTTCATAGCCATGCGATAACACTTCTGCAATTTCATCAGCAAAGCTATCTAATGTTTGTGCTTGAATTCCAAAATTTTGGTCGCCCATCAAGGCTTCACCACTAAGTTTTAATAAGATTCTTTTCTTTTTTATGTCTGACATATAATAATTTGATGTTTTTATTCGCAAGATTTGTTGAGTGTGCCTGTAATTGGTAGGTTTGGAACACTTAATTCTTGGCCATTAAAATTTTCTAATAATTTGCACCAATCAGAACTTTTTGCATCCGGAACATATTTTTGTAACGAATCAATTGTCCAAACTAAAAGTACTGTTTGGTCTACAGCAATGTATGCCTTGCAATTGGCACAATCTTCTTTTTTTCCACAAGATGAAAAAGTTAATGATAGCATTAACATTAATAAAAAGATATAGTATAATTTTTTCATAATATAAAGATAGACAAAAAAAAAGAGAACTAAAATAGTTCTCTTTTTGAATTTATGATAATGTTACACGTTTAAAGGATAACACTTGTAGTTCTTTATCTTCAGATTTCACATACTGTTCAACTGTTTTACTTGTGTCTTTCACAAACGGCATGTTCAACAATGTAGATTCTTTAATCATTGTATTTACAGCATTTTCAGCAATTTTGTCTACAATGTTTTCTGGTTTTCCTGCTTCAATTGCTTTTTCTCTTGCTACTGCTTTTTCTCTTGCTTTTACTTCTTCAGAAACGCCAGTACCATCTACTGCAATTGGATTCATTGCGACTATTTGCATAGCAACATCTTTTCCAATCACTATATTTGAATCATTAAGTGCTTTGTTTAATTCAACTAAAACACCCATTCTGTAACCCATGTGGATATATGGAACAACTCCATTTCCTTTAATGAATTCAAATTTCTTAACTTCAATTTTTTCACCAATTTTAGCAACGGTATCTAATAATTTATCTTTGATAGTAACACCATCAATCATACAATTATGTAAATCGTCTATATTAGTGATTTGATTGTCTAAAGCTATTTGTGCAATATTTTTTGCTAAGTTGATAAAGTCTTCATTTTTTGCAACAAAGTCTGTTTCAGAACATAAGTTTACTGCAATACCAAATGTACCATCATTGCTAGTTAATGCAATAACAACACCTTCATTTGCTTCTCTTTCTGCTCTATTTGCAGCTATTTTAGCACCTTTTTTTCTTAAGTAGTCAATTGCTGCTTCAAAATCGCCATTAGTTTCTACTAGTGCTTTTTTGCAATCCATCAATCCTGCTCCAGTTTCTTGTCTTAATTTATTTACTTCTGCTGCCGATATATTTACTGACATATAATAATTTTATGAATTATTTAATAATTTGTTTGTTGAATAATTTCTTATTCGTTTGAGATTGCTTGCTCAGATTTAGATTCTGTTTCTTCTTTATCTTTTTTACGCTCCGCTAATCCATCTTTTACTTGTTCTACAATGTAGTTCACAATTATTTGTATAGATTTTGTAGCATCATCATTTGCAGGAATTGCGAAGTCTACTAAATTTGGATCTGAATTTGTATCAACAATACCAATAGTTTTTAAGCCTAATTTTTTTGCTTCAGCTAAAGCTAAATGCTCATGAGATATATCTACTAAAAATAATGCAGCTGGTATTCTTGGTAAGTTTTCAATACCACCTAATACTTTGTCTAATTTTTGTTGTTGACGGCTAAGCATTAATTTTTCTTTCTTAGTGATGTTGTTTAATGCACCATCACCTAACATTTTCTCTATGCTTTGTTTTTTCTTGATAGATTTTCTGATAGTAGTGAAGTTTGTTAGCATACCACCTAACCATCTTTCAGTAACAAATGGCATATTAATCGTTTTTGCTGCTTCTGAAACGATTTCTTTTGCTTGTTTTTTTGTAGCAACAAACAAAATTTTTCTTCCAGATTTAGAAATAGATTTCATTACTGCACCTGCTTCTTCTAATTTTTCTTGAGTTTTATTCAAGTCTATGATGTGAATACCTTTACGTTCCATAAAAATATATGGTAACATTTTTGGATTCCATTTTTTCTTTAAATGTCCGAAGTGAACTCCAGCATCTAATAATTCTTGTTGAGATATTGTAGACATTCTTGTATCTTTTTTATAATATAAAATATAATATTAACGTTTGCTAAATTGAAAGCTTTTACGTGCTTTTTTCTTACCAAATTTCTTACGCTCTACCATTCTTGGATCTCTGGTAGTTAAACTTTCAGCTTTTAAAGCAGGTTTTAAAGTTTCATCTATTTTGATTAAAGCACGAGCAATACCTAAAGAAATTGCCTCAGCTTGTCCTTTAATTCCACCACCTTTTACATTGATGTTTACATCAAATTTTCCTTCTTGTCTTTGCAAACGATAAGTGGTTTCACAGCTCTATCTAATAGATATTTTAATGAAATATATTGGTCAGCTGGTTTGCCATTGATGGTAACAGCACCATTACCAGACTTTAAATACACTCTTGCTACTGCAGTTTTTCTTCTGCCTAAGCCGTTTGTTGTTGTTGTACTTGCCATTTATTATATGTTTATATTTAACTGTTTAGGGTTCTGTGCAGCATGTGGATGTGCAGTTCCAGCATATACAAATAATTTTTTATACATTGCTCTTCCTAATCTTGTTCTTGGAAGCATGTGCTTAATTGCATTCTCTAAAATAAACTCAGGTTTTTTTACCAATGCTTCTTTAGGTGTCATAAATCTTTGTCCACCAGGATATCCTGTGTGTCTGATGTACACTTTTGCATTTAATTTATTTCCAGAAAGCGCAACTTTTTCTGCATTGATGATAACCACATAGTCACCATTGTCAATATTTGGTGTGTAAGATGCTTTGTTTTTTCCTTGTAAAATTTTTGCAATTTCAGAAGATAATCTACCTAAGGTTTTATTTTCTGCATCTACCAAATACCATGTTCTATCAACATCTTTTGGTACTACTGTTCTTGTTTTATAACTTAAATTTCTCATTATTTGCGTAAATTGTATTTTTTGAGTGTGCGAAGATAGTATTTTACGCTAAAATTATATATATGCACTTGTATTTGTATCTAATAATTTATGTAAATTGCTGATAATCAATATAAAATTGTATATTAAATTTATATTAACAAGGCTTTATGCCTTAAACATGGCTCTGAAACTTTCTTCATTCTGAAAGAAATGTCCATAATGTTTTTTCAGTTGTGCTACAAACATATCATGTGGTATATCGTGAAATGAACCAAAATCTTGTAGATATTCCATAAATTTATTGCCATGTTCATCAAATTGTTGAAAAATTGAGTCTGTTTTTCCATCAAATTCTAACACAGGAACACCTTGCTTGTTGCATAATTCTTTATTAAAAGCTGGTGTTGCTTTTACCCATTTTTCTTCCAAATAGATATCTGTACATGCATGAAATGTAAGTACATCTGTTTTAATGATATCTATAAATTTATCTACACCAATATGGTTCTTTACATCGAAAAAACACATTCTACTTGGTATATTGACAACACGAAGACATGCTGCTAAAAGGCATGCTTTTTCTGTACAATAGCCACTTTTACTTGCTCTATTTAATAGTGTACTTGCTTTTAATTCTTCGTGTTTTAGATTTATATTGTATGGATTGTATTTAAAATCGTCTCTCACAGCATTATACAATAGTATTGCTTGTTGTGTAGGATTTGTTTCGTCTTGTATAATTTTTTTAGTATATTCAATTACATCTGGATGATTACTATCTATAAAAAATGTAGGTTGTAAATATAATTCAATTCCAAATGGTGCATTTTTCATGTTGCGAATATACATTTTAGCATTAAATTAGCGAAAAAAAATATTGAAAGACTTATCCAACAGAATTTTAGGCTTAGATATTTTGAGAAGTTTGGCAATTTTAATGGTTGTATTTGCACATGCATCAACTTTGTTTAATCCATTAATTTATATTCCATTTTTAGGAATATTTGTAGGAAAATTTTTGGCAATTAGTGGTGTTTTATCTTTTTTAGCTATTGAGTTGTTTTTTGTTTTAAGTGGATTTTTAATTTCTAAGATTTTGTTAGATATATTAAGCAAAGAGAAATTAAGCTTTGATATTCTTTTTAGAAAATTTTGGATTAGAAGATGGTTGCGAACATTGCCAAATTACTATTGGATTTTGTTTTTGAATATTCTGATATTTTGTGTCATTATCAAAAAATATACTTTTGACAGGCGATATTTATTTTTTTTGCAAAATATATATACACCACATCCTTCATTTTTTAGAGAAGCATGGAGCTTGGCTGTTGAAGAATGGTACTATCTAATTTCGCCATTAGTACTTATTACATTTATAAATCTTTTAAAGCATAATGTAAAGTCTGCATTTTTATTTTCATCAATTGCAATACTTGTTGCAATAGTTGTGTTAAAGCTAATTTTTGTGCAAAATACTACAACTGACTTTGATGAAGATATACGGAAAATTGTAATTTTTAGATTTGATAGTCTTTGCATTGGTGCAATTACATCATGGTTGTATCATTATTATAAAGCATATTTTTTTAAATACAAAAATGTATTATTTATTATTTCGTGTATTTTGTTACTATTTTTTATAAATATTTTTTACCTAATTTTTGAAAACAACTATGAATTGTATAGAAATAATATGTATATTAAAAACTTTATAAATTATGGCTTCTCTCCTATTTCTGCTGTATTGTTTGCAATGTGTTTCCCATACTTCTACTCAATAAAAAATATAAAAATTGGCAATATATTTTTTGCTATAACAAGTAAGATTTCATATTCTATGTATTTAATTCATTTGTTTATATATTATCTATTCTTTCACCAAAAAATAGTACCTAATACAATTACACAAAGTTTAATTTTTGGTACAATCTATTTTGTAGCTGTTTATGTATTGTCTTATATAAATTATCAGTTGATTGAAAAATTATTCTTAGGCATCAGAGACTCAAAATTTCCTAATATTTCCTAAATCATTATTTTAAGTAAAATATATTTGCTATTTTCGTACACTATATGAGCGAAGAGCAGTCATATAAACCAATCAAAAAATATCAAGCAACTTATAAATATGCTGTGCTAACAATTGCATTGAACTTATTTATAGTTGGTTTGTTTGCAAGTATTTTATATTTAGCAAAAAATACAATTAATAAACTTAAACAGAATATTGATATTGAATTGATTCTACATGATACACTTTCTGCAAACCAAATTAATCAAGTAACGACTGACTTACGCCAGAAAGAATACATCAGCAAAGTAGCTTATAGAAGTAAAGAGAAAAGCAAAAATGTATGAGAAAGAATTAGGACAGAATTTTACTCAAATTTTAGGTTACAATCCATTGTACAATGCATATGTAGTAAATCTGAAACCTGAATTTTTAGACTCTAAAACATTAAAAGAATTAAAATCTGATTTCATGATGATTGGTGGCATCAAAGAAATGTCATACTCAGAACCTATTAGCAATTTTGTGAGTACTACTGTAAAACCAGCTTTTGTTACAATTAGTATACTTTCAATAATATTATTAATTATCGCATTTTCTGTAATTGATACAACCATAAGATTAAAAATGTATAGCCAAAGATTTGCAATAAGAACTATGCAACTGATAGGTAGTACAGAATGGTTTATCATAAAGCCATATATTTTTAATGCAATAAAAGCAGGTTTGGTAAGTGTTTTTATTAGCATAATATTTTTGGCAATTCTCTTAAGTTACGGAATTTATAAGTACAGTTTGGTACTTTCTCAAAATGATATAATATTTTTTGTAATATTGGCTGCAAAGTTTAATTCTAATAAGCTTGTCTATTTCAACAATTAGCACTTATTTTGCAGTTAGAAAATACTTGAACTTAAATCTTGATGATTTAGTATAAAAAAATAAAAAATGGCAAAAAATAAACCACAAGTAAAACAAGCACCAAAAGTAGCTGAACCAAAAGAAGTAAAACAAATAAATCAATCTACAAAGAAAAGTAGTGGTTCAGGTTTCAGTTTACCAAAAAGTCAAAATCAAACACTTTTATTTGACAACTTGAACTATATTCTATTTAGTATAGGCGCAGTACTTATAGTATTAGGTTTTATACTAATGAGTGGTGGCAATACTGATCCAAAAGTATTTAACGAAGCAGAAATCTATTCATTTAGAAGAATTACACTTGCACCTATTACAATATTAATAGGATTTGCAATTATAGGAATTGGAATACTAAAAAAACCTAGTCAAACAATTACAACAGCATAATGGAAACAATACATGCTGTTTTTATTGCTATTGTAGAAGGCATCACAGAGTTTTTGCCAGTATCATCTACTGCACATATGATTTTTATGAGTACATTTTTCGGTATTGAAGAAAATGAATTTGTAAAAATGTTTCAAGTATCTATACAATTTGGCGCTATACTTTCGGTAGTGGTATTGTATTGGAAAAAGTTTTTAAATTTCAAATCATTAGATTTTTATATTAAGTTGGCTATAGCTATCATTCCAGCATTAGTACTAGGAAAATTATTTGACGAAAAAATAGAAGCAGTTTTAGAAAAACCTATTCCAATTGCCATCGTTTTAATACTTGGTGGTATCGTATTGTTGTTTGTAGATAAATATTTTCAAAATCCAACAATAAAAAAGGAAGAAGACATTACCATAAAAAAAGCATTCACTATTGGTTTTTGGCAATGTTTAGCAATGATGCCTGGCGTAAGTCGTTCGGCTGCTTCAATAATTGGTGGTATGCAACAAAAGCTAACAAGAGATTTAGCAGCAGAATTTTCATTCTTTTTAGCAGTACCAACCATGTTTGCAGTGACTTGTTATTCTTTAATCTTAAAAGATTGGAACTACAATGGAATTGAGCAAAAAGGCTATGAGATGATATTTTCATCTTCAAGCAATACATTCATTTTTATCTTAGGAAATATAGTCGCATTTATTGTAGCATTATTAGCTATAAAATTCTTTATAGAAATCATCAAAAAATATGGTTTTAAGTTTTTTGGCTACTATAGAATAATCATGGGTAGCATTATTTTAGCATTTTTATTACTAAAATAGTTTTCTCTCTTCAATATATTGCACTTGCAATAAACAATAATATTTAGAATTCTAAATTTCTTCAAAATTCAAATGTAAATTTGTGAATGAAAATTTTGATTGTAGAAGATGAAAAAGAACTTGCAAAAGACATTGCCAATTATTTATCTAAAGAAAATCATTTGTGTGAGTTTGCATCTACATATAATCAAGCCATTGAAAAAATAGCACTTTATACCTATGATTGTATTCTTTTAGATATCATGTTGCCAGATGGCAATGGTTTGAAAATTCTTGAAATAATAAAAAATCAAAACAAACAAGATGGTGTAATTATTATTTCAGCAAAAAACGCAATTGATGATAAAGTAAAAGGATTGCAAATTGGCGCTGATGATTATTTGACAAAACCATTTCATCTTTCTGAATTGTCTGCAAGAATACATTCTATCATACGCAGAAAACAATTTAATAGTTCCAATATTATCCAACAAAATGAAATAACAATTGATTTGTTGGGCAAAACAGTACAAGTAAATGAAACAGAAATTAATCTAACAAAAAAAGAAATTGATTTATTGCTATTTTTTATTGGAAATAAAAATCGTGTTATCTCAAAAAGTGCTTTGGCTGAACATCTATCTGGTGATATTGCAGACATGTTTGACAACCACGATTTTATTTATGCACATGTAAAGAATTTTAAAAAGAAATTAACTGAAGCTTGATACGACAACTATATCAAAACAATTTATGGAACTGGATATAAATGGGAAATATGAGTAAATTATTAAACAAACCATTCAAAGCATTTTCAATTTATGCGCTAATTATTTTAATGTGTAGTATTCCTGTTTATTATTTAGTAATAGATTTTATTTGGCTACAAGAGTTAGACGAGCATAATTTAATTATAAAAAAACAGATACTAAATAATTTTAATAAAAATACAATTGAAGAAATTGAATTAAATAGTTTGCTTAAAAATTGGAATAAATTGCAACCAAATACAACATTAACACCAAGCAATATAACATCTCCAAAATCTGACAGCACTTATACGATTAGCAAACAAAATGAGTATGTAGCCTATAATGAAATCAATCGATTTAGAGTTCTTTCATCTTATATAATAATTAATAACAAAATATACCATTTGCAAGTTGAAAGTAATGTTGAAGAAACTGATGAGACAATGCTTGCAATTGCTTTTGTAACACTTTTATTTTTTATAGCATTGGTTATTGGATTTATTTTTCTAAACAGGCGAATAGCAAAACAAATTTGGCAACCATTTAGAAATACACTTGAAAAACTAAAATCATTTGATTTAACTACGCAACAAACCATTTCATTTGACAAAACTGATATTGAAGAATTTGAAGACTTAAATCAATCTTTGCGAAACTTAATAGATAAAAATATTTCTGTATATACACAACAAAAAACATTTATAGAAAATGCATCGCACGAATTACAAACTCCTTTGGCAGTTCTAAAATCAAAAATAGATGTATTGTTGCAAAACGAACAACTAAGCAATGAACAAGCTGAAATAATTAATGCAATTGAATTGCCACTGTCAAGAGTAACGCGAATCAACAAAAATTTATTGCTTTTAGCCAAAATAGAAAACAATCAATTTTCTGATAAAGAAAATATTGAATTAACAGAAATGATAAATGAGTCGATTGAAATGCTTTCAGATTATATTGAAGCCAAACAAATTTCAGTTGGTAAAAACCTCAAAGAAAAATTTTCGCTCACATGCAACAAAACTTTACTTGAAATTTTAATCAATAATTTATTAATCAATGCAATTGTACATAATGTTGAAAATGGAAAAATTAATATAGAATTTTGTGATAGGAAATTATCAATTTCCAATATAGGAAAATCAGCATTAGATAATACTAAAATTTTTGACAGATTTATAGTTTCATCTTCCGAGAATACCAATAGTGGTTTAGGTTTAGCCATAACTAAAGAAATTTGCCATCGCTACAATTGGAATATCCAATACACTTTTGAAAATAATTTTCATTCGTTCGTAATAAAATTCTAAATTTCTTCTAAATCGATGTTCAACTTTGTAGTATAAAATTTACAAAAATGAAAACATTATTAATTGTATTGGCTGCCACATATGCAGTATCGTGTTCAAACACACACACAAAATAAAACATCGAAATTCCAGCTGTAGTTAAACTAACACTGCAAAAAAATTACCAAAATGCAGAAGAGCTAAAATGGGAAAAAGAAAACAGCAACTATGAAGCATCTTTTGAATTTGATAAAACTGAATATTCACTTCTCATAGACTCAGTAGGAAATATTCTTGAAACAGAAATTGAAATCAAAACCAATGAACTTCCTGTTGAAGTAAAAAATTATGTTGCTAAAAACTATGCAGATCAAAAAATTAAAGAAGCTGCAAAAATTATAGACAACAAAGGCACTGTCACTTATGAAGCAGAAGTAAATGACAAAGATTTAATTTTTGACTCAAACGGAAATATAATAAAATAACAAATATTATGACGTACATAAAAAATATAGCACTAAGTTATTTCCTATTTATGATGATTGTTATTTCGTCTGCACAAACACCACTAACAACAATTTCTGGAATAGTAAAAGATAAAAAAGACAAATCACTCATGTCTTATGTAAATGTTGTTTTAAAAACTGAAAAAGATAGTGCGTTTGTAACAGGAACAGTAACAGATGACAATGGAAGTTTTATACTCACAGACATTAAACCAGATAATTATATTATAGAATTTTCTTTTCTTGGATACATTACAAAAGAAAAACCATTATTTGTTGGTAATCTTTCAAAGTTTTTAGATATAGCAACGATTGAAATAGAAGAAGATGCACAGTTACTAAATGAAGTTTTGATAACAGCAAAAGCAGATGACGTGAGTAGCAAAATGGATAAAAAAACGTATTCCGTTGAAGATAATATTAGTCAGAATGGAGGTTCTGTTTTGCAAACCATGCAAAATTTGCCAGGTATTACAGTACAAGACAATAAAGTTCAACTACGTGGAAATGATAAAGTAACAATACTCATTGATGGTAAACAAACAGCAATGACAGGCTTTGGCAACCAAACTGGATTAGATAACATTCCGGCATCATCTATCGAAAAAATAGAAATCATCAACAATCCATCTTCCAAATACGATGCAAATGGCAATGCTGGAATTATCAATATTATAATGAAAAAAAACAAACAAGATGGTTTTAATGGCAAAGTTGGACTCACTATTGGTGCTGGCGCATTGTGGGTTCGTCATGATAACTTACCTACAATAAGGCCACAATATACTTTTACACCAAAAGTCAATCCTTCCATTTCTTTTAATTATAGAAAAGGAAAAATAAATGCATTTTTTCAAGCAGATAATTTATATACACAAACACTCAATAAAAATGAATTTGTAGATAGAACTTATGACGATGGAACTATTATCAAACAACAACTAAAAAGAAATAGAAACACAAATTTCTTTACGTCAAAAGCAGGCATTGATTGGTATATCAATGAACATAATACTTTGACTGTTTCTGGTTTATTTGGAAGTGAGAAAATAATTGACAGAGGCGACCAACCTTTTTTTAATGCAGATTTATCTGAAAGATTGCGACTTTGGAAATTTTTAGAAGATGAATTAAAAACAACAGCAATGTCTACTGTGGCATATCAACACAAATTCAAACAAGCTGGACATTTACTTAACGCAGGTTTTAACTATACTTTTCACAGAGAAGATGAAAAATATTTTTACGATAACTATTTACCAACTTCAAAAGGCACAGATGCATTCAAACTATTATCAGACGAACAAGTATATGATTTTAATGTAGATTATATAAAACCATTAAAGTTTGGGCATATAGAAACTGGTATAAAATTTAGATATAGAACAATTCCTACAAACATGAATTTTATTCCTGGTGTAAATTCAGTATTAGATACAAATGCTGGTGGCTGGGCAAATTACAAAGAATTGATTCCTGCACTTTATGGAAATTATGTAGTAGAAAATAAAAAATGGGAAGCAGAATTAGGATTGAGATTAGAATATGTGAACATCAATTACAAGGTAAACCCAAATCACAATACTTACAAAAGTGATGGCTATGATTATATTCAACCTTTTCCAAATTTCAGATTGGCATATAAAATTAATGACCACAACAAACTGTCGCTTTTCTATAATCGAAGAGTAGATAGACCAAACGAAGTAGATATTAGAATTTTTCCAAAATACGATGATGCTGAAATTATTAAAGTTGGTAACCCAGCATTGCGTCCACAGTTCACCAATTCATTTGAGTTAGGCTATAAGACAAATTGGAATAAAGGCTATTTTTATTCAGCATTATATTATCGTTTTGCAACTGCAACTATTACAAGAATTTCTACGATTGTACCCAACAGTACTTTAATATATGCCATATTTCAGAATGCTGGAAAAAGTCACAACACAGGCTTGGAAGTCATATTCAATCAAAATATAACAAAATGGTATACTTTAAATCTCAATGCAAATATATATTACAATCAAATTAATGCATTTACAGTAGAAAATTTATATCCAACACCACATACTTTTTCAATGGTCAAACAAACTATTTTCTCAGGTAGTATTAAATTGAATAATAATTTTCATTTACCAAAAAACTTTGAATTGCAAGCAACTGCTGTGTATTTAGCACCAGATATTATACCACAAGGAAAAATTGGGCAAAGATTTTCATTCGATTTAGGTCTAAAAAAATCTATCCAAAAAGGAAAAGGTGAACTATTTTTTAATGCTAATGATTTGTTTAATACGATGGTAATTAAAAAACAAATTAATGGAAATGGTTTTAACTATACAAGTTCAGACTATTATGAAACACAAGTTATTCGATTAGGCTATAGTTTTAAATTTTAATTTTTGATTAAGTATATAACATTTGTATTTTTGTTTTGATTCGCTTCTATTTTTGCAAACAATATACCAAAAAGATACATTGTAAAAAAATAACATATTATAATATGTATAACTTTTAATTGAGATATTCAAAAAAAAATAGTATTTTCATTACCTAATTAAATAAGTATATACATGAAAGTATAAAATCTATTTATTTACTATTTTAAAACTAAACAAATTATTATAATCTCTAAAAATTAAAAAATGAAAAAATTAGCGTCAGAATTTATTGGAACATTATGGTTAGTACTTGGTGGATGTGGTAGTGCAGTATTAGCAGCAGCATATCCAGAGTTAGGCATTGGCTTTGTTGGTGTAGCAATGGCATTTGGACTTACTGTATTAACAATGGCTTATGCAATTGGTCATGTTTCTGGTTGCCATCTTAATCCTGCTGTATCTATAGGACTTTGGATTGGTGGTCGCTTCGACAAAAAAGAGTTGATTCCATATATTGTTGCACAAATATTAGGAGCAATTACTGGTGCTGCTATTTTGTATATTATAGCAAGTGGAAAAGCTGGTTTTGAATTAGGTGGATTTGCAGCAAATGGTTATGGCGAACATTCTCCAGGTGGATACAATATGTTAGCAGCTTTTGTAACAGAAGTAGTAATGACATTTATGTTCTTAATTATTATTCTTGGCGTAATACATGAAAATGCACCTAAAGGATTTGCTGGCTTAGCTATCGGATTAGGATTAACGCTAATACATTTAATCAGTATTCCAGTTACAAATACATCTGTAAATCCTGCAAGAAGTATAAGTCAAGCAATATTTGCTGGTGGTTGGGCATTAGAGCAATTGTGGTTATTTATAGTTGCACCAATTGTTGGAGCTGTTTTAGCAGGAATCGTACATAAAATGATTTCTAACAACAACGAATAAATACACATTTACAATTGTACTATTGAAAATATTAATTCATAGAAATTAGTAATATTATTTCTGATTGTAAATTATACATGACAATAGAACAAGTATTTCAAGATAAGACATTAAAAACAAAAGCTAAGGTTTCAATAATTGGTGATTGTCTATTAAAAGATGATTTGAATATTGAAACCTTATTGCTATTTGCTGAGCAACAAAAAGCTACAGACAAAGCAACATGTATAGAAGCATTAGAATATGCTACTAAAAAATTTCCAAGTATTGCCAACGAAAGTTTACAGAGTTTTGTAATAAATACACTAAATGATGAAGAACCAAGAGTAAAATGGGAAAGTGCAAAAGTAATTGGAAATACAGCTAAATTGTTTCCTACAAAACTTGATAAGGCTATTAATAATCTTTTATCAAATGCTGAACACAAAGGTACTGTTGTACGTTGGGCAACAGCTTATGCATTAGCTGAAATCCTAAAGTTAAATACTGAACACAATAAAACACTATTGCCAAAAATTGAAATACTATTAGAAAACGAAGAAGACAATGGTGTGAAGAAAAAGTATATCGATGCACTCAAAAAAGTAAAAAGATAGTATTGAATACAATTTTTAGATATCGATATTTACTTACTAAACAAAATACAGAATAATAAAATGACAATTATTAATCTACAAACAAAATTTAATGCAGATATTAATAGATGCTTTGATTTATCACGTGATGTTGATGCACATAAACTAACAGCAAAAAGAACTAATGAAACTGCAATTGCAGGTAGAACATCAGGACTTTGTCAATTAGGAGATAAAATTACTTGGGAGGCAAAACATTTTGGAATAAGACAAAGACTTACAGTAGAAATTACAAAAATGAATCCACCATATTTTTTTGAAGACATTATGTTGAAAGGTGCATTTAAAAGCATGCGTCATATTCATACATTTGAAAGTAAAAATGGACATACAATAATGACAGACGAATTTTATTATGAAGTACCATTTGGTATTTTAGGTAAAATATTTGACGTATTAGTTCTAAAAAAATATATGACTAATTTTTTAAAAATTAGAAATCAAATACTTAAAGATATCTTAGAAAGCTAAGCAACAGAATGTAAATAAGATATCATTATGAACTAACGCAAACACTTAGATATGGTATATCATTAATGGTGTTTGCCCGTGTTCTGCCATTAGTTTTGTTTGGCTATCTGTAAACAATCTTTGCAAAAGTGTTTTCTTTCTTGTACTCATTATCAGTAAATCTACTTGGTGGTTTTCTGCATATTGTTTAAAACCATCAACAAAATTTGCCGCTTCAACAAAGTTGAGTTTTACCTTATTTTCGCCTAATGTGTTTACTAAACTATCTATAGTTTGAGTATCATTTATAACATTGAAATTGTAATCAGTATTCACACTAAGTACATCTACTGCAGAAACTTGCATCTTATCAGCAAAATTTGCAATCTCTTGAATGATTTGTGAATTATCTACATCAAAATGATCTGCAAATACAATCTTATCTATGCTAGTTTTATTTTTATAATTATTTGGTACTAATATTACAGGACATTTACTTTTTTGCATAATACTCAATGCATTGCTACCAATTAGTTTATTAATGAAATTGTTTGCACCAGTTGTACCCATCACAATTAAATCTGCATGAGTATTTTCTGCTAAATCTAAAATTTCTAACACCAAATCGCCACCATTTACCGTGCTTTCTACCTTAAAGCCTTCAAGTACTAAAGCTTCTTTCATTTTATTTATTTCATTTACTGCAGATACTTTAATGTCATCCAACAATTCTAATGGAATCATAGATTCTGGTGCTGTATAATTATTTAGCACCAATGTATAAAAATGACACAAATGTATGGTTGCATTTGTATTTTTGGCTACATTCTTTGCTGTTTGTAGCGCATTGTCTGCTGTTTCAGAAAAATCTGTTGGAAAAATTATAGTATTCATTAAATTTTGTTGTTTCTGTAAATGTATATAAAATTACAATAAACAACAATGACAATCGTCATAATAAATATTCTAATATTCTTTTTTGTAGCAAAAATGGATGAAGTGCATCTAAGCCAAGGTATGCAACTGCAAGATTCAAATCATCAACTTCATTCAAATTTTTGTTGCGTAGTAATGCTTGCTTAGGAATTAAACCAATTAACTCACTGCCATTTGTATCTACACCAAATTTATTTGATAAATACTTGATATATTAAAAAACATAAAAAATAGATGATTGCTCACAATCAGTAATGTTAGTATATATTTGCACACAATTATATGCTTCCATATACCATGCAATAGCTTTAGAATATTGAAGTTTCTCGTTGGTCTTTCTATCAGCTCTAAAAATTGCAGCAATTTTTTTTCCAATTTCAATATCAGTAGTTTGCAAATTTACATTGTAGGCTAATAAAAATTTTCTAGCACCAATTGCTATCATACCAAAATGCTTGCTATGTAAAAAACTACCAAAATCTGGTTGCCAAATAGCTAATTGTTTTTTGTCTTCAATAGCCTCATACTCTCCGCTCCTAATGTATGCTAAGTTGCTTCTATCAGCTACCTTGGCAGATGCTTCGTACATATAAACAGGCACACCCAAACTGCCTACTTTTTCTGCTAATATATATGAATATGACTTAGTATCTTCCATGCTAATATTTTGCAATGGAATAAGTGGACATACATCACAAGCACCCATTCTTGGATGCGCACCATGATGTTGCTGCATATCAATTAAATGAAATGCAACATGTATTGCCTTAAATGCCGCATCTACCACAGCTTCTGGTTTGCCTACAAAAGTAAAAACTGTTCTATTGGCATCATAACCAATGTCAATGTGTAATAGTTTTACATCTTTTACTTCTGCTATAGCTTTTGCTATTGCATCAATAGTAGCTTTATTTCTTCCTTCTGAAAAATTTGGAACACATTCTATTAAAATATCTTGTTGGCTAAATGTTGTCATTGTTTAATCTTCATCAGTTTTTAGCTCCAATTTTCTTATTGACGGTGCGTAGAAATAGGTTACTATTACAACTAAAATAGTCATTGCGCCACCAAATACAACTGCTGGTACAGTACCAAACAATCTTGCAGTAACACCACTTTCAAACTCACCAATTTCGTTAGAAGAACCAATAAACATAGAATTTACTGCGGATACTCTACCACGCATTTCAGCTGGTGTTTTTAATTGAATAATGGTATGTCTAATTATTACACTTACACCATCTAATGCACCACCTATCATTAAACAACATAAAGACAAGTAGAAGTTTGTACTAATACCAAATAGAATAATACATAAGCCAAAACCAGCTACCGAAAATAATAATTTATAACCAGCATTTTTATGTATTGGCGAAAATGCAACGAATAGCATTGTAAATATAGCACCTACTGCTGGCATGGCTCTTAGTGCGCCTAAACCTTGTGGCCCAACATGCAAAATATCATTAGCATATACAGGTAACAAAGCTACTGCACCACCAAATAATACAGCAAATAAATCTAAGGAAATACAGGAAAGAATAATCTTGTTTTGAAAGACAAACTTCAACCCTACTTGTATACTTTTCCAAACACTTTCTGCTACTGTTGTTTGTACAGGCGACTTAGGTTTTATATTATAAATTAAGAAAACAGAAAAAATAATTAGAATTAATTGTATAGTAAATGTTTTTGTAATGCCTAAAAAACCAAATAATATTCCTGCAAATGCTGGGCCAATAACAGCACCCAATTGCCATGCACTGCTACTCCAAGTAGCACCATTTTGATATAGGTGTTTAGGTATAAGAAATGTCGAAAGTGAGAATGATGCAGGACCAGCTAAACCACGAGCAATGCCTGTTAGAAATATAATTATATAGATGGCAATAACAGTATTTCTCAATCCTGCTAGATGCAAAAAGTAATCATGTGTTATGAAGATTAACATACCACTGAGTAAGGCAAAAAATGATAAACAATACATGTATAGTTTTTGCTTATCATATTTGTCTGCAATATAGCCACCATACAATGCTACACCAATTGCAGGAATTGCTTCTGTAAGTCCAATAAATCCAAGTAGTAATTTGCTATTTGTTAAAATGTATATTTTCCATCCAATAATTACTGACTGAAAAGAAATGGCTACAGTAATTAAGAAACGTGCTACAACATAGTATTTGAATTCTTTGTAGGCTAATGCATTAAATACTTCTTTCTTAAAAATCATGTTGAATAAAAATAATATGTAATTGAGTGCTAAAATACAAAAAGCAAGGATGTTAAGGCTTGTTATGTATTTTTTGAATGTTTAATAATTATTAATTTCTATAATGATATAAATTTTCATTAGTGTCCGATAAAAATACGGAATAATTTTTTTGATATTGATTATCAATATAAATGTGTGATAAAATTACAATAAAACAAAAGCAGGTTATCCTGAAAATAATTGTATTTGATTTTGTGTAGCAACGATGTAGTGTTTTTGTGGATTTTTGAGGAATGATTTTAGGTTGATGTAGTTAAATAAATGTGTTCTGATTAGTGAACAAAGATTTGCAAATGCCCATTTTCGTTTTTCTACTTTTCTTTGAATAACGGTGATAAGTAAATTGTAAATAAGCGTACACCAAATCTGTATAATAATTGCATTTTCATTATCACCTAAAAATAATTAAGTGGAAAATTTTGTTTGAGTTGTTTGTGCAATAACTCAATTTGCCATCGTTGCTTGTATATTGTAGCAATTTGTTCTGGTTTTAGATCGTAGATATTGGTAATAAATTCGTAGCATTTGTTATGCTGTTCGCTCCAATAGGCAATTCTACGAAGTGGCAATTGTCTTGTTATTGTGCCATTTTCTCTAATGTCTAATTCTATTTTTTCATCTTTCAAAACAGCATCATCTGTGCAGTTATCCAAACTAAATTCTTCTTTAGAACTAAACGTTGCATTGTCTTTAATACGGGTTACAAATGGTATTTGTGTTTGATTAAATCTCTCAAAGAGTAGATAATCAACATAACCTCTGTCAAAGCAATAGATGGTGTTGGAGTCAAAAGAAATATGCTGGATAAAGTTACTATCATGAACAGTAGCATCTGTAAATTTTACTAAAGTAGGCAAATTATAATCTGCTCTAATTTGCAGATGCACTTTAATACCACCTTTATTTTTGCCATTTATCGGTTTACGCCCAACACATTTTAAGATGTCTTTAAACAAGAAAATAGTAGTAGAATCGATAATGGACAGCTCTTACCATAACTTTCTCTAAATCGGCTGTCCGATAAAGTTGATTTATAAAAAGCCAACAAGTCATAATAGATTTGTTCAAACACAACAGCATTTCTACGTTTGTTAGCATCACCAAGCGTACTCTTTTTAGGTGGTTGTTTGAGTTTAATATGTTTGAGTTTGCCTTCTAAACCTAATAAATTAGTACAAACCTCACGAAGCGAAGTACTGTTGGAGCCAACACAAAACAACATCGTTACTAAATGTTCTAGTGTTGTAAATCGTTTGATATATCTATCACTGTTATGCTTGTTAACAGCTGTATCAATAGTAGAATTAGGAATTAAAGAAATCAGCTGTGAGAGAACCGAATTACCAAAATTATGCGTACTTTTATTCATATAGTAAGTTGTGCAAAAACAAACTATATATTTTGAGCCATAATCCCAAAATTATGGCTCTCTTTTTTTATCTTTATCGGACACTAATGATAAATTTTTTAAAAAAATGCAATTATATTTGCACAGTTCTTTTATATATACTATCTTTGCACTCCGAAAGTTCTGAAGAAAAATCTGAGGTGAGATGGGTGAGTGGCTTAAACCACCAGTTTGCTAAACTGACGTATGGGAAACTGTACCGAGGGTTCGAATCCCTCTCTCACCGCAGTATAATAAATATAATCGGGATGTAGTTCAGTCCGGTTAGAATGCCTGGTTTGGGACCAGGAGGTCGTTGGTTCGAATCCAGCCATCCCGACTAACCAAATGTAAAGCCTTACAGTAATGTAAGGCTTTTTTATTTTATTTTCCGTTGAAACAATAGCTGTATTTACTTCTTTACTTGATGAAATATGTGCATTTACCTTCTTTGTCTTGATACTTACTTTTTTTATTGATAAATAAAGTAACAAAAATCAAGGCTTACGAAAAATGACGCTAAAAATAAATATTATATGATTATATAAAGTATAAGTAAACTATTTCTTAGCTCAACTTTTAATTGCGCTAACCCTAATGATATATAAGTTATGTAAAACTACCGCCCAAAAAACCACGTTGTGCAACTGCCACCACTGTTACTGGCTGCCTTAATTTCTAAATCAACTTTCTTCCATCTTTGCTCCATCGATATTTTATAAATTGTGAGAACTCATCTTCATCAGCGTGTTCCAAAACAATCACTTGTGGCTTGTAACCACACTCGTTATCAATGTTAGCAATTTCATCAGAAATTACTTTAAATATATTCTTGACTTGAAGAATATTATCATCAACTTTCTTTTGTTCATTTTCGACTTCTTCATCTAATTGCTTGTATACTTTTGGGAAATAAACCTGACTTGGTTGATCCAAGACTAGAATTGAAGGTATTTTAGATGTAGGAGTTATACTATGTAGATATAAAAATCCTATAAATGTAGATAAATGTATTGCTAACCAGTTCGAACCACTACCCATCTCAGATAGTAGAATGTTCTCTTTATCTTTTACATTGTACTTCAGGCTAAATTTTTCCAAATCAAAAAGTATCTTACCCGGTTTGAACTCTTCCTCAAAATCAAGTAGTTCACAGATAGAACTCATTTTATCACTTAAAATTATTTGTGCCTTTTGTAATTCTTCTTTTAGATTGAAACCAGAAAGTTTATCTTTGAGAACTTCAATTTCAGCTTCTAATTCTGAATAATCACTTTTGCTACTTGACATAAGCTTATTTCTTTCAATAAGATTTTGAGCATTGGCTTCCGTTCTACCTTTTAATAGTAAGCCTTTTTCATATTCATTTTTCGTATTGAATTCTGATATTATCTGTTTATTTAGATTTTCAGCTTTAATACTAAGTTCTTTCAATTCTTTCTTTAGATTATCTCGTTCTTTTCGAAGTGAGGCGTTTTGAGTTGAAGTGTCATTTAAGTACGTGCCGATTTTTTCAAATTCGTCTTCCAATATTTCATTAGATTCTTTGATGACCGCAATTTTTTCTTTTATCGCTTTAACTTCTTGATCACAAAGTGGGCAATGAATTTCACTAAAATTTGTCTCGATTGATGCTAATGATTTTAATCGATTAACATTCTCAGAATAATTTTTAGATATGTCATTATTAGATTTAATTGTAGATAATAAATTTTGGACTGTATCTAATTCTTTCTTTTTCTCAAATATTAAGTTATCTATTTTCCTAAGTTCTTCATTAAGGTTTTGATCACCAACTGAATTAGCATTAGAGTTAGGTAAATCTATGACAAGTTTTTCAAGATCAGATAGAGTAATATCATCAGATAACTCTTTGCCTAAAAAAGTATAGTAAAATGATAAAACTCTATTAAGATCATCTCTTAATTGTTCATTACTAATTTTTAACTTCTCATCAAGCTTTTTCTTTTGACTTAATTCTTTTTGCTTACTTTCTAAACTTCTCTGTAAATCAAAAAATTCAGCATTTCCCCATCCCATCAGAACAGGATAATCATCAATAGTATATTTCCTTTTGTAAGGATCATCAAACCTATAAAAAAGGCTATGTTTGTTAGCAATCAGATTTTGATGTTGAAATAAGAATGTTACAAAACTTCGCATTGTCACCTTTCCTCCTGATTTTCTTTTATCCTCTTCTTCATCAGTCCTTTTATCTAAAACAGAAATACCTATGTGTTTTTCAAATTCTCTTTTAGCTCCATCTAAATCAATCAGTTTCTTATCACTGAAATATTCTTTAGAAAAGTTGATAAGGAATTCCGAATTGATTTCAACACTGAAATACATTTGATTGCTTTTTTTTCTTCTACCTATAATCAAATATTTATCTTTTACTTTAAATATAATGCAAAATAGCTCCGTCCATTTTGTAATAATACCCTCTGGTATTGTGGATCTACTAGCAAATAAACAATAATCAATAATTTCTATTATTGCACTTTTGCCAGTTTTAGAATCACCTGATATTATATTAAGTCCGTCATCAAATTTTAGTGTTCGTGATTCTTCATTGTTATTAAAAAGAAATATATTTGATATTGATGCTTGCATAATTTTATAAATTTAGAAATATAGTTTTGTAATCTTCTTTTGATAGAATTGATCCTAAATTAAATGCTGCTTTACAATAATCTTTTAGTATAGGATTTTTCTCTTCTGAATAAGTTATTTTCCGTTCCTCCTTTAGAATTACATAATCTGAAATTTCAACATTATATATATTTGATAATGTAATCAAAGCTTCTTTGGTCTTTATTCTATAATTTGCTAACAGAGTTTCGATAACGATTAGTTCCATTTTAACTTCAGAATTTAGAAATGTATTAAATGTACTATTTGCATTACTTCTCACAAGTTTATCCTTTATTCTATCGTTATAAATCAGTGGAAGAATGTAATAAATTAGTTCCATTTTCAACTGATTATTTTTTGCGCCAGCCAATGCCATCAGCAATAATTTTGATGTAAATAGCGGATT
Source organism: Sphingobacteriales bacterium (assembly GCA_016699615.1). Taxonomy (NCBI): domain Bacteria; kingdom Pseudomonadati; phylum Bacteroidota; class Sphingobacteriia; order Sphingobacteriales; species Sphingobacteriales bacterium. Next base: position 2,883,967 of record CP064984.1, on the reverse strand, counting down.
AAAAGAATCTTTTCAGTTCGAGCTATATTCATATGTCTGTTTCTTTATATAACCATTCAAAATCAGTGGTTTCGTTAATATTTTGAATTCTACCATCACGGAAAAATTTCTCTGTATCTCTAATACCAGCAATTTGATTATGCTGTTTCAAAATACATCTAAAATATACATCTCTTGATTTTGAAATATGAGAATTATCGGAAAATGAAGCTTTTGATAAACTATATGAAGTAGCACTTTTTTCCATAGTAATATCAGTTTCTAGCTCCTTTTCATAAGAGCTTAATTTCTCTTCTAATGCTGGGTTTATTTTTAAAATCTCTTTATAAGCTTCTTCCGATCTTACATAATCTTGAAATGCTTGATGCAATACATCTTGTTTCAAGGAAATAGCATTTAACTTTTCAATAAATTTATAACCTTTAGTCAAATTTGCATCATCTCGTTCAGGTTCTTTAATGGATGGAAAGGGAATATAATCTTTGGTAAACTTTGATAGACTGAATCGCAAATCTGAATTGAAATCGGTAATATTAATTTCCCATTTATCGGCATTGTCTATAGCCCTTTCAATAATCCACTGATGCAGAACTCCAATAGCGGGACTTCTTAAATTCTCAGGAATAATTTTAAAAGTTGGATGTTCTTTTAACTGAGCTAATTTTTCATCAACTTTAGGCTCACCACTATTAATAATGAATTTATCTAAAATTTCCAACAACTTTGGCTTGGATATATTTTTAGTGTCGAAAATTTCATCTTTAAATGGTTTAGAAGTAGCTGAAATAGGGTGATCATAGAGTTCATTATACTTTATAGCTTTTGTGAGTTGATTCCAGTTGTGAAAAATACTATCACTCGGCACATGTTGAGTAGTGTGAAGAATAAATCTATCATTCGACTTTAATTTGTCATATTCAATGACAAGATTTTTTATTGTTTTCCAAACATCCCTAGAGTTGCTGGTAAGGTTCGAATCTCCTTCATGATGCTTAACTTCAATAGATTCACTTCCGTATTGGACATCTCCCAAACATTCAATGTAGACATGTTCTCCGCTTTTAGCGTTTAAACAATATTCCAATGCAACTAACTTTTGATATTCAAATCCTAGTTGTTTTTTTGTAGAGTCATTATCTAAAGTGTCGCTCATAATTACTAATATCTAATTGTGTAATTGGGTCGTGTTTATAAGGTTGCCGATAACGTGCGGCGGATTTGCGAAGTTACGAACTGTAAATGAAGTTTGTAATTTTTCAAATCTAATATAAATATACATAATAATCCTAATTGCGTATATTTTTTGGTTAAAAATATTTTTTATTTATAAGCTTCTTATTATCAATATTGTATGTTAAATATGTTTTTGCGTATTTTAAAAGGGTTCAATACTATTGTATAAAATTGTAGCCTCGCCTTGCTAAACTATAGGCAACTCTGCAAAACTGACAGGGTTGCTTTGCCCAAGTGTAGGTGCTCCTTGCTTATAGGTATGTTATCTTAGTTTTTCTATAGGAGAATCTGTCATTTTTGCAGACTCTCCTATGTATTTAGTAGGTCTTCCTATGTTTTTGGTAGGAGCTCCTACGTTATAGATAGGAGAAGCTGTCATTTTTACAGGTGTTCGTATAGGTTTGGTAGGTGTTCCTATCTATTATGTAGGTATTCCTATAAAATAAGTAGGAGTTCCTGTCTTTTTATTAGGAACTCCTACCCTTTTTCTAACATAGCTTCTATTTTAATTTAATATCATAATGATTATCAATACGATATTAAGAAACTGGTGGTGTATTGTTGGTTTTATGTGCAAAGCGTTTGTTCCACTCATCTACTTCGTTCATTGCCAAGTCTAAAGAGGCATTGCCTGTACGGCTGGTTTGCAAATTGGCAACCATCTTGTCTACCAAACTCATGATGTCTGCACTGTTGGCTAATTGGGTTTCTGTAATTAGCTCTAAGAGTGCCATGGTTTGCTGGCGAATGTCTTCCAAAGCTGCATCGTAGTTTAGTTTAGCATCTAAATCAGTTGGGTTTAGTTCTCTGGCTAAACTGTTTACATGTGTTTGTGCAATTTTGTTTACAGTACGTGCAAAGCCTTCTCTGCCAAATGCCATGGTACGCAAACCACTTTTTTCTGCGTCTGAGAGTCCAACTTTATATTGGTTGGCAGCTGCAATTTGATTGGCTACTGCTTGTTTAATGGCTTGCAGTGTAGCCGCTGGGATTTGATTTACAATAAAGTTGTTCATGATTATTTTTTTAATTAGAACTAAATTAATATAGATATTTAATAGTTGTTTGTTAAAATATCTAAATATTACATTCTATTATTGTTAATTTATATTAATGGATATGTGTTTTGTGGTTTCTTTATAAGTTTGTGTATTTACTTTCTTTGTCTTGATACAAAGAAAGTAACAAAGAAAAATCAAGGCTTACGAAAAATGACGCTAAAAATATTCGTCTTCGCTAAAAGTTTTAAAACTTGTTCTGCTTCTTCTAAGCAGAACTTCAAACAGCAAAATTTTCTTTACGCTTAATAATATTTTTCTAATACTATTTCTCTATTGTCATGATGTTGGTTTGGAAATCAAGTTTACAATGGTTATTTATTGTTTTCTTTCTTGTTTGGATGTGGTTACTTATAAATTATTCATTTTTCTTTTTACCAAGATAATATTTTCTAAGGTATGTGAAAATAATTTAAGATAAATTTGTCCTAAATTATTTTATTAATTAACTTGTACATTATTTATAACAAAAAAATGTTCAAAATTATGAATGGTGGAGAAATTATAGCAAAGGTATTACAAAAACAAGGTGTAAAATTTTTGTTTACGTTATGTGGTGGTCATATATCACCAATTTTTGTAGGTGCCGAAAAAATTGGAATAAGAGTAATAGATACTAGACATGAAGCAAATGCTGTATTTGCTGCTGATGCAGTTTCTAGATTATCAGGAGTACCTGGTGTAGCTGCAGTTACAGCTGGTCCTGGATTAACGAATACAATTACAGCTGTAAAAAATGCAATGTTGGCACAATCTCCATTAATACTACTAGGTGGTGCTGCTGCAACAATTTTAAAAGGAAGAGGTTCATTGCAAGATATTGACCAAATGAGCTTAATGAAACCAAATGTAAAATGGGCAGTAAGTATTTCAAAAGTAAAAGATATTGTACCTGTTTTAGAAAAAGCATTTAGAATTGCACAAGAAGGTGTACCTGGTCCTGTTTTTGTTGAATGTCCTATTGATACTTTATATCCTGAAGAATTGGTAAGAGAATGGTATGGTGCAAAAAGTAAAGAAGTACCACCACGCAATTTAGAAGAACGTGTTATTCAATGGTACATTAATAGACATGCAAAGAAAATTTTTGAAGGTAAGGATGATATAAATTTTAATAATACGATTGAAAAAAATAAAATCAGTCTGCATCAAGCTAGTGATATCAACAATGCATTAAAGAAAATTGAATCAGCCCAAAAACCACTATTGATAATAGGAAGTGGTGCTGTGATACAACCAAAAAAAGTATCAGAACTTGCTGATGCTGTTAAAAATCTTGGTATTCCTGTGTATTTGAGTGGAATGGCAAGAGGATTATTAGGTAAAGATAATTTTCTCCAAATGCGACATAAAAGAAAAGAAGCTATTAAAAACTCAGATTTAATTATTCTAGCAGGTGTACCCAATGATTTTAGATTAGACTATGGCAATCATATTGGAAATAGAGCATTTATTTCTATCAATAGAAGTAAAGAAGATTTATATAAAAATAAAAAACCAACAATTGGTATTTTGGCTGATCCACAAGAATTTCTAATAGATTTAGCTTCTAATTATAGTGGAAAGTATTCAACATGGATTAGTGAGTTGAAAAATAGAGATGTAGATAGAGAAGAGAATATTGAGCAGCAATCTATGGAAGAAGTTAATGGAATAAATTCTTTGAAACTTTTTAAAGTATTAGATTCAAAACTGAATGACAATACGATTTTAATTGCTGATGGTGGTGATTTTGTAGCAACATCTGCATATACATTGAAGCCCAGAGCACCTTTGTCTTGGTTAGATCCAGGTGTATTTGGCACACTTGGAGTTGGTGCTGGTTTTGCACTGGGTGCAAAATTAGTTTTTCCAGAAAAAGATATATGGATTATCTATGGTGATGGTAGTGCTGGCTATAGCTTAATGGAGTATGATACATTTGTAAGACATAATTTGCCAGTGATTTCAGTAATTGGTAATGATGCTTGTTGGTCGCAAATTGCACGAGATCAGGTAGATTTTCTTAAAAGTGACTGTGCTATTGGACTAGCGCATTCGAACTATGAAATGATAGGGAAATCATTTGGTGCTGCTGGAAAAAAAGTAGAAAATATAAATGAATTTAGTCAATCAGTTGATGAAGCATTACAAATGAGTAATCAAGGAATACCATATATTATTAATGCAATAATAGGCAGAACAGATTTTAGAAAAGGATCATTATCAATGTAAAAAAAATAGAATTATGAATAAGATTGGAATTCCAAAGAAAGAACATACAGCACTTATTGTGATAGATTTTCAGGAAAAGTTAGTTCCTATTGTACAAAATGTTTCAGAAGTTTTAAAGAATGCAAATTTATTATTAATGAGTTCTGAGATACTTTCTCTAACAACAATAATTACAGAGCAATATCCAAAAGGTCTTGGTAGAACATGTAACGATTTATATTTTTCGTCCTACTTCCCTATTGTAGAAAAAAATACATTTAGCTGTATGCAGAATAAAAATCTTCTAGAAATACTTAAGAAGAATAAAATAAAAGATTTAATTATTTGTGGAATTGAGGCACATATTTGTGTATTAAATTCTTGTATAGAAGCTATTGAAATGGGTTTTACTGTACACGTAGTTGCTGATGCAATCTCATCTAGAACTAATGAAAATAAGGTATTAGCAATAAAACGAATGTTGCAATCTGGCGTTTACATTACATCAACAGAAATGATTTTGTTTATGCTATTAAATGAAGCAGGAACAGATGAATTTAAAGCCATTAGTAAACTTATTAAATAAAATAAGATGAATACAAGAAAGCTACATGAACTTTTAACTATACAAGTTGAAAAGAATCCAGACCATTTTTTTATTTCTAATAAGGAATATATAAATGGTATAAATAATTGGAGACATTACAGCTATAATGAAATACAGCAATTAGCCAATAAAGTTAGCCAAATTCTAATAGAAGAAGGACTACAGAAAGATGATAAAATTGCAATTATTTCTGAAAATAGAGTTGAATGGAATATTGTAGACTTTGCTGCAATACAACTAGGAATAATAGTTGTACCAATGTATCCAAATATATCATCAAAAGATTATCATTTTATATTTAATGATGCTTCAATTAAAATTGCATTTGTTGGCAATTTTTCAATCTATCAGAAAGTTTTTCCTATTCTTAATGACACAAGTTTACTAAATAGAATAATATCTTTTGATACCATAGAACAACAGCAAAGATTATTTGATTTATTACCAAATGAAGTAGACATACAAGAAATTGATAATAGAAAAGCAAAAGTAAATATTGATGATATTGCCACAATAATTTATACCTCAGGTACAACTGGCAATCCAAAAGGAGTAATGCTTACACATAAAAATATTGTAAGTAATGTATTAAGTGTAAAAGAAGTAACGCCATTTCATGAAGGAAAAAAAACACTTAGTTTTCTACCGCTTTGTCATTCATTCGAAAGAATGGTATTTTATGCATATTGAGTATTTGGAATGCACATCCATTATGCCGAAAATTTAGAAACAATAGCAGATAACTTAAAAGAAGTAAAACCATTTTGTTTTACAACAGTGCCAAGACTATTAGAAAAAGTATATGAAAAGATTATAGCTAAAGGAAATGAATTGTCTGGAATTAAAAAACAGCTATTTGATTGGTCAATAGCTCTTGGATTGAAATATGATGTAGGTGGAAATAAGTCATTTGGATATACATTGCGACTAGATATTGCAAGAAAATTAGTTTTTAAAAAGTGGAAAGAAGCTTTAGGTAATGAAATTGAATTTATCATTACTGGAGCAGCAGCTATGCAACCAAGGTTGATACAGCTTTTTACAGCAGCTGGAATTCAAATTATTGAAGGATATGGATTAACAGAAACAAGCCCAGTATTGTGTTCAAATAGAATTGATGAGCAGGAAAGATGCATAGGTACAGTTGGATTACCTATTCCAAATATAGAAATACAACTTGCAGATGATGGCGAAATATTAGCCAAAGGTGATAACATAATGAAAGGCTATTACAACAGACCAGATTTAACTGCTGAAGTTATTAGTGCTGATGGTTGGTTTCATACAGGTGATATTGGACAATGGATTTCAAGAAATGGAAAGCAGTTTTTGAAAATTACGGATAGAAAGAAAGAACTGTTTAAAACTGCTGGTGGTAAATATATTGCACCACAGGTAATTGAAAATAAAATGAAAGAAAGTCCATTTATTGAACAAATTATGGTTGTTGGAGGTGACGATAAAAAATATATTGCAGCATTAATTGTTCCATCTTTTATACAATTAGAAAATTGGGCAAAAATAAATTCTATTTCATATAATTCTGTTTCCGAATTGATTCAACACAACAAAACATGGGAACTTATTCAACAAGAAATTGATAGAATAAATATAAACTTTGGGAAATGGGAACAAATTAAAAAATTTGAATTAATTCCTCATGAATGGTCAGTTGAAACAGGAGAATTAACACCAACCATGAAATTGAAAAGAAAAATAATTGAAAATAAATATTCAGATATTGTTAATAGAATATATAATATTTAACACACTTTTTCTCCAATAGCCATAAAAGGTAATGGTGCAAAAAATAGTTGTTGATTTTGTTAAAAATAATGCTTAATATTCTACTGTCAACCAAAAGAGGAAGTAGGCTCTGCTGGAGAGCAACCTACCAGCAATATGGTTGATACAAATATGGTAATGGGCAGTCTTTAAGACTGCCTTATTTTTTATTACCAAATTGTTCTATGGCTAAAAAAACTCATTTCTGATTTTTAAAGTATAAATACCATTTAATGAAATTGGTTCTATGTTCCTTGGTCAATCCACGATGCATTAAAACATGACTTTTGAGATGCCCGAAGAATGCCTCTAAGCCGTTAGTTGATTTTGGTATTCTTGGATTAAATAGATACGTAAATAAGTTAGGAATTGCGTTTCTAATATGAACAAATGCTTTACGAACCATTTTATGTTTATACCAATATCTATTTGTGGTAATGCTGTATGATTTTTCATTAATAAATGAGCTGTATTTTAAAATGCCAGTCTAGCACTTGTTTTATCCAATCATGAGATTGCTCATGTGTAATAATGGTGTGTAATTGATGCACAATAGCTAGTAGCTCTACACCTGCAATATGTTTAGGTTGAGTAGTTAGCCAAGCTCTGCATTCTCTCTGTATATGAACTGTACAGCGTTGTAAATAAACCTGTTTGCAAACTACCTTAATTGCTTTTAGTATCAATTTGTGACCGTCACATGTAATACTATCTATACTAATACCAAGAGATAAGATATTTTGTAAATCTTCTTTGATTTCTTCAAAATATTCACCATCAGTAATCCTATACAGTTGTGTGAGTTTTATGGTATCATCTCGATAAATAATCAAGCAAATATTATTAGAAAAATAAGTGCCATCAATTAGTAAATTAAGTTGTTCAGATGGATAGAATTTATGCGTTGGTGCTTTTGCAGATAAGTATCAAATAAGCTTTTTAAACTCCGAACACTATAATTACTTTCTATTGCTAAATCAGTAATTGTTTGTCTTTGTAAAATCCATTTTTTAAACCAAATAAACTTGTTAGATAAACTAACAGATTTATTTTGTCTGATAAATAATAGACCACAATCTTTACATTTAAAACGTTGTTTACCTTTTTGAAAACCCCATTTTATGACATTGCTAGAACCACACGACCAGCACTTTTTTTAGCCATTTTTTAAGTAAAATAAATTAAATTGAAATCATTTTCAATAACCATACCCTAAACACCAATAAAAATTGACGCTTTAAGCCATTTTACCAACTATTTTTTGCTATTATACCCCATAAAAAAAGGTGCCCAATTGGGCACCAGTTCTTCAACTTTAACTTAACTAGACATTTTTTAGAACCCCATTTCTTAGTATATGACAAAATTTGTGTGTTTATTTTTTTATATCTATGGTTTGGATTCAAGTACTTTATAATTGCTTATTACTTTGAATTCTGTGCGTCTATTGAGTTGATGTTCTTCTTCTGTACATACAACTTTATCAGCGCATTTGTTTTTTAGTTTAGTTTCACCATATCCTTTTGGATATAATCTGTCTTTGTTTATATTATGTTCTATTAACCAATTAACAACGCTTTGCGCTCTTTTCTGACTAAGTGTTTGGTTGTATGTATTAGAACCTCTAGAATCTGTATGTGATGCAATTTCTACAATTGCTTCTGGATTGCCATTTAAGAATGTTAGTAGTTTATTTAATTCTACTTCACTTTCTTTTCTGATATTCCATTTGTTTAGGTCATAATATATTCCTTTTAGTTCTATATAGCCATCTTCACTTATATTATCGAATATATCTTCAACTTTGATTGTTTCTTTTTTAATTGGTGTTAATTGTACTGCAATTACTTTTCCGTTGATTTCGCCACATGATTTTAAACTTCCACAATCATTTTTTGGTGAATATGTTATTTGATTTGAAGTGTAATTATCTGCACTTACTGTTAGGTTGTATTCGCACTCACATTTTACATTAAAACAGATTTCGCCTTTATTATTTGTATACATTGAATCTAACTTTTGTTCGCATGTATTGTACACTAATACTTTTGCATTTGGTATATTTTGATTTGATTCTGAATTTTTAGCTTGAACAGTGATTGCTACTGGTTTTGCTTTTTTTAGGTATATTGTATCATACATTGTTTCTCCAATTTGCATACCATCTAATGTTTTGCAAGTTGTTGTATTTGTCTGATATCCTTCTGCTGATGCATGTAAACAATGTTTTCCTGATGTTGTTACATCAAATAAAAAATCTCCATTACAATCTGTTGTTTGGCTGTCTATTGCAACTTCTTCAGTAACTAATTGTATTCTGCTTGCACAAATTGGTTGCTTAGTATCTGCATCTACAACAAGTCCTTCGTAATAAACTCCAGCATCTTTCATAGAATAGATATCATCTAATCCTTTTCCACCTTTTCTATTAGAAGTAAAATATCCTTGTTGTTTGTCTTTTCCATATACTAAGCCAAAATCATCATATGAACTATTTATTGGAGCTTCCATATTTCTTACTTTAGAAATACTACCATTTTCGCCTATTGTAGTTCTATAGATATCTAATCCACCTAAGCCACCATGTCCGTTGCTTGCAAAGTAAAATGATTTATTATCTTGATGAATAAATGGAAACATCTCATCTCCTGCTGTATTAATTTTATCGCCTAAATTTTTTGGAGCAGACCATTTGCCATTTTCATTTATTGATACGTATAAATCTTTTCCACCAAAACCACCAGGCATATCACTTACAAAATACATTGTATTTCCATCTGATGTTAATGATGGTTGACCAATATTATAATCATCACTATTATATTCAAATGGCGTTTCGTTTTTGCCTTCGATATCTGTTAAGTACATATTTTGTGTTGGTTTTAATTTTTTAGCTGTTTTTACTTTACCATCTAAAAAATTATTTCTTGTATAGTAGAATTGTTCTTGGTTTGGTAAGAATGAAATTACTCCATCATGTAGTTTTGTATTTTTATCTTTAAAAAATACTTCTATTTTTTTATCAAACTTCTGATTTTTTCCTTTTATGTAAAATAAATCAAAGAATGCGGTGCCTGTCCATGAGCTTGTGTTTCTTATTGGTTTTGTTGCATTTCTTGATGAAGTATACACTAAACCTTCTTTATAAAATACTGGAGCAAAATCGTACTGTGGTGAATTGAATGAAAGATTATTTACACTAAATCTATTTTTAGAGTAATAGTCATTTATGTGACCTAATGCATTAATTTGATTGTTTACAATTTGATCTCCGTTTCCTTTTATTGTTGTATAGTTATTATACTGTATTAATGCTTTCTCGTAATTGCCTGTAGCTTGTAACATTTGTGCGTATTTTAAAATATAATCTGCATTTGTAGTATTATACTTTGTTGCATTTGCATAAGCATTAGCGGCATTGGCATAGTCTAATGTTAGTCTATAACAATCTCCTAATTTTGCATAGGCATCAGCATCTACATTATTTTTTTTGAGGTATTGTTGATACATTGGAATTGCATCAGCATAATTTAGATTATTATATGCTTGGTCTGCCTTTTTTAGTCCACCAAATGTTGTTGGCTGGACTCCTCCTCCATCAATTAGTTGCGCATTAGTTGATAATGAAAATATCATTAAGATTATTAATACGTAAATGTTTTTATAGTTATTCATGCAATAATTATTTTATCTCTTAAAAAAATCTTGGTGTATTTAGTTTATCCTTTTTGAAAGCAAAGTCATACCCTAAGATGACTTCATGACTTCCTTTATTATAGTTTTGCAATTTAGATAGACTATAATCATAAGAATATCCAATCATTAATTGTTTAGTTGCCCAAACTTCCAACAATGCAGCAAAGCTATCATTTGCCTGTAGTACAGAACCTTCAGATCTATTCTTAAATGTTGTTCTGTAAGTTGCACCAATATTTAATCTTTGTAAAAACATTAAACTTAAATTTAAGTCTAACTCAAAAGGAATTTTTTGTTTCGTAGATGTAATATATTTACCCAATATTTGTGGTCTAATGTGTAAAATCTTGCCTGCAGGAATAACACCACCAGTCATAATAAACAAGTGAGGCGTTCTCTGTGCAGTTGCAATTTTATCAGAATAGTTATTTTGAATTTCTTGTTCTACATCTTTATTAAATAAACTGTATTTGATGAAATTTGGAACACTTACTCCAAAATAAAAATTTGTATGATATAAATATAAACCAGCACCTACATCAGGCATTACTTTTGATACATTATTTTGGAAAACTATATCAGATTGATTTTTAATTGGAACTTCGGTCAATGCACTTTTATATAGTAATAATCCTGCATTAATACCAATACTCAATTTCCATTTTTGGTCTTTAGATAATTTTATTTTGTAAGCATAAGTTACATCAAACCAAGTCTGATTGGTAACACCTAATCTATCATGTACCATATAGAAACCCATAGATGAACTTTCCTTTTTGAATGGACTGTTAATTCCAAGACTTACTGTTTTCGGAGCTCCATCAAAGCCAGTCCATTGGTCTCTGTATAATGCTCTAATACTTAGTACTTCTCTTGTTCCAGTATAACCTGCATTAATTGGCAGTTTATTATACATAAACTGAGTGTACTGTGGCTCTTGTTGTGCATTTGCTTTTATTATAAAAATGCATAGCAAAACTGTAAGGAATATATTATATATATTTTTCATATTAATTATTGTTAATTCTTTAATTTATTACCTTTGAATAGTTAAATAACTTGCTACTTTAATTTCTTCATTTAATTTGTTGGTATATTCTAATACAAAATAGTAAGTACCATCTGGCAAAGGTTCTCCTTTATAGTTTCCATTAAAACTTCCATCATATGTGTCGTTTCTGTAAACCTCAATTCCCCAACGATTGTACACACTGAAGTTTATTTTGCCATCAATAGATTCTTTTATCAAACAATCAACATCATAATTGTCATTAATACCATCGCCATTTGGAGAAAATCCTTTTGCAATTATACAATTACAATCTACTGCTGTTACTCTTAATATGACAGTACTATCACAAGTATTATGTGCAGTATAGTGTATTGTATATGTACCCGAAATTGAAATTGTTTGACCATTTATTACTATTGGTTTGTTTGAACAGATAGTAGTATCTATATTAATTTCATTTGATTGACTACATACCACATCAATTATTATTGGAACTGTATCACATACTGTTTTTGTTGAATCGCAAACTATAATACATATTGTATCTCTACCAATGATTCCATTTGCTGTATAAGTAATACAACCTGTTGTACTATCAATATTGTAAGAACCTAATCCAGATGTTGCTGATTGGCTTCCATCGCATAATGTCCAATATCCATTTGTAATATTATAGATTGTATCTAAACATAATGTTTCTGTGCATGTGTCACAAACTGGGAATACTGGTAATGTATCATCTGGTATCACTACAATTATTACTCTAGTTGTATCACATATATCAAGAATTGAATCACATACTACAACACAGAATTCATCAGAACCAATACTAGTACCTATATATGTTACCATTACACAGCCATCGTGTACATTTACTGAATTAAATGGTATTGATATATTATCTAATTCTCCATTACATTCTAACAAAGTAATATTATCTGGATTCATTCCCGTTTCTATTGGCACACAAATACTATCTGTTGCTCCAATTTTTATGGTATCTGATATAACTTCTATACTTGGTGTAATTTTTACAACTACTGTTTGTGTATCGCATACTGTTTGAGTTGCATTACATACTACTATACATAATGTATCTCTACCTATTGTTCCTGATGCTGTATATGTAATACACCCAGTTGTATTATCAATACTATATGAACCGAATCCTGTTGTTGCATTTTGAGTTCCATCACATAATGTCCATACACCATTTGTTATATCAAATATTGTATCTAAGCATAATGTTTCGGTACATGTATCACATACTGGCAATACTGTAACTGTATCTTTTGGTTCTACTACAATTATAACTTTCGTAGTATCGCAAACATCAAGTATTTTATCACATACCACAACACAGAACTCATCAGAACCTATATTTTCGCCTACATAAGTTATCATTACACAACCATTATTTATTGTATAGTATGACAATGATATATTATCTAATGCTTCTGCACATTCATATATAATAATATCATCTGGATTCATTCCTGTTTCTAATGGGATACAAATACTATCAGTTGCTCCAATTGGAATCGTATCTGTAATTATCACTGTTGTTGGTGTAATTTTCACAACTACTGTTTGTGTATCGCATACTGTTTGAGTTGCATTACATACTACTATACATAATGTATCTCTACCTATTGTTCCTGATGCTGTATATGTAATACACCCAGTTGTATTATCAATACTATATGAACCGAATCCTGTTGTTGCATTTTGAGTTCCATCACATAATGTCCATACACCATTTGTTATATCAAATATTGTATCTAAACAAATGGTTTCAGTGCAAGTATCGCATACTGGAAGAACTGGCACAGTATCTTTGCTGCAAATTTCTAATACAATAATTGTTGTGGTTATACTATCACAACCACCTAATGTCATACATGTATCTGTATATGTACCAGCTGTTTTATACACTCTTCCTGAACATGATATAATACTATCGCCATAACATATTGTTGTATTTATTGTTCTTCTAATAACATCATCTACTGTTAAGTATAATCTTATAATGCTGTCACAAGAAGTTACTGTTGATGTTAATGTATCTAAGTATGTACCTGAAACTGCTAATGCTTGTCCATTGAATGTATATGTTTTGCCTGTGCAAATTGATGCTGAAATATTGCTTGTATCAATTGTGTTTACTGTTAATGTTAATCTCACAATACTATCACAGCTTGTTACTAATGATGTTATTGTATCTAAGTAAGTATTAGAAACTGTTAAACTCTGTCCATTGAATGTATAAGACTGACCTTGACATATTGCGTTTGTTATATTACCTGTATCAATATCATTTACTGTTAATGTTAATCTTATTATACTATCACAACTTGTTACTAATGATGTTATCGTATCTAAATAAATACCAGAACCTGTTATTGATTGTCCATTGAATGTATAAGACTGACCTTGACATATTGTAGCTATTACATTACCTGTGTCAATATCATTTACTGTTAATGTTAATCTTACTATGCTATCACAACTTGTTACTGTTGATGTAATCGTATCTAAGTAAGTACCTTCAATTGTTAACGATTGTCCATTGAATGTATAAGACTGACCTTGACATATTGTAGCTATTACATTACCTGTGTCAATATCATTTACTGTTAATGTTAATCTTACAATACTATCACAACTTGTTACTAATGATGTAATCGTATCTAAGTAAATACCAGAACCTGTTAACGATTGTCCATTGAATGTATAAGATTGTCCTTTGCATATTGATGCTATTACATTACCTGTGTCAATATCATTCACTTTTAATACTAATGTAGTTATACTATCACAACCGTCAGCTGATTTACAAGTATCTAAGTATGTACCTGATATTTTATAAACTCTTCCTGAACATGATTTTACACTATCACCAATACAAATTGATTTACTAACATTTATAGTTATTGCATCATCTACTGTTAAGTATAATCTTATAATGCTGTCACAAGAAGTTACTGTTGATGTTAATGTATCTAAGTATGTACCTGAAACTGCTAATGCTTGTCCATTGAATGTATATGTTTTGCCTGTGCAAATTGATGCTGAAATATTGCTTGTATCAATTGTGTTTACTGTTAATGTTAATCTCACAATACTATCACAGCTTGTTACTAATGATGTTATTGTATCTAAGTAAGTATTAGAAACTGTTAAACTCTGTCCATTGAATGTATAAGACTGACCTTGACATATTGCAGCTGTTATATTACCTGTATCAATATCATTTACTGTTAATGTTAATCTTATTATACTATCACAACTTGTTACTAATGATGTTATCGTATCTAAATAAATACCAGAACCTGTTATTGATTGTCCATTGAATGTATAAGACTGACCTTGACATATTGTAGCTATTACATTACCTGTGTCAATATCATTTACTGTTAATGTTAATCTTACTATGCTATCACAACTTGTTACTAATGATGTAATCGTATCTAAGTAAGTATTAGAAACTGTTAAACTCTGTCCATTGAATGTATAAGACTGTCCTTGACATATTGATGCTGTTATATTACCTGTGTCAACATCATTTACTGTTAATGTTAATCTTATAATACTATCACAACTTGTTACTAATGATGTAATCGTATCTAAATAGATACCTGAACCTGTTAATGATTGTCCATTAAATGTATAAGACTGTCCTTGACATATTGACGCTGATACTCTGCCTGTGTCTATTGTATTTACAGTTAATGTTAATCTAATGATGCTATCACAAGAAGTTACTAATGATGTAATCGTATCTAAATAAATACCAGAACCTGTTAACGATTGTCCATTAAATGTATAAGACTGTCCTTGACATATTGATGCTGTTATATTACCTGTGTCAATATCATTTACTGTTAATGTTAATCTTATGATGCTATCACAAGAAGTTACTAATGATGTAATCGTATCTAAGTAAATACCTGAACCTGTTAATGATTGTCCATTGAATGTATAAGACTGTCCTTGACATATTGCAGCTATTACATTACCTGTGTCAATATCATGTACTGTTAATACTAATGTAGTTATACTATCACAACCTTCTGCTGATTTACAAGTATCTAAGTAAGTACCTGATATTTTATAAACTCTTCCTGAACATGATTTTACACTATCACCAATACATATTGATTTACTAGCATTGATAGTTATTGCATCATCTACTGTTAAGTATAATCTTACAATACTGTCACAAGAAGTTACTGTTGATGTTAATGTATCTAAGTATGTACCTGAAGCTGCTAATGCTTGTCCATTGAATGTATATGTTTGGCCTGTGCAAATTGATGCTGAAATATTGCTTGTATCAATTGTGTTTACAGTTAAGAATAATCTCACAATACTATCACAGCTTGTTACTAATGATGTAATCGTATCTAAGTATGTACCTGAAACTGCTAATGCTTGTCCATTAAATGTATATGTTTTGCCTGTGCAAATTGATGCTGAAATATTGCTTGTATCAATTGTGTTTACTGTTAATGTTAATCTCACAATACTATCACAGCTTGTTACTAATGATGTTATTGTATCTAAGTAAGTATTAGAAACTGTTAAACTCTGTCCATTGAATGTATAAGACTGTCCTTGACATATTGCAGCTGTTATATTACCTGTATCAATATCATTTACTGTTAATGTTAATCTTACTATGCTATCACAACTTGTTACTAATGATGTTATTGTATCTAAATAAATACCAGAACCTATTAATGATTGTCCATTGAATGTATAAGACTGACCTTGACATATTGTAGCTATTACATTACCTGTGTCAATATCATTTACTGTTAATATTAATTTTATTATACTATCACAACTTGTTACTAATGATGTAATCGTATCTAAATAAATTCCAGAACCCGTTAACGATTGTCCATTGAATGTATAAGATTGTCCTTTGCATATTGATGCTATTACATTGCCTGTGTCAATATCATTTACTTTTAATACTAATGTAGTTATACTATCACAACCGTCAGCTGATTTACAAGTATCTAAGTAAGTACCTGATATTTTATAAACTCTTCCTGAACATGATTTTACACTATCACCAATACAAATTGATTTACTATCATTTATAGTTATTGCATCATCTACTGTTAAATATAATCTTATAATGCTGTCACAAGAAGTTACTGTTGATGTTAATGTATCTAAGTATGTACCTGAAACTGCTAATGCTTGTCCATTAAATGTATATGTTTTGCCTGTGCAAATTGATGCTGAAATATTGCTTGTATCAATTGTGTTTACTGTTAATGTTAATCTTACTATACTATCACAGCTTGTTACCAATGATGTTATTGTATCTAAGTAAGTATTAGAAACTGTTAAACTCTGTCCATTGAATGTATAAGACTGTCCTTGACATATTGCAGCTGTTATATTACCTGTGTCAATATCATTTACTGTTAATGTTAATCTTATTATACTATCACAACTTGTTACTAATGATGTTATCGTATCTAAGTAAATACCATCAGTTGTTAATGATTGTCCATTGAATGTATAAGATTGTCCTTGACATATTGTAGCTATTACATTACCTGTGTCAATATTATTTACTGTTAATGTTAATCTTATTATGCTATCACAACTTGTTACTAATGATGTAATAGTATCTAAATAAATTCCTGAACCTGTTATTGATTGTCCATTGAATGTATAAGACTGACCTTGACATATTGTAGCTATTACATTACCTGTGTCAATATCATTTACTGTTAATATTAATTTTATTATACTATCACAACTTGTTACTAATGATGTAATCGTATCTAAATAAATACCAGAACCTTTTATTGATTGTCCATTGAATGTATAAGATTGTCCTTTGCATATTGATGTTATTACATTACCTGTGTCAATATCATTTACAGTCAGATTAAGTTTAATGATACTATCGCAGCCAAATCTATTTGCATTTTTTAATGTATCTGTATAAGTACCTGATATTTTATAAACTTTTGTACCAATTCTAATGCTATCACCTTTGCAAATTGATCTTACTATTGTGTGAGAATCTAAAGGCAAAACAGTAAGTATTAATTTCACGATACTATCACAACCTGTTCTTATTGATGTCAATGTATCTAAATAAATTCCAGAACCAGTTAATGTTTGATTATTAAATGTGATAGATGTATTAGCACAAATAGAATCTTTAATAGTTGATGTATCTATAGTTGCATATGGAACTACAAAAGAGAAATATTGACCTGTTGTAAAATTATGTTGCGCAGTAAGATTTCCGCTACCATCAGATACCATTAAGATTTCAGTAGTTCCTGTTCCAAATGCGTCTGTGTTTCCTACTACTAAATAGGTAGATGTTGCGGTACTTGCAGATAATTGTGGAATAGTAATCGTTACATTTCCAATTGTACCTGATTCTTGTACATGCCAAACCCTATCCATTATTTTAAGACAATTAGTAATTGATATATTTTGTGCTGTATATACATCTGTGAAAGTTGTATCTTGACCATTATGTCCTGTCAACCAGAAACTATAGTTCTCAACAAAAGAGTTTGTATTATTTGTATTTGATGTAGCTAAGCCATTATTTAAACTCACAGCTGGTTGGAATCCTTTATTCACACTCTTAGATTGTTTTTGAATTAAGCCAGAGCAACTATCTTCCCCAATTCCGAATATATCATGGTCGTAAGCGCCAAATGCAGATGCTGCATAAACTACAGTTCCATTACTTGCTGTATAATCATTGTATTGACTTTGATTTAAAGTGATACCATATTTAATTGCTAAATAAGTATTTACTCTAAGTATTTCTTCATCAGAAAGTAAGCCATCATAGATTAATACTTCGCCAATTAAACCATCCCAAAAGGCATCGCCACCACTACTACCAACATATAAATGATTTCCAATTGGTGTTTGTTGATAAGCATCCATATCTGTTAACCATTTGAAACCATCTATGTATGAATAGATATTATTTGCTGCACCAACCGTAGTTACATTGTTTAATGATCCTACAGAATAAATTTGTGGTTGCTGATTAGTTCCTGCTGTATATCCATTGTATAATAGTGGATATCCTGATTGAGTTCCTCCTTGTGTATAATAATCTGTTGGAGATGATCCTGCCATTACAAAGTTCCAACCATGTGTTACATCACTCTCTAAATCTAATCCAGGATAATTACCATTATCGCCCATACCTGCTGTTGCTCTTAAAACACCATACGGTGTATTGTTTTCTAAATCTTTTCCTACTGTAATCATGTGGAAGCCACTTGTATTTGGAAAATATCTTGATGTGTTTTGGAAGAACTGATAATTACCAGCATCATTATCAAACTCAACAGAGTTATTGTAGTTGATTAGTTTAGTTCCTGATGTTCTATAAGTAGGTGTACCTACTGATGAATATCTTGTTAAATTTTTACCACCATAGATATCATTCCATTGTGTAACTGTAGTTCCAGATAATGCAACATCTGAAGCTGCATCATCGGATTTATACCATGCTACTAAATTATTGTTTACACCACCTGGTGCTAAAATATTTCCTGCTAAAGTAAAGTAATCATTATTAGCTAAGTCTACATTCGTAAATCTAACAATGCTATCTCCAATTATTGTTGGAATGATAGATGAAATAGATGCAGTACTCATATCATCATTACCATTTTTAATCAATAATCTAAATCCAGCACTAGTGATAAAAGAAATATCGCTTATATTGAAATCTAAGGTTACATTGCCTACATCTCCTGTTTCCTGTACATGCCAAATTCTTTCTAATCTACTTGGACATGAGAATGGAAGACCACTTGGTATATTATTTGTTTCGCTTGGTGCTAATGAAGAATCATTATTTGCCCAAACTAAAAATTCTAAATTAGAAATATTTGTTGTATTTGCTTCGATAGTTACAACTGCATCTTCGTTCACACTAGTCGATTTTGGTTGTATTAATCCAGCACAAGAATCTATACCAATACCTGCTATGTCGTGATCATAAGCTCCAAATGTAGATGCTGCATAAGTTACAGTTCCATCACTTGCAGTGTAGTCATTAGCTTGTCTTTGATCTAAAGTAATACCATATTTAATAGCTAGATAAGAGTTTACTTTTAACTGTTCTGCTGTACTTAGCTCTCTATCAAAAATAATAATTTCACCAACTAACCCATTCCAAGGTAATTCTAAAAGTCCTCCACTATTTCCAATATATAATTGATTACCAATTTCTGTTTGGCGATTAGCATCTAATTGTAATCCTGTTTTATAGCCATCAACTTGACCATTTACATTGTTAGTACCTCCTCCTAAATTTAACGAAGACAATCCAAATATTTGAGATTGTTGGTTTGCTCCACCATTAGTCCCATTATAGGTTACATAATTAGAATTATAATCTCCAAATGGAGTTGAACCACCTAAATATGGTGTCCAGTAATTTCCTGTTGAATTTAAAGGTGCACCTAAACCATTAAAATCTAATGTTGGGTAATCACCTGTACTTCCCATACCAAAAAATCCTTTTATACGAAAATTATTTGCAGGAATATCTAAATCTTTGGCAACGCCTACTATTTGAAATCCACTTGTATTTTCAAAATATCTACTTGAGTTATGAAGTATTCTTGAAATTGAGCCAGGATAATAAGCAAAATTTATGGCTGGATTGTTGGATTGTTATTCATTAATAATGAATTCAACATCAATTGTGGTTTATTTACACCTTGTGTTGTATGATTGATTAAGTCTCTATTTCCAACTTCATCTTTCCAAGTAGAAACAGAGCCTCCGTTGGTTGCTATTTGATTATTTGTAGCATCTAATACGCTACCATCAGCTTTATACCAAGCTACAAGATTTGCAAGAATACCACCAGGTCCTATTGTATTACCTGCTATAGTAAAGTAATCATTATTTACAAGTGAAACATCTTCAAATCTTAAAATTGTATCGTTAATGATTGTTGGAACTATAGTAGAAACTGTTGCACCACTCATATCATCATTTCCATTTCTAATTAATAATTTCCAATCTGACAATGAGCTTTTGTATGGTATTTTATTAAGATTAAAGTCTAATGATACTAAACCAACATCACCTGATTCTTGTACATGCCAAATTCTATCTAATCTACTTGGGCATAATAAATCTAAGGCTGAAGGTAAATTTGTAGTATTCGTTATCAATGATGAGTCATTATTTGCCCAAACAAGGAATTCGAGGTTAGTTACATTTACAGTATCTGCTGTCATAGTAACAACTGCATCCTCATTTGCACTTGTTGATTTTAATTGTATTAAACCAGAACATGAATCTATACCTATACCAGCAATATCATGGTCGTATGCACCAAATGTAGATGCAGCATATAAGGATATTCCATTACTTGCTATATAATCGTTTATATGTCTTTGATCTAAAGTAATACCATATTTTATTGCTAGATATGAGTTTACTTTAAGTAATTCTAGTGAATCTAATTTTCTGTTATAAATGATGATTTCATTTGTTAATCCTTTAAAATATTCTCCATTTGTATTACCAACATAAACATTAGTTCCTATAGTAGAATAGTTATTTGCATTAATTGGTGTTTTTTCTCTGTATCCATCTATATTTGAATATACATTAGCAGTTCCACCATTTGGTGTTGACATACCATAGATTTGAGCTTGTTGGTTATTACCACCTAAATAACCGTTATAAAGTTTGGCTATGGAACCAGTCCAACCACCACCACCAAGTGACATATAAGGATACCAGCCAGAAGCAGTTGGAAGTGTATAAGCATTCATTCCAAATGCTGGACTATTTCCATCAGTTCCCATTCCTAATATTTCGCTTGGTACACCTTTTGTTTGTTGTTGAACACCAACTGCTAACATTTCAAAACCATCTGTATTAGCAAATAATGCAGGATTACCCGTGTTATTTAATGCATTTGCGCCATTAAATTCTAATGAAGGATTGTAATTTACTAATTTGCTTACAGTAGTATTGTAGAATTTAGGCTGTAATGCAGTAGCAGCTTGTGTAACATTATATGTTGAACCACTCACACTATTTGTCCACGTGCTTACACTTGATCCATCAGTATTTAATACATTGTTATTTGTTTTATACCAAGCCACCAAGTTGCCAGTAACACCACCTGGTGCAGCAACTGGCATAATGAATGAATAATAATCTCCATCATTAAAGTTATATTTTGCAGTAAGATTTCCATTGCCATCAGCTTTCATTAAAATTTCAATAGTTCCAGCACCAAATACATCAGAACTATTAACAATCATATAAGTTTTATTTGTTGTATTTACATCTGGAATTGGAATGGTAATTGTTACGCTATCAACTGTTCCAGTTTCTTGTACTTTCCATATTCTATCCATTTTAAATAAACATGGAACTGTGTCAAATGTAATTGGATTGTAACTAATTGAAAATGCAGTTGGAAGTCCGTTATGTCCTGCAACCCAGAAACTATTATCAGCTGTAAATGCATTTGTATTTGTAGCATTATTTGTAGCTAAACCACTATTTAAACTTACTGATGGTTGAAACCCACCATTTATACTTTTAGATTGTTTTTGATTTAATCCTTGTTTATTATCTTGACCAATACCAAATATGTCATATTGATAAGTAGTATTTGCTGTTCCATTCCAAATAACAGTACCACTGCTAGATAAATAACTAAAGTTATTTCCATTTCTATTGATAAAGCCATTGCCTTGTCCTAAGGTAATACCATATTTTATTGCTAAGTAAGATTGTACTTTATTTGCTTCTATTTCAGATATATTTCTATCGTAAGCAATAACTTCTGAGATATTACCACGCCAAAATTCTGCAATTCCACTTGCTACAGCTGCATCGGCACCTACATTAAATTCTCCAAAATGGTATTGACGACCTGTTGATGAAGGATCTTGATTAATATAAGACCAAAATGGACTTGGCGCATTTCTATAACCATCTGTATAAGTTATTAGCGTATCTGTTGCCAATTTATTTTGAGAACGCATTCCCACAATTTGTGTTTGCGCTTTTTGTACTTTACTATCTCTTATAAATGCAGAGCCATTCCAATAAGAACCTGTTAGAGGTGCGAATGACGTGCCTTTTCCAAAATTTCCTCTATCGCCATAAATATTATTACCTACAATTCCCCAAGGTACAATTGCATTATCTACTGCAGAGCCTCCATTTTTATATAATGAAAAATAATCCCAAACTGAGTGCGCACTAAAGAATGCTCTAAACCCTGCATCTAATGAACTATCTTTTGCTACGATGAAGAATGAATAGCTTGAATCTTGCGCCATTAATCTTGATGTATTTCTTATGTAATCATTTGTTCCATCGAAACGTAATGATGGATTAAAATTAATTTGCTGATTACTCGTTGTGTTAAAATAGGTTGGTTTATTTGCTGCAGTTGGTTGAGTAAGATTATAAGAACCATCAACTGCTTGATTTAACCATGTATCTGCACTACCATTATTTGTTGTATTTACACCAGCTGATTGTACACCTGCATCTGCTTTATACCAAGTTCTTAATTGGCTGGTTACTGCACCTGGTGCCATAAGTGGCATTGCAATTGTAAAGTAATCGCCATTTTGAAAATCAATTTGTGCAGTTAGATTTCCATTACCATCTGGTGTCATTAAAACTTCTGTTGCTGTACCAAATGATGCACTATTACTAACAACTAAATAAGTCTCAGATGCATAGATTGAATTTAAAATTGGAATGGTAATAGTAACATTGCCTACTGTGCCTGTTTCTTGTATTTTCCAAACTCTGTCCATAATATATAATTGCTTAGATGGACTCACCACAGTTGGTGTATATGCATTTGCGAAATTTATATTTTTTCCATTATGTCCAGCCACCCAATAACTATTATCAGCCGCAAAAGTATTAGCATTATCAGCATTAGTTGCTGCTAAACCATTGTTTAAACTTACTGCTGGTTGAAATCCACCATTAATACTTTTAGATTGTTTTTGATTTAATCCTTGTGTATTATCTTGACCAATACCAAAGATATCATAATCGTAGGTGTTGTTAGCTGTTGCATTCCAAATAACAGTACCATTACTAGCTATATAATTAACATCATTTCCATTTTGATTTATATAACCATTTCCTTGACCTAAAGTAACACCATATTTTATTGCAAGATATGATTGGATTTTGTTTGCCTCTAATTCTGAAATATTTCTGTCATAAGCAATTACTTCTGAAATATTTCCTCTCCAATGTTCATATGAGTTTAAAGCTGATGTAGCATCAGCACCAATAATAAATGCTCCAAAATGATTAGAGCGACCTGCAATGGCAGGATTCTCATTAATATAAGACCAAAATGGATTAGGTGCATTTCTATATCCATCTGTATAAGTAATTAGTGTATCTGAAGCTAATTTGTTCTGAGAACGCATTCCTACAATCTGTGTTTGCGCTTTTTGTACTTTTGAATCTCTTGTATATGTTGAACCATTCCAATAAGCACCTGTACTTGGACCAAAAGTGGTGCCTTTGCCAAATGTACCACGATCGCCACTAGTAGCAGAATGTCCTACAATTCCATACGGAATAATGGAATTATCTGTAGTTAAAATACCATTTTTATATAAAGAGAAATAATCCACTACAGTATGAGAACTGAAATAAGCTCTATAACCTACATCTGTAGCACTATCTAAAGCAACAATAAAGAACGAATAACTCGTATCAAATTTCATTAGTCTTGTATCATTACCAATACAGTCATCAGTACCATCAAAACGCAATGATGGATTATAATTTATTAACTGATTGGTTGTAGAATTATGATATACTGGTCGCTTTGTAGCTGTTGCTTGTGTTAGATTATATGTACCACCAGCTTGATTGATCCATGTGTTCGTCATTGGTTGTTATTTGCATTTACACCAGTATTTTGTACTCCAGCATCTGCTTTATACCAAGCTTTTAATTGGGTAGAAACCCCACCTGGAGTTTGTGCATTTGCTAAGTATAAAAGCGTTGATAACAAAATAGTAACTAGTATTGTTCGTTTCATAATATTAATTGTGGGTTAAAATTAGTTAAAGTAATGATTACTTTTGTTATCTTTGGTTAAGAAAAAAAGTTATTATATGTAATTTTTATATAATATGATTGTCCTTTTAGATGCTATCTAAATAGATAGTTATTAATAACTTATGAAATATATAGTATTGTTCTGTGTCTTTATATTGCTTTTTTTTAAAATATTAAAGCATCTTTAACCTTTCTTCTTCTAAGTCAATTTGGAATAATTGATGACGAATAATTTCTTCATTTATAGTTGGGTCGTTGTTTAACTCTTCTAAAAACTGTCTTTGACTATCAAACATTTCAATTAACACCTGTTTTATTTCATCTGTTATCCAGCTTTCTGCATCGTCTTCTGCTCTTTCTTCCCAATATCTCATTAGTCTTTCTATATGTATGTGACTATCTCCATAATCGCCAGTTTCGTGTTTTGTTTTAAAAAACTGATATACATGAGAACGTAATGCTAGTTTCATCATTTTCTTACTACCAGATTCGTTTTCATCTTCGATAAAATCATCGAATATTTTTGATTTTCTAATGATATATGGTAATGTAAGTCCTTGAATTGTTAATGTCAGTAATATAACAACAAAGGTTATAAATAGTATTAAATTTCGATGAGGAAAGTCGGTTCCATCATCTAATTTGATTGGAATTGCGAGCGCAGCTGCCAATGAAACAACACCACGCATTCCTGTCCACCCAAGTAATAATGGCATAAGAAATCTTCTTTTTGTTGTCCTTGCTTTAGGTAGTACTTTTGGTCTAAAGATAAGTGTGGCAATTAATGCACTATATGAACTTATGATTCTAACTATAACCAATACGATTGTAACAATAACGCCATAAAATATTGCAGTAGATATATCAATTCCTTTTTCTCTTATTCCATCAATAATTTCAGGTAATTCTAAGCCTATAATAAGAAACACTATACCATTTAGCATGAATGTAAAACTTTCCCAAACGCTAAAACCACGAATTCTACTTGTACAATTTAAAAATAACAATCGTTTAGTTGACATATATAAACCGCCAAATACTACAGCTAATACACCTGAGCTATGTGCTTGTTCTGCAACCCAATACATGAAATATGGTTCAATAATTGTTAATACAATATCAGAAGGTGCGTCAGTTGGCAATATTTGATGAATTTTCACAAATAGCCATCCTAAAAGCAAACCTATTCCTGCGCCACCAAGTATCATCCATGCAAAACTTATAGATGCATCTGCTATTACAAATTGACCAGTAATAATTGATAGAATTGCAAATCGGAAAATAATTAATGATGATGCATCATTCATTAGGCTTTCGCCTTCTAAAATTGTTGATAATACTTTTGGTATTTTTACGAATCTGGTAATTGCTGCTGTACTTACTGCATCTGGTGGTGATACAATTCCGCCTAATAATAATCCGAATGCAAGTGTAAATCCTGGAATAAGATTATGTGTAACAATTGCAACTGTAAATGCTGTAAAAAATACAACTAAGAATGCGAAACTCCCAATCATTCGCCACCATTTTTTCATTTCTTTGAATGAGATCTGCCATGCAGCATCAAATAATAATGGTGGAAGAAAAATAAAAAATATTAAATCTGGATTGATATGCACACTTGGAAGTCCTGGTATAAAACTAATGGTTAATCCTGCTAAAACTAATAAAATTGGATATGCTATCTTTAGGTGCTTAGCCCATAAATTTAATATTACAATTAATGCTAATAATGCTAATAATGCTAATAAGAATGGTAAGGTTTCGTGCATATATACTACTAAGTATTTTTATTCTACAAAAAATTAAATAAAATATTTTTCTATTGCTGTATCATATAGATTTTTAAACTCACTGATAGTCCCAATAGTTTTATTATTTATCACAATATTTTCTTTTATACAAATTGTACCAATATTTCTAAAATCTACTTGTTCTGAATTTAATAATGCTTCAAATTTATCTTTTTGATTTGGATGAATAGAAACTACAACTCTACTTTGTGCCTCTCCAAACAAACAAGTATCTAATCTTAATGATGAACATGTATTGATTTCAAAACCAAAACCTCTGTGCATAGCACTTTCTAAAACTGTTGTAAACAATCCACCTTCTGAAATATCATGTGCTGATTGTATTATTTTTTCTTTTATTAGTTTTGATATTGTTTGCTGTACTTTGTATTCTGTTTTTAAATCAAAGAATGGTGCTGGCGATAATTCTACTTTATGATATTCATATAAATATTCTGATGAATTAATATCATTTTTACAAGTTCCTATTACATAAATTAAATCATCCGCTTTCTTAAAATCTAAAGTCATTTTATTTGCCACATCATCAATAATACCAAGCATTCCAATTGTTGGTGTTGGATTTACAGCTCTATTTGGTGATTGATTATAAAAAGAAACATTTCCACCAGTTACTGGTGTTTCAAATTGCAAACAGCTATCGCTCATGCCTTTTAGTGCATGTACAAAGTTCCAATATACTTCTGGATCATATGGATTACCAAAGTTTAAGCAATTGGTAATAGCAACTGGCGTAGCTCCTGAACATGTAATGTTTCTTGCTGCTTCTGCAACAGCAATAGCACCACCAACTTCTGCATCAGCATGTACATATCTGCTATTACAATCTACAGTAACTGCCAATCCTTTTTTTATATCTTTTAATCGAATGATTGTTGCATCACTTGGCTCATTGATAGAAGTATTATTGATACCCACCATTGAGTCATATTGTTTATATATAAATCTTTTTGATGCTACGTTTGGCAAACTTACTATGAATTTTGCAATTGAACTTATTTCATCTAAGTTAGGTTCTTGAATTTGGTCAATATTGAATTGGTCTCTTTTTTCGTGGTATTTTGGTTTAGTAAACTCACGTTGGTAAATAGGTGCTCCACCGCCTAATACTAATGTATCTGCTGGAACTTCTGCAACCAACTCATCATTCATATAATATTCTAATTGATTGCCTTCTGTTACTTCTCCAATAATGGCACAGTTTAAATCCCATTTTTCAAAAACTTCTTCAACTAATTTTTCTTTTCCTTTTTCTACTACTATTAGCATTCGTTCTTGAGATTCACTTAACAAAATTTCAAATGGCTGCATGTTTTTTTGTCGAGTTGGAACTTTATCTAAATAGATTTTCATTCCATGTTCGCCTTTTGCACTCATTTCAGATGTAGAGCAAATTATGCCAGCTGCGCCCATATCTTGCATTCCTATAACTGCACCTGTTTTTATAACTTCAAATGTTGCTTCCAATAATAATTTTTCTGTAAATGGATCGCCAACTTGTACAGATGGAATTTTATCTTCTGCATCTTCGCCTAAATCTTCTGAAGCAAATGTTGCTCCATGAATACCATCTTTTCCTGTTGCAGAACCAACAATATACACTGGATTGCCCTTACCATAAGATGTAGCTGATACAGTTTCGCCAACTTTTACAATTCCAACGCTCATGGCATTTACCAATGGATTTACTTGATAACAATCATCAAAATAAACTTCTCCAGCTACAGTTGGTACTCCAAAACAGTTGCCATAATTGCCAATACCTTTTACTATTCCTTTTAATAGATGTTGCGTTTTTTTATTTTCAATTTTGCCAAATCTCAAAGAATTTAATGATGCAATTGGTCTTGCACCCATAGTAAAAATATCTCTAGAAATGCCACCAACGCCTGTTGCTGCGCCTTGATATGGTTCTACTGCACTTGGATGATTGTGAGATTCAATTTTAAAAGCACACGCCCAACCATCGCCAATGTCTACTAATCCTGCGTTCTCTTCTCCAGCTTCTACTAACAGTGCTTTACCTTTTCTAGGTAATTTTTTTAAGTATATGATTGAATTTTTATAGGAACAATGTTCACTCCACATTACAGAATAAATACTTAACTCTGTGAATGTTGGAATGCGACCTAATATTTCTTGTATTTTCTGAAATTCTTCTGGTAATAGTCCGAGTGATTTTGCTGTTTCTAAATTAACTTCTACTGACATAATTTATAATTATGTCCAAAAATAATGAAATAAATACTAAGTGAGAAAAATAGCGTATTAAATAAAAAAAATATGCTAGATTATTTATAAAATATAAAATTATTGATTACTAATACATCCATATTCGTGTTTTGAAAACATAGAGTATGTAATTAAATTATATTTTTCATTTGAGATTATAAACTATCTAACACATCTTGGATAGAGCCGTACATATTGTTGTAATATTTATTTATATCTTGCTTTTTTATCCAAATAGCTTGTTCTATATCTTCTTCTAGTTGTGGTGTTAGCATCTTGTTATTTTTAGATTGCACAACAAACCAATGTGTTAGTTTTATACATTTTATTCTATCATTTTCATAATAATGGTAAGTAATATTTTGTTGAGTGTCTTTTAATGAAATAGGTTTTATAATATTCAGATATTTTACGCCTGTCTCCTCTTCTATTTCTCTAAGTGCTGCTGCTTCAATAGTTTCTCCAGCATCAATTTTTCCTTTTGGTAAATCCCAACTACCACGTCTGTAGATTAACAGAAGCTCCATCTTATCATTAAACACAACACCTCCAGCTGCTTCAATAACACTGAAATAATTAAAGAAATCTGTTTTTAGTTTCTCAACATTTTTATGAAATATAATGATGTTGTTTGTATTTTCTTGATTTAAGACAAATTGCTCTATCAACTGCTCTATATCATTGTTTTTCATATAGTTGAGCATTATATACAGGCTCAAGTCTAATGCAATATCTACAATTGCAGGACTTTGTGCTAAATACACATGCTTTTTATTGACAAAAATTTTATACATTTGATTCATAATGGAAAATTTAGCTTACAAACAAAAATTAGCAGAATATTTATTGCAAATAAAAGCAATTCATTTAAACTTACAAAATCCTTATACTTGGGCAAGTGGATGGAAATCTCCAATATACTGTGATAATAGGATTATACTTTCTTATCCTGAAGTTAGAGAATTTGTAAGAGATGGATTAGTAATGCTTATCAATG
This sequence comes from Sphingobacteriales bacterium, assembly GCA_016699615.1. Classification (NCBI taxonomy): domain Bacteria; kingdom Pseudomonadati; phylum Bacteroidota; class Sphingobacteriia; order Sphingobacteriales; species Sphingobacteriales bacterium. Next base: position 2,854,224 of record CP064984.1, on the reverse strand, counting down.
AATACTTTAGTCAAGCTGATTGTATAGCTGGTGTAGCTACTGCTGGTATTGCACATGCAGCAATGGTAGCAAACGATTTACATCTACCAATGGTATATGTACGTTCTAAGGCAAAAGAACATGGTAAAGAAAATTTAATTGAAGGTGAGTTAAGACATGGTATGCGTGTAGTGGTGATTGAAGATACAATATCTACTGGTGGTAGTAGCCTAAAAGCAATAGAAGATTTGCGTGCTGCAGGTGCAGAAGTAATTGGTATTTGTGCAATTTATAAATATGGATTTGAATCTGCTGTTCAGAAATTTAAAGAAGCAGGTGTGCCTTTAAAAACTCTTACTAATTATGACTTTGTAATTAGAACGGCCAAAGACATGAAACATATAGAAGAAGATGAAATTCTTGCATTACAAGAATGGATACAAAATCCAAGTGATTGGCAAAAATAATTAAGTATGATTTTATTAATTGATTTCCTTTCATGGAAAACATATGCAGTGCCATTAATTGGCGCATTTATTGGTTGGATTACAAATTTTATTGCAATAAAAATGTTGTTTCATCCAAGAAGACCAGTAAAGGTGCTTTTTCTTACATTTCAAGGTATTTTTCCTAAAAACAAACCAAGAATTGCAAATAAGTTGGGCACAGTTGTACAAAGAGATTTAATAAATTTTTCTGATATCAAAGATAGATTAAAAGACCCAGATGCATTATCTAACTTCAAAGAAGAAATTGCTTTAAAAATTGATGATGCCATAAGAGATAGAATTGATAAAAATCCAATATTGAAAAATATTGTACCAGACCAATTTATACAAAATATACACAAAGCCATTGTAAAAGAAATAGAGCTAAATCTTCCTGAAGTTATAGAATCATCAATTACTAAAATAGAACAGAAGTTAGATATACAAGAATTGGTAAGAAATAAAGTAAGTAATTTTTCTGATGAAAAACTTGAAAATATGTTGATGGATATTACTTCACGTGAGTTTAAGTTTATAGAAGTAATAGGTGGTGTACTTGGTTTATTAATTGGAATTATGCAATTAATCATACAATCTTTCTAATCAAAAATGGATAGACCAATTTTAAATATTCCAACAGATATCGAACAATATTTTGCTACTGATGTATTTGATAAAATAGATGCTATTAACGGTAATGAGCAAGCAAATTGGGGCTTGATGACATCACATCATATGTTGGAACATTTAGCATTGGTGCTTACCTTTCCATTAGGCAGAATTAATTTGCCACTTTTTACACCAGAAGAAAAATTAGAAAAGAATAGAGAATTTCTTCATTCAAATTATGGTATGATGCAAGGCTTTAAGTTTCCTTTACTACCTAAAGATAAGGTACCAGAGCTGAGTACAAAAAATATTGCAGAAGCAAAATTATTATTGAAAGAAACAATAGAAGCTTTCTTATCAAAAATAAATGAAGAAGATTTTGACACAGCACTACATCCAATCTTTGGACAAATCAACAAAGGAGAATGGTTGATTTTTCAGTACAAGCATTTTGCGCACCATTTCTCGCAATTTAGTATTGCATACTAATTATTTACTGACTTAATATTTCGTTTCCATAAATTACTATTCCAATACACAACATTGAATAATAGTAAACAAACCCAATATACTACCTCGCAACCCCAAGCAATGTATAATGGATATTGATGTAGCTTAATAAAATAATAGCAATAAGCAACATAGGCAACTGCACATACTAATTCTACTATTGCTGGTGTAGTTGTATTGCCTGTACCTATTATTACTTGGTTCATTATCATTGCTGATGAGAAGAATAGCAAACCAATCATCAAAGTATAGAATGGTGCTATTGATGCGTTTAATAAAGCAATATCATCTGTAAATAATCCAATTGTATAGGTTGGAAATAAAACAATAATTAGATTCATGGTTAATGATATACTTACCGTAAAAATCAATAATTTATTGAGTGCTGGCTTTACTAGCTCTATTTTATTTTGCCCAATAATATTACTTATCATCGTATTTGAGGTTGATGATATGCTCCAAACTGGAATTCCAAGAAAAACAAATAATGTTTTTAATATGCCAGAAACTGCCAACTCATCTTCGCCTAATTTTTCTATAGATAAAAAGAAATATTGCCATGATGTAATACCAATTATATTTTGCAATACTATTGGCGATGATAGATTCAAAATCTTTTTTATTGTTTTTAAATGTATTTCTTTAAACTTAAATACTTTATATTTTATATGATATTTATAGTTTACAAAATAGGCAACATATACAAGAAACATTACCACATCTGCAATTGCTGTAGATATAGCTGCACCTTTTATTCCCATAGACTCAAACCCAAATTTTCCATAAATCAATGCATAACCTAATACAATATTTGTTATTGTCAAGGCAATTGTAGAATAAGTTATAACTTTTGTTTTACCTATGCCTGCAAAAAATGCATTAAAACAAAAACTAGCTATTGCAAATGGTACAATAAGATTTAAAATAGAAAGATAAATTTTTATATCATCTTGTATAGCTTTTGATTGAACCAAACTCTCGACAACCAATTTAGACAAAAATACAAGAGTATCATTACAACAAAAGAAAGTACAACACCAATGAGTAATAAATGGTCGAATGCAGAACCAATTTTTTCGTTGTTTTGTTCGCCAGCATGTCTTGCAATAATTACTTGTGTACCACGAGCAAATCCGCCTGCAATGAATGTAATATTTAAAAAGAAAATTCCAGCTAATGTAACAGCATCTAGAGAAATTTTTGAATAATTGCCTAAATATGCTGCATCTATAATTTGATTGATACTATGCGCCAAACTGCCAACAATAATTGGAAAACTTATTGTCCAAATTTCTTTATACGTACCTTTGAGTTGCATGTTGCAAGATATTGATTTTAACGTTATCTAATAATTATTCATTATAATCATTAGTCAACGAAGTCCTTCACATCTTCCATTGGTCGCCCCAGAGTCTGTTGCCACCATCAACATAAAGTGTTTCGCCATTTATATATGTTGCCATCGGCGATGATAAAAATAAAACCGACCAGCCAACTTCTTCCATTGTGCCCATTCTTTTATTTGGAATGCTGTCTGTAATTCCTTTTAGAATTGCTGGTGGATAGGTATCTAAGCCAGAAGATAAAATAATACCTGGTGCTACTGCATTTATTCTAATATTATACCTTGTCCATTCTATAGCAAGTGTTTTTGTCATATTATCAACGCCAGCGCGAGCTGCACCTGTGTGTACCATACCAGGAAATCCTCTAAATATATTAGCAATTATATTTACAATATTTCCATCTTGTTGTGGAATAAAGAATGTTTTAGCCATAATTTGTGTTACATAAAAAGTACCAATTAAATTATTTGTAATAACAGCTCTAAATCCATTATAAGATATATTTTCTGATGCAGCAGGAAATTGCCCACCAGCATTATTAATTAGTATATCTAATCTTCCACTTTCTTCTTTAATTTGATTTGCTAATTTCTCAATTTGTTCTGGTTCTCTAATATCTGCAATGGCACTTTTTACATTGCCAAATTCAGCCAATTCGTTTATTGCCTTACTTATCTTTTCTGGATTTCTTGATGCTATATATACTGTAGCACCTAATTCTAAATATTGTTTGGCAATAGTATATCCAATACCACTGCCACCACCAGTTACTAAAACTATTTTGTCTTTAAATAAATTTGACTGAAACATATCCTATTTTTTGTACAAGATAAATAATATTCTTCTCATAAATTCACAAAAAACAAATGATAAGTATGTATAAAAAGAATGGGAAAAAATATTGTAATATTGCAATATATTATTTTTGATAGTAATTATGCATTAAAATAAAAAAATAAGGAATAGTAGCTATGCAGGTAAAACAATTTTTATTAAAATATAAGAAACCACTTTTAATCATTTCATCACTAACTATTCTTCAGTTGATTTGGGGATTTGATCCTAAATTTTGTATAATAAATTTAATTTGGTTGTTGGTATGATTAATATATTAGTATTGTGTACAGGAAATAGTTGTAGAAGTCAAATTGCACATGGCTACTTAGAACAACTTACAGATGGAAGAAAAATAAAAATATTTAGTGCAGGCATAGAAACACACGGCGTAAATCCTCGTGCTATTGAAATAATGAAAGCTGATGGAATAGATATTGCTCATCATACATCAAATCATATCAATGAATATAATGACATAAATTTTAGTTATGTCATTACAGTTTGTGATAATGCAAAAGAAAACTGTCCATATTTTCCTACAGATGCAAAATTATTTCATTATAATTTTCCTGACCCAGCGAAAGCAACAGGAACAGAAGAAGAAATTATGGAAGCGTTTAAAAAAGTAAGCGCTATGATTAAAAAATACTGTGAACTATTTGTTGCTGAAAATCTAAATAACATAAACTAACTCTGTTATTGAATATTGATTAAATTTGTAGAAAGATTTTAGAAATGAAGACTTTATTAGATAAGAGTACTCAACAAGAAATATTTTCAAGAATAAATCAGCTAAAAAGCAATAGTGAAAGAAAATGGGGAACTATGAGTGTTTCACAAATGTTGAAACACATGTCGATAGCATTTTCTGTACCTATAAATAAATTACAACTACCAAAAGACAAATTATACTATTTATCTGCCAATCCAATTGCAAGAAAATTATTAATAGATATAATACCTTGGCCAAGAAACATGGTAACTGCTAAAGATTTTATTGTAAAAGATGATCCACAATTTGAACAAACAACACAAGCAACAATCAATGTGGTAAATGAGTTTATTAATAGTAATGATTTTTCTGGCTCTCATCCAGTTTTTGGTGTAATGGATAAAGCAACTTGGGGCAAAGCTATGTACAAACACTTTGATCACCATTTAAAACAATTTGGCGTATAAAATGATTTCAGAAAAATACAATCAGCGAGGCGTATCTGCTACAAAAGATGATGTACACGCAGCTATCAAAAATGAAGACAAAGGCTTATTTCCTCAAGCGTTTTGCAAAATCTATCCTGATTATCTCACCAATGATGATGATTATTGTAGTATAATTCATGCTGATGGTGCAGGCACAAAATCAGTGTTAGCATATATCTATTGGAGAGAAACAGGCGACTTGTCTGTGTGGAAAGGCATAGCACAAGATGCAATTGTTATGAATACAGACGACTTAATCTGTGTTGGAGCAACAAGTAATTTTTTATTGTCATCAATAATTAATAGGAATAAACATCTAATTAGTGGTGATGTGATAAAAACAATCATTGATGGTACAAATGAAGTTGTAGAATTATTACGTGAATATGATGTAAATATCATTCCGATGGGTGGAGAAACAGCAGACATGGGTGATGTAATTCGTACCATTTCTGTAGATGCAGTAATGACAGCAAGAATGAAAAGAAATGATGTAATAAATAATTCTAATATAAAAGCTGGAAATGTAATCATTGGTTTGGCATCATACGGACAAGCAAGTTATGAACAAGAATACAATGGTGGAATGGGCAGTAATGGCTTGACATCAGCAAGACATGATGTATTTTCAAAAATATATGCCACAAAATATCCTGAGTGCTTTGATCCAAATACAGATAATAAATACATCTACGCAGGCACAAAATTAGTAACAGAAAAAATAGATGACACACCTTTAGATGCTGGAAAATTAGTGCTCTCTCCTACTCGAACATATGCGCCAATTATCAAAAAAGTAATATCAGAAATTGGTGTAAAAAATATCAATGGAATAATACATTGTAGTGGTGGTGCACAAACAAAAGTATTACATTATATAAACAACTTACATATCATTAAAAATAATTTATTTAATATTCCGCCATTATTTAAACTAATACAAAAAGAAAGTAATACCAATTGGAAAGAAATGTATCAAGTATTTAATTGTGGCAGTAGAATGGAAATATATTGTGATGCAAATTTTGCAGAAACTATTATTGCTATTTCTAAATCATATAATGTAGATGCACAAATTATTGGTTACGTTGAAAGTTCTGAAAATAAAAAAGTAACGATACAATCAGAGCATGGTACTTTTGAGTACAATTAATTTTTGTATTTCAAGCCAGCTCTTTTCCAACGTTTGTGTGTCCAAAGCCAGAATTCAGGTTTTACAATAATGTCTTTTTCTAAATATTCAACATACTTAGACAACATTTCATCAACTGTAGATTGACTTGCATCATCAGTAATTCTTTCAAATTTTATTTCGTAATGTTGTGCATCAATATTTTGAATAGATGCATAAAACACAGTTGCATTAGATGTTTTTGCTAACTCTGCAAAGCCTTTGTAAAATGGTGTTTCTGGAACTCTTAAGAATTTTGTCATGTAAGATTTATCAACATTTACTGGAGTTTGATCTGCAATAAAACAGAAAATACTATTCGTAGAATTATAGCTACTTATATTTTCTTTGATGTCATTCGTATCAATTAATTTCAATCCAAATCTGCCTCTATTTTGTTTAATAAATTTATCAAATGTTTCATTATTTAATTGTTTGTAAATACCATACGTTTGTAGTTTTGTTTCTAAGCTTGTCAACAATACGGCATATTCCCAATTTCCATAATGTGCTGTAACCACAAAAATATTTTTATTTAGTTTTTCTGCATTCATCAAATCTAACTTTGCTTGATGATGTAGCCAAATTTTACTTTTCAATTCATCTTTAGAAAATGAAATAGATTGTATGTTTTGAACAATGATATTTGATAAATTTTTGTAAAAATTCTGTTCTATATATTGTAATTCAAAACTGGACTTATCTGGAAATGCTGAAAAAAGATTTACGCGAACTACATCAAGTCTATAATTTATTATTCTATATAATAATATATAAATAAAATATTTCAATAGATTTAGAAAAAAACTTGGAGTCTTGGAAAATAGAATCAAAATAAAAATGAGTACTTTTGTCAATATTTTTTTTATCATCTGGTTATAAAAATATAAAATACAATTGTATATCAATAATTTTTTAAGTATGGATAATATTTTAACAACAGAACCTTTATACCTTGCACCAATTTCGGCATACAAAATATATGCAAACACAGAAAATACATACTTTGATATTACTCAACAGTATCCCAAAACATCATTCACAAACAGAACATATATTCTCGCTGCAAATGGTGCGCTAAGAGTGAGTATTCCACTAATTCATCAAGGAATTGAACATAGAAAATATGCTGATATTAAAATTTCTTATGCTGAAAAATGGCAAAAAGACCATTGGACTAGTATTATTTCAGCTTATAGACGTTCACCATTTTTTGAATTTTATGAAGATGATTTAAAACAATTTTATCAATCTGAGTATGAGTATTTGTATCAGCTCAACATTGCATTGCACAATTGGATTAACCAAAAAATTGATTTAAAGAAATTAGAAATCAAAAAGCAAAATGAACAAAAATATCAATCCATCATCATCGATAAAGAACAAACTTGTGAACCTTATCTTCAAGTTTTTTCTGATAGGTTTGAGTTTCAAAACAACTTAAGTATTATAGATTTACTTTTTAATCTTGGTAGCAAAGCATCCAAAAATTATCTATTATCATAATACAAAAAAGGCTACCTTTTAGGTAGCCTTAAAATTATAATTTTATATTACAAATTAGTCCAAAACTTTGTGGATATACTCCATCTTGCTTATATTTTTTTGCATATAAAAACTTGTAATTTATTCCTAATGATATTTTGTCCTTTATTAACTCATAGTTTAATGAAGTTTCTGCAAAACCGCCATATAGTATAGAATTTAAAACATATGGTCTAAATCCATGAAAATTTAAATACGTTTCATTTAATTCTGGTACATAAACGAAATCATATGACCAATCAACAATTGGATCTGTATAGAAATGATATCCCAATCCAAATCCTATTCCAATTCTCCAGTTAAACTTATTCTTTTGAATTGGTATAAAACCAATACCTATATCTACATATGTTTGATTTGCAGTATATGCAACTTTTCCACTTCTTTGGCTATGACTCAAGATTGGATGATACAAATCATATGGAAATGTATTAGAATTTTTTGTCCAATCAAATTTTACAACTGCTGGTTTATAGAAAAATAAATTTACAGATGTAGATAAGAATATTTTAGGTTTCAAAAAATAATTATACTGAACTCTAAGCCCTATTCCATGTCCAACTTTCTTTCCTACATTTACCGAATCATATACATTATTGTAGTTGAACCTATCATCTGGTCCTAAAAGTCTAATTTGATTTGTTGGATGATCTCCATATTTATGATGAGCATAATGTAAAGCGATAGATAATTCGTGTTTCTTTTGATTTACAATATTTTTTTCTTTCAAATTATTATTACAAAATATCGAAAGATTGTTTAGCACTAGTAATAGAAGATATATATATTTCATAATTAATAGTTTCTATATGTAATAGTCAAATCTGTATGATTAGTTCTTCTAATCGGTAGGATATGTGTTCCATTGTAATTGATTGTTCTAAAACCCCATCCCCAATTCTGTCTTAGTTGAACATTATTTACAAAAGAACTTCTATACATTTCATATTTATCGATTAAATCGTCTTTACGAGTTATTGTGGAACTAAATGAAATATTTAAAATTGGAATGCCTAATACATCTGCTTTTATACCAATGCCTGATACTTGTTGATTTTTTATTACTCCACCATCTTGTTCATATGTGCCAATTAATGATCTAAAATCAATAATATGCCAATTATCATGTAAAATATTATTAATATAATTACCTACTATTATCTCATTTGTAGAACCAGCTGCACTTGCAGATAAATTAAGAGTTAATATTGTAGCAAATCCATAAAAACCTGTTGTATAACTTGTTGGACTATTTCTAAAAAATTTAAATTCTGGACCACCATTACCATCAAATACATTACCATTAGTATTAATTGTTTCGATTCTAAATCTATCAAATACATCTTGAACTTTTTCAGTTCTTTGATTAGAATTTACTAAAGCTGAATCTTTTAATAAATCTTTAAGCCATATATAAGGAATATTGCTATAATAATTTGGGCTACTATTCTCAAAATCTTCATTTGGTCTTATCAAAATTACTGGATTGTTTTTTATATATGCTCTATTTACAATTTCTTCTTTTATATTATTATATACCTTGTAAGTTAATAAATCATAGGCATTACCTACTTCTTCTTCTTCAGTTAATGGATAACCTACTATTGGCTGTGTGCTTTCATTCCATTTTTCAATATATTCCCAATAAATAGCCATATCATATGTATTTATTAGTTCTCTAAAATCATCTAAACTTATTGAAGAAATATTGTTATATTTATCATATAACATTTCTTCAAAACTATCATAAAAAAATCCTGTTCGATTGTTAGTATATTGAACTTTTGGTGAGTATTTATCATAAAATATATAAAAATCTTTAATTGTAATATTTTCATCTTTTTTCTTTTGATATATAGCCTTCTTTAGAATATTTACATTTCTATTATTTTTAAAAATTTCAGAAAATACTTTAGATAAATTTGAAAGTTCCTTATCTATTTTTTTTACATGAAAATCTTCTAATGATTTTATTATTTCTGTATTATTTTCTTTCTTACATGATGTATATATAAATGATAGACAGAATATAAATATTATAATTTTTGCTGTTTTTTGAACTTTTTTCATTTTATTTTTTTATTTTTTTATATTAAAATTTGATTTTTGTTAGTAGTCTACAAGTATTTCCTTAACACTAAGGCGGCTCTACAAATTTTAAATAAAAAAATAATCGTAATGGTATATAAGATATTACTGCTGACTGCTGACTGCTGACTGTAGTTCTAATATTTGATATTACAAATTGCATCTTATAGTTTTAACACAAAGATACTATAATTAAGATGTATATAAATAAAAATATTCACAAAAATAATTTATTATCTAAAGGATACAAAAAAAGGCTAACTAAAAGGTAGCCTTAAGATTAGCTAATAAAAACAATATATTATGCCTATGCCTAATTTTATAAAACTACTACCTCCAACTCTATCTCCTTCTTTGGCTCTTTTACTTATATCTGTAAAATAGTGATTATATCCAAAAGTTGTATTAATTCCAATTCCCTTTTTTAATATAAATTGATAACTCATATTTCCTGAAATCCCTAAGTCATTATATTGCTCAAAACTAGTACTGGGATATAATGTTTCATCGTTGATTTGAGGAAGAGGATCGAATACTCCAATAGTAATAGCATCAGTAATATTTCTATATTCAAGACCGAATCCAAATTTTAATTTATGTTTTACATTATTTATTGCATAGAAATTTCCAACTATATTAAATAAAATACCAGAGGTAAGGCTTGGATATTTATAATCATAATTCTGGTCTTGTACATCTTTCTTCCAATCATTTAATTTAACTTTAGCTCTATTAAAACCCAAAGAAGTTTGCAAACCAATCCAACGATTAAAAACATGTTCATAAGTAACATCAAGCATAACGCCAGTTTTGAAATATTGATTGTGATTATTATAATAAAAATTAGCTCCTAATATGTTTTTTTTGCTTGAAGATAATGTGTCGTTTCCATATGCTATATTTGCTAAAACAATTACAAATATAAATAAAATATTTTTTTTCATATAAGTTATATTAATTTATTATGATTGGCATTGTGAAATATACCCCATTCATGTGATATATTGGCCATGTTTGCTCTACGCCATTTCCTAAATTTGTATTTGGTCTATTTGTATTAAAAAACATAGTTCTATTATATGTATTAAAACCAACTTCATCATCATTTGTTCCAATATTTAAGTTTACACCAATTTGAACTTTTTTCATTTTGTTTTTTTTATTTTTTATATTAAAATTTGATTTTTGTTAGTAGTCTACAAGTATTTCCTTAACACTAAGGCGGCTCTACAAATTTTAAATAAAAAAATAATCGTAATGGTATATAAGATATTACTGCTGACTGCTGACTGCTGACTGCTGACTGCTGACTGCTGACTGTAGTTCTAATATTTGATATTACAAATTGCATCTTATATCTTTAACACAAAGATACTATAATTAATATTTATCTAAATAAAAAATATTAACAAAAAATAATTTATTATCTAAAGGATACAAAAAAGGCTACCTAAAAGGTAGCCTTTCATTTAGTACTATTTTAGAATTTATTTAATTAATAGTTGGAAAGTAGATATACCATCTTCATTTTTCAAGCTTAAGAAATAAATTCCACTATCAATATTTTGTAATTGAATTTTCTTATTATTCAATCCACTATAAGCATCAAAAGTTTCATTATATATATTTCTTCCTGAAACACTAGTTACACTTAATTCATATGTTGAATATTTTTGAGCATTCAATTCAATTGTAAATACACCATAATTTGGATTAGGATAAATTTTCAAACCTATTGATGCTGCATTATTTCTAATAGAAGTAACCACTACATTAAATGATGCAGACTTGTCAGATTTACAACCATTAGCATCTACAACTTGAACTGTATAATTTCCATTACCACTTGATGTCGTAGAATAATATGGTACAGTTGTGTTTGCAATTGGTGTAACAGCATTGTTTAAAAACCATAAGTAGTTTGTTCCATTTGCTGGACTAATAAAGATGGTATCCCAATTTATTGATGCATCTCTTGAAATTGTTCCAACTGATGGTTTTGCATTCACGTTTATTGTAGTATTTGCATTACCAGAAAGTGTTGGACAACCAGTCAATGAACCATTAACAGAATATGTAGTTTGTGTAGATGGTGCCACTTTAATAGATGCAGTTGTTTGTGTAGTATTCCATGTATAATTATTAGCACCTGATGCAGTTAAAGTGATGCTATCGCCTTCGCAAATTGTACTTATATTTGGATTTTTAGTAATAGTAACTGTAGGATTTGTTGTTGTGATTGTTACAGTTGCACTAACAGAATCTGATTTACAACCATTACTTGCTGTACCTGCAACTTTATAAATTGTAGTTGCTGTTGGCGAAACTGAAATAGATGTTCCAGATTGACCATTACTCCAACCATAAGTTGCTGCACCAGATGCAGTAAGTGTTGCAGATTGTCCTGCACATATAGTAGTATTTTGTGGAGTTACATTCACTGTAGGTTTTGCTTTTATAGTTACACTTACTTGAACACTATCAGATGTACAACCATCTGTTGTACCTGCAACTTTGTAGGTAGTATTATTTGTTGGAGAAACTGTAATTGAATTTCCTGTTTGACCATTGCTCCAAGCATAAGTTGTTGCTCCACTTGCATTAAATGTTGCACTTTCTCCTGGGCAAATTTGAATATTAGAACTATTTACTGAAACAGTTGGTTTTGTTTTTGCATTTATTGTAATTGAAACAGAATCTGATGAGCAACCATTAGTAGTACCTACAACTTTGAAAACTGAGTTATTATTTATTGTAGTTATTAATGGGTTTGTAGTGGAACCATTATTCCAAACATAAGTTGATGCACCACTTGCTGTTAATGTAACTGAAGTACCAGGACAAACAGAAGTGCTACTTGGATTAATTGTTGGTGTTGGTTTGTTAGTAACCGTGATTGATTTAGTAATAGAATCTTTATAAGTATCTTTAAATATAAATAAGGTAATATTATAAGTGCCTGCACTATTAAAGCTTGGATTTACTGTAGTTGTAGATGCTGATGAATTTGGTGTTCCACCTGTAATTTTCCATCTAACAGAATCAACAGCACCTGAAGTAGTGTTTGTCAATAATACATTTTCTCCAACACAAATTGATGATTTACTTAATGTAAAATTAGGAATTGGATTTTGAATAGGACCTGTTACATTGATATTATCTAAATATATGGTATGTCCCCAAAGTCCATAATTTCTAAAAACTACCTGAACTTCTGCTTTATTTAAGAAACTCGCAGGTATTATTATGCTATCTTTTCTCCATTGATTTGTAGTAGGATAAAATTCATCGCCCATCCCTGGTAAAAAAGTTGCTAAATCACTTCCACCTTTTTTATATACTGAAGTAAATGTAGATCCGCAATTATCTGTTAACAAAACTTCTAAAGTATCATTTATAGTTTCAATTGTGCCACTACCTGCATCACCATAAAACGGTGTATATGCAACATCAAAATTAATTTTTAAATTTGTTTGCCCAACTGTACTAAACCTTGGAGACATAATATCGTCTTTTCTTTTGTTACCATTAAACTCTGTATTGTTATATATCATGCTTTTATTTCCAATTCCGTATGCGCTATACCCTTCTCTAATTTCCCAATTATGATATACATTCGTTGTACGTTTGAAGAAATTCCATCCAGATGGAGGAAATACATTTCCTTCAAAATTTTCTAGTATTGGTAAATTAACGATGTTAGAAAAAACTACATTTATTTGTCTCGTAGTTGTTGAAGTACCCTTTGGTGTTACAACTGTAAGTGTTACATTTTTTGAACCCGGAGAATTAAATGTAATGTTTTTTGGATCTTTTTGACTGGATGTTGCTGGAGTTCCATCTTGAAATGTCCACGACCATGAAGTTGCGTTGTATGACCAAAATGATTTATCAGCAAAATTAAATACTGCTGAGCTTGCACATCTAGTTTGTGTAATTTGAGTATCAAGGAAGTTAGCTAAAGGTAATGGTAAGATTGTATCACATACTGGAGAATTAAGTAATGAAGAACGAAGATATCCATTTTGCATGGTAGTTTGCATTCTTTCTTTTTGATTCTCTGTAAACATATTTGAACAATTGTCATTTACATAATCCATATAGTTCATAAACATTTCTCCATAAGGTGCTCCACCACATGTATTCATTTTGGGAAAAGTCGGACATCCATAATTTTCTTCCTGATGAGTTGGTGTATCATTACAGAAATCATCTCCGCATTCATCATCTCCCCAAATATGTCTTAATCCTAGCCAATGTCCAATTTCGTGTGTTGCTGTGCCACCATCATTATAGTCTGGATCATTATTTATACTTTTACCAAATGCATATGAGACACATACTATACCATCAGTATTTATAACTTTTTCATTTTCATCAAGTATACCATCTAATCCTGTCATAGTTGGGAATGTAGCATAACCTAATAATGAACCATTAGAGCTTCTTGCTCTAGGAACTATCCATATATTCAAATATATTGATGGATCCCAAATAGTTCTAGGTTTTATTAGTTCGTCAATATATGTGTTTAACCAACCACTTCCACTAGGTGTTGATGCACCTATACTAGTTCTATTTATTCTTTCTATTCCAGGTTCTGATAGTACTTGTCCATCTGGAGCTATTTTTGCAGGACAAAAAGTAATTCCAGTGTTAGCAACAAAACCACTAAACACACTTGGAACATTATTAATATAACTACTTTGTCCAGAAAAATTTCTATTTAAAATTGCAAACTGTGAGTCTATTTGAGCTTTAGGAATATTTTGACTCAAATCTGAATATAAATTATATACAACATGTACAATAACAGGAATAACAATACTGTTTTCTGTTCTTGCATTTTGATTGTTAGTTTTAAACTTTTGGAGTTGTTTTTGAAATACATTTTCCCATTCTTTACTTGGTGCTATTGTTCCACATTTACCAGCTGAAATGTTATTCTTTTGGTTATTCTCAGCAAAAATAATAGAAGAGAATACGATTAATAAGAGTAGAAGTATTTGTTTCATATATTATTTGTTAAAATTAATTATTTTTTTTGATTTTTTATCTGTTGTTGTTGTTTCATCATTTCTTCCATTCTTTGTTGGAAATTTGATTTTTTCTTTGGATTCTTTTTATTGTATTCTATCTGGGTTCTGATAGCTGTTTCATCTATTAGAAATCTAGTCATTAACCATTGTTGTAGTAATGATAATGAGTTGAATAAGAAGAAATAATAACTCAATGCTGATGATGAACTATTGAAGAAAAACAATATCATGAATGGAAATATGTATTGCATGATTTTCATTTGTTTTTGCATTGCTTCTGCAAATTCACCTCCACCTTGTTGTTGTGGTTGGTTTTTCATAGTATATAATGTCATGGCAAATGAGGTAACAACACCTAAAATTGCGAACAAACTAAGATGATCTCCAAGCATTGGAATATTAAAAGGTAATTTTATAAATGCATCATATGTAGATAAGTCATTTGCCCATAGGAATTTTTCTTGTCTTAATTCTAGTGCTGATGGAAAAAAGCGATACATAGCAATTAGGAATGGCCATTGCAACAACATTGGTAGACAACCACCAAATGGACTTACGCCTGTTTGTTGATATAATTCCATTTGTTTTGCGCCAAAAGTCGCTTGGTCTTTGCCATATTTTTCTCTTAACTCATCTAATTCTGGCTTTAATACACGCATTTTTACCATAGATAATTGTGATTTATAGGTAAATGGTAAGGTTATTAATTTAATTATTATTGCTAAAATCAAAATTATAATGCCGTAGTTTGGAATAAAATTGTGCAAGAAATTAAAAATTGGAATAACTAAGAATTTATTTATCCATCCTAATACACTTCCACCAATTGGAATGATTTTTTGCATTCCATTTTTAAATTGTTTTAATTCTTTAAAGCTGTTTGGTCCTACGTAAATTTTTGTTTTTAGTTCGTAATTGTTATTTTTTCCAAAAGGAAATTTAAGGTTGGCATTCAGATATTTTATAATATTTGTTGTATCATTTCCTGTTGTTGTTTTTACTTGCGCATTTGCCAAGATATTTTGACTTTCAGTTATTATTGCTGTATTGAAGAATTTTTGAGAAAATGATATCCACTGAATTGGTGTTTCAATACTTTGGTCTTTGTCTTTGGTAAGTCCGATGTCATCTACATTTTTTTCATTATCACTGTAATAGACACCACTCATTATTCTTTCTTCCTTTAGGTTTCTTTCTTGCGAATGCAATACTTGATTCCATTTTAAACTTATTACTTCCGCATTTTGTGGAATTTCTTTTTCTAAACCATTTGCTTTTGCTGTAAAATCAAGAATATAACCTTCTGATGGAATTTTGTAAATGTGTTGATACTTATTGTCTGCATTAAATACTAATTCTAATGCCTGATTATTTGCAATTTTTGTTGATTTCTGATTGCTTGTAAAATATAATTCTGATGTTTCTATTGATTTTTTTGCAGAATTAATCAATAAAGAGAAATTAAAATCTTCTGGATTTTGGCTAAAAAGAATTAAAGGTTTTTGGAAATATGTTTTGTAATTTTTTAGCTCAACTTTTGTAAGAACTGCGCCTTTACTAGAAAAGGTAAAAATACAATCTTTATTTTCTATAACTATATTTTCCTGTGTGCCAGAAGCTGAGTTTGAAAACACGCCAAAATCAGCAGCAATTTGTGTATTATTTGCTGAAGTATCTACAATATTTGTGTTTGATATATTTACACTATCCTTAGTTGAAGTGCTATCTTTTACTATTTGTGTTTGTTGTGTTTTTTTCTTTTGTTCCTCAAACTTTTTCTGTTGATTGGTATTGTATATGCTCATTACCAACCAAATCAAAATAATTAAAACAATGCCTGTAACTGTATTTTTGTCCATCTTTGAATTTCAATAAGGGACAAAAATACTGAAATTTATGTTTAATTAAAATTAATTAAGTATGAATGCTTTAAATCTTATTTTTGATTGATAGCAACTTCTATTTGAGCAACATGGTGTTTGCCATGCCATGCATACAATGCCAATGCATGCAACAACGAAAATTCAACTTTATACTCAGGATGAACGTAGTAATTCTTAAAATCGCTATCGCTCATATTTTGCAAAAGCACTGACCATCTTTTGTGTAATCCTTTTAAAATTCTATATGATGATTTTAAGTCTGATGCAAAAATATCTGTAGTTTCTGCAAATAAGTTTTGGCTATATGGTTTAATTATTGGTGCCGTTTCTGTCAAAGCTAGTTTAAATCTAATAAAAGCATTCATGTGGCTATCTGCTGTATGATGAATTATTTGTTCTATTGTCCAGCCACCATCTCGGTATGAGGTGTTTTTATTTTTCTTGTCTACTTTCTTTAAAGCTACTTTCAATAGCTTAGGTAATTCCTCAATATCTTTTATATATTGTTTAATATTCTTCTTTGCTGTATTTTCATCAAAAGTAAATTTTCCAATTGGGAAAATATTTTTATCTATTGACTCAGTTGATTTTTTAGGTTTTGATGCTATTGCATCATCTTTTTTATTGTTAACTACTTTTGATGCAATTTTTTTTGGTGCTTGTTTTGTAACTTTTTTTACACTGCTTTTCTTTACTGTACTTACTTTTGCCATATGCTAAAATTTTTGAACACTTTTTTGTATCACATTATTTCCGCTTCTTATAATTAATCTATAATTACCAGATGCAATATTTTCAATATTTAGTGTTTCGTTATATAATCCTTTTGGTTGTAATCCTTTATTCTTTGCAAAGATAATATTTCCTAACATATCAATCAATTCAATTTTTACTTCTGATGTTTGGAAAATGTTATATTGTACATATACGTCTTGTACAAATGGATTTGGATAAATTCCTAAAATTGTTGCATTCAATGTATTATTTCTAATAGGTGTTGTTGATTCAATTCTTGGTGTTGTTGGTGCAAGATAGATATTAGGTATTGTTTTTATTGTAGCTTGTGTTGCTTTTTTTATCCATCTTGTATTATCTACGGTATAGTATCCTCTTTCATATCTTTGTCCAGCATCTAATTTATCAATTCTGTTCACAGAATAGAAATCACCTTGCGCTTGATTTTGCTTTAAGTCTAAAATTCCATATCCTTTTTTAAATAAATCTACATATTTAATATGTGGCAGAATAACAGAAACCAAAGGATACAAAGGTTCTAATGGTACAGGCGATGCTGAAGATGTAATGCTTGTCGTTACAAATTCTACACCAACTGAACCAGCTCCAGTATTTGCTTTATATGTTTCTTTTTTATATGGCAAATCCATTGCCCATGCTGTATGGATATCGCCAGTCAATACAATTACATTTTTTACATTATTATCTAAAATAATATCGTATAGTTTTTTTCTTTCTGTTGGATATCCATCCCATTGGTCATTATTTACTACGATACCCAATGGATCTAAGTTGCCCATCATTACTTGCTGTCCAAGTACTTTCCATTTGGCAGTTGAATTAATTAGTCCATTTTTCAACCATTCCATTTGTTCATCACCTAATAATTTTTTGGTAGTATCATTTCTATCTATTTCTTCGTAGCTTCTATCATATAATCGTGTGTCTAACATAAAAATATCTACCAGATTGCCATAATTATATTTTCTCCAAATTTTATTTGGATTTCCAGCTTCAGGCAGACGTATAGGCAACCACTCATCATATGCTCTTTGTCCATTGCTTTTTCTTACATACCAATTTCCTTCTGTGCTTGGTGTATGGTTTTGTGCACCATCTTTGTATGAATTATTTGCAGTTTCATGGTCGTCCCAAACTGTAATAAATGGAAAATTTTGATGTAAAGTTCTAAGTGCTGGATCTAATTTATATGTAGAATGTCTTAATCTATAATCTTCTAATGTCTTAATTTCTGTTGCTGGTAATTGGTCTTTTCTTGTTGTACCATATTCTGCACCACCATATTCGTATATGTAATCTCCAAGATGTAATACTGCATCAACATCATTGCGTTCCCAAATTCTATTATATGCATTAAAATATCCAGCTGGATAATTTGAACAAGAAACAAATGCAAATCTCATTTGGTCTACGCCACCAACTGGTGCTGTTTTTGTCCTGCCTCGCAATGAAAATTTATCATCATGTTCAAATTCATAAAAAGTACCATGTATTTGGTTCTAATTCTGATACATCTATTTTTACTGTATAATCTCTTGAACTATCTGTGCTAAAAGTTCCTTGCTGTACTACATTTGTCATATTTGTATCTAACGCAACTTTCCAAGTTCCAGATATTTGTCCTGGCAAATCAGTTGTAACTCTTGTCCAAATTATTACTGCGTTTGGTGTTGGATCACCAGATGCGACACCATGATAAAATGGTGCTAAACTTTCTTCGGCAGCAGAACGTTGAGAATATTCGCCTTGTGCGAATAAATTGCTAATACTTGCAATTATGATAAGTAATAGATATAGTTTATTATACATAGTAAAAATTATTTCACTAAGTTAATAAATATTAAAATTCTTATCCCTATTTTTAGTTAATTATTCACGGAAAAAACAGACAAATTCTATATTACAGTTTGTTTTTTCTTCTATTTGCTAAAAAGAAGATTAAAAAACCTAAAAGTATAAATGGAATACTTAGAACATTTCCTCTATTAAGTTCTATTCCACCAAGATTTATAATTTTTTCTCCATCTTTCCAGAACTCTATAAAAAATCTACCAATAAACATAACAAACAAGAATATTGCCATTACAGTTCCTTCTTTTGGTTTATAATTTTTGTTTATATAATAAGTCAATAAAATTATAAATAGAATAACATACAATATACCTTCAAATAATTGTACTGGAACTCTTGGTCCTGTATCTAACATTCCAGTAAGTTCATCTATGTGATTATGAAAGAACACGCCCCAACTTCCATTGGTGTATTCTCCTACTATTTCGTGGTTAAAGAAATTTCCAAAACGTACAAATGCTGCACCAAGTGATAATGGAATTGCTACTCTATCAATTATCCATAAGTAAGATTGATCTTGATGTTTTCTTTGTATAGAAATAATGCTATCGGAATAGCAATTGCTGCTCCATGACTTGCTAAGCCACCTTTCCAAATCATTGGAATTTCTGCCAAATTCTGACTGTAATAATCCCAATCATAAAAAATAACATGTCCTAGTCTTGCGCCAATAAGTACAGCAAAAAACATATACATTAATAGTTCATCTGCATTTTCTACGTTTTTATGTTCTTTTTTAAACATCCATGATAGAATAGAATAGCCTACAAAAAATGCTAAGCCGAACATTAAACTGTACCATCTTATTCCAAAATTATCAGTAATCATGAAAATTTCTGGTTGTGTATGCCAATGAAATACAAATAAGCTAAAGAAATTCATATAAAAGTTTGAACAAATGTATAAAACAAAATTATACTATCCATAAGATATGCAAAATAAATAACATTGAATTTATATTATAAAATTTATTTTTGTTGGTATAATATCTAAAAAATTGAAAATTACTAAGCCAAAATTTTCAGTGCTTGTAGCAGAAGAAAAGCACATCGTATATGTTGAAGAGATTTGTAAACTATATGAAGAGTCTGCAAAAAAGCGTGGTACAGGAATTGCAAAAAGAAAACCTGAATATTTAGAATTAAAAATAAAAGAACAAAAAGGTATAATTGCAATTACTGAAGATAACCAAGTAGCAGGCTTTTGCTATATTGAAACTTGGGAAGGGAAAAACTATGTTGCCAATTCTGGATTGATAGTAAAAGAAGAATTTAGAAATTTTGGATTAGCAAAAAGAATCAAAAGATTTGTATTTGAATATACAACGCGTAAATATCAAAACTCAAAGATATTTGGTATTACCACAAGTTTGGCTGTTATGAAGATGAATTCAGATTTAGGCTACAAACCGGTAACTTTTTCTGAGCTGACCAAAGATGATGCATTTTGGAGTGGTTGCCAAAGTTGTAAAAATTTTGATATACTTACAAGAACTGAACGCACCAATTGTTTGTGTACAGCCATGTTGTATAATCCTAAAGAATCAAAAAAGAAAGAATTTGTAAAAGCTATTACAACTGTTGATAAGAAGATTCCACAGAAATTAAAATCTACAAAATCTCAAAGAATAAAAGAAGTAAAAACAGCAGGAAAAAGCAAAGCAAATAAGAAAAAAACAAGTGCTATTTAAAAACTTGCATCGAATATAAAAAAAACAAAAATGAACAACAAAGTCGTATTAGCATACAGTGGTGGATTAGATACTTCGTATTGCGTAAAATATCTGAGAGAAGAATTAAAATTAGATGTGTATGCAATTACAGTAAATACTGGTGGATTTTCTGAATTGGAATTAAAAAACATTGAGCAAAGAGCAAAAGAACTTGGCGTAAAAGAATTTGTTGTTGCTGATGTATTAGAAGATTATTACAATAAATGTATTAAATATCTTTTATTTGGAAATATATTAAAAAACAATACATATCCACTTTCTGTTTCTGCTGAAAGAGTTTTCCAAGCAATGGCTGTAGCTGACTATGCAAAAAAAATTGACGCAGGACATATTGCACATGGAAGTACTGGCGCTGGAAACGACCAAGTGCGTTTTGATATGATATTTAATATTGTAATGCCTGAAGCCAAAATCATTACTCCTATACGTGATAATAAATTATCAAGAGAAGAAGAGATTGAATATTTGAAAAAATATGGTGTAGATATTGATGCTACAAAAGCTGCATATTCAATTAATCAAGGTGTTTGGGGAACAAGTGTTGGTGGAAAAGAGACATTGACATCAAGACATACTTTGCCTGAGCATGCGTATCCAAGTGCTTTAGAAAATAAGGAAAGTACAGAGATAGTAATAGAATATAAAAATGGAGAACCTATTGCATTAAATGGCGAAAGCTATCAACATCCAACAAAACTTATATTAGCTTTACAAAAATTAGCTACACCTTATGCAATTGGACGAGATATACATGTTGGCGATACAATTATTGGTATCAAAGGTAGAGTTGGTTTTGAGGCTGCTGCACCAATGATATTGATCAAAGCACATCATTTATTGGAAAAGCATACATTGACCAAGCAACAGTTATTTTGGAAAGACCAAATAGCACAAGTATATGGTAGCAACTTACACGAAGGTTTGTTCTACGAACCATTAATGCGTGATATTGAAGCTATGCTTACAAGTACACAAGGTTCTGTTAGTGGAAAAGTTTATGTAGAATTACTTCCTTATAGATTTAATTTAATTGGAATAGAATCTGAATATGATTTAATGAGTAGTAAGTTTGGCAGCTATGGCGAAATGAATAATTCTTGGAGTGGCGATGATGTAAAAGGATTTTCTAAAATCTACTCAAACCAAATGATGATTTGGAAAAAAGTAAATAACAAATAATCTTGTAAAATATTACTTCAACAAAGTAATATCATTTAAGTTATTAAAATCAAATACCGTATCTGCGATCTTTTCTGGAAGGAATTTTTCTGAGTAATACCTAGAAGCTTTGTGGTATCTACTATTATATAAGTTGATTGTATTTTCTCTTCCACCTAACAATACTTCGTCACGTACAATTGCTCTTTCAACAGCAATAATATAATCAACTTTTAAATATATTTTAAAATCCCAATAAGTTGAATAAATGTCTTTAAATAAATACGCACCATCTGTAATTATAACTGAGTCTTTGTCTAGAAATTTTTTATTAGGTACGACAGGTTCTTCAGCACTCATATCATATATTTCTTCAACAATATATGGTATTCCATGCTTAGTTGCTAGTAAAACATGTTCCTTAAAAGCTAATTCATCGTACGCATCTTCATAATATCCTAAAAAATTATCTCTGCCTTTTTGATATCTTATTTCTCTCGTATTATGAAAACCATCAATTGATACATGTTTTGATTTTAATCCTTTTTCTAATAAATAATTATTCAGGTTAGCTGCTAAAGTTGTTTTTCCACTGCCTTCAATTCCATTTATTGCAATACACAATACACCATGTTTTTCATTACGAATACTTAGTATTTTGTTATAAATAACATTCAACACTTCTGCATAATTCATCCTTTATATCAATTTATTTTTCAAAACTGTTGTTTCTGATAGTTGAATTTTTCCAGCTTTTACTAATCTAAATTCACGACGTTCTAATGCTTGTTCATACAATTCTTTTTCTCTATCTGTTTCAGGAAAAACTTCGTCAGTATGTGTTGGTCTACCAAAACTATCTAACGCAACAAAGGTAAAAAACGCTTCATGTGATTTTACTTCTTCATTGTTATGAATATTTTTTATAAAGACTTCGCAAATTACTTCCATAGATGTATTGAATGTGCGTGTAACAAATGATCGTAATGTAACTATATCGCCAACTTTTATTGGTAGCTTAAATGATACATCATCTAAAGATGCAGTAACTGCAATATTTCTAGAAAGTTTTATTGCGCTAATACCAGAACAGACATCCATCCAACTCAAAAGATTACCACCCATCAAGTTTCCCATTGGGTTTGTATGTCCAGGCATAATTAATTCTGTTTGTACATTAAGTGTTTCAGTCATTGCTCTATTTGCCATCTCAATATTTTTTATAAAAATAATAATATTTACTGATGCTCAAAATTATATCAGGATATTTATATTTGCAATGAAAAAGGCTGCGTAGTTCAATTGGATAGAATATCAGATTTCGGCTCTGAGGGTTGAGGGTTCGAATCCTTCCGCGGTCATTTTTTTATTGTAGAGTGTTTAATATTTCTATTTCTTCTTGAGTAAATTGTTGTGTATTTTTAAATCGCTTTGAATTTAATATTGAATCTAATACAACCTGACTTCTTTGACTTAACACTACACTAACTTCATTTCCATTGCTATCTTGCCTTATTAATGTATAATCAGATTGTTCGTTGCTCATTATAATCGTATTGTTGTTGTCTTCTTTCACACCTATTAATGCACGAATGGAAACAATAAATAAAAAAGTAAATATAAAAACGCCTGCAATGATATAATTGGTGTATTTATCAATAAACAATTCTTCCTTTTTAGGTCTTGTTGTATACCTATATTTTATTCTATTTTTTTCTCTTGGTGAATGTGGTCGTGAATTTGAATTGATTGCTACTAAATCTTGATAGTATTTTTTGAGTTTTTCATCATAGCTACGTCTTGAGTCAGCATTAATTAGTATATGATATGCATCATTAATATCTTGAAAAATCTCTTTGTTTTTCAAATCGTTATTAGAATCTGGATGATATATTTTTGCTAAGTCTCTGTATGCTTTCTTAATCTGCAATGCATTTGCAGTATATTCAATTTTTAGAATATGGTAATAGTTCTTCAATCTAACTAAAATAACGAAAAAATATATTTTTTATGCTATATTCTATAAAAAATTCAATATTATTAGTCGTCGCTATATTTCATTGCACATAGATTATTTATTTAAAATTCTATTCAATAGATACGATTCTTATATAATGTTTTTTTGAATTAAATTATTTGCAGTATTATTGATATTAGCACCTAAATTTAAAAAAAATCTATCTTTATATCTCTATAGTAGAAAGCAAATAATTCTGTTTCGAATGTTTAGAAATATAATAGACTTGATAAGAAAAAAAGAAGAGCTTAAAACAATCCAAAGAGATTTTTCACCTAGATATTTTATAAATGATGAACATCAACGTACATATAATGATTTAGGTTATGTTGTAATAAGAAATTGTATTCCTAATAGTATTATTCAATATGCAAATAAAACATATTACGATTTAATCAGTAAACAAAGTGGGTTTGTATTAAATGACAAATTCCAAAATAGTGGTAGATTTGATGATACAAATATAAGGAATTTAGTAATTGATGAAATAAACAAAATATCTTTAAAAATACTTGATGACATAGTAATAAAAGAAAATTGTGAACAAAAAACAGGAGGCGCATTTCAAATTAAACCTGCAAGTAGTACGAGTATTCTAAATCCACATCAAGATAGCCCAATTATTGATGAGACAAAATATTATGCAACTTATATATGGATACCACTTTGTGATACAAATGTAAAAAATGGAACCTTGTGTCTTACCGAAAAGTCATCTTTGGGGAAATTATCAGCGTTCTTTGAATGTGCCATGGCCATTTAAAAATTATGTTAAAACCTTATGGAAATATATGATACCAATTAATACCAATGTTGGTGATATTATCTGTTTTGATTCTGCATTAATTCATTCTTCAACACCTAATTTATCAGATAAGTTAAGATTGGCGTTTACAACATGTTTGCTGCCTAAAAACTATGAACTTGTAGAATATTTTTGGGACAATAATACACCAAAAGATATGGTTGAAATGTATTATATTGATAGTTACTATTATAAAAATTGTAATATTGAGAAAAGACCAGATAGTAGTTTATATAAAAAGATGGAACTACAGAAGAAAATATATCCTAGTAATATAAACAGATATTCATTAAAACGACTCATTGAAAGAAATAAACATTATTAAATCATTCCACACAATATTCTTATTGAAACTAATCTATGATATATTTTATTACTTTTAAAAAAATAATTTAGCTTTAATAAGCTAAGCAGAATTCAAGTTATAAATGGCAAATCTACTAAGAAAACTAAACAACAACAATTTTACTTATAGTATTAAGAAAAACATATACTATAATTTAAAATATTATAAAAATTTCAATAGCATAAATATAACTAAAAATAAAGAATATGATTCAATATCAAATAAATTAGTTATTGAATATAATTTCAACAGATATTTTGGACCACAAAAATATGTATGTTTTGCACCATTCAATAGCTTATTTTTTGACATTAGAGGCAAAATAGTTGTATGTAATAATAATAGAAAATTTGTTCTTGGTGATATTAGAAATACAACTATAAAAGAAGCGTGGAATTCTAATGAAAGAAAAAAATGATTTTCTAGACCAATTAGATGAGTTTATTCCACATATTGAATTTGCACAATTTTCAGGTGGAGAACCGTTTCTTATTGAACATTATTATAAGATATTAGAAAAAATATCTGTATTAAATCCTAATTGTGGAATTCATATACAAACAAATGGATTGGTATTAAATAATAGAGTAAAGAAAATTTTAGGGAAATGTAAATGTAATATTGGAATTTCTTTAGATGCTACAACCAAAGAAGTATATGAAAAAGTTAGAATTAATGGAAACTTTGATAGATTAAAAAACAATTTAGAATACTTCTATAATTATTGTAAAGAAAATAACACCCATTTTAGCTTAACATTCGCTCCAACAAATATAGCTTGTTATGAGATACCTGATGCTATTATTCTTGCAAACAAATACGAAACAAATATATTCTTAAATGTTGTTTGGGAACCCATAAATGTTGCAATTTGGAGCATGAGTACCACAGAGTTAGAATCATTATACGAATATTATCTAACAATTGAATTACCTCAAGGAACACCTATTCAACAAAAAAACAGTAGACAGTTTGAACATCTAAAGAATCATGTATTAGTATGGATAAAACAAGCAAAAGAAAGAGAACAATATAAAAAAAATCTAGAACAAAAAGAATTACAAGAATTACAAGAATTGCTATTAACTAATTTAATAGATTTCAATAAGCATAAGTTATATGATTGGCTAACAGACACAAAAATTGAAGATGCAAAAGCTCACTATATAGACAAATTAAATCAATTAAACAACCTAGATAAGCATTTACAAAAGAAACTAACAATAAATCTTCTTTCCTATCCTATTGAAAGTACCTATAGAGAAGTAAATAATTACCTACATTTATATATATATTAGATGTAATTATTATATTGTTTTATTCCATACATATTTAAAATATTTTTTATTTCTTCTATCATAATTTTATCTTTTGGCTTTTTCTGAACATTGCATCAAATTGCTCGTTGAGCTTGGTTTGACATAATCAATATTTTTTATATTCTTTTAATATCATGTTTAATAATAAGTTCATTAATAACTACGCTAGTATTTCTCAATAAATCTTCATATAAAATAATTTTCCATTGGTTAGAATTATCTATATTTTTTAATAATTCCACATGTTGAATTACCCACCAATGTGTTAACATTGATACCTTAAATTTATAGTACTTAATTGATTATCATATTTCAGAAACACATCATTATATCTTGGCTTATTAAGTTCAAAAATATTATACTTTACCCATGTGATTATATCCTATATGATTTAATTGAGACAATACCACATCAAACGGGTTGCGAATAATTACAATTGGTTGTATATCAAAATTCTTACACAACCAAGGCAATAAAAGATTTATATTACATAATTTAATTAAGTTAGTATCTTTATTAAAAGGATTACTTAATAATAATGGATGGCTGTCTTTTGAAATTTCCTGTACAATATTACCATGAATCAACTTATCAAAATATTCATAAGCTTCGTCCCAGATACAATCTACAGGAATATATGGAATAATACCTAATTCTTTTGTGAATTTTTCAGATGTTGTATTTAATAAATTTTCATATTTTGTAGCTTCCCATACAATTTGCATATTAGGTGTATGTAACATCTCCATCAACCAAGTTGTTCCACTTCTTGTTGCACCAGAAATAAAAATATTTTTATTAATATTATTTTCTTTAGTATAAAAATATTTATAAAGATATGAATAGTACATTATCTTTAATGAATACATAAACTTTTGTATATTTATTGGTTAAAACAATGAAAATAACAAATTTTTATTATAATTTGTGATAGATATTTTCAAAAAAAAAACATGGTGATTTTCAATGACATAAAGCAGGAAGAGTATTTTGTTGATAATGGATATATTAAAAGTAATTTTATTTCATCAAACGAAGTAAAAGAAATAATAGACTATTATGAACAATATCAATTAATGGGTGGTGATATCATGCCATTTGCTAAATCATTAGGATATTATATTAGTGTTTTTGATAGTAATTTAGATAGAAGAAAATATATTGATTCTAAATTAAAGGATGTTTTTCAAAAAAAAATTGAAAAAATAATGCCTAACTACACGATACTTTATTGCAACTTCATGACTAAAGATCCAAATGGAACTGAGATTGAAGTACACCAAGATTTTTCTTTTGTAGATGAAAAGAAGTACACAGCTTTTAATTTTTGGTTGCCATTGCAATATACTGATGCACAAAATGGTGGATTTCATTTAATTGAAGGTTCACATAAATTATTTAATTCATATAGAAGTGCTACAATACCACATAATTTAACACATTATAATTCTGAATTTAAAAAATACATGAAAGAAATTCCAGTTAATGCTGGCGATGGATTAATATTTGACCATAAATTATTTCATTATTCTACACCAAATCAAACTAATAATGTTCGCATTGCTATACAAATGGTACTTATACCAAAAGATGCAACTCCAGTTACTTATTATTATCGTCCAGAAGAAGATAAAAATAACTTAGAAGTCTATGAAATTACTTCTGAATATTTACTTACTGACAATTTATGGTCTGACCCAAAAAATAAATTAAAGTTTATTGGCAAAACACCTTATGAAAAAATTCCAGATGCAAAAAGTATTTTAAAGAAACTAAATAAAAACAAATCAAATAATATATTAGAAAAAATAAATAATTTTTTAAAAATGTATAAAATATTTAATGAAGAGAATTTGCAAGCATCATTTGAAAATGATGGTTTTGTAAGATTACCGCAGCTACTAACACAACAAGAAATAGAAGAAATAAAACAATTCTACTTTAAATATACAAATGGAAATGTAGAAAACTCTGTGTATGGAATGTATGTAAGTTTAGATGAAAAAGATACGACAAAAAAGATTGATACCATGAAAATGATTCAAGAGTACTTAAAACCTAAACTAAACAAATATCTTCATGATATTAAATCACATTTAGGTTCATTTCTTGTAAAAGTACCTAACAAATACTCTTATACATATCCTCATCAAGATTGGCTATTTATTGATAATGAACAAGAAGATATGTTTTCTGCTACAATTTGGGTTTCACTCGAAGATATTGATGTGCAAACAGGTTCCTTGGGTTTTATAAAAGGAAGTCATAAATTTTTAAATAATATTGTTGGCTCTCCATCACCAGAAATATATACAGCTACAATGGGACATGAGTCATTACTATTATCCTATCTTACATTTCCTGAAGTAAAAGCAGGTGATGCATTAATTTTCAATAATAAGACAGTACATGCAGCATTTCCGAATACTACAGAAAAACAAAGAATTGCAATTGGCATAGGCATTACACCAGAACCAGCAGTTCTGCATCACTATTTTCTAAATCCAGAAAATAATAAAAAATTGTATAAACTAACTGTAGATGAAGAATTCTTTTATACATATAGTAATGATACACTTCGCAATACTTATCATAATAAAAACTACCACAATACACCAAAGTTGTAAAAGAATTAGACTATAATCCAACATTATTTACTAAAGATGAATTAATAAATCAAATGTTGTTACATAATAATCAAGCAAATAATATTCCAGTTGCAAATTTATTTGGAGATATTTCATTTTATACCAAATTAAAATTTGGATTAAAGATGCTCTTAAACAAACTAAGTTAATATATGAGAATCAATAAGAATATTTTTCTTGAAAAAAAAATAAATAACGATTTAATAGACAATGGCTATTCAATAGTAGATGTATTATCAAGTAATGATATAAAATATCTTTTAGAACTTTATAAAGAAACTAGAACTAAAGATAATAATATCAATAATCATTTATATGTTAGTAGTAGAGAATGTGACTTTAATACTAGTATACAAATTAGTAATAAAATAAGAGAGTTAATACAGCCATATTTCCAAACAATAGCAATAGATTTTGATTTGTATGGTGGTGCTTTTCTGAGCAAGCCCAAATTAATAGAAAATGAATTTTCTTTACATCAAGATTTTACTTTAGTAGAAAAAGAAAAAGATAAGATGTATGCAATTTGGATAGCACTTCAAGATACCACAATTAATAATGGTTGCATGTATATTGTAAAAAACAGCCACAAACTATTTGATAATTACGTTTCTGCTTCTTATAATAATCATAAAATACATAGGAATAAAATATCTAATAAATATATAATTGACATAGAATTAAAAGCAGGGCAAGGTATGATATTTTGTGATAATATTTTTCATGGTTCATATCCAAATGTATCTTCTGAAGATCGCATTGCAATTACTACAAGAATTGCAAATAAAGGAGCACAGTTTGTATTTTACGATATAGCTGATAAAAATACTTGTATACAATATAATATAGAACCACATGATTTAATTCAGTATTTTGATGATTTTCAAAAAGGCAATCTACCAAAACATCTAACGGAAAGCAGAAGATTCCATTATATACATAGACCAATTACGAGTAAATACCTTCAAATTGCACTTAAGTATAATAGTAAGAATGGTAAAAATTCTACATTACAGAAATTATATTACAACGCACAATTATATTGTGATAAAATCCTTAATTCTATCTAAAATTCTATTTCTTAGTATTTTTAATACTTCAAATAATTTTAAGAATATAATAAACTCTCATTTACTCTTCTACTTTTGTAGAATAAATTCAATTACACTATTAATTCAAAATCATCTAATGATTGATTTATATTTTATAAAGTTTTTTACTAATATTATTTTATTAAAGTATTATTACTGCTTGATCTATGATAATTCGCATAAAATACTGCATCTTCTTGAGTAAAAAGTACAAACCAATTTATGTATTGTCACTTTTAGAAGTATTTATATCAAAATACATAATTTTTTGAATCTTTTATTATATTATTTTGGTAGAAATTCTTAAATTCATTAACTTGGCTCTCACTAAAAACAGCAACTTTGACAAAGCCATTTCTATCAAATTCATTTTGTAATTCTATGTCTCTAAAAATTGGAGAAATTGCCATAATACATAATAATTATGTGGTTTTTTAATAAAAGTAAAAATAAGCAAAAAAATTCATCTCTACATGCCAAAGATGTAGGTAATTTTTATGATAAAAATCATGAATCCTTTATCCAAGTCTATGGTGAAGTTATTCAAGCATTTAGAACTAATAATTTAGATAATATTTTAAACTATCAAATAGATCAAATTGTGCTGAAACCTGAACACAAAATTTTAGATGCTGGCTGTGGTGTTTGTGGTCCTGCTCGTTATTTTGCAAAAAATGTAGGTTGCCATATTGATGCTGTTTCTATTTCTGCTACGCAAGTCAATACATCATTGCAGCATATTCAGAATGAGCAATTATCAGATAAGATAAATGTGCATTTACAAGATTACCATGAAGTGGATAAAATTTTCCCGAAGGAAAATTTTGATAAAGCATATTTCTTAGAATCTTTTGGACATTCTCCAGATAAAGAAAAATTACTGAAAGCAATTTGGAAAGTTCTAAAACCTGGTGGCGAAGTATATATCAAAGATTTATTTAGACGTATATCTAAAAATTGGCTGGTGCAACGCAAAATAGATAGCGAAATTCAGAAAATAAATAAAGCATATTATTACGAAGTTGCAGATTTGAATGATTTTGTAGATATGGTTAGAAAAATTGGGTATGTTATTGTATTTGTAAAAACAATTGATATTCCATTAGAAGATTTTGAAAACTTATCTATATCTAATGAATTTCAGGAATTGACTGGTATTGCAAAAATAGATAATTGGGAAAAATATATTTTTCCTATTGATTTTTTTGAAGTAAAATTGTACAAACCAGAATATGATATAGAAAAAGGAAAAAGTAGATATTTTCTTCAAAATATCTACCAAATACAGATGAATCATATTGATAAAGAAAATCTTTAAGTAGCTAAAATTAATATGTTTGCAAGCATCTATGACAGAATTTACGACAAAGTAATTTATAAATTCAGCTTAATTTTTACTGCAATATATTTTGTGATTTACCATGGAAATTTGTTTGAATACAAAGTGTATTTTTATATTCTCATTGCATTTGCTACATCATTAGGCATTGCTGGAATTGGTTATATGCTTAATGATTACATTGATTTGAAAGATGACATAAAAAACAACAAGAAAAAATATTTTCATTAATAAATCAAAAGTTGAAATATCAATATTGGTTTTTATTTTTCTGACATTTGCCATAAATCCTTGGTTTTTATTTCCAGTTACTACAACTACCATTGTACTCATTGCATTGGAACTAATCTTATTATTCATATATGCATTTCCTCCATTTAGATTTAAAGAAAACGCAATTTTAGGTATATTGTGTGATAGTTTGTATGCACAAGTTATTCCTTGTATTTTAGCAATGTACACTTTCTACAAAATTGGCGAAGCTTTTACGTATAAAATCGAATTGATTGTTGTGTACACACTTTGGTTATTAATGCTTGGCATTAGAAATATTTTATTACACCAAATTGAAGATTATAAGAATGATGTAAATACACAGACAAATACATTTGCAACTAAATATGGACTTTCATTTACAAAGAAAACCATACAATACATTATTGCTTTTGAAATAATATATTTCTTTCTTATTTTATATTTTCTACCTGAATTTGGCAATATCATTCTAGTAATTTATGCAATATATCTATTTGCATTATATTCATTACACAGAAAAATAAACTTTTATTTCATTAATGAAAGAGTCTTAAATGAGTTTTACGAAATACATTTTCCTTTTATATTATTGATACTTTACACCATTCAACAACCAAAATTCATATATTTATTACTATGTAATATTATAATATTATTGCCTATCTACTGGAGATTTGCAAAAGGATTTTTGGTAAAATATTTTTAATTACAATTTGCTTTTAATAAAAGAAGACATTACATCTAATGCACATTCTAAATTCTTAGGTGTATTATTATTGAATACTAAATCACAAGATTTTTTGTATGGTAGAATATATTTTTCAAAAGATGGATAAACATGTTTTTCATATCTATACAGCACATCATCGAGTGGATAGTTGCGTTCTTCTTTGTCTCTAATGATTCTTCTAATTAATTTAAGATGCGTATTTACATCTACAAATATTTTCAAATCCATTAGGTTGGCAATTTCCTTAAAATGATAGACAAACAATCCTTCTATGATAATAACTTTTGCTGGCTTATAAACTATATTTTTCACTTCTGCCAAAGCATTATTAAAAGTATATTCTGGTAATTCTACTTCTTCATTATTGATTAGTTTTTTTACATCTTTAATAAAATCTTGTTCTCTAAAAGATGTTGGTAAATCGAAGTTTTTCTGATTATTCTCGTCAGTTTCTTGCTCATCACGTTTTTTGTAGTAGTTATCTTGGCTGAGTAGACAAACTTCATGTTCTTCAAAAATATTTCTTAGTTTTTTTACAAATGTTGTTTTTCCACTTCCGCTGCCTCCAGCAATTCCAATTACAAATGGCTTATTCATGTTAGTAATATTACGACCTAAAATTAAAATACAAAAATTATCTTTTGTATTTTTGCAAAAAAATTATCTACATGCAATTGTTAGATGGAAAAAAATAGCAAGAGAAATAAAAAACGAACTTAAAGAAGTTGTTGATTCATTGATATTGAAAGGCGAAAGAGTTCCACACTTGGCTGCTATTTTAGTTGGCGATAATACAGCGAGCAAAGCATACATCAATAGTAAGATAAAATCATGCAAAGAAGTTGGATACCAATCTACATTAATAGAACTTCCAGAATCAATTTCAGAAGAAGAGCTTTTGGCATATGTGCATACACTAAACAATGATGACAATATTGATGGATTTATTGTTCAGTTGCCTTTGCCTAAACACATTAATGAAGACAATATCTTACTCAATATTTCTCCAAACAAAGATGTAGATGGTTTTCATCCAATAAATTTAGGAAAAATGATGTTGAATTTGCCTGCATTTATTAGTGCAACACCAAAAGGTATAGTTGAAATAATTAAAAGATATAATATTCCTACACATGGAAAACATTGTGTTGTTGTTGGTAGAAGTAATATTGTTGGCATGCCTATCAGTATTTTGATGAGCAAAAAATCTGAGTTTGGAAACTGTACAGTAACCTTATGCCACAGTGGAACAGTAGATTTAAAACAGTACACTTTGCAAGCCGATATTTTGATTGCGGCAACAGGAAAAGCAAAATTGATAACAGCAGATATGGTGAAAGATGGTGTAGTTGTAATAGATGTAGGCATCAATAGAATTGAAGATGCTGATGATGTACGTGGCTATCATCTGGAAGGCGATGTAGATTTTGATGCTGTTGCACAGAAATGTAGTTACATTACGCCAGTTCCTGGTGGTGTTGGCTTGATGACAGTAGCATCGCTATTACAAAATACATTAGTAGCATATAAAAATTCTAAATAGCATACATTTTTTATTACCAACATAATTTTAATTTAATTGTGTTAGTAATAAATAGTTACTCTTCTACACGCAACTTCCTTGAATCTTAATAATCTTAAAATTTGTACTACTTTTATTTCCTTTTATTGCTGTTAAGGAAACTGTATATCTAATACTCCATGAAGCACAGCCACTAACTCTATATGTAAATATTTTATTTGCTTTGCTTGTTGTTGTATCATTAGTACCATTTAAACTAGAAGACCATACATACTTATCAGCATTCACTGAAGTATTGGTACAAATTAATGAATTAGCAACTGCAGATATTCTTGATGGTAATTCAGAACCTACATAAATTGAGTCTGTATTAATTGTAAAACTTGCAACTGGTGTTGGCGTTTCTTCATCTTTGTTACAAGAAATTGTTGCTGCAAATATTGCAACAAGTAAAATTGTTATTAATTTTTTCATTGTTTATAATTTAATAAGTTAATAGATATACTAATTTAATAATATATTTTGATCTTGTCAAATCTTATTTTCACAATATATCTAAACTGCCCAATCCTTCTCTCAGTACAGAAATTTCGTTTTTTGAGCAATCTATAATTGTTGAAGGCACAATTCCTCCAATTCCACCATCAATTACTATATCTACTTGATGTTTGAATCGTTCATATATTTCATATGGTTCTGTGATATAATCTAGTATTTCATCTTCGTGGTGTATAGATGTGGACAACATTGGGTTGCCTAAATTTTCTATTAATGAATTTACAATCATACTATCTGGTACTCTTATGCCTATTGTCTTCTTATTATTCTTAAATAATTTTGGAATATTATTATTTGCATCTAATATAAAAGTGTATGGACCAGGCAATGCTCGCTTCATTAGCCTAAATACTGAATTGTCTATTGTTTTGGTATACTCACTAATGTGACTTAAATCTTCGCATATCATAGAAAAATTCATTTTTTCGGGTTTTACACCTTTTATTCTACAAATTTTTTCTACTGCATTTTTATTATAGATATCGCAACCTAAACCATATACTGTATCTGTTGGATAAATAATTATTCCACCATCTTTGAGCACACTTACAACTTGCTTTATTTTTCGTATATCAATATTATCTGGGTTTATTTCTATATACATTGCACTATAAAGTTAATGCATTTATAGCTACATTGTAGATTTACTTTCTATGGTTGTGTATTTATTTTTTATCCTTAAAAATCTTTTTTCAAAAAATTCATAAGATATGTAAGATAAAATTACTGTTAATGAAATACACAATATATATATCACAATATAATTTATGACATTATTACTTTTAAATACAACTATTTTTGAAATCCAAATGGCAACCAATGGATGAATGACATAAATACCGTAAGATATTTTACCAAAAAAATCAAATATCTTATGTTCTAAATTGATAATTCTATTTTTCTGCTCAATTTGACTAATAATAATCATACATGTAACAAATGTCATTAATTCATGACTAATGAAATAGGAGAATTTATATTTATTTACAAACATAAGTACAATTATACACCATGAGAAAATCTGTGTAATTAAGTGTGTTGCTATGCTTATAAATAATTTATATTTGTCAAAGTATAATATTGCTGATATTGCTCCAATAAGCATACATTGAAACCTACTTGAGTCTATAAAAAAATACATAGTTGAACTATATGCATATTTGCTTGCTGTGAAATAAAAAATTAGTTTGAACAACATAATTACAACAAACAACGCAGTTGAAGCAAGCAAAATATGTTTTGTACGTTTAATGAAGTTTGGCCAAAATAAATAAAATTGTTCTTCTACACCTAATGACCAATAATGTGTGATGAATGGAATTGCTTTTCCTAATAAAAATGGGATATTCGCCATCAAAAATATATAGAAAAATAGTTGCTGTTTATCAAAATCAATTTTTAGTATAAATAAACTTATAATAGACAAAATCAAATACAAATAATACAATGGCCATATTCTTAATATTCTGCGCATATAGAATTTTTTGATATTTATCTCTCCTATTTTCTTTTCTTGTAATAATAAATAAGTGATTAAAAAACCACTGATGCCAAAAAAAATACTTACACAATACAACGCAATTCTATGAATGGCAATATTTCCGCCATGTGCATTACCAAATATATGTGGATTGAGCCCAAACAAATACAAACCTTGTGTAATATGTGTAAATAAAACACCTAATGCCGCAATTGCTCGCAAACCATTTAAGCCAGAAAAGTATATTGGTTTCAAATTAAAGACAATCTATTTACAAAATAGAAAAAATAAGTCATTCAGAAAATATCAATATTGAATTACGCAATGTACTTTTTGTATATTTTCTTTTCGTATAAATGCGAAACCCATTTCGTAGATATCAATAGTTACAGTTACTTTCTCGTGGTTTTTAATAAACTGCCATGCTTCTTCCATTTCTTCGCTCCAATGTATGTCATCTATTGCAATTACTGTATCGTTGTGACAATAGTTTAAAATTGTTTTGAAATAATCAATTACTGCTGATTCTCTGTGGTTGCCATCTATAAAAATGAAATCAAATTTTTCTCCATTTGCTTGGTTGATAGTTGGTAGAACATTATCAAATTTATCAACAATTGATTGGATATTTTTTAGTCTTAATTTAGAGAAATTTTTTTCAGCTATTTCTGCTGTTGCTTTACAACCTTCAATAGAAATCACTTGTACATTGTCGTGCGCAGATGCTAAATAACATGTTGTTATGCCTAATGATGTACCCAATTCTAAGATTCTATTAGCCTTAAAATGCCTAACTAGCATAAACAATAATTGCGCATGCTTTTCTTTTTTTAGACTTATTTTTGCTATGTCTGAAATTTTTCTTTTGTTTGATGTGAATTTTTTTGATCCAGCACCAAAATCTTCTATCTCTATAATTGTTTGGTCTTCTAGTAACTGATTTCTAACTTGTTCTATTCGTTCAAAATCTTGGTAGTTTAGTTGTTTCTCAAAAACTTCAGTAACAATATTGTACAAAAACGGTGAATGAATTTGATATTTAGTTTTGGCTTCCCAAAGGTAAGTTAGGTAAGATTCGATTCTATAAAATATGTCTTCCATTCAACAAAAATAAGCAAATATTTAGACCTAAGATAAAATAAATTATGGTCTAAAATAAAACTCGCCAGTGATAGATGAACTGTACCATGGCATTTGTGTTGGAATGCTTTTCTTTACATCACCAGCAACGCCTTTTAGTACTTGCTCTATTGTAAGACTTGGTTTTTTTAATTGTGATAATAATGCTGTTGTATATGGTGAATTGTAGCCAGAACCATCCGAAGCTACGTTTCCTGGATTGGTAGAAAATGATATTATTGTGCCTTCTGGTGCATTTAATGATGCTAATCCATTTCCATTTGTACTTCTATTCCAACTTCTTTCAAATGGATTGTTTCTACACGCATCAAGCATAATGATATTCATAGAATTTTTGGCAACGTCCATTTTTGCAAGCATTTGATTGACGTTTACGCATTCGTATTGCAAGTCTTCTTCACCATAAATTGATGCATCAATAGGAATAAGATAGTTCTCTCCTTTTGATTGAATACCATGCCCTGCGTAAAACACTAATCCAATTCCTTTGTGTCCTGCTATGTCAATTCCAAATTGTTTTACGGCTTCGTTCATTTGCTTTTTATTTGCATTAACCAACATATTTACTTTAAAGCCACATGCTTGCAATGACTTTGCCATTTCTTCTGCATCGTGTGCAGGATTTGGTAGCTTACCAGCACTAACATAATTCCCATTTCCAATTACTAATGCAGTTCTACTTTCATTAGAATTTGAATTATTAAAACTTAATGAATTGTATATAGAATTTTGATTATTATTATTATTACTTGCATTATTGTTGGTTGTAGTTGTTGTATTCGTTTTTGGAGTATTTGTAGTTGTGTTTGTATAAGTATTTGTGCTAGTCGTTTTTATTTCTACTTCTGCCAAATTCATGAATATTTCATCTTGATTATATACAGAAAACTTATATTTTCCAGCTTTCTTAAATGTATAATCCATGTAAATTGTTTTCTGTGCTGGTAAGGTTACAAATTCTTTAGTTTCGACAAAATCTGCATAATCAGTTCCTGTCCATATATCTACAATTACTTTATTTGTTTTGATTTCTTTGTTTTGTTTATATACTAAAGTTAGTTTTTTCCCAGTACTTGGTATTGTGTAAGAAGAAATTTTACTTGATGTACTTGATGCTGTTTCTGAGAAATAGGCTTCAGAGCCGTCATAATACCATGTTGTAATATCTTCTTGATATTTTGATGGTTCGTTTGTTTTTGTTGTTTTGTATTTAATAGTTGCGTATACACTTGCTACTTCACTACCATCAATTGCTGCACTAAGTTTGTACTCTCCTGTTTCTTTAAAATTGTAATCGAATACTGACCAGTTTTTTCCATTATTTTCAAATGTTTTGGTATCGTAGGCTACATATTTTCCTGTTGTGTTTTTTTTGTCTACATAGAGTAATGTTGTTTTATTCATTTTTGAACCATTGTCGTACAACACATAAACCCATCCACCTTTTGAGTTATTTTCAATGTTCCAAACTGTATTTATTCCTATCGGTTTTCCGTAATCATCATAAGATTCGCATAATGAAATACTCTTTTTAGTATCTACAACAACACCATCTGCAAAGTTTACTGTAACAATTGATGACGCTTGTTCTCCTTTTGAGTTTACAGCAGATATCTTATATTTTCCACCTTCAGTAAATGTATATTTATATGCTGACCATGACTTGTTATTAGTTTCAAATGTTTTTGTATCAAAAGCTACGTAATCATCTTCGTCTTCATCATATTTATCGACATACAACCAATATGTACCTGACATTTTTGTACCATTATTGTACACAACATATACATATCCTCCACCTTGTTTTATATCCCAAGTTTCATATACTCCAGATGGAACTCCTGTTGTTAAATTGTAATCTGAACATGTGACAATTTTTTGTGAACTGTTGTTTGAGTTGTAACTACTTTTTGAAGTTTCAGAACTCCCATTTTTCTGGATGGTAACATATGAAGTTGCTAAATACTCAGTATTTTGAACTGCTGATACTTTGTATTCTCCTGGATCTTTAAATGGAAAGAAAAAATTGGAAAACTTACTGCCACTTTTTACATCAAATTTTTCTGTACCATAAGCAACATAATCATTGCCTTTGTCTTTTTTATCTACATATAAATAAAGTGTACTATTTTTATTAATAGTTGAATTCCCATTCTTAAATAAAATATTCACTAGATTTGCTTCGTCTGTGATATTCCAAACAGAATATACGCCTGAAGGATTACCATAATCATCACTACTTTGGCAAAATGTAATACTTGCATCGTTAGTTTTTGTTGTAGTTGTGGTAGAATTATTTTTAATTGAGATATTTGTATAGGTAGTTGCTAAAGTTTTTCCATCTTGGTATGCCATTATTTTGTAATCTCCAGCCTCTGTAAATTTATAATCATAGACAGAAAATTTATCGCCTGACTTTACTGTAAATTTTTCAGTTGCATATGCACCATATTTTTTTGTGTCTTCATAATACTTATCAATATATAACCACAGTGTATTATTCGTTTTTATTGATGATGAGCCATTGGTATATAAGATATAAACATAGCCACCAGTGGAACTAATTTCCCAATTTGCATTTATTCCAGATGGAACACCAGAACTTGAATAAGATTCACAGAGTACGATTTTTTTAGTTACTGGTTCTTGTGCATTCGTTGTGTATTGGTTTGTTAAGAAAAAACTTAACAAAATAAGTACGATTAAATTTTTCATAAAAAACAATTTGTAATTGCAATTTATAAAATATTATTAAATTTTAACATGTAAAAGTGTTAAAAAATGAAAAGGAGTGTTAATTAATACACTCCTTTTAAACATTTTCTGAGAAATTTATTTTTTAGTAGTAAGTCAACCTTTGAACTTTACCTATGTATTTTGCTAATCTTACAACTTGTCTAGTATAACCATATTCATTATCATACCATACATATAATACTATAGATTTGTTGCTTGGTGCTAATAATGTAGCATTTGAATCTACTATTGATGCATGCGAATTGCCAATACAGTCAGTTGATACTAATTCTTGTGATGTAGAAAAGTCTATTTGCTCAACTAATTCACCATGTGTTCCAGCTTCTTTTAGAATATTATTTACTTCTTCTATAGAGTTTGCCTCAGAAGCTAAATTTAAATTTAGAATTGCTAATGAAACATCTGGAGTTGGTACACGTACTGCATTTCCTGTAAACTTGCCCGCCATTTCTGGAATTACTTTAGTAATTGCACTTGCTGCTCCTGTTTCTGTGATAACCATATTCATTGGTGCAGAACGACCTCTTCTATATTTTTTATGGTAATTATCTAGTAAGTTCTGGTCGTTTGTGTATGAGTGTACAGTTTCAACGTGTCCACTTTCTATACCATATTTATCTTTTATTACTTTAATAATTGGAGATATTGCATTGGTTGTACAAGATGCTGCTGTAAAAATTTTAAAGTCATCTTGTTTGTAGCTTAAGTGATTAACACCATATACTATATTTGGTAAGCTACCTTTTCCTGGAGCTGTTAATAATACTTTATCAATACCATTTGCTTTTAAGTGGTTGCTTAGTTTTTCTTCATCACGCCAAATACCAGAGTTGTCAATTAATAAAGCATTTTGAATGCCATATTTTGTATAGTCAATTTCAGCTGGATTGTCTGCTGCAATCATATGTATTACATTGCCATTTGCAATAAGTGTTTTATTTTGATAGTCTTCAGTAATAACACCTCTAAATTTTCCATGTACTGAATCTTTTCTAAGAAGTGATGAGCGTTTTTTTATTTCATCATCTGAGTTTCCACGAGTAACAATTGCTCTA
Organism: Sphingobacteriales bacterium; assembly: GCA_016699615.1. NCBI lineage: Bacteria > Pseudomonadati > Bacteroidota > Sphingobacteriia > Sphingobacteriales > Sphingobacteriales bacterium. The sequence continues at coordinate 2,812,970 of CP064984.1, read as the reverse complement.
AGTCTCAACTGCTCTCCTTTTCCATGTTGTTGAATTAATTCTCTAGCTACTAATCTTCCTATTCTACCAAAACCGAATAATACTACGTCTTTTGGTTCTATAACACGTTTATCTTTACCTATGTAGTTAGCTAATTTGCTGGCAACAAAATCTTCATATGAATTGTTAAAGCTAGCTTTTTCTGCTAACCACTGTCCACCTAAAGTAGATAAATCTATTCTTGTTGGAGCCAAATCTAATTGTTCAATAACTTTTGATATATTTAAGAAATCTTCAATAGTTATATTGGTATTTAGATATTTATTGGTAAACTCTTTGTTGTTTAATATTTCAGTAAACCTTGCATCTGCAATGTTTCTTCTAAAAATTGTTAGTTCAATATTTTTTTCTAACCAAAGTTTGCCAGCAATGTTAATCAATTCAATTGCTTGCATTTCATTTTGTTTCCAATTGCTCATAATAAGTTAAGTATGTAATTTATTTAATTAAATTGTTCTGAATTGTTAAAACTAATTATCCACCTAAATAATTTTTCAATAATTTACTTCTTGAGGTAGCTCTTAATTTGTTGATGGCTTTGTCTTTTATTTGTCTAACTCTTTCTCTTGTTAAACCAAATTTGTCGCCTATATCTTCTAATGAAAGTGGATGTTCTATACCTATTCCAAAATAGTAAAGCAATACATCTTTTTGTCTGTCTGTTAATGTATTTAAAGAACGTTCTATTTCTTTTCTTAGTGAGTCTGTGTATTCAACGCCATAGTCTGTGCTGGGTGCACTAGTATTTTCCAATACATCTAATAATGAATTTTCTTCACCTTCTTGGAATGGTGCATCAACAGAAACGTGTCTTGCAGCAACACCTAAAGTTGTTTCTACTTCTTCTCTGGTAATTTCAAGCATTTCTGCCAATTCTTCTGCAGATGGTTCTCTTTCAAACTCTTGTTCTAAGTTTGAGAATGCTTTGTTGATTTTATTTAATGAACCAACTTTGTTTAATGGTAATCTTACAATTCTAGATTGTTCAGCCAATGCTTGTAAGATAGATTGACGAATCCACCAAACTGCATATGAGATAAATTTAAAACCTCTTGTCTCATCAAATCTTTGTGCTGCTTTAATCAAGCCTAAGTTTCCTTCGTTGATTAAGTCACTTAATGTCAATCCTTGATTTTGATATTGTTTTGCCACAGAAACCACGAATCTTAAGTTGGCTTTAGTTAGTTTTTCTAATGCTATTTGATCACCAGCTTTTATTCTTTGTGCCAAATCAACTTCTTCTTCTGGTGTAAGTAATTCTACTTTTCCAATTTCTTGTAAATATTTTTCTAATGACTGACTTTCTCTGTTGGTAATGGATTTTGTAATCTTTAACTGACGCATAAAACTATTGTATTATTATATTTTTCTTAGAAGACTGCGAATTTAATCTATTTCTTTATAAAAATCAACATTTTAACATTATTAAAACATGAGAAAATGACTAAATTAGCACAATATTTCTGTATGCTCAAAAAACTGGATGCTGTAATTGCCAAATCTTATGTTTTGCCTTTGATGGTCACTTATTTTCTGACCACATTTGTTTTTGTAATGCAGTTTTTGTGGAAATACATTGATGATATTGTTGGGAAAGGTTTGGAACTGAATTTAGTGTTTAATCTAGTAATTTTGTTTGCCATCATTATTTTGCCAATGGCATTACCATTAGCTATTTTACTTGCGTCAACAATGGTAATGGGAAACCTTGCAGAAACAAATGAGCTTACTGCATATAAATCTTGTGGTGTATCATTGCTCAGAGTAATGCGTAGTTTGATTGTTATTTCTATATTTATGGCAATCTTTGCTTTTTACTTTTCTAATAGAATTTCGCCATATGTAAACTTGAAATTCTTTACACTTTTATACGATATTCGGAAGCAAAAGCCAGCATTAGACATAAAAGAGGATGTTTTTTACAGAGGCATCAGTAGTTTTGCTATTAAAATAGATAAAAAAGGAAAAGATAACCAAACCTTATATGGTATTTTGGTCTACGACCATTCTTCTGGAAGTGGTAATGATGTTATTGTTACAGCAAAAAAAGGTGAAATAAAGTTGAGCAATACTGGACAATATCTGATTTTGACATTGTACGAAGGCAATCAATATCAATTTCAACAAAGAAAAAACAAACAAGACAACTCAAAAAAAGAAATGACTAAAATGTATTTCAAAAAATGGAGAAAGATATTTGATTTAACAGAGTTTAAAATGCAACGTACAGATGAAAACCTTTTCAAAACAAATTATGTGATGTACAATACTGAGCAGCTCAGATATTTGGCAGATTCTGTGCAAAATGAAATAAACTTAAGTTATAATGAAATATCAAACAATACTAAAAGCAATTTTATAATATTCAGAAATAATAATACAACAAGCATAGATACAAACTCAATCAATCTAAAAAATATTTATGCTAGAAAGCTAAACTCAAATATTACAGAAAATTCTTTAAATAGTGCAAACAGCATTATTGCAAGCATCAATTCATCAATAGATAGTTTAAAGTGGAAAAGCGATAATAAAACTCAATATTTAATAGAATGGTACCGTAAGTTTAGTTTATCATTTGCATGTATTGTATTGATGTTGATTGGTGCAGTAATGGGCGCAATTGTTCGCAAAGGTGGTTTTGGGTTTCCTGTACTAATTTCAGTTTTATATTTTGTGGCGTTTCACTTTTTTAATGTTATTGGCGAAAAGCTAGCCAAATCTGCTGTCTTGCCAACTGCTGTTGGTATGTGGCTATCTACAATAGTACTATTGCCTATTGCTGTGTTTCTAACTTACAAAGCACTAAATGATTCTGTAATTTTTAAAACAGAAGGATATCAAAATCTAGTGAGAAAAATATTTAAGAAAAAATGATAGCAATTGTATGTTTTCTGGTATTTCTAATTCTGATAACATACGTATTTTATCCAGCTACAATTATATTATTATCAAAAAACAAAAAGACCAATTCACTAGGTGATGTTGAGTATAACAACATAAATATTATTATACCAATTCACAATGAAGAAAAAGTAATTGGGCAGAAATTAGCATCTATTGCTGCATCAGATTATCCAGCAGACAAAATAAAAATACATATAGGATTGGATATTTGCACAGACAATTCATTCAATATAATCAACCAATATGATGATAGGTTAGATATTCAAAAACACATTTACAACGAGCGTATTGGAAAGCCGAATATCATCAACGAAATTACAAAAACATTAATAGCACAAGATGATATTATACTATTTACAGACGCAGATATTATCTTAGAACAAGATACCATAAAAAAAATAAATGCAGCATTTAATGATGCTTCTGTTGGCATTGTTGATGTGCATCTAGAAAATATTTCTTCCAAAAATATTGAAGAAAATACCTACAACACGCTAGAAAATAAAACTAAAAAAGCAGAAGCATTACTATTCAATTTATTTCAAGGTGCATCAGGTGCTTGTTATGCAATTAGAAGAAAATATTTCAAGCCAATACCAAATAATTTTTTGGTAGATGATTATTTCATCAGCATGAATGTATATCTACAAAATGGCAAAGGCATTTTCCTTGATGATTGCATTGTGTACGAACATAAAACAACAACTATTGAACAAGAATTTAATAGAAAAAAAAGAATAGCAGCAGGCAATTTTCAAAATATGTGGCATTTCAAAGCATTATTTTTCACACCATACAAGGCTATTGCTTACACATTCATAACGCATAAATTATTACGATGGCTCACACCATTTTTTCTAATATTTATTGTGGCTTATCTACTAATAAATTATACATTAATTATTTTTGTCTTAACACTCATTTTATCCATGCTTGCATTTCTTTTAGCTATATTTGGTGTAAAATATAACCTAATTAAAATCGTTAGTTATTTTCTAATCATGCAATTAGCAATTTTACTTGGGTTTATACAATTTTTAATTGGAATTAAATCAAATATCTGGCAACCAACACCAAAATAATACCATGACATTAGACACTATAGAAGCTGCAATTGAAGATATAAAAAATGGAAAACTTATTATAATTGTTGATGATGAAGACAGAGAAAATGAAGGTGATTTTGTAACAGCAGCACGCAATGTAACACCTGAAATTATCAACTTTATGGCAACACATGGAAGAGGTTTAATTTGCGCACCTATCGTAGAAGATGAATGCGATAGATTAGGCTTCGAGATGATGGTAAATAGCAATTCTTCTCACTTTGATACACCATTCACAGTTTCTATAGATTTGATTGGAAATGGATGCACAACAGGCATTTCTGCATCAGATAGAGCAAAAACAATACAAGCATTAATTAGTCCAGACAGCAAAGCATCAGACTTTGGCAAGCCAGGACATATATTTCCATTAAAAGCAAAAAAAGAAGGCGTACTTAGACGCACAGGACATACAGAAGCTACTATAGACATTGCTCGACTAGCTGGATTTGAGCCAGTTGGTGTATTAGTAGAAATAATGAATGAAGATGGCACCATGGCACGCATGAATGATTTAGCTGAAATTGCTAAAAAATTTAACCTCAAAATTATATCAATAAAAGACTTAGTAGCATATAGGCTAAAACACGAAAAACAAATAGAACGTGTTGTAGAAGTAAATATGCCAACAAAATATGGCGATTTTAAATTAATTGCATACAAAGCACAGCCAGATGGCGAAGAGCATTTTGCATTAGTAAAAGGAACATGGGAAAAAGATGAACCAGTGATGGTGCGTGTACATTCATCATGCATTACAGGCGATATTTTAGGCTCATTGCGTTGCGACTGTGGCGATCAGCTACACCATGCTATGCAAATGGTAGACGATGCAGGAAAAGGCGTAGTACTATATATGATGCAAGAAGGTAGAGGAATTGGTTTTTTCAATAAGCTGAAAGCCTACAAATTACAAGAAGAAGGAATGGATACCGTAGATGCGAACTTAGCATTAGGTTTCAAAGCAGATCAAAGAGATTTTGGTATTGGCGCACAAATATTAAGAGATTTGAATATTTCTAAATTGAAACTAATTACAAACAACCCAAAAAAACGTGCAGCATTAGATGGTTATGGATTAGAAATTGTAGAAAATATTCCAATTAAAATAACACCAAACGAACACAACGAAAAGTACTTGCAAACTAAGCGAGATAAAATGGGGCATCAATTAGATAAATCATAATACCTATTGTATAGCATGAAAACTTTAATGTTAGATAATTACGATTCGTTCACGTACAATATAGTACACTACATAGAATCTTTTGATGTAGTGGTAGATGTTTTTAGAAATGATAAAATTGCACTAGATGCAATAGATGAATATGATAATATCATACTATCACCAGGACCAGGCATTCCAGAAGAAGCAGGTATCTTATTACCATTAATAGAACAATATGCAGCAACAAAAAAAATATTGGGCATCTGTCTTGGTCATCAAGCAATTGGCCAAGTATTTGGAGCAACATTGTACAACGTAGGACAAGTTATTCATGGCAAATCAAGAAATACAATTATAGTTAATGATGATGCCATATTTGATGGTATTTCAAAAAACTTTGAAAGCGGAAGATACCATTCATGGGCAATAAAAGATGTAGTAAGTCCTTTGCAAATTACAGCAACAGATGATGCAGGCATAGTACAAGCCATAAAGCACGAAACCTACAATGTACGTGGTGTACAATTTCATCCAGAAAGCGTGATGACACCAGAAGGAAAAAAGATAATAGAGAACTGGCTGTTTAAATGCTAATATCAATTAGTATTTTTGATAAAAATGTTTGGGGCATTAGCTCAGCTGGCTAGAGTGCTTGACTGGCAGTCAAGAGGTCATCGGTTCGACTCCGATATGCTCCACCAAAAATACCACATTGTGCAACAGCTACGCCTGTTAGCTGCTGCCATTCTTCTTCGTCTTTATTAGTTTGTCTAAATCTTTCATTGTTAGCCAAGGTCTTTTTTTATGAACCATTCTGTGGCAATTAGCACATAGCATCGCAATGTCTTCAACTTTGGTTTTATGGTCACTTGACATTTCGCTTACTGCAATTGTATGGTGTCCTTCAATGAAGTCTTTACCAATCTGTCCGTATGTTTTTTCAAAGTCAAATCCACAAACTTGGCAATATAGTCGTCCTTTCAGTTTTTTAAACTTCTCTTTTGCAAGGGAAATTACTTGGCTATTTCTCTCTCTGGCTTTATGTGTCCTTTCAACAATTTTTCCTTCTGGAAATTCGTCTATCAAGTCTTCATTGTTTTCAAAGTCCTGGTCAATTTCTAATTGCCAAAACTTTCTTGGTGCACCAAATGAGCCTTTGTCACTTGGTTGGATACCAAGTCGGTTGCAATACTCCAAATACTTCTCATTTAACTTGTCGTTAGGTAGTGGCATTGCTTCTAAAATTTTAATGATTGCTTTATTGGTTTCTCTCCCATCTTTTACGTCTGAAGCCGAATGTTTATCGAGTTTATTGTCTATGTAACCAATAAACCTACTTGGTGCAAATCGCAATTCTCTGTCAATTTTATATGCTACAAAACAAGTCCCACGTTTAACTAATGACTTTGCTTCATTTGCTGAATAGTCGTCACCTTCGGTTAAATATCCTTCTAAGGTGTCAATGTTTTTGATAAGTTGATTTTTATTGTTTATCAGTCTCATTCTTGTTTTGTTGTCGTCTCTTTATGGTTGCAGCTAACAGTTGGGTTTATATGCGCTACTGCGTAGCGTTTATTTATGTAAATATAAAGTATTTTATTTATAATGTATCAAATGGTGATATAATATTTTGAACACTATTTGTACTTACATGCGTATATATATCAGTCGTTTTACTGCCTTAGCCTTTGTTGGTGTTTAGCATAACCTAGCTCCAAGCGTTGGCATGCGTCACCAACAAACTATCTTGCCTATAAACTACACATCACCATGTGTTAAAAAAATCCAATCATTTTCATTCAATTCATAAAATTTTGCACTACTGTATTTATACTCTTCAGGTAACAAACACAAACCTGCCTTTACAGGATTGTTATGTATATACTCTAACTTTTGTTGGTACACATGCTCACTTCTCAATTCTATACTTAATGAATTGCGTTGCCAAACCTGATGTTTTCTGTCTTTCAAATTTACCAAAAGTTCTTCTAATAAAACTGTGTTTTCTTCTTTTAACTTCTTTAATAATTGATATGCTGTAAATTTTAAAAAATCTCGTTGTACATCTTCTCTTTTATTGCCTTTTTGTATTTGCCATATCAAATGAAAATGATTGCTCATAATTACAAATGCATGTACTTTTATTCTATTCTGATTGGCTAAAAATAATAAACTGTCTGTAATAATATCTTTATAACGATCTTCTGTTAATATGGGTTTCCATTCATAACAAGTAGTGGTTATAAAATCAGGATGATATTCTTCAATTGAAGTTACTTTCATTTAGCTAAAATAAATACAATTTTGATATGATGTTGGCGGTAGTGTATGTTGTTGGTGACGCTTGCTTACCCTAATGCCTTGCTAAGCTAAACACCAACAACGGCGAGTTATTGATATATTGTATGTGATATAATTCCTAAGTATAAAAGATATTAGTAAAAATATCCTTAATCTTCACTTAGAATCAATTTCTCAACGGTGGTGCTTATAAATGAATAGCCTAAGCCAAATATTAATGCTGCTAACCATCCATTTAATGTGCCAAATGTACTAAATCCATCAAGAAAATAATCTGCAATTTTTATAATTCCTGCACTAATTACTAAAGAAAATAATCCCATTGTTAAACATGTAATAGGTAATGAAAAAAACTTTAATACTGGCTTTACAAATGTATTAAGTACGGCAAGTACTACTGCTAGTTTTATTGCATCTACTGTGCTTGCTACCGAAACACCAATATTTAGCATAGGCAAAATGTATGCTAATGCAATAATGGCTGCAACATTAATGGCGAATTTTACTATTAAGTTCATATTGTTGATTTTTTATTTATTATTAAAATTGTTCTTCTGTAATTTCTATCGTTGTTCGTTTAGTTGATTTTAATCTAATTAATAATGCTTCTGTTTTTGGTAATTCGTATTCAAAATAATATTCTAAACATTTTAATTTACCTAATAGAAAATCATTATTTGTATCATTTTTTAATTTTTCTATTGCAATATTACTCATTTTCAACCATTGCCAACACATTATCATTATGCCCATTAATTCTAAATATAATGTAGCATCACTTAGATATGCCTCAACGCCTTCTTTTTGTGCTACGCCAACCAAATGAATAGTTAACTCTTGCAATTGCACCATTTTCTTTTCTAGTTGTAGCGCATATTCTTTCGTTTGTTCATGTGCTTTTGCCTGATTGATTTCTTGCATCACTTCTTGCATCAAAAGCATGGTTGCCTTACCATTTTGCAACATCACTTTTCTGCCTAATAAGTCTAAACCATGAATTGCAGTTGTGCCTTCATGCAAAGTATGTATTCTGGTTTCTCTCATGTATTGCTCTGCAGGAAAATCTTTTGTAAAACCATAGCCACCATAACATTGCAATGCTGTGCTTGTGCTTAAAATACTTGTTTCTGATGGATAAGATTTGGCAACTGGCGTAAGCAATTCTAATAATAAATGATTTTTTTCTTTTTCTTCACCTTCTGCAATTTTACTCAAATCATGGTAAATACTGCATTGCAGTTCTAAGGCTAATGCACCTTCTGTAAATGCTTTTTGAAACAACAGCATTCTTTTTACATCTGCGTGTTGTATAATTGGAACTGGTGAATTAAGAATATTTTTATCTTCTATTTTTCTTCCTTGTTGTCTTTCTTTGCAATATTTTAGAGCAGCATAATAACTTGCAGTAGAAATTGATGTTGCATGTAAGCCAACAGATATCCTTGCTTCATTCATCATTTGGAACATATATGAAAGTCCTTTATGCTCCTCGCCTACCAAATAACCAATACAATCATCATTTTCACCAAACATTAAATGTGTAATTGGCGCACCTTTGTAACCCATTTTATGATATACACCAGCAGTTGCTACATCATTATATTCTAATTGATTGCTTGTATTGATTCTTTCTCTTGGCACTACAAACATAGAGATACCTTTTGTGCCAGCTGGTGCACCTTTTATTCTTGCTAATAGTAGATGAATTACATTGTCTACACCATCATGGTCTCCACAAGAAATAAATATTTTCTGTCCTTTTATTTTGTATGTACCATCTGCTATTTTTTCTGCTGATGTTACAATATCGCTTAATGAACTTCCTGCATTTGGTTCTGTAAGTGCCATTGTGCCTTGCCATTCGCCAGCAAACATTTTTGGTATATATGTTTCTTGTAGTGTTTTTGATGCAAAACTTTCAATTAAATGAGCTGCACCAGAAGTTAATCCAGAAAATGCAGTAACAGAATAATTGGCACAACCCATTATGAAACTTGCGGCAATAGAAATTGTCATAGGCATTTGCAAACCACCAACTTCGTTTGATGCAAAAGTATTAATCCAGCCACCTTCGCCACAAATTCGCATTATTTTTTTTATATTTGGATGTACACGTACTCTTCCATCAATTAATTCTGGTTGTTTTCTGTCCATTTCTACCCAAATTGGAAAAAAATGTTCTTTACACAATTGTTCTGTAGCATCTAAGAATAAATTAATAGAATCTATATCATGAGCATTAAAATATTTATAGTCTAAAAGTTGTTTTACATTAAATACATCGTGTAATAAAAAATGAAGATGTTCTTTAGAATAAAATTGATCTCCAAGAAATACGTTATTTGTCATTTATGAATTTGATTTTTAAAAGATTATAAATATTTCTTTAAAACTGCTTCTTTTTGTTTGGATATTGCTGCAATTTCAGATTCTAACACTTTTATTTGTTCTTCAATTTTCTCAATTTCAGCAACTATTTTTTGTTGTTCGGAAAGTGGTGGAAGTGGAATTTTAAAATCTTCTAATTGTTGTTTAGTGATTGCTTCTCTTGAAGTTGCACCATCTCCAATTTCTAATAATAGATTTTTATAAATTTCCGACACTAAAACTGTTTGAACATATTTTGGCAAAGCTTTTTCTGTAACTCTAATTATTGAAACATGTTGATTTACTCTTGCTGGTAAATATTTTTCAGGAACTATACAGCATCTACAAATTGATGCACCTGTAATATTGAATAAAATGTCATTTTTTCAACTGTTACACCTTTTAATTTTTCTGCTTGAACTTCATCAATAAAAGCTAAACCTTTTTCATGAAACTCATTATCATACACATTTTGGCTACGAATTAATGAAATTCCACTTTCTTTATAAGAACCTTCTCCACCAAGAGGTGTTGCTCCACTTCTTATTTTAGAAGTAATATTTGATAATGAAGTTAAATCACCTGAAACTTTTGAAATTACATTTTTAATATTTTCTTTTTGTTTTTCAACCTCCTCCTTCGCTTTCTTTTCATTTACTTCTAAAACTTCAATTTCAGAAACAATTTTTTGTTGAATGTCTAATGGTGGTAGTGGGATTTTTAAAGAATTAAAGGTTTCAATTTCAAGATTTTTTTGAGCTACACCTTGCCCACATAAATAAACTATTTCTTGGTTTAAAAATAAAAACTGATTTAAGTATTCTTGATTTAAAATGTTTGAATTTGCAGTATTTAAAGTTAATCCAGAATCATTTAAGAAAAATTTTCCTGAAATATATCTTACACATTTTGGAGACATTCCAAATCTTGATATGATAAATGTGTCTTCTCTGTTAAAATTATCTGACTTGAAAGTTTCTCCGCCACCACCATAAACAGGATAAATTGTTCCTTGTTCAGACTTTTTTACAATTCGTGTTCCGTAATTAATTTCAGAAACTTCTCCAAGTTTTCTTACTTCCCACTTACTTTCAATTTTTACTTTTTTTTTAACCGAAAGCGAAATGTTTTTTTCAAATTCTACTCGGTCAAAGGTCATCATATCTACTAAGTTGTGGCGAGAAACATTGTTTTGCATAGTTTCATCAATTTCAAAATCAAAATCACCTGCAAAAGCTTTGTAGATATAGGTGCTTGCTTTGCTTGGGTTATCAAAAACATCGGCATCAAATAGTTGTGTACAATCTTCTATGTTTTTGCCTCGCTGTATTGGGTGTATGCCTTCGCTTCCTCTTCTGGAGCTAAACTCGTAACCCAAAAAGCGTTTTTCGGCATCTTTTTCGCCACTTTTCACCAATACCACTTTTTGCGGATACGCTATTATGAAATAAAATAGTTTTTCTGCTTCTCTTTCTAAAAGCAAATTCCAAAATGCTGCGTCGTTTTTAGCTTTTAGTTTCTTTTGGTATTCTTTGTAAATTTCGTGTTCGGTAATTGCTTTGTTTGGTTCTTTTTTTAATAAAGAAATATAATCTTCAAAAGAAATATTTTCCCAAACGTGGTTTATGTATTTTGAATAAGGTCTTTCAATATAATTTTCTCCAAACTTTATGGTTACATCTTGAAAATCGGTAAAGAATTTATCTACAGCAATTTTTAAATTTCTGCTTTCGTAATTGTTTCTTCTTCTTAAAAATAAGGTGACGGTATTGGTTCCTGTCGCCATAAAGGTATTGCTGCCTAATTCGGTAATGGCAACAATATCAAAAAAATGTAAAATTAGTTCACGCGATTTGGTGTAAATACCCGTATTGCTCAATATAGAACTTGGCAAAATGATTCCGGCAACACCGCCATCTTTTAGGAGTTGTTTGGTGCGTTCTATAAACAAACATTCAATTTCCGAACTGTTATCCGTAAGTTTATCATACAGTTCAAAATCTTCATCTTTATAAAATTGTCTTGCAGCATTTTTAAAAGCAGAAACGGAGTATGGAGGATTTGAAACAATTATGTCAAATTGTTTATTTTCCTGTTTAAAGTTTTTGTCAATTATCCCTAATTTGCCTTTATAGTCTTTATGACTAAAATTAGCTAAACCATCCGAATGAATTACGTTTGCCAAACCATCTCCATGCAAGTAACAACCGACTTTGCCCACTTTAACTAAACGATAATCTTTTTCGATCCCATAGACATAATCAAACGCCCAATCAAAATGAAATTCTTTTGCTTGTTTGATAAAGCGTTTTACTTCAGCTTTTACTTCTGGAAAATCATTGTTATCTATTATTCTTTGCACTTCGTGCATGGTTTCTGTTAAAAAGTGTCCGCTTCCTGCTGCATAATCAATTACATAAGGTAAATATTCATTCTTTTCGCCTTTATGTAATTTTTCTTTTATGATTTTATCAATAGGTAAACTTTTAATCACAAATTGAGCTACAGGAACAGGCGTAAAAAACTGACCTGATTCTTGTTTTAATCCAGTAGTTAAAAGCAACTCGAAGAAATCGGATAAGTATTGTTGTTTTTTGGTATATCTTAATTTATAACCCTGTAACAGTTCAACTATCTCTTTTACCACAACTGCATTGTCATAAAAAGATTGCTCATCATAAACATCCTTAATCGCAAATTCATTGTTTTTTTCTAAACGAACTTTTCTAAATTCTTGTAAAATAGGTATCCTTTGTTCTTCGGTAAGAAAAGAATATCTGTTATTAAATTCAGATTCCGAAAAATCAGTAACATTTTTTTCCAAAAAAGCTTTCATGCCTTTTTTATACAAATCCGTTAAACGAATTTGGAAAGTTACATGAGTATCTCTTTCATAATGAACACCTTCGCAAGTAAAAGGAGATTCAAACCATTGAAATTCTAACTCTTTATCTGTTTCTTCTTTGTCCTTCTCATCATAGATTTTACAAAGAAACAACGTAAAAATTCTATTAAAAGCATTTCCTTTATCAGAAACCACATTGTGCCGTAAAATTTCAAGAAAACGATTGAAAATAAAACTACTGTCTTCTTGCTTTATTTCTTCTAAATCATTTATTGTTAAAGCTTTACTTTCAAAATTATATGGATTTACCCAAGTATCAAAAACACCATTGTCTTTGGTAAGTTTACTCCATTTGTCATAAAAATCTTTTACATCACCCGATCTGTAATCGTCCTCAATTTTTACTATTTCGTTTCGGTAAACAATTTCTTTTCCTTTTAATTCTGAAGCATAAAGCATAATCACATCGGCTTTATTACTAAATTTAAAATAAGTAAAGAGTTGTCCGCCATCTTTTTTCATTCGGGTAAATTCTTTTTCAAACTCTTTGCCATAAGTTTTACATTCTATTAAAAGATATTCAGAACCATCATTACGACTAACGCAAATATCTAATCTACCCGAAGTTCCGTGACCAGCTCCCCAAGTTTTTTCTAATGTAATATTTTCAGGTTTATAGCCCTTTTCAAGAAGTCTGTTTACACATTCAAGAACAACAAAGTTTTCTGCTTGTGAAAAATTTTGGGTAGTTTTGCTTTCGCAAATTATTTTATCTCCGTAGTTAATAATTTCTTTTTCAAATTCTATTTCTATAACATAGCCATCTTGATATTTTTTTATAAAAATATCCTTTGCATTTTCTTTAGGCTGAAAACCAATATACTTTATGTAGCTTGTTACATTCATTTTATTTCCTATCTTAGATTATAAATTTAAAATTTACAACAGACATTCAAAACTCATAAAAATAGAAAATATTATGCAAATATTCTACTAACCGAGTGTTGATAAAATTACATAACTAAATATACTTCTTCAAAATCTCATCAACACGTTTTTCTACAGCAGCATTTTTTTCTAAAACTGGTGCATGATGTGGTTTGATGCGTGCATCTATAATCAAAGTATCACAACACCAATGTTTGTTTTCAAAATGCTCATTAATACCATACAAATCATGCGATGGATTGCTTCGTGTAAACGTTACCCAAAGAAAATTAGCAAAATCTTTCGCTAAAAAATCAGCATCATCGCAAATAACAATCAATGGAAGTCCGCTGTCCACTGTCCACTGTCCACTGATTTCTTTTATAATACTTTCTACTGTGGACTGTCGTCTGTCGTCTGTCAACTCAACAGCAACAATTCCTTTTGTTACTAATCTTGGATTTTTAAATCCTGATGGTAAAACAAAATCTTTAGGTAATTCACTCAATAAATCTCTTTTCTTTTCGCCAGCTGCAGCAATAATTACTTTGCTTCCTGTGTTCAAGCCATCGCCACTATAATCTAACGTATCTATCGTTGTTTTTGTTTGAAAATGTATATCTCGAGATAAATCTATTCTTTCTAAAATATGCTGGAAGAACTTTTCTTCTTCGTGTGTTTTCAACGTTTCATCGTCACTCTTATCTGCAATAAACAAGAATTTTGCTAACGACAATTGCCCTGTTCCTAAAATATGATTTGATATGGTTAATAATTCCTGAGGTCTTTTTTCTTTGTAATAAGGTGTGTAACGCTCACTACCAATGGCTAATAATAATGGATGTACACCAGCAGCATCTACCGCATGCACTTCATGCACACCAGGAATTTCTGTGCTAATGGCAGAGCCAGTCATTTCGTGTATCATGTTGCCAAAAGCAGTATCTTCTTGTGGTGGACGACCTACGACTGTAAAACTCCATATTGCATTTTTCTTAGCATATACATTTTTTACACGCATCAATGGAAAATCATGTTTTAAAGAATAATAGCCTAAGTGGTCGCCAAATGGACCTTCTGGTTTATTCTCATTTGGATATACATCGCCAGTAATTACAAAGTCGGCATCGGTGCTTAAACAATAACCTTCTTCATCATACATATATCTAAAACGTCTGCCGCCTAATGCACCAGCAAAGGTCAACTCAGATAAATCTTCTGGCAATGGCATAACTGCTGCAAAAGAATGCGATGGCGGTCCGCCAATAAACACAGATACTTTCATCGGTTTGCCTAATTTATTCCATTTGGTTTGATGTACACCAATACCTCGATGCAATTGATAGTGTAATCCGATTTCTTTATCTTGAATATAATCGTTGCCAGAAAGCTGAATACGATACATGCCTAAATTAGAATGCATAGCACCTGGTTTGTCTGCATCTTCTGAATACACAATTGGCAAGGTAACAAAAGCGCCACCGTCTTTTTCCCAACAATGGATTTGTGGTAAATCGGAGATTTTTATTTTCTCAAAAGAATGCGACGATACTTTTTTAGGTAATGCTTTCCATGCAGCCAATGCCACGCCAATATTTTTGAAAGGTTGTTTAATAGCACTCATTGGATCTGATTTGAGTGCAATCATTTTTTTTACATTTGGCAATGTATCTCTAAAAATAAAATTGCTACGTTCTGTAGTGCCAAATAAGTTAGACACTGCTTGATATTTGCTGCCTTTTACTTTTTCAAATAAAATAGCTTTCCCTTTTGCTTCGTGAATGCGCAAATGGATAGCCGCCATTTCTAAATAAGGATCTACTTCTTCTTTAATACGAATTAACTGTCCTGATTTTTCTAAATCATCAATGCAATCTTGTAAGGATGTATAAGCCATAATTAGAAAACAAAAATAAACTATTTATGTTGGAAGTGGAAAGTTAAGTAGTAATAAATATTCTAATACTTGTTTTTTAAAACTACGAACTTAAAAACCACATTGTGCAACAGCTACCACTGTTGGTGGCTGGCTTTAATATTCAATCCATTTTTTTATGTCATTAATAATTTTGCCAGTATTTTCAATTACATCTTTTCCTGTATATCTTAAAACTTGAAAACCTAACTCTTGAAGTTTTCTATCAATGTTTCTATCTCGTTGTGCCTGTTCTTCTGTTCTTTCGTGATAAGTGTGTCCATCTGTATAAACGCACAATTTGGCTTGTCGTTTTTCAATATAAAAATCTACAACTGTCAAAACTTCTTTAAAGTTATTGTTTTCATCTCCGTATGTTTTTCCTTCAATTGAAATATTTTGTCCATGCCAATTTAAAGCATATTGAGTTTTAAATCTAATATACGTTTTTGAAAGTTCTAAATATAATTGTCTTTCTAATGGGCTTTGTAATACAAACAAACATTCTTTACATTTGAAAGTCAACTTAAAATCACAGTTCTGGCAAAGTTTATCTTCTTTATAATATTTGTCTACAATTTTTGCTTTTTCATTTGAGATTTTTAAAACTTCTGCTGTTGTTGTTGTTTCAATAAGTTTGTCAATTTCGTTTCTCAATTTGAGTAAGTCATCTCTATCACACATAAATGTTTTTTCCCATTGCTGACCTTTCTCTGTCAATTTAAATAAATATTTTACAGTTTCATTTATTTCATTTTCTGAAAATCTTATTTGGTTTTCAACTTTAATTTTTTCAATGCTTATTGGAATTCGTCCCATATTTTTTTATTATATCTATTTAGTTTGCTATCTCGTTAAGCTTGCCACCAATTTGATTATATGTGTGGCAAAATCACACATATACAGCCATATTAGGAATATTTGTGTACAATCTAACCATACTTTTTTTTTCAAATATAATTAAATAAATTTATAAATAATCAAAGGGATTCTATATTTTTAATACTCTTGTATTTGTTTATTTGTACCAAGCAATCACTACCTTTATTTTGCAATCCGATTATTTGTAAGAAAATCTATTTCCCTTTCATTACTTCTGCCAAGGCTTCGTATTTTGCTTTGCTTATTGCTAATTCGTTTTCTAGTTGTGCAATACGTAGGTCTTTGCTATCGTCTATGCTAACATTGTTGGTGTAGGTACTGGCAATTGTAATGCTGTTTTGTATATTCGTCTTTTTATATAAAATATTTTTAACATCTCGCCTGTATTAGGTGCTGTTGTATTTGCTGTTTGGTATTTTTGTGCTTTCATAATAAAAAATTTAAAAATAAATTTTATCAGCCTAAGTCGATGTATATATACTGCTTATACTATATTTAACTACGTATTATGCTATATTCAACTACGTATTAAGCTGTATTAATTATGTATTAGGCATGGTTAAATACTGTATTATACGGTGTTTTGTATTTTTATTAGATATTATAAAAAAGATGATTCCTCTTTACTTACTTTTTTCTTGATAAAACATGTCTATTTACTTTCTTTGCCTTGATACAAAGAAAGTAACAAAGAAAAATCAAGGCTTACGAAAAATCACACTAAAAATATTCGTCTTCGCTAAAAGTTTTTAAACTTGTTCTGCTTCTTCCAAAGCAGAACTTCAAACAGCAAAACTTTTTTTTACGCTCGACGCTTATTTTCTTAACGCTATTTTTCTAATGCCGTGGTGGTCGGCGGTCTACAGTTGACAGTCAGCTAGACTGTTATTTATCATTATATTTTTTATTGTAATTCTAAATGTAGTTCCTTTTCCTTCGGTAGATTCTTTTACAAATATTTTTCCTTTGTGGTAGTCTTCAATTATTCTTTTAGATAATGCTAAGCCTATTCCCCATCCTCTTTTCTTGGTTGAGTAGCCTGTTTTAAATACATCTTTTATATTTTTATTGGCAATGCCTTTGCCAGTATCTATTACATCTATTAGTATATCTTCTTTTTCTTGTGCAACAAATATTGTTATTTTTCCATTTTTGTTCATGGCATCTAAGGCATTTTTCAATAGATTTTCAATAACCCATTCAAATAATTGGATATTAATATTGGCATACAATTCGGTATTTGCATTATTGATGACTTGAAACACAATAGAATGTGCTGCACGCATTTTCATATAGGCTACATTTTGTTCAAGTATAGGAATAAGATTTTGCTTGGATAATTCTGGTGTAGAGCCAATTTTAGAAAATCTATTGGCTACAAGTATCAGTCTATTGATGTCTTTGTTCATTTCATCAGCAATCAGTTTATCATCTTCTTCATTGAGTTTATCTTTTAATAACTCAATCCATGCAGATAGTGATGAAATGGGTGTTCCTAATTGATGAGCTGTTTCTTTTGCCAAGCCTACCCACACTTGATTTTGTTCTGCTT
Source organism: Sphingobacteriales bacterium (assembly GCA_016699615.1). Lineage (NCBI taxonomy): Bacteria > Pseudomonadati > Bacteroidota > Sphingobacteriia > Sphingobacteriales > Sphingobacteriales bacterium. The sequence continues at coordinate 2,794,961 of CP064984.1, read as the reverse complement.
TTCTAATGGATGAAAATGCAATAAAGCTTACTAAGAAAAATAAAAACACCAAGAATAATTGGTAATATGGATAATTCTTTATTGTTCTTAACAAATCAGAATCTTTATAGTATAAAAAATGTTTTTCGTGCTCATCAATCAATATATTTATTCTATTGTCTTCTAGTTTTTGCAGCTCATTTTTTAAATAGTTTTTATTCGATGTGATGTTTGAATCGTTGAAGTTTTTGTATGCAATAATATTATTTTGTGCATCTGTCCAGATAATAGGAATATTTTTATTATTTTTTATTTTCTCAAGTGCATAAGTTAGTTCATTTTCTCCTGCATCTGAACTATTCAATATTTTATAAGCGTTAGCTAGCTCATTAGCTTGTTCAATCTCTTGATTTTTAATACTTGATGCAACTTTTTGTGTGTAACCAACAGAAAAAATAATGATTAGCAATGCAAAAAATAATAGACTAAATTTATTGAAAACATACTGAAACATGCCCAATTAGATTAAAATGAATTGTAAGATAATTTTTTTTGAGAAAAAATTTGTTTTATTCAGAAATAAAATTGTATATTTGCACTCGCTAAAGCAAAAGGGCGTTTAGCTCAGCTGGTTCAGAGCACCTGCCTTACAAGCAGGGGGTCACTGGTTCGAATCCAGTAATGCCCACAAAAAAAGGAGATAGTTTAATCTATCTCCTTTTTTTTATCTATTTAATACTTCAGATTTTTCTATTCATTAAAAAAATCTACAACATTTATTATACTTAATAGTATGAATATAATAAAAACAAATACATCTTAACTCAAAAATAATTAGTAACTAGTTTTGTCTTGTTTTGATGCCCATTTTTCAAATACAGGTATTGCTTCCTTTTGCATTAATTTGATGAATTTTATTGCTCTATTATCAATTTCTTTTTCAAGTTCATCATATATAAATTGGTCATCAAAATTAATTTGAGCTGCATCTTTTTTAGTACATGCAAAATAAACCATTTTGGGTCTAGCCCAATATATTGCACCAAAACACATTGGACATGGTTCGCATGAAGTGTATATTGTGCATCCATCTAATTGGAATGAGCCAAGTACTTTCGTGCTTCTCTAATGGCAATAACTTCCCCGCCTTTGTTGGTTTTAACCAACAAAGGCGAAGGAAAAAAATAGGTAATGGCATTAATACGTGTAAGAGTAAATTGAATTTTGTCAAAAAACTGATACTCTTATCCTGCAAGAAATCTTCTAATTGTTCAGTTTTGTAACCATTTTCTGAAAGATATAAATTTATCACTTCATCTATTTTGTTTTTTTTCATTTGAGGAAAACAAGAGTTTTAGAATCACAATATTGATTATAAATCCAGAAGAGAATATTTCTAAAATTATATCAATATTAAAAATAGTATTAATTAATTCTGTTATTAATATAAAAAATAAAGTAAATAATACAAAACAGGAAGATATTATATAAATATTCTCACACGACCACTTTTTAAAGTCTTTATATCTATAATACATTTACTTAAGATTTATATTTATTGAAGGTGCAATTTTCCCTGTGATACCAAAAAACATACCAACACCTCCACTAAGGGCTTTATTTTACTCACAAGTTACACTTCGTTAAACTTGCGAGAGCTAAGGGAGAGCATTGGGATAAACTTGCGAGAGCATTGGCTTTATTTTACTCACAAGTTACACTTCGTTAAACTTGCGAGAGCATTGGGTCTGAGGCGGAGGACAAGACACTTTTTATAGGTTGACTAAATACTCTATTAAAAAAACAAAAATAACACTTAATGCAAACCATAACAAAAATAATGACGGGTCTTTATATACGTTTTTTAGTAATATATTAACATCAAAATCATCATTTAAAGATTTAAAAAACTTATATGAAATATAATAATATAAAAATATGTAAATAAAAAATAAAAACTTTACCATTGCCAGCTTATTTCCGATTGAAAAGAACCACTTATTTTACCACCAATAACGCTACCAATATCACCTCCAATATCTTCAAAGAATCCAATCTTAAAGTTAATCCCACTAACTGAATGAATCATTTTAGCTTCAAAATATGGTCTTCCCCGCCTTTGTTGGTTTTTAACCAACAAACCACTATCTGAATTGTATTGCATTTTATTCATCACCATGTTTTAAAAAATCCCAATCTTTTTCATTAGTTATATAAAACTTTGCACTACTATATTTATATTCTTCTTCAAATATACAAATTCCTGCCTTAACTGGATTATTGTGTATATAATTTAATTTTTGTTCATATATTTCTTTTGTTCGTAATTCGATGCTTAATGAATTTCGTTGCCAAACTTGAAATTTCTATCTTTTAAATTTACTTCTAATTGATTAATCATTTCGGAATGATTATCTTTTAAATATTTTAAAATTTGTTTTGCTGTATGATGTAAAAAATCGCGTTGAATATTTTGTCGTAGGTATCCTTTTTTTATTCGCCAAATAAGATGCGTGTGATTATCCATTAGCACAAAGGCATGAACTTCTATCTTATTTTGTTGTGTTAAATATCTTAGGCTTTCTATAATAATTTCTTTTGCCTGATTTCTTTTTATTAAGGCTAACCATTCATAACAAGTAATTGTTATAAACTCTGGAAATTTATCTTCGTAATTCAATATATATAAACTTCAAATTTAATAATTTTAATCTTTAATTTTATATATGTTCTGTGGTTTGTTGGTTAAAAACCAACAAAGGCGGATCGATGCATGCTTGCGCTCGAACATGCTATGTATTACTTTTTTTCTTTAAGCTATTTTTCTAATTCAGTCTTTAGTTTTATGTATACATTAGCATGTTGGTTAGGAAACCAACATGGGCGAAGAGGGATAAACTTGCGAGAGCATTGGCTTTATTTTACTCACAAGTTACACTTCGTTAAACTTGCGAGAGCATTGGCTAGTTTTGGAAATTTTCTTTGAATATAATACTATAATATTCTCTCCCAATATATACATATTTGTTATTAATAAATCTATATATATTAATATAATCCATTCCAAACGGTCTATATATTGAGTCTAGATTTATTATATCTGTATATCCATCAATACTTAAAACTGTACTATCATTTAATAATAATTTTGTATTACGATTACCTTCGACTTTATCAATAACTATTCCATAATACTCATTGTTAGTATTTAATTTTTCTACAATCTTTTTGTATGCCTATTTATAATAGGATTAATTATTATAAATAAAAATACTTGTATAATTAAAAAAAGTATTATAATTTTTATATATTTTACCATGGACTTAAATGAATTGGATTTGATCCTATTGTTATAGAATGTTGATAGCCAGCAAAAGGGACAATAGAAGCTCCAGCTCCTAAATTTCCCCGCCTTTGTTGGTTTTTAACCAACAAACCACTATCTGAATTGTATTGCATTTTATTCCCGCCTTTGTTGGTTTTTAACCAACAAACCACTATCTGAATTGTATTGCATTTTATTCATCACCATGTTTTAAAAAATCCCAATCTTTTTCATTAGTTATATAAAACTTTGCACTACTATATTTGTATTCTTCTTCAAATATACACATTCCTGCTTTTACTGGATTGTTATGTATATAATTTAATTTTTGTTCATATATTTCTTTTGTTCGTAATTCGATGCTTAATGAATTTCGTTGCCAAACTTGAAATTTCCTATCTTTTAAATTTACTTCTAATTGATTAATCATTTCGGAATGATTATCTTTTAAATATTTTAAAATTTGTTTTGCTGTATGATGTAAAAAATCGCGTTGAATATTTTGTCGTAGGTATCCTTTTTTTATTCGCCAAATAAGATGCGTGTGATTATCCATTAGCACAAAGGCATGAACTTCTATCTTATTTTGTTGTGTTAAATATCTTAGGCTTTCTATAATAATTTCTTTTGCCTGATTGCTTTTTATTAAGGCTAACCATTCATAACAAGTAATTGTTATAAACTCTGGAAATTTATCTTCGTAATTCAATATATATAAACTTCAAATTTAATAATTTTAATCTTTAATTTTATATATGTTCTGTGGTTTGTTGGTTAAAAACCAACAAAGGCGGGGCATTGGGACGCTACGCTATAACACCTGATATATAAATAAGAATTGAAAATAATAAACAAAATAAATAAAATACAAAAGTAAATAAATTGACACTTCTTTTCAAATTAATATATCTAGTGGAAAAGAAAATAGGCAATGGCATTAATACATGTAATAATAAACTGAATTTAGTCAAAAATTTGATATTCTTATCTTCCAAGAAATCTTCTAACTGGTTAAACTCATAATTTTCTCTTGATAGATATAATTTTATTACCATATTTACTTGTTTACTCTTTTTTAATGAAAAAAAGACTTTTATAAGATAAAACCCAAAGATAAAACCAAAGGAAAAAATCAAAAAAATAGAATCAATATTAACAATAAAACCAAGTAATTCATTTATTATTACCAAGAACAATGACAATGGGACAAAACAAAAACATATTATATAAATATTTTCATCTATCCAATTCTTAAAATTTTCATATTTATAAGAAATCATATTATTTTAAATTTATATTTAATGAAGGTGTATGCTTCCCTGTGATGCCAAAAAAAATACCAAATCCATAACTTATATTGCCCTCAATAGAAATTGTTTTAAGTTTATTATCTTTAGTCTGAAAATTAAGGTTCATAATTCCCTCTGCAACTTCATAATTCGTTTCATTTCCATAAAATCCATCAAATCCTATAGGTCCAATTGAAATTTCTCCTTTTATATCTCTATTTTCCATGCCTGTTCTTAATCTATCTTCTCCATATCTGCTATTATCATAATCCAACAATGTCATACTCCACATATTTACATAACCACCAAATCCTAAGTCCTTAATATTAGCTCCCGCAATAAATCCAAAATCAACAGAAAACTCATTTTTAAAAGTAATATCAATACTCTCAATGGGATTTATTTTATCAAGTCCCCGCCTTTGTTGGTTTTTAACCAACAAACCACTATCTGAATTGTATTGCATTTTATTCATCACCATGTTTTAAAAAATCCCAATCTTTTTCATTAGTTATATAAAACTTTGCACTACTATATTTGTATTCTTCTTCAAATATACACATTCCTGCTTTTACTGGATTGTTATGTATATAATTTAATTTTTGTTCATATATTTCTTTTGTTCGTAATTCGATGCTTAATGAATTTCGTTGCCAAACTTGAAATTTCCTATCTTTTAAATTTACTTCTAATTGATTAATCATTTCGGAATGATTATCTTTTAAATATTTTAAAATTTGTTTTGCTGTATGATGTAAAAAATCGCGTTGAATATTTTGTCGTAGGTATCCTTTTTTATTCGCCAAATAAGATCATGTGATTATCCATTAGCACAAAGGCATGAACTTCTATCTTATTTTGTTGTGTTAAATATCTTAGGCTTTCTATAATAATTTCTTTTGCCTGATTGCTTTTTATTAAGGCTAACCATTCATAACAAGTAATTGTTATAAACTCTGGAAATTTATCTTCGTAATTCAATATATATAAACTTCAAATTTAATAATTTTAATCTTTAATTTTATATATGTTCTGTGGTTTGTTGGTTAAAAACCAACAAAGGCGGAAAAACCAACAAAGGCGGAGGAATGCGAGAGCATTGGGCGTAATTTTTAACACTCTTTATTTGTTTTTTACGATAGAATGCGAGAGCATTGGGAGCATTGGGTTATAATAAAATTACAAACTTTATTTTTCTCAAGCCAAATCATTAAACCAATATTTTTAAACTCAATAGATTCTTCAATTCCATCTTTAGTAAAATAAAATTCAAATTTAACATTAAGTTCTTTATGATAACGTTCCATAAACTTTAATAATTTAGTTTTAGTATAATTAAATAAACAATTTTTATTTATAAATAATTCACTAACATGTATTGACATATAATCATATTTTTTATCCTTGTATTGAAAAAAGATATTCAATTCAATATTATTAACATTATATATAAAATTAGTGTATTCTAATTCTTTGTCATGGAAAACTTCATTAGGCTTTCCTAATAATTTTATTATATCATTTTTTTTATATGATAATTTTATATTGCCTAATCCAATATTAGGTATGAAATTAAAAAATTTAATGTTGTCCTGTGTTTGCATGATTTTCTGAAGGTCTTTGTTTTAATACTGCATGTTTAATTTTTAGGAGAATTGATTTTTTTTCAGCTTTTGTATTTGCATTTTTTAAAGCATCTCCCCGCCTTTGTTGGTTTTTAACCAACAAACCACTATCTGAATTGTATTGCATTTTATTCATCGCCTTGTTCTAAAAAATCCCAATCTTTTTCATTAGTTATATAAAACTTTGCACTACTATATTTATATTCTTCCTCAAATATACAAATTCCTGCCTTAACTGGATTATTGTGTATATAATTTAATTTTTGTTCATATACTTTTTTTGTTCTTAAATCAATACTTAAAGAGTTACGTTGCCACACTTGGAATTTTCTATCTTTTAAATTTACTTCTAATTGATTAATCATTTCGGAATGATTATCTTTTAAATATTTTAAAATTTGTTTTGCTGTATGATGTAAAAAATCGCGTTGAATATTTTGTCGTAGGTATCCTTTTTTTATTCGCCAAATAAGATGCATGTGATTATCCATTAGCACAAAGGCATGAACTTCTATCTTATTTTGTTGTGTTAAATATCTTAGGCTTTCTATAATAATTTCTTTTTCCTGATTGCTTTTTATTAAGGCTAACCATTCATAACAAGTAATTGTTATAAACTCTGAAATTTATCTTCGTAATTCAATATATATAAACTTCAAATTTAATAATTTTAATCTTTAATTTTATATATGTTCTGTGGTTTGTTGGTTAAAAACCAACAAAGGCGGGGCATTGGGACGCTACGCTATAACACCTGATATATGAATAAGAATTGAAAATAATAAACAAAATAAATAAAATACAAAAGTAAATAAATTAACATTTCTTTTCAAATTGACATGACTAGTGGAAAAAAAAATAGGTAATGGCATTAATACGTGTAAGAGTAAATTGAATTTTGTCAAAAAACTGATACTCTTATCCTGCAAGAAATCTTCTAATTGTTCAGTTTTGTAACCATTTTCTGAAAGATATAAATTTATCACTTCATCTATTTGTTTTTTTTCATTTGAGGAAAAAAAGAGTTTTAGAATCAAAATATTGATTATAAATCCAGAAGAGAATATTTCTAAAATTATATCAATATTAAAAATAGTATTAATTAATTCTGTTATTAATATAAAAAATAAAGTAAATAATACAAAACAGGAAAATATTATATGAATATTCTCACACGACCACTTTTTAAAGTCTTTATATCTATAATACATTTACTTAAGATTTATATTTATTGAAGGTGCAATTTTCCCTGTGATACCAAAAAACATACCAACACCTCCACTAAGTTCTGTGGTTTGTTGGTTAAAAACCAACAAAGGCGAGGAATTTGATATTGTGATTTAAACGTGTTGGGGACGCATGCCTACACACTTTGCCACGCTAAGCTAAACACCAACACGGGCGAGGTAATAAAGTTATGCATTTTTTGTTATTCAAAGAACTTTTTTATTTTTTTTGCAAGTTACAAACTTGCTTTATTTAGTATCACAAGTTACGCTTCGCTAAACTTGAGAGCATTGGGAGCTATGGAAGTCAATTTTCTGCTTCCACTTTTGTGGAAAATGCTCATTTGAAATTAATTGATTGAAATAATAATTTGCACATTTAAATCGGTGTTTTAGAATACTTACTTTTCTATATTTTTTTTTAATAATAACATCTTCACTTCTTAGTCAAATATAAAATAAATATCAAAATAAGTATTACTTTTCATTTCATGACAAACTATTCTAATATCAAGTATTTCATCAAAATTTAAAACATTCTTTTTACCATACTTTTCAATGATAAAGCCATCTTTATTAATCAATATAAATGTGCTAGTATGGAAACCTCCTCCTACCAATGAAACAGAAATATACAAAATAAGAAACATAGATAATATTAAAATTAGTGTAACACTATTAATGAAAGTAAACAACACAAAAATAAATATTAGCGGCACACATCCAGAATCATAAATGGTGTCGAAAATATTGTCAAGCACTCTTATTGGAATTCTATTTGTTTTGTTCATCATCTTCTTGATTTATTTATAGCTTCGGTGGCAATACTTTCTATAGAAGTGCCTCGAGGTGCGGTAATTGTTACTTCTGGCAATACAATTCTATTTACACGATTGAAAACGTGTTTATAAAAATTACCTGGATTATAATTATTAGATAAAGCGCCATTTGTATTGCACGGTGCATAAAATATTCATCTTTCTCTGTCATATATTTTCTTAATCTTTATGTTCTGAATCTTTTCTTAGGATATTTTTGGTAACATGACCAATTTTTTTGATGTTTTGCGAAATATTTAATTCATCATCTACTTCTGTAAGATTACTTCTTAGTTCTTCAATACTATTGAGTTCAATATTTAGGGCTTCTACAGAAATCCAAATTTCTTTTGCTGCTTGAATGATAGAAATTAGTAATGCTATTAATGCAATTGCAAAAAAGATAATAGCTGCGTAGTTTTTTTCAAAGAAAATTGTTGAAATAGATGCAATGCATGACAGCAAAGAAACAATACCATAAAATTGCATATTTCTTATTAAGTATAATCTCTTTCTTAAATTATTGATTTGCTCTACGATGTAGGCGTCATGTGTATCAGCATATCTTTGTTTTAGGCTTCTTATTAAGTTTGATATGGCAACAAATCTATTGGTATATGCTACATGTATCAATGATATAGTAGAAAACAAAATAGCTGGTGTAGTTAAATCTATTTTGTCAAGCATATTTTTACATTAAGTTTGGAGAAATTAATTTCAAGAATTCTGCTCTAGTAGCCACTTTTTCAAATTCGCCAGTAAAAGATGATGTTGTTGTAATTGAGTTTTGCTTTTCGACACCACGCATCATCATACACATATGTTTTGCTTCTATTACAACAGCAACACCATGTGGTGCAAGCGCATCATTTAAACAATCTCTAATCTGAACTGTAAGTCTTTCTTGCACTTGTAATCTTCTAGAAAATGCATCTACAACTCTAGCAATTTTACTAAGACCAGTTATTTTTCCATTTGGAATATAGGCAACATGTGCTTTACCAAAAAATGGCAACATATGATGCTCACATAATGAAAATAATTCTATATCTTTTACAATAACCATCTCATTATGATCTTCATTAAATATTGCTGAAAGGACAATCTGTTTTGGATCTAAAGAATATCCTTGAGTTATATATTGCATTGCTTTCGCAACTCTTTCTGGTGTTTTCAAAAGACCTTCCCTATTCACATCTTCTCCTAAATTTGATAATACCTTTTGGTATAATTCAGTCAGATTCTTAGTTGTTTGTTCGTTATATTCCATTTCACTGGCATTTTTATATTAACAAATATAGTCTTATTATATTTTAGACTACAAATAAATTTCAATATTTCTATTTGATTTAATTATTTCTTATACTCAAGAATATATATTTCAATCACTTTTGGGAAAAACTGATGTTCCAGCTTTAATACCTTTTGACTAATTGTAGTTGGTGTATCATTGTCTGTCAATGTCACACTTGCTTGAAATAATATCTTACCATCATCATATTTTTCATTACACAAATGTATAGTAATGCCGCTCTCTTTTTCATGATTTTCAAATACTGCTTGATGTACATGCATACCATGCATGCCTTTTCCACCATATTTTGGCAGCAATGCAGGATGTATATTTATTACTCTGTCTTTAAAACTTTGAAGTAAATAATTTGGGAACAACCACAGAAAACCAGCTAATATGATAAAATCGATTTTGTGCGCATTTAAAATATCTTGCATTTCTAATGAGTTATAAAACAATTGTTTGTCAAAAATAATATAATGTAAATTATTTTCTTCAGCAATATTTTTCGTACCAGATTCTTTCTTATTGCTCAATAATAATGACACTTCAATTTGTTCATTATTACTAAAATAATCACAGATATTTCTTGCATTAGAGCCAGAACCACTCAGAAAAATTGCCAATCGTATTTTCATTTCAAAAGATAAAAAAATTAAAAAAAATATGTATTTTCGCTAACAATATATTATCTATTTATGAAAAAAGCAATTATTACGGGAATTACTGGTCAAGACGGTGCGTATTTAGCTGAACTTTTATTAAGCAAAGGATACGAAGTACATGGAATTAAACGTAGAACATCATTATTCAATACAGATAGAATAGACCATTTATATCAAGATCCATATATTGATAATGTAAGATTTAAACTTCATTTTGGTGATTTATCTGATTCTACCAATTTAATTAGAATTATTCAAGATATACAACCAGATGAAATCTATAATCTTGGTGCAATGTCACATGTAAAAGTATCTTTCGATACACCTGAATACACAGCAAACGTAGATGGAATTGGCTCATTAAGACTTTTAGAAGCCATTAGACTATTAGGTTTAGTTAATAAAACAAAACTTTATCAAGCATCAACATCAGAGTTGTATGGAAAAGTTCAAGAAATTCCACAATCAGAAAAAACACCATTTTATCCACGTTCACCATATGCAGTTGCAAAAATGTATGCCTATTGGATTACAGTGAACTATAGAGAAGCTTATGGAATTTATGCATGTAATGGTATTTTATTCAATCATGAATCACCATTGCGTGGCGAAACATTTGTAACAAGAAAAATCACTAGAGCAGTTTCAAGAATTGCACTTGGACTTCAAGATAAATTATTCTTAGGCAACCTAAATGCAAAAAGAGACTGGGGACATGCAAAAGACTATGTTGAAGCAATGTATCTAATACTTCAACAAACTGAACCAGATGATTATGTTATAGCAACAGGAAAAACAACAGAAGTTAGAGAATTTGTTCGCATGGCATTTGCAGAATTAGGAATTGAAGTTGGTTTTAAAGGAACTGGAATTGATGAAAAAGGCTACATAGTTGCATGTTCAAATCCTGAATATCAGGTTGAAGTTGGAAAAGAAGTTGTTGCTGTAGATCCAGTATATTTCAGACCAACCGAAGTAGATTTATTAATTGGTGATCCAACAAAATCAAAAACAAAATTAGGTTGGGAACCAAAACATGATTTAGCATCACTTGTAAAAGACATGATGACTGCTGACATCAAATTATTTGAAAGAGATAGATATTTGATAGAAGGTGGACATAAAATCTTTAATTATCACGAATAATATACAATTAGCTGAGAGATAATAATGAATAAAGACTCAAAAATTTACGTTGCTGGACACAGAGGAATGGTCGGTTCTGCAATTGTAAGGAAATTAAAAAATGAAGGTTATAATAATATTTTAACAGCTTCATCTAAAGATTTAGATTTAACATCACAAGAATCTACAAATCAATGGTTTGAAGCAAATAAACCAGAGTATGTATTTATAGCTGCTGCAAAAGTTGGTGGTATACAAGCTAATAATATCTTTAGAGCTGATTTTCTATATCAAAATTTGATGATAGAATGCAATACAATACATGCAGCATATGCCAATCAAGTAAAAAAGTTATTATTTCTAGGAAGTACATGTATTTATCCAAAAATGGCACCACAACCATTAAAAGAAGAATATTTATTAAGTGGATTTTTGGAAGAAACAAATGAACCATATGCAATTGCTAAAATAGCTGGAATAAAACTATGTGAAAGCTACAAAAGGCAATATGGTTGCAATTTCATTTCAGCCATGCCAACAAATATGTATGGTCCAAATGATAATTATGATTTGAATAATTCTCACGTTTTGCCAGCATTAATTAGAAAATTCCATGAAGCAAAAGTAAATGGCAGTCCAGAAGTTGTCATGTGGGGAACAGGTTCACCATACAGAGAATTTTTACATGCAGATGATTTAGCTGATGCTTTATATTTCTTAATGCAAAACTATGATGGAGAAGAATTTGTGAACTGTGGTTCTGGTGTTGAAATTACAATCAAAGACTTAGCATTATTAGTTAAAGAAGTTATTGGGTATGAAGGCAATATTGTACATGATACTACAAAACCAGATGGCACACCAAGAAAACTAACAGATGTAAGTAAAATACATAACCTAGGATGGAAACACAAAATAAATCTTAGAGAAGGAATTGAGGCTGTGTACAAAGAATTTGTAGAAAACTACGATACAATTGCAAATAAAGCAATGTAATTTTAGTATTAAAATACAACATTAAAGTCTTACTACTTATTCCTTACTACTTTCTACTATAAAAAATATCGTTCATAATTATTTTATCTAATAATTTCTTATCTACCTTATAATTTTGGTATCTTTGCAAATACTTAGAATGTATTTATTTCTAATATAAATTATTTATTATTATTTAATACTTTAATATGATAGCAGTACAAAATCTATCTTTACAATTTGGAAAAAGAGTTTTATTCGATGAAGTGAATATCAAATTTACTCATGGCAATTGCTACGGTGTAATTGGTGCAAATGGTGCAGGCAAATCTACTTTTCTAAAAATCTTAGCAGGAGAAATCGACCCAACAACAGGCAGAATTGAAATATCACCAGGCGAGAGAATGTCTGTGTTAAAGCAAAATCACTTTGAGTTTGATGAATACCAAGTTATTGATATTGTAATCATGGGAAATAAAAAACTCTATGATATCATGAAAGAAAAAGATGCTATCTATGCAAAAGCAGATTTTACAGATGAAGATGGTATTAAAGCAGGTGAATTAGAAGCAGAATTTGCTGAAATGGATGGTTGGAATGCAGAAAGTGATGCAGCAGAACTATTAAGTAATCTTGGTGTCACAGAAGACAATCATTACAAACAAATGAAAGACTTGCCTTCTAATCAAAAAATAAAAGTATTATTAGCACAAGCATTATTCGGAAATCCAGACATTCTAATATTAGATGAGCCTACCAATGATTTAGATTTAAAAACCATAACATGGTTAGAAGATTTCTTAGCAGATTTCAAAAACACAGTTATTGTTGTTTCGCACGATAGACACTTTTTGGATATGGTGTGTACACACGTTGTAGATATCGATTTTAGTAAAGTAAATTTATTTACAGGAAACTATACATTCTGGTACGAGACATCACAACTTTTGCTAAAACAAAGAGCAGATAAAAACAAGAAAAACGAAGCAAAAAAGGCAGAATTATTAGACTTTATTGCAAGATTTAGTGCCAATGCATCTAAATCAAAACAAGCAACATCACGTAAAAAAGCATTAGATAAATTAGATATTGAACAAATACAACCATCTAGCAGAAAATATCCAGGAATATTCTTTAAACAAAACAGAGACGCAGGCGACAAAATTCTAGACGTAAATGCATTAAGTTATACCAACAATGATGGAAAAACTTTCTTCAAGGATGTAACATTTTCAATAAATAAAGGAGATAAAGTTGCAATTATTTCAGATAATAGCATGGCAGTAACCATGTTTTTAAAGATTCTTGCAGGAGAATTAAATGCAAATCATGGAAACTTTGAATATGGTGTAACAATAACCAAATCATACGTACCAAACGACAATAAATCATACTTTGATGTAGACTTAAATTTAGTTGATTGGCTTAGACAATATTCAACTGAAAAAGATGAAACATTTGTACGTGGTTTCTTAGGAAGAATGTTATTTAGTGGCGAAGAAACTCAAAAAAAATGTTCAGTATTATCAGGAGGCGAAAAAGTAAGATGCATGCTTTCAAAAACAATGTTAGAAGAAGGCAATCTATTGCTATTAGATGAACCAACCAACCATCTAGACTTAGAAAGTATTACAGCATTAAATAATGGATTAATAGATTTTGCTGGCACTATCTTATTCACTTCTCACGACCACATTTACACACACCATAGCAAACAGAATCATAGAAATTACACCAAAAGGAGTAATTGATAGATTAATGACTTATGATGATTATTTGGCTGATGATAAAATATAAATTATTTAATAATATTCACTAAAAAATTTTTGATAATTCAAAATTCTATCATACATTTGAGCTATGAATTTACACGAATATCAAGGAAAAGAATTATTAAAATCTTATGGAGTAAAGATACAAGAAGGAATTGTAGCAGAAACATTAGAGCAAGCACAACTAGCATATCAAGAAGTATCTAAACGCTCAGGTAGTGAAGGTGTAGTTATTAAAGCACAAGTACACGCAGGTGGAAGAGGAAAAGGTGGTGGCGTAAAATTCACACCCAATTTCGATTCATTTAAAGAAAAATCAGCTCAAATATTAGGTATGACACTTGTTACACCACAAACAGGAGCACAAGGAAAAAAAGTAAACAAAATTTTGATAGCGCAAGATGTATACTATCCAGGCGAGTCAGAAACAAAAGAATTTTATCTATCAGTACTATTAGATAGAAATAAAGAATGTAATGCAATTATATACTCACAAGAAGGTGGAATGGATATAGAAGAAGTTGCAGAACATACACCAGAAAAAATTTACAAAGAATGGATAAATCCAACTGTTGGTATACAACCATTCCAAGCAAGAAGAATAGCATTTAATTTAGGCTTAGAAGGACAAGCATTCAAAGAAATGGTAGCATTTGTTTTAAATGTATACAAAGCTTATGAACAATCAGATGCATCATTATTTGAAATCAATCCAGTATTAAAAACATCAGACAATCAAATATTGGCTGTAGATTGCAAAGTAAATCTTGATGACAATGCATTATATAGACACAAAGACTTAGAAGCACAAAAAGATTTATTAGAAGAAGATCCAACAGAATTAGAAGCTACAGAAAACGAATTAAATTATGTAAAACTTGATGGCAATGTTGGCTGCATGGTAAATGGTGCTGGCTTAGCAATGGCAACTATGGATATCATAAAATTAAGCGGTGGAGAACCAGCAAACTTTCTTGACGTAGGTGGAACAGCAAATGCAGAACGTGTTGAAAAAGCATTTAGAATCATCATGAAAGATGAACATGTGAAAGCAATTTTAATCAATATATTTGGTGGAATCGTACGTTGCGATAGAGTAGCACAAGGTGTAATAGATGCTTACAAAAATATAGGAAACATTGAAATTCCAATCATTGTAAGATTACAAGGCACCAATGCAGATATTGCAAAGAAAATGATAGACGATTCAGGCTTAAAAGTACAATCAGCAATATTACTATCTGAAGCAGCAGATTTAGTAAAAAAAGCTGTAGCATAATTAAAAATTTATTAACATTTTTTTATAAAATATTGATATTTAGTATTAAAAAAGCATTATATTTGCAGTAGTAAGTATATAAAAATAAACTAATTATATATATGACAAATGACATTAATGCATTAAATCTTTCTCAACAAAATGAGATTGAATTACAAAAAATTTATACAGAACTGGGCATTTCTGATATAAAATTTATGCTAAACCCAAGTAATTCTGTAAGTTTTGATATGTGTGTTGAACACACATTGGAAATGCTTAAGGATTATAAATCTGAGTCTGATAGTAATACTTTATGCGTTCAAAATTCCGCATTCCGTGAAATTAAAGACAATAATCAATAATCCATATAACATATAATATATAATATATGGATATTAGCCTTACTGATGTTGTTACATATACAAAAGCCATACAAAATTTAAATAAGAATTTTATTACGACTATAAACTACGACTTGTCTTCTTTATCTTGTATTGATTTTGATCCAATTAATCATAAAAAAAATTTGCACTTTAGTGTTTCCCAGTTTTCAAAACACATAAATAGCTTATTTCTGTCAAAGTCTAAAATAGGAACTACTTACCCTCATATTAAAAGATATATTCATAAAAGTAGATTTGGTAGAGCAGATACATATAGTTTTAAATTTAATATTGGTAATAAAATTATTATATTATTATCAGACAACATTACTTTTTGTGTAAAAAGATATGCATATCTAAAAGAACTTTTACATATTTATTTTGAAGAAGTTGATAATTATAAAGAATTATTTACAGAATCCGTACGAGATGTTACAGAACAGTTACATGTGTCTAAATCGGATGTAAATGATTCATTTAAAACTACAGGTTTAAGTAAACCAGAATATATTGAAAGATTTCCTTTATTTATTGCAATGGAATTAATGTTACCATATGAATTAAGAGAAAGTGACATTAATAATTGCTTTAAAGATTATGAAAATGGTAAAATTAGGATGTATGATATAGCAGAAAGGTATTCAATACCAGAAGTGCTTTACATGATTATTACAAGGCAGGTATTTATAAAAAAACAACTGATATCTATTTTGAGATAAATAATGGTTGAAAAATTAAATAATAAATTATGAAAAATTATCTTTTCTCTATCTTTTCTTGTTGTTGTTGCAATACCATTACATTGGAAGGTAGATAATATTGTCTAAAAAAGTAACTAAAATATAAACCTTCCTCATCTGGAAGGTTTTTTTATAAATAAATTTTTAAAATATAAAATAAATAATCATGAGCAACTACAAATTTGAAACATTACAACTACACGCAGGACAAGAAGCAGATCCAACAACAGGCTCACGTGCAGTACCAATTTATCAAACAACATCGTATCAATTTAAAGATACCACACATGCCGCAAATCTATTCGGATTAAGAGAATTTGGAAACATCTATACAAGATTAATGAATCCAACGACAGATGTATTTGAAAAAAGAATTGCAGCATTAGAAGGTGGCGTTGCAGCATTAGCAACTGCATCAGGTCAATCAGCACAATTTATAGCATTAAACAATATACTAGAAGCAGGACAAAATTTTGTATCTACTTCATTTTTATATGGTGGTACCTACAATCAATTTAAGGTAGCATTCAAAAGATTAGGTGTTGAATGTAGATTCGCAGATGGCGACAACCCAGAAAGTTTCGAAAAATTAATTGATGATAATACAAGAGCAATCTATTTAGAATCTATAGGTAATCCAAGAGGAAATGTGCCAAACTGGGAAGCATTTAAAGCACTATCAGAAAAATATGATATTCCAATTGTTGTTGATAATACATTTGGTGCTGGTGGCTATTTATTTCAACCATTAAAACATGGTGCACATATAGTAGTAGAATCTGCAACAAAATGGATTGGCGGACATGGAACAAGTATTGGTGGTGTAATCATAGATGGTGGAAATTACAATTGGGGAAATGGAAAATATCCGCAGTTTACAGAACCAAGCGAAGGTTATCATGGATTAAATTTTTGGAATGTTTTTGGCACACCTGGTCCATTCGGAAATATTGCATATATTATTAGAGCAAGAGTAGAAGGTTTAAGAGATTGGGGACCAGCCATCTCTCCTTTCAATTCATTTTTATTATTACAAGGTTTAGAAACATTATCACTAAGAGTAGAAAGACACAACCAAAATGCAATGGCATTAGCAGAATGGTTGCAAAATCATCCAAAAGTAGAAAGTGTAACCTACACAGGCTTAAGCAACTCACCATACCATGAATTAGGTAAAAAATACCTTACAAATGGCTTTGGCTCAGTATTTACTTTTGAGGTAAAAGGTGGCTATGATGCAGCAACAAAATTTGTAAACTCAGTAAAACTCGCATCACATTTAGCAAACGTAGGCGATGCAAAAACATTGGTAATACATTCAGCATCTACAACACATGAGCAATTATCAGATGAAGAACAAAAAGCATCTGGAGTAGCAAAAAATGCAATAAGAGTTTCAGTAGGTATTGAACATATAGATGATATAAAAGCAGATTTTGACCAAGCATTAAATGCATAATTTACATACTTAAGAAATAACAATTACATAGTGAATCCTAATATTTTTAAAATACAAGAAGATATTACATTAGAATGTGGTAGAACACTAAAAAATGTAGAAATTGCTTATCATACATTTGGAAAAATGAATGAAGATAAATCTAACGTTGTATGGATTTGTCATGCATTTTCTGCAAATTCCAATCCAGAAGAATGGTGGCCAGGAATGGTTGGAGATGGATATTTTTTAGACCCAAAGAAATATTTTATTGTTTGTGCAAACATGTTAGGTTCATGCTATGGTTCTACTGGTCCATTATCTATCAACCACGAAACAGGAAAGAAATATTATAACGATTTTCCAACTGTTACCGTACGTGATATGGTAAGAACACTTACATTACTTAGGATTCATTTAGGCATAGAAAAAATACATTTTGCCTGTGGATTTTCAATGGGTGGCCAACAGCTTTTAGAATGGACAATTCAAGAACCTAGTATTTTTGAAAATATATTATTAGGAGCAACAAATATAAAACATTCACCTTGGGGCATTGCCTTCAATGAATCGCAGA
The DNA here is from genome assembly GCA_016699615.1 of Sphingobacteriales bacterium. Lineage (NCBI taxonomy): Bacteria > Pseudomonadati > Bacteroidota > Sphingobacteriia > Sphingobacteriales > Sphingobacteriales bacterium. The sequence goes on along the minus strand of CP064984.1, from coordinate 2,776,469 downwards.
GAATGGCAATAGAAGCAGATTGTACTTTTGGTAATGATGATGATAATGCTGGAATAAATGGAATGAAAGCTGCACGAAGTATTGGGCTAATTTCATACAGAAATTACAAAGCATACAACATTACACAAGAAGACAAAGACAATACAAAACTTGAAAATTTTAGAGCATGTTCCTATCAAAGATATCAAGGAGAAAAATTAGCACAAAGATTTAATGCCTATTCTTACTACATATTATCTAAAGCAATGGATAATCATAATATAGAAAGAGGCAGAACAAATGCAAAAGATGTCTTGTCTGCAATCAAATGTAATGTTGTTGTTTTAGGTATAGAAAGTGATTTCCTATATCCATTAGAAGAACAAGAATTGATGGCTGAATTAATTCCACATTCCTTATTTGTAAAAATAGATTCACCTTACGGACATGATGGCTTCTTGATAGAAAATGAAAAAATCACCAAAGTTTTAGAAGTGTTTTTAAAATAAAAAAAAACTAAATAATATTTTTGTTTAATACATAATTGTATTATATTCACATAGTATTTGTTAACCATAAATTTTATACTATGTTAGAAACAAGAATTAAAAACATTCAGAAAAGATTGAATGTTGCACAAACTGCAATATTCGACAAAACTACTTGCAATGAATTAGCAAGACAATTAGGCATCACAGAATTATCTTCAGATTTAATCCAATTAAAGAAAGATATTCAAAAAAAACTTGGATTTGCTGGAAAAGAAGTTGATGCAATATTTGGCTCAAATACAGTAACTAAGATTGAATTCTTTTTATCAAATGTATTGCCACCAATACCACAAGGTGCAGACCAAATGCAAAAAATGCTTTAAGCAATAAAATTAAAGAACTTGAAATACCTTATGAAAGTGCATTAGAAGTATTTTACACTAAAACATTACCAGAATTTGGTAAAAAAACTGTAAAAGTATATAAAGGTATAGAGTTACTACCACCAGATGCACAAGGTGCATTGCTTTCTATAGTCTACAACAGAGGTAGCAGTTTAGTTGGAACCGGCAGAACAGAAATGAAAAATATTGTACCATTAGTTAAAACAAAAGATTTAAAAGAGATTGCTAAAGAAATTAGGTCTATGAAAAGGATTTGGGAAAATAATCCAAATACGAGAGGTCTTTTAATTAGAAGAGAAGCAGAAGCAGTTTTAGTTGAACAAGCAAACTTCTTTTTAATGCCAGAAGATTATATTATAATATAATCTTATTATACATATAACATATAATATATAATATATCTACTTTATGGAAAAGAATAAAAATGGTATTTATACCATAATTGCTTTTGTTATTGGAAGTTTAATTATTCCACTTACAACATTATTTAGCGAAAATCATTTTAAAAATAAAAGTGCAAACATAAATGAAATGACTTTCAACTCTAAATTTGTAGAAAGTATAGTAGCAAGACCAGATAATTTAGACCAAAAAATAGAATTAGCTAGATATTATGCTACAGTTAGTACAGATACGGAAGTAAGAAAATCTTGGATTAGATATCTTAAAACTTTAGCAAATGACATAACATTACTGCATGATAGTTTGAATAATATAACCCAACAAATTAAAAATCTTGAAAAGATAAAAAAAAAAAATCAGATTCAATAATTCAAGCTAATCTAATTGAAAAGCAATCAATTATAATCAATAAAATTAATGATAATTCTAAAAATGTTTACAATCCTGATACAAAAACACTTGAGCAAAAAACAATAAAAAAAAAGGCATATATACAGTATGGTAATATAAAATACTTAGAACAAATTCAAAATATTCTTAGAAAAACCGACTGGATTATACCACCAGCAGAAGACATGAAAGATATCTCAATAAAAACAAATGAAATCAGATATTTTAATGAAGCTGATAAAATTCTTGCTAATGAGCTAAAGAATTTCATTGATACAGAAGTAAATAAATTTGAAATAAAGAAAGTAAATATCAATGCTCCACAAGGACAATTAGAAATTTGGGTAAAAGACTAAAAACTATATACAATGAATGAATTTGATAAAATAACAGAATATTTAAACATAGATGAAGAAGGAAAAAAATTAATTACAAAACTTGATAATATAAAAGCAGAAGACAAACAATACTCAGATGTTTTAGATGAAAATGGAAATCAATACATAGATTTAGTACAAGAAGGTGGCGGAACATTAGGATTGTCATTAGTAGGATTTTGTTTTGTTTTAGAGTTTGTAGGTATACGTTTTTTAAGACTTGCTGGTACAAGTGCAGGAGCAATCAACACACTATTTTTAGCTGCATTAGGCAATAATAAATCAGAAACTAAAACACCAAAGTTGTTTGAAATTTTGCAAAATATGAAGATGCACGAATTTATTGATGGACATTGGTTTTTTAGAGCAATGATAAAAAGTATAATATCCAAAAATGATTGGTTTTTATATACTATAGTAATCTATATATTTATATCATTTTTATTAATATTTTATTTCCCACTCATACTTCAATATTCATCATTTGCACAAAAGTTTTACTATTTTTCTTCATCATATTTTTAGTAGTCACAGTATTGTTTGGATATATGTATTTTAAGTTTAAAAAAGCAAATTATGGAATTAATAAAGGAGAAGAATTTGAAATATTTATTAAAGAAAATTTAGATGTTGCAAAAATTAATAATCAGGCTGATTTAGATTCAAAAGCAAAATTCAAAATTAATGCAGAAGAAAATACTTACAAATATACGTTCAATAATAAGTTGAATAATGAAACGTCAATAACTTTCAAATTGAGAGAAACTAGTTTTGCATATAAAATAGATAGTGATAATGAAATAGAAAATAGAATTAAAGAAGTACAAGCATCATTTAATAACTACATCAAAATCAACAATATAGAAGATAATAGTGAGTCAATTAAAAAAATTGAAAAAGACACCAAAGATATTAATGAATCAAATGAAAAAATTGAAAAAGACACCAAAGAAAATAATATTGGATTAAAAGGTATCTCCGCTGACTATACTTTTATAACAATAGATTTAGCATCACAAAACAAAATTGAACTACCCAAACAAGCAGCAATGTTTTGGAAAAATCCAAAAGAAACAAATCCCGCACAATATGTGAGAGCTTCTATGTCAATTCCAATTTTCTTTGAACCATTATTTGTTCCAGATAAAAAATCAAAAAAAAGAGCTATTTTCATTGATGGTGGCGCAATTTCAAATTTTCCAATAAGTTTATTTCACAATCCAAATATTATTGAACCAAGATTACCCACAATTGGCGCAAGAATAAATGATAGTAAAGAAAAAGACAATTCAGAGATAAATAATTTAATTCAATACATCGGCAAAATATTCAATGTTCTTAAATCTAATTATGATAAAGATTTTTTAAGTAAAAACAAATTCTACGAAGAATATTCTATTGCAAATATCAATACCTATGAAACTAAAGCCAATTGGTTGGATTTTTATATGAACGAAGAAAATAAAAGAGCTTTATTCTTAAAAGGTGTTGAAGCTGGAATTGAATATTTAACAAAATTCGATTGGGAAAAATACAAAAAACAAAGAAAGATACTATATAGTGAAAGTATAAATAATTCTTAATCCATAAAACAATATATTATGAAAATCGTAGATCACAAATTAGTTGCAGAAAATGCAACAGAAAAAATCAACCACACTAGAAAAGCGAGTATTATAAGAGAGTATGGCACACCAGATAACATGCCCAAAGACTTAATCATACATTACACAGCTGGTAATTTAGTTGATTCATTAAATGTTCTTTCTGGCACAAAAGCATCAGTACATTTAGTCATAGACAGAGATGGAACTATATACCAAATGATTCCATTTAATAAAGCTGGAGCACATGCAGGATATAGTTGTTGGAATGAAATTACTTCAAGTTTCAATACAAGATCAATTGGTATTGAAATCATCAACATGGGTCATGATGTAAAAAACGTAAAAGCATCAAATATTATAACAATCAAACACAAACACAAATTTGTAACACAAACAAAATGGGAAAAATATCCAAAAGCACAAATGGATGCAGTTATTGCAGTATCTAAACTTTTAGTAAATCATTATCAACTCAACAGAGTACTTGGCCATGATGATATTTCTGCTGGACGAAAACAAGATCCAGGACCAGCATTTGATTGGGATTTATTCAAAACAGAAGTATTTGGAGTTACAGATAATATTGGAAAAATTTATAAAGTAAATACTAAAGATACAAACTTTAGAAAAAGCGATAACTCAAATAGTGACAGCAATATTATAAAACCGTCTCTTCAAATTGGTTATGAAGTAGGTTTAATAGAAACATGGGGAAATTGGTGTAAAGTATATAAATGTAATTCTTCTGATGAAGTTGCATATAAAGAAAAAAACAGCAAAGGAATATTAGTTGTAAAAAATAAAAAAACACAAGGTTGGATATATAGAACACTATTAACTATAAAATAAATAATATATGTTAGTTATCATTGAAGTTGCCATATCACTAATTGTAGTATTCTTTTTATTGAGTAGTTTAGTATCATTCATCAACGAGTTGACAGCTATGTTTATAAACAGAAGAGGCAGATTATTATATAAATCTTTAGAAATGTTATTTGGAGATAATAATATATTAAACAATTTATATAGTTCAACTCAAATAAAAGATTTATCTACATTACCAACATTATCAGGTAAGTTCAATAAAATTAATCCATTTAGTAATAACAAACCAGAATATATTGGTGCTGATGATTTTTCTACAGCATTAATAGAAAAATTATTAGGTAATATTACATTATCAAGTAATATAAATAATCTACAAACTACAATCAATAATTTACCAGAAAGTCCTTTAAAAACAAAATTAACTGAGATATTACTTTTGCTTAATGAAAATGGGAATGCAAACATTCAGAATTTTAAAATTGAAGTATCAAATTTATTTAATAATTACATGAATAGTGTAACTGTAATTTATAAAAATAGTACAAAAGTTTTTATTTTCATTATATCACTTATTATTACAATTTCTTTAAATGTAGATTCAATAAAACTTTTCAAATACTTCTACAATCAGCCTGAAGCAAGACAAGTAGTGATTTCGTATGCAGAAAAAAATATTGTAAATAATGATACTGCATCAAAATTTAATTTTACAATTACAGATTCAGCAAAGATTGCTGAATTTAAAGAAAAGAAAGATATATTATTAAATGACATCATAGGCTTTGATTTGCCAATTGGAGCTTGTGTATGTAAAGATAAATCTGTGAATATTTTTGGTCTATTTATTACTGTAATTGCTCTAACACTTGGCGCGCCATTTTGGTACGATTTACTCATGAAACTGATAAACGCTAGAAACAACATTTCAGGAAATAAGAAATAAGATAAACATCAAATGAATTAAGATGCAGAAACTAATAAAAGATATTTTAAAATACAAAGTACCTATTTTAATTCTAATACTTTTCATAATACTCAATTCTATTTTTGTATATGAAAAACTAAATGCAACGATTAAATATCTTACTGATAATGAATCAACATTATTAATTTCTCCAATACATTCATTTAAAATAAATGACAAACAAATAGACAAGGCAATTAATATTTTCGACCTAAGTAATATTTATTCATCAAATGAAATTCACAGAACAATATTGAACAAAATCAATCCAATTTTTATTGATGATGTAATTGACGCACATTATATAAAATATTTTATCATAATATCAATATATCTATTTTTTTATCTATTAATAATTAGTACAAATTCATTATCAATAAAAAATAACAAATTGCCATTTTTAAAATATTTTAAGTACGCTTTATTATTTATCACAACGATTTCATTATTATTAGAATTATCAAATAATTTTCAAATAATTTTTCAATATGAGAATTTAGATATTTATATCGATGATTTATATCTAAACCACAGAATAATGTTAAATAAAGTATTAAAAATTATTATTACAATATCAATAATGATTAGTATATTTAATCAATTACTAATTAATAATTTTAATACCAACATGCAAGCAATATATCTAGTTAAAAACGGAACGCCAGAAAAAGCATTTGAATTTAGATCAATTCAAAAAACAGAACCTAATGCAGATGAAGTTGCTGTACTAGTAGAAGCTTCAGGTATAAACTTTGCAGATGTGGTAGCACGTTTAGGCAACTATCAAGATTGTCCACCATTACCAACCATTATTGGCTATGAAGTTGTAGGCAGAGTAGATAAAGTAGGAAAAGATGTACAACATCTAAAAGTTGGTGATAGAGTTTTGGCTTTCACAAGATTTGGTGGCTATTCGCAATACATAACACAGAAAGAAAATGCAGTTTCTAAAATTCCAGAAGATATGGATGCTGGAAAAGCACTAGCCTTAGCTACACAATATTCAACAGCATACTATGCTTGCCATGTGGCAACAAATGTATTGCCAAACGAAACTGTTTTAATTCACGCAGGCGCAGGTGGCGTTGGTACTGCACTAATACAATTGTGTAAATTAAGAAATGCAAAAATATATTCAACAGCAGGTAGTGATGCAAAACTTGAGTATCTAAGAAATCAAGGTGTAGATGTTCCGATTAATTATACTTCACAAGATTTTTCGAAGATAATAAACGAACCAATTGATGTGGCATTTGATAGCCTTGGTGCAGAAAACTTTAGAAAATCATATAAATTACTCAACAAAGGTGGACGTATTGTTGGCTATGGTGCATCAAGTATGACTGATGCAAAGAATATCGTTTCAAAAGGAATAATGGCAGCAGAGTTTGGTTTTTATCATCCTGCGCAATTGCTAATGGAATCGAGAAGTATGATTGGCGTGAATATGCTGAGAATTGCTGACTACAAACCAGATACACTAAAATATTGTATGGATAGTGTCATAGAATTATTAGTCAATAATAAAATTGCACCTGAAGTTGGTAAAATGTATGCTGCAAAAGATATTTACCAAGCACATACAGACATGGAAAATAGAAAGACTATGGGCAAGATTGGCATTATTTGGTAAGCTACGCTCCTACTTTTTTAAGATATCTTTAAATACTTTTTCAAATTTCTCAACTTTTGGTTGAATGACAATTTCGCAGTACGAGTTTGTTTTTGAATTGTATTTAAAATAATCTTGATGATAATCTTCTGCACTATAAAAAATAGTGAATGGACTTATTTCTGTTACAATTGTATTGTCATAAATTTTCTCTGCTGTCAACTTCTCAATTACTTCTTCAACCTGAGCTTTTTGTGCATCATTATGATAAAATACTACGCTTCTATATTGTGTGCCTACATCATTTCCTTGTCTATTTAATGTAGTTGGATCATGTGTTGAGAAAAATACTTTAAGCAAATCTGCATATGAAATTTTTGCTGGATTGTAGTCAATTTGTATTACTTCTGCATGTCCTGTATTGCCATCGCATACTTCTTTGTAAGTTGGATTTTTAGTTTTGCCACCAGCGTAGCCTGATGTAACTTTTTCTACACCATCAATTCTTGTGTAAATGGCTTCTGTGCACCAAAAACAACCACCACCAAACGTTGCAGTTTCAAGTTTATTTTTATCATTTTCAGGAACAAAATCTAAAGAAACAGAATTGACACAATAACGCATTCCTGTTTCTGTTGGTCCATCATTAAACACATGTGCAAGATGTCCGCCACAATTTGCACAAGTAATTTCTATCCGTTGCATACCATGAGAATTGTCTTGCGTGTAGTTGATAATTCCTTTTCCTATCTCTTTGTCAAAGCTTGGCCAGCCACAGTGTGAATCAAATTTGCTATCGCTATTAAATAAAACAGTTCCACATCCTTTACATACATAATTTCCATTTTCCTTATTCATTAAAAACTTTCCTGAATATGGTTTTTCGGTACCTTTTTCTCTTAAAATATAATATTCTTCAGACGAAAGTTTTGCTTTCCATTCTGCTTCTGATAAATTATTTGGCATAGGCTTTTTTTTATTTTTTGTTGATATGTTTTGTGTACATGATTGTAATGGTATCAAAAATATTAAAATTGGGAATAAAATTCTACAAAAACATTTCATATGAGAGTAACAACAAAATGCTTCATTTGTTCAAATAAAAAAGCCTTTTCTATTAAGAAAAGGCTTCTAAATATTTAATATTTTTTTTAGTCTTCAGATTTAACACTTGCAACTAAATATTCTCTATTCATTCTTGCAATATTTTCTAAAGAAATTTCTTTTGGACATTCAGCTTCATACGCTCCAGTGTTTGTACAACTACCAAAACCTTCTTTATCCATTTGTGCAACCATATTAAGTACTCTCTTGTCTTTTTCTACTTTGCCTTGTGGTAGTAATGCTAACTGTGATATTTTTGCAGATGTGAAAAGCATTGCTGATGAATTTTTGCATGCTGCTACACAAGCACCACAGCCAATACATGCAGCTGCTGCAAATGCTTCATCTGCTATTTCTTTTGAAATTGGAAATGTGTTTGCATCTATTGTAACACCTGTATTTACTGAAACATATCCACCTGCTTGTATAATTCTGTCTAATGCTGTTCTATCTACAACTAAATCTTTTATTACTGGAAATGCTTGCGCACGCCAAGGTTCTACTACTATTGTATCTCCATTTTTAAATGCACGCATGTGTAATTGGCACGTTGTTGTTGCATGCCATGGGCCATGTGGTCTTCCATTAATATACATAGAACACATACCACATATACCTTCGCGACAATCATGGTCGAATGCAATTGGCTCTTTGTTTTCTGCAATTAGTTGTTCGTTTAAAACGTCAAACATTTCTAAGAATGACATTTCAGACGAAATATCTTTTACTTCGTAAGTTTCTAAAGCACCTTTATCTTTACTGTTTTTTTGTCTCCACACTTTAAGTGTCAGATTCATATTGTAGTGTTCCATATAATTTATTTAATATATTAAAAACGATTAAGCCTTATATAATTTTTTCTTTCTATTTTCTATTTGTTGTTCTTGTTGTTCTTTTGTCAATGTTTTCCAAATAAATTCATTAGTTGTTTCAATCCATTCAAAAACTTCTTTCACATCTAAATTTAAATACAAATTAGGATTATTTACATCATAAATAGTATTTTCATTTGTATTTATAATTTTCTCTCTCATTATTTTTTATTTGCAGATTTTAATAATAGAATGTCATTTTTATCTTGTACTCTATTTGCATATTCTTTCAGTAGTATTAAATCATCAAAACCTATTAAATTTATCTGATAATCATCTGTTGTTTTAACAATTCTATTTTCCCAAAGTTCACTAAATGATTTAGGTATATCAATAATAACATCAATATTTAGGAATTTCTTTGTTTTATTATAAAATGAATATGCTACTAAGTTTTTCTCTTCTATAATTTTCAATCTTTCAATTTTGTCAGCTAAAAGCTCAAATGGCAATGGCAATAATGGAATGAAATTTATTTTTCTAATTACTGAATGAAACTTTTTGATATTTTCTTTTGTCAAATCTAAAATTAAATCAATATCTGCTGTCATTCTATTTACACCATATAGATTTACTGCTAAACCACCAGTCAATAAATATCGAATATCGTGTTTATATAATTCTTGAAATATGTGATCAATTCCAATTGTCATAATTATTTATAACTTCTTGCTGCAATTTTAATGTTTTCGTACACTAATTCTTCTTTGTGCAGTTGCCAATCACTTTCTCCTTTTAATTCCCATGCAGCAACATATTTAAAGTTTTCATCATCACGTTGTGCTTCGCCTTCTTCTGTTTGAGATTCTTCTCTAAAATGTCCGCCACAACTTTCCGTTCTATTTAATGCATCTAAACACATTAACTCACCTAATTCTAAAAAGTCTGCAACTCTTCCTGCTTTATCTAATTCTGGGTTAAATTCTTCAATATTTCCTAGAACTTTTACATCACTCCAAAACTCATTCTTCAATGCTCTTATTTCATTAATTGCATCTTTCAAATCACTTTCATTTCTAGCCATACCGCATTTATTCCACATAATTTTTCCTAAGCGTTTGTGGAAGCTTTCTACTGATTGCTTACCTTTAATGCTCATTAATTTATCTATTCTTTCTTGAACAGCTTTTTCAGCATCTAAGAATTCTGGACTATCTGTTGGAATTGGTTTTACAGCAATTTCATCTGCAAGATAATTTCCAATTGTATATGGAATTACAAAATATCCATCTGCTAAGCCTTGCATTAATGCAGATGCTCCGAGTCTGTTTGCGCCGTGGTCGGAGAAATTACATTCACCTAATGCGTATAATCCTTGAACTGTTGTCATTAATTCATAATCTACCCAAAGTCCGCCCATTGTATAATGCACAGCAGGATAAATTCTCATTGGCACTTCGTATGGATTTTCGCCTGTAATTTTTTCATACATATCAAATAGGTTACCATACTCTTCTTTTACTACTTCTTTGCCTAATTTTACTAATGTTGCTTCATCAGGATTTTGAATACCTAATCTATTTGCTTCTGTTTTACCATATTTATTGATTAGATTGTATTTAAAATCTAAATAAACAGCTTGTTTTGTGGTACCTACACCATATCCAGCATCGCATCTTTCTTTTGCTGCTCTAGATGCCACATCACGTGGTACTAAGTTTCCGAATGCAGGATATCTTCTTTCTAAATAATAATCTCTTTCATCTTCTGGAATATCATTTGGTTTTCTATTGTCATCTTTCTTTTTAGGTACCCAAATTCTTCCATCATTTCTTAGTGACTCTGACATCAAAGTTAATTTTGACTGATGGTCACCTGATACTGGAATACATGTTGGATGTATTTGTGTGAAACATGGGTTTCCAAAGTATGCTCCTTTTTTGTGTGCTTTCCATGCAGCTGTAACATTTGAACCCATTGCATTTGTAGAAAGATAGAATACGTTTCCATATCCGCCTGTGCACAACAATACTGCATGTCCAAAATGTCTTTCTAATTTTCCTGTTACTAAGTTTCTCGCAATAATTCCTCTTGCTTTACCATCAATTTTTACAATATCTAGCATTTCATGTCTTGAATATTGTTTTACATTACCTATAGCTACTTGACGTTCTAATGCTGAGTAGGCGCCTAATAATAATTGCTGTCCTGTTTGTCCTGCTGCGTAGAATGTTCTTTTTACTTGTGTCCCACCAAAAGATCTATTGTTTAATAGCCCACCATATTCTCTAGCAAATGGTACGCCTTGTGCAACACATTGGTCAATAATATTTACTGATACTTCTGCTAATCGATGAACATTTGCTTCGCGTGCACGATAGTCGCCACCTTTTATTGTATCATAAAATAAACGATACACTGAATCACCATCATTTTGGTAGTTTTTTGCAGCATTGATACCACCTTGTGCTGCAATTGAGTGTGCACGTCTTGGTGAATCTTGGAAACAAAAAGCTTTTACTTGGTAGCCAAGTTCGCCTAGTGTAGCTGCTGCTGATGCACCTGCTAATCCTGTGCCAATAACAATTATTTCTAATTTTCTTTTATTTGCTGGATTTACCAACTTTACATGACTTTTATAATCAGTCCATTTTTTATCTATTTCGCCTTTAGGTATTTTTGAATTTAACATATATGATAAATTTATTGTATCTTTAATTTGTTTCTTAAAACTATTATTATTGTACTAGACCAAAGAAGATTGCTAAAGCAATTATTCCAAACATAGCTGGTACAAAGATTGAAAATATAGTACCTAATGTTTTTATGATTGATGTATATTTTTTGTGGTTTAATCCTAATGATTGAAATGCACTTGGAAATCCGTGTAACAAATGGTAACCTAATGCTATAAATCCTAATAAATAGATTACTAGGTTAATTGGACATGTAAGTGTATTTATTACCATTTGGAAAGAATTTTCTTCTTCGTGTGTTATATATAATGCTTGTTTTGTTGGCAACCAAAATTGATATAAATGTGTTGCTAAAAATATAAGCAATAATGAGCCTAATATTGCCATTGATCTTGAATACCACTTTGAGTTTTTATTAGCTGCAGACACAACATATTTTACTGGTCTTTTGCTATTGTTCTCAAATTGTAGTTTTAGTGTAAGAACTATATGTGCTATTAAGCCAAGGAACAATCCTATTTCCATTACTCTGATTGCCCAATTATGAGACATAAAGTGTGCTGCTACATTGAATGTTGCACCATTATCATCTGGATTGATGATATCAACTAATATCAAACTGTTGATTGATAAATGCACTAGCATGAAAGAAATTAGGAATAGTCCGGTAAGTCCTACGATGATTTTTTTTCCAATTGATGAAGTATAAAAATTATTTGCTGCCATATAACTATGAAATGAATTAAAAATTTGTGCAAAGATAAACAGGTAAAAACTTTAAATTATGTATAATCACATTAATTTATTGTTCAATATAATTTAGAATTAATCTATATAACTACTTTGAAAGAAGTGTTTTAACCAAATCAATATATTTTTGCATAGCTTCATCAGCAGAAAGTCCAGCTTTATCTTTCCATGCATTCCACTTAAATTGACCTTTGATATCAAACATTCCTGGTTTTGAAGTTGTATTGTCGCCGTCTGTTGCTTGTTTAAAAAAAGCATACAAATCTAATAATTCTGCATCTGATGGTCTTTTTGTAAGTGTTTTTACATCAATTTGAGCTTGAGAAAACTGTTCTTGTAATGTCATGATTATAAAATTTAATTTTTAAGGTATAAATTTATGAAATGATTTCTAAAAAATTGATAATTACGTTATTTTTTTCGTTACCAATATTTTGGTTATTATTTTATGTTACACCAAAATATCTTTTGCCTGCACAATGCTTTTTAGATAATTATATATACATAGACAATTTAATTCTGCATCATTTCTATCATTATGATAAATTTTCTACTTTTACTTTTGATGATAGTGCAAATATATTATTCAATACAATTGTATCATTTGTATCTACGACGCTAAAAATAAATACAAACAATGCAATAATTTTAGTTAATTGTATTGCACATGTTTTTTCATTTTATACAATGGTTGGTATCGTAAAATCTAGATTTTCTAATGTTAATTTTTTTATAATGCTGAGTTTGTTGCTCGGTGTACAAATTTGGGCAGCACTTTTGGGTAGTGATGTGTTGTTTATTGGATTTTTATATTTATTGGTAATAAGAGCATTCTGGAACAAAAGATATACTTTTTTATTAATTGCATCAAGTGTTTTAATTGCAATAAATATATTAAACTTTTTCTACGTATTACCATTAATAATCTCAAGTTATGTTGATGTAAACGAACTAAAACAAAGAGAAAAGAAAAGATTTTATCTATTTAGAATAACAAAAACAGTTATCTATTTAATCATTCCTGTAATTATTTTTTATTCATATAGATTGATTTATTTTGGGAAAGTACTACCTTATCAGTTTAATGCTGAATCACTTTCAAAGATTCTAATATTTGATAAAAGTGCTTTATACTTTGGCTTGCATTATCTTAGATATTTTATACTTCCAATATTAATTGGTGTGTTATTCTATTTTATAAAACAGAGGAAAAAAATTACATCAAAACATTATGCAATTTTTATTGGTTATGTGCTTATTCCAATTTTTGTAAACGCATTGCATCCACAAATTGAGAATGTTGCTTATAAAAACTATTACATTATTTATTTAGGTTTAATAGTGTTAACCTTTATTTTTATTAGAGATTTTAGGTCATTATCACAGAAAATTTCATTTGGCATATTTATACTTTTTTATGCATTACCTCAAATGAAAAATTATACGATTAGCTCACTTCAGCAATACCACAATAATTTATACAGAGTTGCTAATAATATTAAGTTTTTGAACTACGGCAAAATCATTGCTTATGATGATAATTTTTTATCTTATACAAGCAATTGGCAAACAATATTTGCCAACAATAGACATACACCAAGAAAGCAAAGAATTAATTATACAGAATCAAAATTACTTGAATTAAATGCAGATATTGTATTATATCATGATACAAATATTAATAGTATTTGGTATGATAGTTATGAGATATTTTTATTGCCAGAAAACATAAGACAATATATAAAAGAACAAAAACCTGAAAATGCTGTAGATTATTTGTTTTATTTTTGGAGAGAAAAATATGATAAATCTAATTTTAAATACATACCTATCTTAGTAAAAAAGAAAAGTATGCATTATACATCTATAAAAGAAATATTAATAAAACATGGTGCAAAACAAAAAGACTAATGCAAGACCAATAGTTCTAAGTATTGCTGGCTTTGACCCAAGTGCTGGCGCAGGAATTCTGTCTGATATAAAAACGATGGAAGAAATTGGCGTATATGGAATGGGAATAGTGTCATCTATTACCTACCAAACAGATAATAAATTTTTAGGTGTACATTGGCTTTCTGCAAAGGAAATTATTCATCAATTAAAACCTATACTAAAGCAATACACAATTAAATTCATTAAAATTGGGTTGATAAAAGATTTAGAAACATTAAATATTGTTTTAAAATACATCAAAAAATACGACAAATCTATTTTTGTAATTGTAGATCCAATTTTGCGTGCAAGTGCAGGTTTTAAAGTACATAATAATATCAATAATAGCTTATTAAAAAAATGTTTAAAGAAAACAGATATGCTTATTCCAAATTGGAATGAAGTATGCAAGCTATCTCAAAATAAAGATGCAATAAAAGCTGCGGAAAAATTTGCAAAAAAAACAATTGTGTTCTTAAAAGGTGGACATAGCATAGAAACACCAGCAACAGACATATTATTTTACAACGGAAAAATAGAAATTCTACATCCAGAAGTAATTACAGAATTAGAAAAACATGGTACAGGTTGCGTTATTTCATCTGCAATTGTTGCCAACCTAGCATTAGGCTATGAGTTGCTCGAAGCTTGTACGCTTGCAAAAAGTTATACATTAAAATTCCTTACAAGTAATCAATCAAATTTAGGATATCATCACACCAAACAAAATGATTGAAAAATTTCATTATCTAACTCAAGATATTGAACATTTTAGTCATCAAGAGTTGATAGAATTAGCTTGTATAAATGGTATACAATCAATACAATTAAGAGTAAAAAATAAAACTATTACTGAATATCTTTCAATTGCTCGTGATGCAAGAACAATTACAAGCAAATACAATGTTACACTGATTATAAATGACAATGTAGATATTGCCTTGGATGTTGATGCTGATGGTGTACATCTTGGGTTGAATGATATGCCTATTGTACAAGCAAGAAAAATTCTTGGAAATGATAAGATAATTGGTGCAACAGCGAATAATATTGAAAATATTAGAAATGCATACATTGATGGTGCAAATTATATTGGATTAGGTCCATATCAATTTACATCTACTAAACAAAACCTAAGTAGCATAATTGGAATTGATGGATATAAGAATATATTAGACCAAATGAAAATTGAAAAAATAGACATTCCAATAATTGCAATAGGTGGAATAAAAGTTGAAGATGTAGAAAAAATATTAGCAACAGGCGTTTATGGAATTGCTATATCATCAGCATTACATTACAATCAATTTTTTGAATCTAACTTAGAAAAATTTAAAGCAATAAAACAATTAGATATTTAATTCATACCTACTGTTAGATGATTTTCTCTTTTTAGAAATTTTATATTTTTCTGGTGCTAACATTGCGCCACTTAAACATGATAATGCTCCTAAAAATCCAGCTATTAATGATGCTATTGTTATTATCAATGCATTAGAAATATCCATACCTAAATTATTTGAAAATACTTGTGCAATTTGATTTGAAAATGTATGATTACTTTTGAAATCTATATATAACATATAGCATAACCAAAACAATCCAACGCCAATAAATCCTGCAAAAAAATTATTGCCTTCGTATTTAGAAAATATATATCCAACAACAAAACATACAAGAACAAAGCTATACCATGGTAATATAAGTGTGATTAAGAAACTAAGTATTGAGATAATAATAATTTTTAGTACTGACATAATTTTATTTTTTTACAGAATTTAATGCTTCTTTTTTAGATGAAAAGAAATTTAGTTCATAATACTCATTTGCTGCCCAAATAGGAATCATATTATTGTAATATGCACTTGCAGGATTTCCACTTTGTCCACCTGGATAAATGCCATAAGCTTTTGGTTTGCCACCAGCAAAATCTACAACCATACGCCAAGATGCGCCCCATTTGTCTGATGTGGCATTTACAATATTGTGATAGCCACCAATTGGTACTTTACTTGTGCTAAATGCATCTATTTTTGCCATGTGTTCAACTGTAGTATTTTTATATTCTTGCCAATCGCCTTTTTTGTGTGTTTTGGCAAATTCTATAAAATACTTTTTAGTTTGCTCAAATGCCAAGTTTACAATTTCTCTTGCGGTTTCTACTGTTGATGTAGATTTTATATCAAAAATAAAATAGTTTGGATTATTTACTAATAAACTTGAAAGCACATAAGTTTCTGGAATTGCAAAGCTTACATTCTTCTTATCAAATTCATCATATGTAAGTTTTATAATATTATCAAACCAATTGTAGAAATAACTTGGACTATTATAATTTGCATTGGCCATGTAATCCCATTTTTCAAAAGTTGAAATAATTTTTAATGATATTGAATCTTTAAGTCTTA
This sequence comes from Sphingobacteriales bacterium, assembly GCA_016699615.1. NCBI lineage: Bacteria > Pseudomonadati > Bacteroidota > Sphingobacteriia > Sphingobacteriales > Sphingobacteriales bacterium. The sequence goes on along the minus strand of CP064984.1, from coordinate 2,759,710 downwards.
CTGTATCTAAATATGATAACATAAATGGTAATGTTTCTTTTGCCAACAAACTTAAATTGTTGCCTTGCAATTTCATTAAATCTTTAGGTTTTATATTCTTCATTTCTGTTAATGAAGTATTTATCACTCTATTTCTATAATTTTCATATTGTCCTGATGTAGCATATGGATAGCCAGAACCAACTGGTTTTTGATTGGCACTTGAAACAAATCCACGTGTTGGATTTAGAATATAAGGATTTTGTGTATTTGGTATCGATGATTTTAGTTGATTGAGATTTGCATTTTCTAGCTGTTCAACATACTTACCTTGACTTGAATTTGTACGTAACATAAAGTGTCCTTGTTGCTTGATTGCTATATTGTTATTTACATCAGCATAAACAAAATTCTGTCCTGGACAACCAAATGTATTTAGTGCATTTAGATAATCTTGATGATTTTTTGATTTATTTAAATTATAAAATGTTAGTAGTTCATTAGATGACTCTGTTGCTCTCCAATAAATAGCTAAATGCATTTTATCTTTTACTGCACCAAAATTATTATCGTAAACAACTGCACCAACTACTGTTAGCTTCACAGAATCTATAAAATCTTTTTGTCCTCTTATTTTTATTGTATCAATTTGATAAGTGAAGTTTTTATAACTATTTCCAAATTTATATTTGCTTTTATCATTATTATATTGCACTTGATATGTATTGATAACATCTCTTGATGCATTGGTAACGCCCCAAGCAATGCTATCATTAAAGCCAATGATGATTCCAGGTGCACCAGGAATGGTAACACCCATCACATTCAAATCATTAGTTTGTAATTGCATTGCAAACCAAATAGATGGTAAGTTTAATGACAAATGTGGATCGCTACATAAAATTGGTTTTCCACTGTAAGTTTTACTGCCTGCAACTGCCCAATTATTACTTCCTATAAATTTCTTTGCTTGATTATTTTTATATGGATTTGGATACATATTATCAGCAATAAATGCTGTTGTATTTTGTTTGAATGAATCTACACTTTTAAAATTCCATTTTGTGCCTTCTGGAATTATTGGATCGGATGGTATTGGAGAATCTGGATATAAAACACTAAAAGCTTCACTACCTAATAATTTTAATGCATTTGTGTATTCTACATCTAAATCAAAATAGGTAAGATCGAAAGCCATAAATTTCATTAACAATGCCGATTTGTAAGCTGTCCATTCTTCTGGATAATATCCTAATAATTTAAATTCAACTGGTAGTTTTCTATTTTTTAATTCCTTAATATATTGATTAACGCCATCACTAAATGCATTTGTAATAGCAACACTCTTTTCATCTTTTGAAAGTTCTTGAACGGATATTTTTGCTGCTCTTGCAATGCCTATTCTTCTATTGTATCTATCAATTTCTAATGCTTTATCTCCAACAATTTCACACAATCTGCCTTCTGCAAATCTTGTCTGAAATTCCATTTGCCACAATCTGTATTTTGCTTGAACATAACCTTGAGTAAAAAACAAATCTGCTTCGCTTTCAGCAAAAATATGTGGTATATTAAAACTATCAATTACTACTGTAGCTGTATTTCCACTTGGACAATCTATCTTAAAACTATAACCAACTTTATCATCAGATAATGCATTTTGCCAAAAACCATGTGTTGGAGACAAAAATTGCCCAACAGCTGGCGCATCACCAATTGGTTTATTTAGAAAGTATATTAAGATAATAGTAAGTAGAATTAAAACGAACGCTATTATGTTTTTAGCCATCACAATCACTTTTATACAAAGATATAAATTAATTCGATGCCTGTTATTAATTGTTAATTGTTGAACAGAATAATTTAGTAACAAATTAGAGAATGAAAAAATAATTATATTTGTGAAGAATGAAACAAAAAAAATATTTTTATTTATTTTTAATAATACTATTATATGTCAATAATACATATTCTAAAGAGTTAGTTCAATTCTCTGGTTATATTAAAGATGTAGAAAGTTTTGCTCCAGTACCATATGCAGCAATATATATTAAAGATAAAAACAGAGGAACTATAAGTGGTTCTGATGGATATTTTAACTTTGTTATTGCAAAAGGTGATACTATTATTGTAAAATCATTAGGTTTCAAAACATATACGGTAGTAGTTCCTATAGATATTGAAGGTTCTACATACTCTAAAGAAATAAATCTAGAACAAGATGCTGTAATGCTAAAAGGTGTAACAATTAGACCACTACCTGAGCCACATCAACTTAGATATGCTATGCTTAATTTAGATATTCCTGATAATTTAGCTGAATTGGCACAACAAACAATTGCAAACTCTATTATAAATGATGATTTTGAGCGTAGTACAAATTATGATGGTGCAGAAAATTACAATGCGTATGCAAAACAACAAGCAACTTATTACTATAATAGATTTGGAAATCAACGTCCAGGAATTTCATTAACAGATCCATTTGCGTGGGCAGGATTTATCAAAAAAATCAAAGAAAATAAAAAAGCTAAGAAAAAATAAAATAGTTTTTTGCTAAATAATAGTTTCTATTTTTCCTTCTTCTCTAGCAATAACAGCCTTATTTTTATTTATTACAATTGGTCTTTCTATCAAAATAGGATTTTCTACTAACACATCTATCCATTCATCATCAGACAATATTTTGCCTTTGTATTTTTCTTTATAGATTTCTTCTTTTACTCTAATTAAATCATGTGCTTTAATTCCCAATTTTTGAATAACAGATTTTAGTTCTTCCTTAGCTGGTGTATTTTTCAAGTATTCAACAACTTCTATTTGCTGTCCAGATTCTTCTAAAAATTTTAATGCGTTTCTACTTTTCCCGCATTTTGGATTATGGTATATTGTAATCATATATTATAATTTACATTCTATAAACGCCCCACGCATTTGTACCTTTTACTTCATTCATGTATGTTAATGAAAGCACCAAACCCATTACATTTCTAGTATCTCTTGGATCAATAATACCATCATCCCACAACTGTCCAGTTGCAAAAAATGCATTGCTTTGCTTTTCAATTTCTGCTTTCATAAATTCTTTCATTTGTGCTGCTTGATTTTCGTCCCATTCTTTGCCACTTTTTATAGCACCTTCTTTGGCTACCATTTGCATCACACCAGCCAATTGTTCGCTACCCATTACTGCAATCATAGAATTTGGATAAGAAAACAAGAATCTTGGATTATATGCTCTACCACACGTTGCATAGTTGCCTGCACCATAGCTTGCTGCCATCATTATGGTGAACATAGGCACTTCAGAATTTGACACAGCATTTATCATTTTTGCACCATCTTTTATTATGCCAGATTGTTCGTATTGCTTACCAACCATAAAACCTGTAATATTTTGCAAAAACAATATTGGTGTATTATTCATATTACATAGTTGAATAAAATGTGCTCCTTTGTTTGATGAGTCATTAAACAAAACACCATTATTAGAAATAATTGCAATTGGATAACCATGAATTTTTGCAAAGCCACAAATTAATGTAGTACCATATTCTTTTTTAAATTCATGAAACTCAGAACCGTCAACAATTCTTGCAATCACTTCTCTGCAATCAAAAGGCATTTTGAGATCAACAGAAATAATGCCTAATAATTCATCGATGTTATATTTTGGTTCTTCGAAATTTTTAGTATTAATTTCTGATGTATTTTCTACTGTACTTAAATTACTCATTAACTCACGCGCAATTCGAATTCCATCTAATTCATTATTTGCTAAATAGTCTGCAACTCCTGAAATTTTTGCATGCATATCTGCGCCACCTAATGTTTCGTCATCTACAACTTCATTTGTTGCCATTTTTACTAAAGGTGGACCAGCTAAAAAAACCTTTGCCTGATTCTTTACAAATATTGTATAATCTGACATGCCTGGAATATAAGCACCACCAGCTGTTGAATTTCCAAAAACTATTGAGATAGTTGGTATTCCAGCCTTTGAACGTTTTGTAATTTCTTTAAAATTATTACCACCTAAATTAAATATTTTAGCTTGGTCTGGTAAATTTGCACCAGCACTTTCTACTAAGTTAATGGATGGTAAATTGTTTTCTTTGCCAATTTCATTTATTCTAAGTGCTTTTTGTAATGTGGCAATATCAATTGCGCCGCCTTTATTCGTTCCTACATTTGCAGTTACAATACATATTTTACTAGATACCAATCCAATTCCAGCTACCATAGTTCCACCTGTACCAAAGCCACCTTTCACATCTAATCCTGCTAATGGACATAATTCTAAAAATGGTGAATCTATATCTAAAAGCATTTCTATTCTTTCTCTTGCTAATAATTTTCCTTTAGCTTTTGCTCTTTCTTTGTGCTTATCTTCCCCTTGAAATAAAGATTTCTGCAAATGTTTTTGTAAAACATCTATTTTTTCTAACATTTTCTGGTAATTCTCCTTATAAGCAGCAGAATTGATATTTATTTTAGATTTAATTTGCATTGTATATCTATCATTATCTTCTTATCAAAAGTAAAAAAACAAAATAAATTAAACAAACGTTTGGTAAAATATTTTTTGTAGATTATATTTGTCTATATTTTAAAATAATAAACTAAATAAAAATGACAGCAAAAGAAATTATGTACGATTTGCCTAATAGATTTAAGGCAGAAGAAGCCGCAAGTGAAACTGGAGTTTTTCATTTCCAATTAAGCGGAGAAAACGGTGGTGATTATACGGTACAAGTTGCAAATGGCGTTTGCACGGTATCTGATGGATTAAATGGAGAAGCAGATTGTGTTATTTCATCTGAAGCATCAGATTTTGAAGATGCTGAATTAGGAAGAGTAAACAAGCAAATGTCTGTAATGATGGGAAAAATAAAAATAAGCAACCTTGGTGCAATGCTTAAATTTATTGGAATGTTTAGAGATATAGAAGCTGCATAATCAAAAAATACAAGATAAGCTAAATACAGACTCTAGTATTTTGTTGCCTAAATATTAAATTATCTAATTGTTTTATAAATATTAGGATATTAGATTATCTTTGTGGCAAGTTGGACCTGTAGCTTAATTGGATAGAGCACCAGATTACGGCTCTGGAGGTTGGGAGTTCGACTCTCTCCAGGTTCACAAATTTTTAATATTAAAAAAATTTGTTTTTTATCAAAAAAAACAGAACTTTGCAAACTTAAAAAAGAAAATATACAATCATGGCACGTTTTTGCGATTTAACAGGAAAAGGACCAATCTCAGGAAATAAAGTATCTCACTCTAATATTAAAACAAAGAGAAGATTTTTACCAAACTTACAGAAAAAAGCTTTTTACATTCCTGAAGTAGACAGATGGATAGACTTAAAAGTATCTACATCTGCAATTAGAACAATTAATAAAAAAGGTATTTACGCATACTTAAAAGAATTACAAAAAAAAGGCGAAATACAAATAGGTTTATAATATTATAATAAATATTTACAATTATGGCAAAGAAGAAAGGCAATAGAATACAAGTAATATTAGAATGCACTGAGCATAAAGCATCAGGAATGCCTGGTATTTCTAGATATATTACAAAGAAAAATAGAAAAAACACTCCAGAAAGAATTGAGTTGAAAAAATTCAATCCTATTTTGAAAAAAGTAACTGTTCATAAAGAAATAAAATAATAGAATATGGCAAAGGTATCCAAAAACGCCAAAGTTGACAGAGGTAAAAATATTGGCGAATCAAAAAACATGGTAAAAATAATAAAAGCTGTAAAGTCTGATAAAAGTGGCGCTTATACTTTTAAAGAAAAAATCGTTCACAAAGATTTACTTCAACAAACTTTAAAAGATTTATAGTATTAATAAACTAATAATAAATAGAGCTTCTCTACACAATGAGAGGCTTTTTTTATTATTTTTAAGTTGCATTTATTTTCATGGGAATATTTGATAAAATATTTAAAGGCAAATCAAAAAAAACTGATGTTGAGCTTCTTGAAGCAGAACAAGAGCTTAATGCTGGATTGGAAAAAACAAAACAAGGTTTTTTCTCAAAAATATCTAAGGCAGTAGCCGGAAAATCAGAGATAGATATTGAATTCCTAGATGAATTAGAAGAAATCTTAATTTCATCTGATGTAAGCTTGCCTACTACAATAAAAATCATTGATAGATTAGAAGCTAGAGTAGCAAAAGACAAATACATCAATACAAAAGAATTAAACACTATTTTAAAACACGAAATAGCAACAATTCTTGAAGAAAACAATACTAAAGACATTATAGATTTTGAGCAAGCTATTACAAACCAACCACAAGTAATAATGGTAGTTGGTGTAAATGGTGTAGGAAAAACTACTACCATTGGTAAATTAGCTTACCAGTTTAAAAAACTAGGCAAAAATGTGGTTTTAGGCGCAGCAGATACTTTTAGAGCAGCTGCCGTAGACCAACTTACAATTTGGAGCGACAGAGTTGGTGTATCCATAGTAAAACAAGCAATGGGTAGTGACCCAGCTGCAGTTGCATTTGATGCAGTGCAATCTGGAGTAGCCAAAAATGCTGATGTAATAATAATTGACACGGCTGGTCGTTTGCACAACAAACAAGGCTTGATGGACGAATTGAGTAAAATAAAAAAAGTAATGTCTAAAGTGATTCCTGATGCACCACATGAAGTACTTCTAGTCTTAGATGCTTCAACTGGTCAAAACGCATTAGAGCAAGCAAAACATTTTTCTACCGCAACACAAGTAACAGCATTAGCACTTACCAAATTAGATGGTACAGCAAAAGGTGGCATTGTATTAAGTATTGCTGATGAATTACAAATACCTATAAAATATTTAGGATTAGGAGAAAAAATGGAACAATTGCAAACTTTTAATAAATTAGCATTTATTGAAACCTTATTTAAAGAATAATACATGACAACAATTAGAGTTTCTACAAAACAAGACATAGAGCAACTAGCTATACTTTTTGATGAGTACAGACAATTTTATGCTCAACAATCTAATATTGAAAAAGCAAAATCTTTTTTAACAGAAAGAATGGATAAAAATGAATCTGTAATTTTTGTTGCAGAAAATAATGGAAAGCTTATTGGTTTTATACAATTATATCCAACATTTTCTTCTGTTTCAATGAAAAGAGATATTATTATGAATGATTTATATGTTTATCCTGAGTTCAGAAAAAATGGATTTGGAAAAGCATTACTAGAAACAGCAAAAGAATTTTGTAGAGAAAATAACTGTAAAGGACTTTGGGTAGAAACTGCAATTGATAATCCAGCTAGAAATTTATATGAAAAATTAGGTTGGGAAAAAGATGTATCTTTTGTACACTACTATTGGCAAGAGTAATTTTTAATTATTCTGATTTGCTAATAAATACATAGCTGCCATTCGCACAGCTACACCATTTTCTACTTGTTGTAGTATAATTGAATGTTCAGAATCTGCAACATCAGAATTTAATTCAACACCACGATTTATTGGACCTGGGTGCATAATTACAATTTCCTTATTTAATTTTTCTAACCTTTGTTTGTTTATACCAAAGTAAATTGAATATTCTCTTAAGCTTGGAAAATATTGAATATTTTGTCGCTCCAATTGAATTCTAAGAATATTTGTTGCATCGCACCAAGCCAAAGTTTCATCTATATTGTGTGATATATGTACACCTAAATTTGATATATATTTTGGAATTAATGTAGATGGACCACAAAGTGTAATTTCTGCACCTAATTTTTTAAACAAAATATGTTTGAAAGTGCCACTCTAGAGTGCATAATATCACCTACAATAGCAATTTTCTTTCCTTCCAAATTGCCTAATTTTTCTTGTAATGAATATGCATCAAGCAATGCTTGTGTTGGATGTTCGTGCGTACCATCACCAGCATTTATCATAATAGCATCTATTTTATTGGATAAAAACGTACACGCACAGGACTTGGATGTCGCATAACTATCATATCTACTTTCATAGATAAAATATTATTTACAGTATCGAGTAGTGTCTCTCCTTTTTTTACTGATGATGATGATGATGCAAAATTTACAGTATCTGCTGATAATCTTTTTTTGCTAACTCAAATGAAACACGTGTTCTTGTTGAGTTTTCAAAAAACAAATTTGCTATGGTAATGTCTCTTAATGTTGGAACTTTCTTAATTGGTCTATTGATAATTTCTTTAAATTGTGTTGCTGTACGTAAAATTAGGTCAATATCTTCTTTTGTTATTTCTTCAATAGCAATGAGATGTTTAGTACTTAGTTTTTCCATTTAATTTTCATTTACAAACAATACTTTATCTTCTTTATTCTCTTCAGATTTCCACTCTACAATTACTTTCGTATTCTCAATTGTATCAATAGCTTCGCCAACATAATCTGGTTGTATTGGCAACTCGCGATTAAATCTTCTATCTATTAATACTAATAGTTCTATTTTTTTTGGTCTTCCATACATCAACAAAGCATCTAATGCTGCACGTATTGTTCTGCCTGTGTACAATACATCATCAATCAATATAATATTCTTATTTTCTATTTCAAAAGGAATATTTGTTTCATTAACTTTTACTAATTTTCCTCTACGAAAATCATCTCGATGAAATGTATCATCAATAGTTCCGTACTTAATCTTTGTGTTGGTAAGATTTTCAATAATTTGATGGATTCTGTTTGCAAGGAAAACACCACGTGGTTGTACACCAATAAGAATAATTTCTTCGACTTGCTTAGCTTCCAATACTTGCCTACTTAATCGATTAACTATTAAATCAATTTGATATTGATTAAAAAGCAAAGTATGCATAGTGCAAATATAATCATTATTACTATTATGTAGTAATAAAAAAATAATTAACTTAGAGAAAATATCTAATGGAAAGTCAAGAATTCATTTATATTAGTATTGCATTAGTTTCTATTTTAATTGGAATTGCAATTGGCTATTACCTATCTAAGCAAAATAAAGAAGAAACGAACATTAAAAATGATTTATCAAACTTGGAGTTTGAAAATATTCAATTAAGATCAGAATTGACTAATCTTAAAAGTCCATCAAACGACATTCATGCATTAAAAATGAAATTGAATGCACATATCATAGAAAATGAGGTAAATATTAAGAAAATTTTTCAATATGAGAAACAAATAAGAGATTTGAAAGAAAGGGAATTTGAAAAGTTATCTACTCAGAAATCTGATGAAATCATCAACAAAAAAATTAAAGAACTCAATAAAAAACTAAAAGATGCTGAATTGCATATTTCTCAACTTCAAGATAAATTACCAGAAATAGAACAACCACTTTTTAATACCATTACAAAAGTTGAAATATCTGATGATTTTGAGGATGAAGAAGAGTTAGTGTTAAGCGAAAATGCATCGAAAATAAATTTTGATAGAATTGGTAGAGCAAAAACTAGTGAGAAAGATGATTTGAAACAAATTACTGGCATTGGTCTAAGTGTTGAGAATAAGCTAAATAATGTTGGCATATTTTGTCTACAACAAATTGCAAATTTTAATGATGATGATATTAAAATTGTGAATGAAGCTATTGAATTTTTTCCTGGAAGAATTTTGAAAGATAATTGGGTTGGCCAAGCAAAAAAACTACTGAAGAGCCAAGTTAAATAATACATTAGCAACTTGATAAGATACCGAATCTGCTGATTTCAACTGATTCTGCACATCATAATAATTAGTTCCTTCATTTTCAAGTTTGTCTAATTCTTGTTCTATATTTTTTGCTGTACATGCGTCTTGTATCAATTCAGCAACAATTTTTTGATTGGCTATCAAATTCGGCAAACTTATATATGCTACTTTTATCAGTCTTTTTCCAATGAAATAATTTATCTTATTTGTTTTATAAACAACAACTTGTGGCACATTATATAAAGCAACTTCTAAGGTAGCTGTTCCACTACAAGTTACTGCAAATTTTGATTGTTGTAGCACTTTATCCATGTTATTAAAAACTATTTCTACATTGTTTGGCAAAACTGTAGGATATATTTTTTGCTTTTTATTTAGACCAACAATACAAAATTTTTTATCAAAATTATTATTTGCCAATTCTAAAAAAACTGGCAAAAGTTTTTTTTATTTCTTGGTTTCTGCTTCCTGGTAAAAGTGCAATTTTATGTACATCTTCTTGATTTGAATTTGGATTTATTTTTTCTGTTAATGGATTCCCAAAATACAAAACACTTGTTTTTTTTGCTTCAAAATATTTTTGCTCAAATGGGAAAATACTTATCAAAACATCACAATATTGTTGTAGAATTTTTATTCTTTTTCATTCCATGCCCAAACTTTTGGCAAGATATAATAGACAACTTTAAACCCATTTTTCTTACACCATTTTGCCATTCTAAGATTGAATCCAGCATAATCTACCAAACAAACAACATCTGGCTGAATAGATAAAATTGCTGCTTTTGTTTGTGCTATATTATTTTTGATGGTAAAGATATTTTTTACAACATCTGAAAAGCCCATAAAAGCTAATTTTTCTAATGGTAAAATAATTCCACAACCAACAGCTTGCATATTACTTCCACCTAATCCATAAAATGTTGCTTGATTATCTATGTTTTTTAAATTCAATATTATTTGAGTAGCATAATTGCTACCTGACTCCTCTCCTGTTATAAAAAAATATTTCAATAGATATTTTATAAAACAAATCTATACAACAACATGATTGCTATGTACACTATTGTTGATATGAAAATTCAAATACAAACTTCAAATCGTTTTAATACATTAAACAATAAAAACAAAGGCATATTGGCAAATACACAAAAACGTATGGTTGATGGCAATAATGTTTTAGAAAGTGCACGTTCAACAAATCCATCAAAAGACATTGTAGAATATTGTATATAGTACAAAATAAAAAGCACTAATGCTGGCACAATAAGCCCAAGCATTATGCCATTAAATATTGGTTTTTCTAGTAATTTATTCATGTATGTTCCAATTATTATTTATAAACGTAATTCCATGATAATTAGTTAAATCAAATTGCACTGGAACAATAGATACATAACCATTGTCTAATGCCCAAACATCTGTATCTTCTCCTTTATCTTTGTTCTCGAATTTTCCAGTAAGCCAATAGTACGCTGAACCATTTGGATCAACTCTTTTATCAAACTCTTCTTCCCATTTTGCAACTGCTTGTCTGCAAACACGCATACCTTTTATATCTTGCAATGACATTTTGGGAATATTTACATTTAACAAACATGCATTTGGCAAGCCATTATTTAATAATTCACGAATTACAATTTCTGCATAATGTTTTGCTGCCGTAAAATCTGCATCAAAAGCAAAGTCTAATAATGAAAAACCAATTGCTGGTATACCATCAATGGCTGCTTCCATTGCTGCTGACATAGTACCTGAATATATTACATTGATTGATGCATTTGAGCCATGGTTAATACCTGAGATGCACAAATCTGGTTTTCTATGAAGTATTTTATCTATGGCAATTTTTACACAGTCTGCTGGTGTACCAGAACATTGATAAGCTTCTACATCTTCAAATATTCCTATTTTATTTAAACGCAGTGGCTCGTGTATAGTAATTGCATGTCCCATGCCTGATTGTGGACTATCTGGTGCAACCACAACAACATCTCCAAACTTTTTAGCTACTTCTACAAGTGCTTTTATTCCTGGTGCATTTATACTATCATCGTTGCTTACTAAAATAACTGGTCTTTGCATATAGCAAAAATATAAATTAGAATCCACTTTTCAAATAAATTATAATACTACCATTTTTCTTAATGGATGAAACTTTATTGTATTTAACTATATTTGCGCACATTTTTATTATGATTTATATTTTACTCAGTATTATATGTGCGACATCGTTAGTTGTTATATTACGTCTATTTTCAAATTATAAAATAGATACAACATATGGTATTGTGTGGAATTATTTAGTTTGTTGTATAGTTGGTACATTATTAATGAACGATAGAACTGCACAAATTGTACAATTTATACATTGGGAAAAAGCATATATACCATTACTCTTAGGCTTGGCATTTTATCTAATATTTTCATTAGTAGGAAAATCTACAACTTCTGTTGGTGTTGCAATTACTGGAATTGCCTTCAAGTTATCATTTGTTATTCCTGTGTTTTTTGCTTTCTTCTTATATGATGATAAAATTACATTTTACAAGATTTTTGGAATAATACTAGCCATTGTAGCAATATACTTTATATCGTTTGATGATGCGAATGAAACGAATAAAGCACATAAAAATGATTATATATTTCCTATAATTATTTTTGTTGGTGGTGGACTAACTGACACCGTTTTTAATTTCATCCAAAAAAGAATATTTATTGATGGATGGGAACATGTAATTAATGTTTCAATCTTCTTTGGTGCATTTATATTGAGTTTTATATTTAATTTTTATAAAAGAGAACTGTACCAAGCAAAAAACATTTTTGGTGGAATTGTATTAGGCATACCTAACTATGGTTCGTTGTATTTTTTGCTAAAAGCATTAGATGCATCAAACTTAGAATCTAGTAAAATATTTCCGATAAATAATATTTGCATTGTATGTGCTACTGCATTTGCTGGTATTTTTATTTTTAGCGAAAAATTCAATCGCAAGAAATTAATTGGGCTTGGCATGGCCATTTTATCAATCATTTTTATTGGAATAAAAAATTAATTATTTTTATTAACTTTGTAAAAAACAGTTTATGAATAATAAATATCTTTTAGCTATTACACTTATCATTATTGCTACATTGTGTAGAATCTATCAACCAATATATAATTTTGCACCAGTTATTGCTATTGGCTTATTTTCTGGATATATTTTTAGACAAAAAAACATGGCAATAATAATTACATTATTAGCATCATTTGTTGGTGATATGCTTATCTCTTACATCAATAAATATCCATTATTTCACAATTCATTTGTGTTTGTATATCTATCTTATATTCTAATTACTTTATTTGGAAACAAACTTAATAATTCAAAATTAGAATGGAACAAAGTTGCTATTTTTGGCATTTCATCATCATTATTATTTTTTATAATTACTAATTTTGGTGTTTGGTTGATGGATAGCATATATACAAAAAATATTAGTGGACTTATTGAATGCTTTATTGCAGCAATTCCATTTTATAAAAATTCATTTATCAGTGATTTGATTTATATACCATTAATTTTTGGTTCATACACGATTTTAGCTCAAAGAAAAATGTTGTCTATAAAATTATAGCCAACAAAAAAAGATAAATATCATTTTCAGCTTTATCTTTATCTTAACATATCATTATCTATGATTTTTGTTTCAACTATTTAACACATTTATGAATATTCGTGTGTTTTAAATTCATATTTTCGCATATCTAAATAATAAGAACTTGGCATTAATTAAATCTATTTCTGGAATACGTGGTACTATTGGTGGCAAAAGCGGTGACAATCTTACTCCTATTGATATTGCAAAGTTTACATTAGCATTTGCAAATATCATTAAACAAAAAGACGGCAAAAAAGTAGTAATAGGCAGAGATGCAAGAATTTCTGGTGAAATGGTTTATCACAATATTGTTGGAAATTTATTAGGATTAGGTTTAGATGTTGTAGATTTAGGTTTAGCTACCACACCTACTGTTGAAATGGCTGTTGTAGCAGAAGAAGCTGATGGTGGTATTATTATTACAGCAAGTCATAATCCAAAACAATGGAATGCATTAAAATTATTAAATAAATATGGCGAGTTTATTTCTGAAAGTGTTGGTAGAGAAATTATAAAAAAGTCTGACAAAGCAAAATATGAATTTCCTGAAATTGATAAAATTGGTACACTAACAAAAAAAGATTATTTAGACCAACATATCGAAAAAATATTAGCATTACCATATGTTGATATTGAAGCAATAAAATCTAAAAAATTCCATATAGCAGTAGATGCTGTAAATAGTGTAGGTGGTATTGCTGTACCAAAATTACTGAATGCATTAGGCGTTGATAAGATTACAGAATTATACTGCGAACCAAATGGGAAATTTCCTCACAATCCAGAACCACTTCCAGAACACTTAGGAAATCTAGCTTCTGAAGTTACATTTAACAAAGCACACTTAGGTATTGCAGTAGATCCAGATGTAGATAGATTGGCATTTATTGATGAAAAAGGAAATGCATTTGGCGAAGAATACACTTTAGTTGCTTGTGCAGATTATATATTATCACAAAAGAAGGGAAATACGGTTTCAAATCTATCATCTACAAAAGCATTGAAAGATGTTTCAGAGAAATATGGTGTAGAATACTTTGCAAGTGCTGTGGGCGAAGTAAATGTTGTAGAAAAAATGAAAGAAGTGGATGCTGTAATTGGTGGCGAAGGCAATGGTGGTGTTATCGTTCCAGAATTACACTATGGCAGAGATGCATTAGCTGGAATTGCAATATTCTTAACGCATTTGGCAAAATCTAAAAAAAGTGTTTCTTCATTACGAGCAACATATCCAAACTATGTAATTTCTAAAAACAAAATTCAACTTGAAGAAGGAATCGACGTAGATAAAATAATAGAAGGCATCAAACAAAAGTACAAGCAATATCCACAAAATACAATTGATGGACTTAGAATAGACATCAACGAAGATTGGATACACCTTAGACGTTCAAATACTGAACCAATAATCAGAATTTATGTAGAAAGCAACACAGAGCAAACTGCAAATGCTATTGCACATAAAATGCAAAAAGATATTCTAGAAATTCTTAAGGCTGAATAGTAGCAAAATATTACTATATTTACTTATCAATCAATATTCATAGTTAATAATATTAGCTATATTGATTTTTATATTTTATTAAGAAATATAAATATTAGTACCATGACGACAATCCAACAAATATCACTCTACGCAATGTCATTCATATACATTGGCGCAGGCATCAACCATTTTATAAATCCAAGATTTTATTTAAGTATAATGCCAAAGTTTTTTCCAATACCAAACTTACTCAATCAAGTAAGTGGAATTGCAGAAATTATCTTAGGAATAGGATTGCTATTTGCATCAACAAGACAACTATCAGCCTACTTAATCATTGCTATGTTGATTGCTTTTTTTTGCAGTACATACCACATTTATTTCAACCACCAAAAATGGCACAAGGCAAAGAATGGTTTTTATATATTAGAGTTGCGCTACAATTTGTATTAATTTATTGGGCTTGGTGCGTAAGTAAATATTAATTTTCTTAAAAATTCATCATTTATCATTTAAAATTCATAATTTTACTATACTCTAGGAGTGCTGTTTATTTGGCTGAGAAATATCCTTTGAACCTGATTTGGCTAATACCAACGTAGGGAACGAGTCTTGCCTATTCGCATTTCCAGGAGTTTGTAATTAATTTATCAATGTAACAATAAAACAATGTAATAATGAAGTTGATTATTAATAATATTATTCACGAATTTGATGAAAATACATCGCTGGAAAAAGCTATTGAAACCTTAGAACTAAAAGAAATGAATGGCATTGCATTAGCATTAAACGAAGAAATAATACCACGCAGCGAATGGCAAAAAACCATCTTATTCGATGAAGACAAAATCATCATTATTGGCGCTGTTGCTGGTGGGTAGATTAATTTGATAATGAAGCAATGAAATAATGAGATAATTTGATGATTTGAAAATGAAATAATTTAAAAATAAAAGTCGCATAGCGACGATAACTTTATAACAAAAAAAACAATACAACACAAGCCACGTAGTGGCGATATCTAATGAAGCAAATTGTAATAATATTATCCTTGAGTTCAATTTTTATGTCTTGTAAAAATGAAAAGAAAAAGAATGAAGTAATATTCAATTTTGGATTAGAAAATAAAGTGATTGTTGATTCTAATTTAATGATTCCTGATACTGGTATTTTTATTCATGAACGAATTGATGGAAATAATATTGATACATCATTTTTTGCCAATAAAGATTACTGGTTTTCGCCTTGTTTTATTGATAATGATACATTGAAAATAATTAGAACATCTGGTTTATCAAATTATAGACTTATTATAAATAAAGATTCTAATTTTATTGTAAATATTTATGGTATTAAAAATTGGATAGAGGATGTATATAAAAGTGGGTTTGAAAATATAGAAATATTAAAACAAAGATTAATTATAAATAGAATTAATTTCCATATTGGTGATACTATAAAAATAAAATATTACAGTCAGACAAAGTATCATTTTTCTAATAGGATAGATACAATTATAAGAGATAGTATTTGTTTTGAATATGTTGTTAAGCAAAAAAGCGAAGAGTTAAATATCCAATTTACAAATAAATATTTAATAACCAATAATTCAGATTTGCCAATGAATCATATGTTATACAGCAAATTCTTTAATAAGAATATTATTGTAGATTCAACATTATATATTCCTGAATCAATTAAAAATAATAGAGTTGGAACAACATTTACATTTCAATTACACTATAATGATAAACTTAAATGCTTTTATAAAGATGGAAAAACTTATCTTAATTTAAATAATGGTTATTATGGAGTCTATTCAGATAATTTTTATTTGTTACTAAGTGAGAATGACGTAAAATGCTCTTTTGACTCTATTGATTTTCATAACAGAAGCGACTGTGTTAAGTTTGGTGATGAGTATTCTCAATATAAACAAAAGATAATAGTTAATAAAAAACACTTTAATATAGGTGATTCACTTAAAATAAAGGCTTATTTTATTTCTAAGTCTAACAGTACAGCCATATATAATATATATTTAGATAGTTCTATGGGGCAATTTATAGTTCATCCATACAACAAAAACATACACAAAGAACTATTATCAAAATTTCCAAAATAAAATTCTCATATCTCATCTCTCAAATCTAAAATTCTATATAATGAAGCAAGATAAAATACCAACGCAACAAGTAATTTCTACCAAGCCTTTTCCTAATTCTAAAAAGATTTATGTAAAAGGAACATTGCACAACATAGATGTTGCCATGCGTGAAATTACTTTGTCGCCAACCAAAATAAATGGCAAATCGGTAGAAAATAAACCAATTACCGTATATGATGCATCTGGACCATACACCGATGAAAACATAGCAATAGATGTAAAAAAAGGCTTACCACGTTTGCGTGAAAAATGGATAATGGAACGTGGCGACATAGAACGCTTATTCGAATTTTCTTCAGAGTATGGTACACAACGCATGGCAGACCAAAGCTTAGATGCTTTGCGTTTTGAGCATATAAAAATGCCATTGCGTGCCAAAGAAGGCAGAAATGTTACGCAATTACATTATGCAAGAATGGGCATCATTACACCAGAAATGGAATACATTGCCATTCGAGAAAATCAACGTATAGAAGAATACAATACATCACTCAACGGACAAGCAGAAGTATTGTGTCAGCAACACAAAGGCGAAAGCTTTGGTGCCAACACACCAAAATCATTCATCACACCAGAGTTTGTGCGCAAAGAAGTGGCAGAAGGTAGAGCCATCATTCCTTGTAATATCAATCACCCAGAAACAGAACCGATGATAATTGGTAGAAATTTCTTGGTGAAAATAAATGCCAATATTGGCAATAGCGCAGTTACATCAAGCATAGAAGAAGAAGTAGAAAAAGCAGTATGGTCTTGTCGTTGGGGCGCAGATACCATCATGGATTTATCTACTGGAAAAAATATACACGAAACACGTGAGTGGATTATTCGCAATTCGCCAGTGCCAATTGGAACAGTGCCTATTTATCAAGCATTAGAAAAAGTAAATGGAAAAGCCGAAGATTTAACTTGGGAAATTTTTAGAGATACTTTAATAGAACAAGCAGAACAAGGCGTGGATTATTTTACGATACATGCAGGTGTGTTATTGCGCTATATTCCATTAACAGCAAAACGTGTTACAGGTATCGTGTCTCGTGGTGGAAGCATTATGGCAAAATGGTGTTTAGCACATCATAAAGAAAGTTTTTTATATACACATTTTGAAGAAATTTGTGAGATTATGAAACGCTATGATGTGGCTTTTTCTTTAGGCGATGGCTTGCGTCCAGGTTCTATTGCAGATGCGAATGATGCGGCACAATTTGCAGAATTAGAAACCTTAGGTGAGTTGACTAAAATTGCTTGGAAACACGATGTACAAGTAATGATAGAAGGTCCAGGTCATGTGCCTATGCATTTGATAAAAGAAAATATGGACAAACAATTGAAAGAATGTCATGAAGCACCTTTTTATACACTTGGGCCATTAACTACTGATATTGCACCAGGTTACGACCATATTACTTCTGCTATTGGTGCTGCAATGATTGGCTGGTTTGGCACAGCGATGTTGTGTTATGTAACACCAAAAGAACATTTAGGATTGCCGAATAAAGAAGATGTGCGTGTTGGTGTAATTACTTATAAATTGGCAGCACACGCAGCCGATTTAGCAAAAGGACATCCAGGTGCGCAATACAGAGATAATGCATTGAGTAAAGCACGTTTTGAGTTTAGATGGCAAGACCAATTCAACTTAAGTTTAGATCCAGAGAAAGCATTAGAATTTCACGATGAAACCTTGCCTGCTGATGGTGCTAAGGTGGCGCATTTTTGTTCTATGTGTGGACCACATTTTTGCAGTATGAAAATCACGCAAGAAGTAAGAGATTATGCACAGAAGAGTGAAAATGAGAGTGTGCGTCATTCTGAACTTGTTCCAGAAACTGATATAGAAAAAGGCATGCAAGAAAAATCGAAAGAATTTTTAGAAAAAGGAAGTGAGATTTATTTGTAATGTACGAATGTAATAATGAGATAATTCGTTAATTCGATAATTTTATGGCTGAAGCAAAAGTAACTTATTTGATTGGAGCTGGAGCAAGTGCAAATGCATTGCCTGTGGTGAATGGTATGAATGAGAGAATGGAAATATTTGTTGATTTTCTAAAAAAATCTTGTGATATATTAAAATTGAATGAAGACCCACAATATAGAATAAGCAATAGCTCATTTAGTAAAATTGACAATTTATTACTTGAAATAAAATCACAATATACTATTGATACATATGCTAAAAAACTTTTTTTACTTGAAGATTATGACACATTGGAATATTTAAAAAGATTTTTAACTGCATACTTAATCTTTGAACAGATTAGTTTTAATACAAGTCTTTGTGATAAGATAGTTAGTTCCATTGTAGAAGATTATAATAAATCTTCAGACACATTAAAAATAGAGATAATAGAAAAAATAAAGAGTAGAGTAGATTACAGATATGATTCTATATTTGCAAATTTATTATTATTTTCTACAAAGAAAATTGATTCAAAAATTAATTTTATTTCATGGAATTATGATAATCAATTTGAAATTTCATATCAAAATTATAGAAAAGAAAGATATTCTTTAGATGAAATACAAGATGAATTACAAATAATTCCATCACTAAAAAACTGTAATCATAATAAAGAATTTTCAGGAATATTAAAATTAAATGGCACAGCTGGATTTTTTGATGCAAATATGTCCTATGGAAAACTATTTGATTTTTCTAAGCATATTATGGATACTGATACAATTAAATTATTTATTGTATCTGTCTTGTCTGGAAGAAGTCAATTTGATAATAGTATAAAATTTGCTTGGGAAAATGATGTGCAAGTAACAAAAGCAAGAGAGTATGCAAAAGAGATAATTGGTAATTCTGATATTGTTGTAATTATTGGATATTCATTTCCAACATTTAATAGAATAGTGGACAGGGAAATATTTAAGATATTTAATGAAGTATGTATTACAAGATTTGATCGAGGTGGTGTTACATTTAGACCATTTGGTCTTCCAAAAGATGTAAAACAAATGATAAATAAAAAAATATATATCCAAGACACTCCACAAAATGCACCAAAAATAAAAGAACGTTTAAAAGCAATTGGAAATAATTTATTTGATGTAACGGTAATCTATGATGATGTTGACCAATTTTTAATTCCTTACGAATTGTAATTTTATTAAAAATTACTTAATTTTGAACTATGAAATCCAATGCAAATAAAAACAAACAAGAAGTGCGCAAACTCACACCGCACGATTTAGCATTTGGTATCGGCAGAAAAGCTACAGAGGAAGAATTAGAGTTATTGATGGAAGATATGGAAAACGAAGAGTTCTATTCTGTAGATGAAGTAAAAAAATACATCGAAACAAATCTAAAAAAGCAACAACAAATAAATAAAAAAAATGCTACAACTAAAGTTTAGTAAATCTGCAAGAGAAACACTAAATAGCATTTCATTATTTGTAGATAATGTAAATACTATTGGTGCAGGTTCAAAATGGAAAGATAGATTTATTAAATCAATTACAAAATATGCAGTTCCTGTAAAATATGCTTTATGTAGGCATCACTTTCTTGCTTCAAAAGAATTTAGTTGTATATCAATTGGAAATTGGATTATAGTTTTTAAAATAACAGATGAAATATTTTTAGTAGATAAAATTATTCATACATCTTTATTAAAATAAAATATCATCAAATAAATACTTAACTTAGAATTATGAAATTCAATGCAATACTATTGCTTAAACAAACATTATAGTATATTTTTGTATTTCAATGATAGAAGAATATGAAGGCAACTATTTGGAAAATATCATTCATGGAAATGAAGTTAAAAGGACAGAAGATATTGCAACAACAGCAAGAAATTACCTTTGTAGAAGCTTCCAAGCAAGTAAAATGGATGAAAGAAAATTCGATTATTTCCAAAGAATTAAAAGAGAACAGGAATCAATACTTGAACAATTATGCACAGAAAAGAATTGGTGGTTTCTAAATTTAACTCGAAATAATTTTCTTACAGAAGGTGGCGAGTCAAAATTTTTTTTTAAAGATAAATCGAATTATGTACAAATACCAAACGTTTTGATTATATCAATCCAGAAGTTGGAATTGCAATTGAAGACTTACATGATGAAAATGTACTTACAGTAGATGATAATTTATTTTTTATTGATACCATATTCTTGTTGAAATAAATATGCAAACAATACTTTACACACCAGCTGAAAACATAGAAAACGAGATAGACACTATTGTACAATTATTAGACAATGGCGTTGATTATTTATACATCTATAAACCTGAGTTAGATGATTTTTCTTTGGTAGATTTTGTAGAAACAATTCCTGAAAAATATTGGAAACAATGCATTTCTACTTCTTTAATTATAACTAAAGAATTTGATTTAGGTGGCTATCATTTTACCAGAGATATTGTCCAAAAAAATGAATTGTACAACGAAAAAATCTTAAAGTGGTTAAGTGACACCAATAAGATTTCATCTGTTACAGCACATAGCATTGATGAATTAAATAAATACGCACCAAACTTTAAACACATCATCGTGTCGCCTTTATTTCCTAGCATTTCCAAAGAAAACTACAGCTATGATTGGAACATGGAAGAATTAAGAATTATGATTTCAGATTTTAGAATTAAATCTCAAATCTTAAATCTCAAATCTCAAATTTTTGCCGTTGGTGGCGTTGATACATCAAAAATATCAATTGTAAAAAACTTAAATTTTGATGGTATTGGATTATTAGGTTTTATTTGGAATGACAGTTCTAATGCACTCAAAAACTTCAATATTATTAAGTCAAAATTCATCCAATAAAGAATATATTTCTTATTTTGCAATGGATAGCAACATTTCATGCTTAGTATTTTAATTCTCAATTACGAATATCCACCATTGGGTGGTGGTGCTGGCATTGTCTCAAAACATTTGGCGGAAGAATTTGTAAAAGCTGGCAATCATGTAACTATACTTACGACACGGTACGCTGGCGAAGCAACATATTATACAGAAAACAACTTAACAATAATTAGATTAGCATCAAAAAGGAAAAAACTTATGAATCTAATCCTATTGAAATGTATGATTGGATTTTAAAATCTAAGGCATACATAAAAAATACTTTTAAAGAGCAGCTACCATTTGATGTTTGTTTGGCAAATTTTGCTTTGCCTGGTGGCGAAGTTGCATTATTCTTAAAAAAGAAATACAATTTACCATATATAGTTTTATCTCACGGACATGATATTCCATGGGCATTCCCTAAAAAAATGCTTTTGTGGCATAGTCTAACCTATTTTAAAATAAAGAAGATTTGTTCAGAATCATCCTACAATATTTTATTATCTAAAGAAATAAAACAAATGGCGGACAAGCTTATTAATAATGATAAAAAAAATATTGTATTTTATAATGGATTATATGTAGATAAAATTAAAAACACATTATATGATGATAAATTAAAAATAATTTTCGTTGGTAGATTAACGCAACAAAAAAATCCAATGTTATTTATTGAGATTCTTTATGTATTAAAACAAAAGAATATTCCATTTGAAGCAAAAATATTTGGCGATGGTGAATTAAAACATAAAATGCAAGAGTTTGTTTTCTTAAATAATATGGAAAATATTACATTCTGTGGTAAAGTTAGTCATTCAGAAGTGCTAATTGCATTAGATGATGCCAACTTATTGCTTTCTACATCAGAAAGCGAAGGTATGGCATTGGCTATTTTAGAAGCAATTGCAGCTGGCGTATATGTTATTGCATCAAACGTAAGTGGCAATGATAATATGATTATTGAAAACACAAATGGACATATTGTTTCTAAATATCACAAAGATGAATTTGTTTTAAAAATTGAAGATTTCTACAATAATAAGCTTACAAAAAAATACACCTATCCAGAAAACTATACAGCAATATTACAAGATTTATTTTCGTGGGAAAAAATTGCTCAAGATTATCTAAAACTATTTAATGAAATAGCTCCAAATCCAAAGTAGTCTTGCTTTTAAATTTATAATACTATAATTAATTGATGATGTTTGGTATTTTATTTTTAATGCATTCCAATTACTCAATGTATTAAATTGCACATTATTTTGAAGTAAAAGTTGATAATAACTAGATTTTTTTACGGCGAAATTTTTATCTATTCCGAATCTTCTAAATTCTTCATTCATCCAATGAATTATTTTCCAATTCTGTAGATTGAAATCATAATTTTTGGTGTACATTTTTCTAACCAATGGAAAGCTATCTTTATTTGAAATATCAAATATGTATTTTTCTAAATTATATTTTTTTACACCTTGTTTTAATATTTCTATTGGCAACAACCAATTTGTATTATGCTCATCAACTTGTTTCAATGTTTCCTCATAGCAAAACCACATCAAATCAGATTTTGCTGGTGCTTTCATAAAATTTCCTACCAAACCAATTTGATGATGATATCTAAAAAAATAATCTTCATCTAATGAAAATGATTGCAAACAAGTAATATCCATATCTGTCCAAATGCCGCCAACAGCAAATAATAATTTATATCTAAACAAATCTGAAAATCCAGAAACGCTACCTTTCCCATGTCCAAATTTATTTTGTTTTTGATAAGAAAATATGGATGATTTGGGTATTATTTTATTGGCATCTTGTACAACTACATTCCTTGGTAAATTTGAAATTTTATCATAACACCAAAGATGAAATTCAAATCCATAATTTTGATAAGACTCAATAGTTAATAACTCCATTGCACTCAGCTCCTTGCCTATCCACAAACCATTTATTATTTGCAACATTCTTTTGTAGATTTTGGATATAAGATATAAAATATTGGTGCAACAAAAAATGAAAAAACCAACGCAGAAGTAAAATTTATTATTACAATATCAACTATAAAAAAACTCTCTTTGATAGCTAAAGAAAATTTTAAAATAAAGAAAAATAATACAGTGAGTAAATAACAAACTATAAAAGCAAGTTGTTGTTGATTTAAACTTATTTGTTTTATGTCATCATAATTAAAGTCATACTCGGATTTTAGATACTTAAGAATAAGATAAAAACCAAGACCAGAAAACAATACACCAACGCCATACAATGAGAAAAAATACATAATTGATGACATAATTATATTTCCTGAATTCCAACCAACTATCATAAATAAAGTTTGTGCATTCCAATGTGAAATTAAATCTAAAAATATATGAGCTAAAATTGATACCATCATTAGTAATATAACAAATGGCAATTATTTTATTGTACTATTACTTGTTCTAAAAATTGGAAAAATAGATATGTATATTTTTTTCAAAATATATTCATAAAATATCCAAAGAAAAAATGAGATAGGTAAAATATAAAGAAATATAGTTTTAATATCATACCTAAAAATATGTATTCTTGTATCTGTAATTCTAAATAGAATATCAAAATCTGGCACCATACTTGAGATTACAATTGCAGAAATAGATATATTTTCCCATTTGTGTTTAACCCAAAGCAAATATCCAGGATGTGCAAAAGTAAAAGGCATTATAAAAAATAATAAAATTTAACGTTTATGATAAAAGGCTAAAATACTAAAATTACTGAATATCTACCAAAATAGATTTATCTTTGCAATTCAAATATAGTTTATGAAGCAGAATATTATTATCTTATTTGTATTGATTATCAGTGCGTGTACGCCAAAAATCAATACACAACAATCTACAACAGCAGAAAATACACTAACAAAGAATGAAGGAACTCAAATAGTGCCACCACCACCATCTGCTCCAAATCCTGAAACTACACAAAATCCAAATACAACAGCAACAAACAACAACAAGGATGTACCAAAATTACCATTGGACAAAACGGTAACATACGGTACATTACCAAACGGATTAAAATATTATATAAAACAAAATAGCAAACCAGAAAACAGAGTTGAATTTAGATTGGCTGTAAATGCTGGATCAAACCAAGAAGATGATAACCAAAGAGGTTTAGCACACTTTTTAGAGCACATGGCTTTTAACGGAAGTAAAAATTTCAAGAAAAATGATTTAGTAAATTTCTTAGAAGGCGTTGGCGTAAAATTTGGTGCACACTTAAATGCCTATACATCTTTTGATGAAACTGTGTATATGTTACAACTTCCAACAGACAAGAAAGAAGTATTAGACAAAGGTTTATTAGTTTTAGAAGATTGGGCATCTGGCTTAAACTTTGACAGCCTTGAAATAGAAAAAGAAAGAGGCGTTGTAGTATCAGAATGGCGCTCTGGACTTGGACCAAATATGCGTATGTTGTATAAATTCTTACCTACATACTATTATCAATCAAGGTATGCTGAAAGATTGCCAATTGGTGACACAACTATTCTAAAAAATTGTGCTCACGAAAGATTAAAATCATTCTACAAAGATTGGTACAGACCAGATTTGATGGCAATAATGATTGTTGGCGATGTTAATGTAGAAGAAATGGAAGCAGAGATAAAAAGTAGGTTTTCAGATCTAAAAAACCCACAATATGAAAGACCAAAAATTGAATATGAATTACCAAAACATAAAAATACATTGGTAAACATTTCTACTGATAATGAAGCAACAAACACACAAGCTTATGTTGTATACAAACACGACAAACAAGACCAATCTACACTGGATGGTTATGCTACTTACATCATGAACCAATTAATCAATAGCATGATGAGTAATAGATTGATGGAATTAACACAAAAAGCTGATGCACCATTTATCCAAGCATTTGGTAGTTATGACGAGGAAACAAGAAAAATGATGCGTTCTCTAATTTCATTTTTATGAAAAAAGATAAATACAAAGAAGCATTAACATCTATTCTTGAAGAAAATAGAAGAGTACAACAATATGGTTTTACAGCATCTGAATTAGATAGAGCAAAAATTGAAGTACTTAAAAATCTTGAAAATGCATTAAAAGAAAAAGACAAAACAGAATCAAGAAGTTTAATTACAGAATATGTATCACACTTTTTAAAAGGCACATCAGCACCTGGAATTGAAGCAGAATATACAATTGCAAAAATGATAATGCCAAACATTACAACAAAATTCATCAATGAATTAGCACAATCATATATTACTAAAGAAAATAGAGTAATTATCATTACTGCACCAACAACTGAGAAAGATAAATTACCAACAGAAAATGAAATATTACAAATAGTAAATACTATTGATAATAAAAACACTACACCATATGTAGACAATGTGTTTACATAACCATTGATTAGCAAAGAATTGAAAGGCACAAATATTATTAGTAAAATTGTAGACAATAAATTCAACATTACAACATATACACTTGGAAATGGTGCTACTGTAAAAGTAAAAAACACAGATTTTAAAAATGATGAAATATTATTTTCAGCATACAGTCCAGGCGGAACATCATTATATGATGATGCACAATTTATGAGTGCAGATTACTCAAATGCAATAGTTTCAGAATCTGGTATATCAAATTTTGATAAAATGACATTGCAAAAAATGTTAGTTGGCAAATCTGTAGGCTTATCACCATATATTGATGACTTAGATGAAGGTTTCCAAGGCAATGCAACACCAGAAGATTTAGAAACTATGTTACAGTTACTGTATTTACATCAAACAGAACCAAGAAAATCAGTAAATGATTTTAATACTTTTATGCAACAACAACATGCAATCTATGATAACTTATACCATAATCCACAATACTATTTTTATAAAAAATATCAAGATGTAATGTTTAAAAATAACATTAGAAAAGGAATGCCAACTAAAGAAAAACTAGACATGGTAAACTTAGATAATGCTATAAAATACTACCAAGAAAGATTTAATGATGCTTCTGATTTTACATATTACTTTGTAGGTAATACATCAAAAGTTGATGTGGAAAGTTTGATAAAAAAATACATTGGTTCTATTCCAGCTTACAACAAAAAAGAAACGTGGAAAGATGTGAACGTTCAAAAGCCAATAGGAAATATAGTATCTAATACAGAAATGGGCGCAACTCCAAAAACATTTGTAGGCATCCAAATTCATGGCGATATCAAATACACAGAAGAAGAAATCATCAAATACAATATAATGTCTAAAGTTTTAAGTATTTCACTTAGAGAATCATTAAGAGAAGACAAAGGTGGTGTTTATGGTGTAAGTGTGCAAAATGCTAGCTCAAAATATCCAAAAGAAAAATACGCAATCAATATTATGTTTAATGCTGATCCACCAAAAACTAAAGAATTAATTGATGCTGTAAAAGAAGAAATTAGTTTATTAATAAAAAATGGTACAACAGAAGAAAAATTAAACAAAGTAAAAGAAACTTTAAGAAAAGAACACGAAACTGATATTAAAGAAAATGCATATTGGTTAGGCGAAATGATTTATGCAACAAAATACAAATCAAGTCTTGATGAAATAAATAATTATATTTCAAACGTAGATAAAGTAACACTTGAAGATATAAAACTTGCAGCATCAAAATATTTAAGCACTGATAATTTTATTCAAGTAACATTAGAACCTAAAAAAGAATAATATGATTGCTTACAATCCAAAGGATTGGTTCACTTTTATATTTAGATTACATAAATCAGATACCGTTCGTCGTTTAGCATGGATGATGTTATTTATTGGTATTTATTCATTTATTGTATCCTACATTGAGTTGCATATATTAGATATAGAAAAAGACTCAAAACTAGGAAACGTATCATTGATATATTCAATGCTTGGATTTGTAATATCATTTCTTTTAGTATTTAGAACAAACACAGCATACGAAAGATGGAGCGAAGGTAGGAAACTATGGGGACAATTAATTAATTGTTCCCGAAACTTCGCTATGCAAATCAATGCATTTATACCAGACCAAAAAGATTATAAAATGAAATATGCTGCACTAATTCCATTTTATGCACAAAGTTTAATGAAACATTTAAGAGAAGAGAATATCATTGAAACAATAGACGAGAATCATATTATCACAAGAAATGATTTTAAATTTATAACAAACCATCACGCACCAAACCAAGTAGCTAAACAAATATTTTTATTAACACAAGAATTATATCAAAACAAATCATTCAATGATACACAGTTTTTTGTTTTAAATAATGAAATCAAACAATTGACAGAAATATGTGGTGGTTGCGAAAGAATCAAAAACACACCTATTCCATTTTCATATTCATTATTTCTAAAGAAATTTATATTTTTTTATATTATGTTTATGCCATTTGCTTATGTTGTTTCATTGAGTTATGTTGTTATTCCAATCACTGTTTTTGTGTTTTATATTCTTGTAAGTATTGAAATTATAGCAGAAGAAATAGAAAATCCATTTGGTACTGATGATAATGACTTACCACTCGAAAAGCTATCAAACAATATACAGCTTACTGTAACTGAAATTTTAAGCTAATTTTTAATTTTATTGTTTAAAAACAAAAAAATATATTGTAAATTGCAGTATAACTATCTTATACTTCATGCATAAATTACATATTTATTATATATTTTTATTGTTAATAATTATACAATCATGTGCTTCTTCATCAAAAATAAAAGATGGCAACACAGCATATGATTACAAACAATACGAAAATGCAAGCACCTTACTTCAAAAAGATTTTGACAAAGCAAAATCAAATGAAAACAAAATAGACATTGCTAAGAAAATCATTTCTAGCTACCAATACACACAAAACAAAGCAAAGGCATTAGAGTGGAGCAAAACACTATACAATCTAAATCCAGAGCAATATGCAAGCACATTGTTGCAAGCATACAAAGACGATGAACAATATCAAAATGCATTAGATTTTATTCAAGAACATACAAAAAACTACAAAAATACAACAAGTAGCTATAAAAATGAGATTGAAAAATTAGGAAAAATAATTGCAGAAGCTAAACAAGCAACATTCAGAACACAAAATCTTACTGCAATAAATTCTCAAGTATCAGACTATGGTGCATTTTTATTAAATGATGAACTATATTTTACTAGCCACAATCAATCAGAAAAAGACAATTTTACTGGCGATGGATTTGCACAAGCATATGTTGCAACAAAACAAAATGATAGTACATTCAACAATATTCAAAAATTTCAGATAGAAAATTTTCCTTACCATTTTGCACAAATTGTATTTAATAAAGATAAAACAGAAGCATTTTTTACTCAATGTGGCTCAAATGAAAAAGCTACAAACGATTATTGTAAAATATATACTTCAAATTTTTTCAATGCAAGTTGGACCAAGCCAGAAAAATTATCATTTATAAATGATTCTACTGATGAAGCACAACCATTTTTATCGCCAAGTGGAAATGAATTATATTTTACTGCAAATGCAAAAGATGGTTATGGTGGCAGTGATATTTACATATCAAAAAGAAATACAAATGGTAGATTTTCGCAAGCATACAATCTTGGTTCAAAAATAAATACAAGTGCCAATGAAGCATTTGCAACACTTACCTCAGATACTACAATTTATTTTTCTTCAGATAGAAAAAATGGCATTGGTGCATTAGATGTTTATCAAACAATAAAAAGTGGCAATACATTTTCGACACCAGTTTTGTTAGATTATCCAATCAACACAGGCGCTGATGACTTCTACTATTTACCAACAAGCAACAATGCATTTTATATTTCTTCCAACAGAAATGAAAGCAAAGGAAAAGACGATATATTTTTTATCCAAAAAACAATTGCGCCAGAACCAATTAAACCGAATCCACCAGTATATCAATTACATGTGACTGTTGTAGAAAATGTTTATGAAAAAGAAAACGACCCAAATTCTAAAATCATTTCAACAAAAGCAGTAAAAGATGCAAATGTATTTTTACCATTGCCAATTGGAAATGGCACACAAACTACTGATGCAAACGGTGTATTGGATAAGTTAATTTTTTACAAAACAAAATTCAAGTATAAAGTATCTAAAGAAAACTATTTAACTAGTGAATCATCTGTGAATATAGAAAACATTGATGCAAAAGATGGTGACACAATAAATATCAACCAAACAATATTATTGCAAAAAATTTCTAAAAACGTAGAAATTACTTTAGATAATATTTACTACGATTACAATAAAGCAAACATTAGAGCAGATGCAAAAGCAAATTTAGACACATTAATATATATTCTTAATGAGAATCCAAGTATAAAAATTGAATTAGCATCTCATACAGATTGTAGAGGAACAGCAACCTACAACGAACAACTATCTCAAAAAAGAGCTGAAAGTGTAGTAAATTATCTAATAGAAAAAGGCATTAGCAAAGATAGATTAATTGCAAAAGGATATGGAGAAAATGCATTATTAGAAAAATGTGAGTGTACAAAATGCACTGAAGAGCAACATCAAAAAAATAGAAGAACAACATTTAAAATAACTGAATAATGAACAAAATTTCCTTACTAGTTTTATTGCTTGTCTTATTATTTTCTTGTAAAAAAGAATCTATTAATACACAAAACAATACTAACAATCCAATTGACACAACTACAAATCCTATAGATACAACAGTTATTCCAATAGATACTACTAACCATAGTATTGACTCAATAAACAATGTATTTTATAGTAAAAAATACAACCAAGTATGTTTTTTAATGACACACAATGCTATGAATAATACTGAGAAAGGCTATTGGTTTCCAAATCAAACGCATAGTATTACTAAACAACTTAACGATGGAGTACGTGGTTTAATGATAGATACTTACAATGGTAATGATGGAAATGCAATCACATATCATGGTGTAGAGTTTGCAGGAAGCCAAAAATTAGTAGATGTGCTAAAAGAAGTATTGGTGTTTTTGAGCAACAATCCAAAAGAAATTGTAACTATAATTTTTGAAAACCAAGGAAGCAATGATCAATTAATCAAAGCTATACAAGATGCGTATTTGGAAGAATATACATACGTACACAATGGCACATGGAAAACTTTAAAAGAAATGATAGATGCCAATCAAAGATTGGTATTATTTGCTGAATTTAATAAAACACCATCAGCTAATTATTTACATTATGCATGGTCTACAATTTTTGATACAAAATATGAATATAAGAATGTAAATCAGTTTGACTGTGATGTAAACAGAGGCAGCAACAATGGTACAAATTCATTATTCTTAATCAACCATTGGTTAGGCAATATTTTTGGTGTACCAGAGAAAAAATTTGCATATCAAGCAAATACACGTGAAGTATTATCAAAAAGAGTAAATGAATGTACTGCAGCTAATAATCATTTTTTAAATTTCTTAGGAATAGATTTTTATGAAATTGGTGCTGCAAAAGCTATTGTAGACTCAATAAACTACACACCTAATTAATTTCATTTAATACTTTTTCTATTACACTATATATTTTTTCAAGCTCTTCTTTTTGAATGCAATATGGTGGCATAATATATACTGTATTACCAAGTGGACGAAGCAACACACCTTCGTTTAAAAATTTTATATATAATTTTTGCTTTATATTGTCAAAGTAATTTTCATATTCACTATTCACTTCAAAAGCCACAATAGTTCCAGTTCTTCTGATATTTTTTACAATTGGATTGTTTGATAATGACAATAAAAAATCATTTTGCAATTTACATAATGCATGTATCCTATCTTGATATGTGCTCAACAAATCTATTGAAGCACAAGCGGCAGCACAACTTATAGGATTTGCTGTATATGAATGCCCATGAAAAAAAGTTTTCATTTTGTCTTCTGAATAAAATGCATCATATATTGCTGTATTACAAATTGTAACACCTAATGGCAAAAATCCACCAGTTATACCTTTTGACAAACAAATTATATCTATTGGCTGGTTTAAATATTCTATTGCAAAATTCTTTCCAGTTCTTCCAAATCCAGTCATTACTTCATCAGCTATGCAAATAACTTCATGTTGTTGAGCAATTGCAATCAATAAATCAAGGTACTTAGCATCATACATTTGCATACCAGCTGAACCTAATATCAATGGCTCAAAAATGAAACATACTACATCATTTGTGCTCACTTGTGTTGTAAATAAGTCAATTACTTTATCAATATTATCATGAGTTGGAATCGGAATTTTTATAACTTCAAACAACCAATTATCAAATGCAGTAAAGAAAGCAGATTTACCAACAGACATGGCACCAAATGTATCACCATGATACGCATTTTCAAATGCAATAATTTTTGTTTTTTTTATTCCTTTGTTGTGCCAGTATTGTATTGCCATTTTTAGTGCAACTTCTACTGATGTAGAACCATTGTCAGAGAAGAATACTTTATCAAAATTATTAGGTAAAATATCAATTAACTTTGATGCTAATTTACAAGCTGGCTCATGTGTAAATCCAGCAAAAATGGTATGTTCTAGTTTTTGTGTTTGTGCAAAAATTGCTGCAGCAATAGTCTCATTACAATGTCCAAATAAATTTACCCACCACGAAGAAATAGCATCAATATATATTTTGTTATCAATATCAAACAGCAAAGTATCTTTTCCAGATACTATTCCAATAGTCTTTTTATCTATTGCATGTTGTGTAAATGGATGCCAAATATGTTCATCTGATGCTATCCAATTCATATTATATTTCTAAATTTTTGTGCTGAATTCTTTATAAAATCGAAATCTATATTTTCTACTACATCTACCCTACCTAATTTTGCGAAATCATATTGTTGTTCAATAAATTGTTCAGATTCTGAATGATCATTTCCAACATAAATCACACCAAGTAAATATATATTTTTTTGTTTAATATATTCTAATATAGCTAACGTGTGATTGATACTACCTAAATAATGCTTTACAACTAATATAATTGGCAAATTAAAATGTAGAACAAAATCTGCGTTGGTAAAATAATTTCCCAGAGGCGACAACAAGCCACCAGCACCTTCAATAATTAAATTATCTTGAGTTGTTGGAATTTCAAATTCTTCAATTAAAATATTCTTTTGTTCTTGTATTGCTGCAAAGTGTGGCGAACATGCATTTTTTAGATTGTATGTAGATGGAAATTGTATTTGCGATGAATTATATTTTTTTACAAAATCAGCATCAGTTTGCTCTAAACTTCCAGCTTGCACTGGCTTCCAATAATTTGCTGATAGTGCATTGCACAAAATTGCACTCACAACAGTTTTGCCTATATCAGTATGAATGCCAGTAATAAAAAGTTGTTTCATTATTTTGCAAAATACTAAAAATACAGTTCATCAAAAAAACAAAATAATTTAGTTTATTTTTGACATAATTTAGTTCGGAAAATCATACATTTATAGAATAACTACAATCATGGAAAGAAGAAATTTTTTAAAGTTTATTGGTGCAAGCACAGCAATATCTTTATTTGAAAAATCTTATGCAAAAGAAAAAATTAGTACACATTGCAACAAGAAATTATATAACATAAACTACAAAGGAATTTTACCAACAGATGAAGATGCTGTTGTATTGAGTGAAGAATTAAAATATCATAAAATCATTAGCTGGAAAGATGCCATTTCTGATAAAGATTATTTTGGTTTTAATAATGATTATTTATGTTTTTTCTCAACAAACAAAAATGGCACAGAAGGATTACTTTGGGTAAATAATGAGTATGTAGAAAGATTTTTTATACATGACAAAACAAAAGAAAACATCACTATTGATGAAATAAATTTAGAAATGTATAATGTTGGTGGTAGCATTATTAAAATAAAGCAAGATAAAAAATCTAAAAAGTGGCAACTTGTCTATAATGATGCGTACAACAGACGAATAAATGCACATACAGAAATTCCATTTGCCAATAATGTAGAAATAAAAGGCAAAAAAGTGGCTATGGGTACTTTGGCAAATTGTGCTGGTGGACGAACACCTTGGAATACACTTTTAACTTGTGAAGAAAATTATGATGCCAATTATGGTGAAAATTACTACACAGATAATATTCCAAAATTTAAACCAAGTAGTTTAGGTTGGGAAAAATTCTACAACAATCCAACTGAACATTATGGCTGGGTAGTTGAAATTGATGTATTTACTGGAAATGCAAAAAAGCACACTGCATTAGGTAGAATGTCACACGAATGTGCAACCACACATTTAACAGCTGATGGAAGATGCGTAGTGTACACTGGAGATGATGCCAATAATGAACATTTGTATAAATTCATTTCAGACAAACCTAATAGTTTAGACGAAGGCAAACTATATGTAGCTGATTTAGAAAATAAAAAATGGAAATTATTAGATATTAATGCTGATGAAAAATTAAAAAATACATTTGCAAATAATATTGAAATGCTAATTAGAACTAGAGA
Organism: Sphingobacteriales bacterium; assembly: GCA_016699615.1. NCBI lineage: Bacteria > Pseudomonadati > Bacteroidota > Sphingobacteriia > Sphingobacteriales > Sphingobacteriales bacterium. The sequence continues at coordinate 2,725,406 of CP064984.1, read as the reverse complement.
AGCTGCAAAAATTGTTGGTGCCACACCATTAGACAGACCAGAAGATATAGAAATACATCCATATACAAAAGAAATATTTGTTACGCTTACAAATAATATTGAAAAAGAAAACTATTATGGCTCAATCTTAAAAATTAAAGAGAAAAATAATGACTTTCTATCTTTAGATTTTGACTATGAATATTTTTTAACTGGTGGCGACGAAACTGGATTTGCATGCCCAGACAACTTAGCATTTGATAAAAAAGGAAATTTATGGTTCACATCAGATATTAGTGGATCTAAAATTGGTAAAGCACCGTACCAAAAATTTAAAAACAATGGTTTGTTTTTTGTTCCAATAGATGGCAAAAATAAAGGAAAAGCAATTCAAATTGCATCAGCACCAAACAATGCAGAATTTACTGGCCCATATTTTAGTGAAGATGATGAAACCTTATTTTTAAGTGTGCAACATCCTGGAGAATTTAGCAAAGACAAGAAAAAACTTATCAGCAATTGGCCAGATGGTGGTGGAAGCATTCCAAAATCAAGTGTTATTGCAATCCAATTAGTCTAATAATTATATTCTATTTCTTTTTAATTGACTATCTCTAGTATGTCTTTGTATCGCTAAATCGATTAATTTTTCTATTAATAGATGATAAGCTAATCCAGATTTTTCCCATAGTTTTGGATACATACTCACAGAAGTAAAGCCAGGCAATGTATTTGGTTCATTAATAATTACGTCATCATCTTCTGTTAAAAACACATCAACCCTACTCAAACCTTCAATACCTAATGCTTGATATGCTTTTATTGCTGTTTGTCTAATTTTTTCAATCTGTGTATCCGTAAGATTTTGTGCTGGAATATGCAATTGTGCGGCAGTATCATTAATATATTTATTTTCAAAATCATAAATTCCAAAATTCATGATAATTTCGCCTACAGTACTTGCTTCAACTAATTCGTTGCCTAGTACAGCACATTCAATTTCTCTACCAACTACACCTTTTTCAACTAAAACTTTGTTATCAAATCTAAATGCCAATTGAATAGCATCATTAAATTCTTGTTCATTAGTTACTTTAGTTACACCAACAGAAGAACCCATGTTACAAGGTTTTATAAATAACACATCACCTAATTCTTGAGCTAATTGTTTGTAGTCTATATTATTTATTTGATGTTTGTATAATGTTACGCCTTTTGCATGCCCAATGCCAGCATCACGCAATATTTTTTTAGTAAAATCTTTATCCATACTTACTGCAGATGCCAAAACGCTTGGCCCAACAAATGGAACATCTAAATGTATAAGTATGCCTTGCAAAGAACCATCTTCTCCATTTGGTCCATGTGTAATTGGGAAAACAGCATCTAATTTTGGCAAATATTGTTGCGTTTTTATAATGTAAATAGCTTTCTCTCTGTTACCAAATATTACACTTATTATGTTATTATCTTTTCCAATAATGCACTTTTCATCAAGTAAATTTTCAGCATTTTCCAAATACCATTGACCATCAGATGCAATGCCAATCAAACTGACATCAAACTTTTCTTTATCTATGGCTTTAAAAATATTTCTTGCTGATATAATTGACACTTCATGTTCTGGAGATTTACCACCGAATAAAATTGCTATATGTTGTTTGCTCATGTATATTTAATAATTGTACAAAAATATAAATATTCCGATTCAATAATAACTTATACACAATTTATTAAGATTTTTTTGCTAAAAAACACAACTTAAATCAATATATTTGAAGAATAATTTAGAATAAATATGTCAAAGTATTTTTTGAATATTTTTTATGCATCGATATCTGGAGTAGCATTGTTATTTTTTACCATTTTTTTCTTAAGATGGTACACTATGCATGGTGAAAGTATTAAAGTACCAAACATTGAGAATAAGTCATTTTTTGAAGCAAAGAAAATATTAGAAAACAATAATTTAGAGTTGTTTGTAATTGATTCAACCTTTGAGCCTAAAAAAACACCAATGTCAGTGTTGTATCAAAATCCAATTGAAGGTGCCGATGTAAAAAAAGGAAGAAAAATATACATTACATTAAATGCGGCTGCACCACCAAGTGTAAAAATACCTGAGATAATAGATAATTCGAGAAGACAAGCCGAAATTATTTTAACAAGTTGGGGAATAAATATTGGAAATATTATTTACACACCAGATTTGGCAAAAGAAGCTGTACTTGGCATTAGATACAAAAACCAAGATGTAAAACCAGGAAAAATAATACCTAAAGGAAGTACAATAGATTTAATTTTGGGTGATGGTATTGGAACTGTAATTACTGAAGTACCACCATTAGTTGGACTTACAGTACTTGAAGCCATAGCTGTATTGGATGCAGTACATATAAATGTAGGCGAAAAAATAGCTGATGGTCCAATTGATGATACTATGAATGCCTATATTTTCAACCAAGACCCAATGTTTGGTAGTGTAGGTAAATTAAATGAAGGTAATTCTGTTAAGTTATATATTACATCAAAACCTGTAGATTTTGTGCAACCTTAATCAAACTAAAGCTATCTATATCATATAACTACATGAAATTACTTATCTCAAACATACTGCTACTATTTTATTTTTTAAGCATAAATGCACAAGAAGCATTAACACCATTGTTTAAAAATCCTTCTATAAATTCCAATACAAATCAAAAATATCTTAAAGAAAAAAGCAATAAAAGAACTACTGCGCTAAGTCTTCCATTTATTGAAGATTTTTACCAAGATGGTGTGTATCCTGATGCAACAAAATGGCAAGATAATTTTGCATATATCAATCAAACATTTCCAATAGCACCTATTTCTATTGGCGTAGCAACATTTGATGGACTAAATCCAGCTGGACAAGCATATAGCTTAATAACAACTGCTGTAGGTGATGCTGACAAACTCACTTCGCAAGCAATAGATTTAAGTGGCTTAACTGCAACAGATAAAGTATTGATGAGCTTTTTCTATGCTTATAAAACGTTAGGAGAAGAACCAGATATTAATATAGATTATTTTAGATTAGAATTTTTGGATGAATATAACAACTGGCAAAGAGTTTGGCAAAAGACAACAGTATTAAATGATTCATCAGATGTTTTTAAACAAATATTTATAAAAATAGATACGCCTTTTTACATTCAAATTTTCAATTTAGATATATTAATCATGGAAATTTGGCTGGATTGAATGACATTTGGGCAGTAGACTACATTAGGATTGACAAAAACAGAGATTCAATATTTGATAGTAATATTAATGATATGGCATTTCAATATCCATCACCTAGTTTATTGAAAAGATATTACGCTATGCCTTTTTCCCATTTTGATTCAACTCATGTAAAAGATAGCCTTACCTTAAGTATTAAAAATAATTTTATAAATCCTACAACAGATATTGCTGATAAATATGTTGCAGAAATTACAAATGACAACAATAATATTGCAAATTACTTTGGGCCATCTAGAGATTACCTGCCATTAACTACAAATATTGAAAAATATCCATTATTTCCTATACCCACAACTTATTCTGATGATACTGTAATATTGGAAGTAAACTATAGCTACGAAGTTTCAGCAGAAGATTTGAGCAATACAACAATTATTAAAAACAATAGTCTAAAACACAAGCAAATATTCTCTAATTATTTTGCCTATGATGATGGTACACCAGAGCGTGGATATTGGGTTACTGGTTCTGATGATTACAGATTGGCAGTTGGATATAATCTTTCGCATGCTGATACGTTGAGAGCAATAAAAATGCAGTTTACACCTATAAAATCTGATATTAATGCAGCATTATTTAGTATAGTAGTTTGGAAGAAAATAGAATTAGGTACAAATACTGAAGAAATCATTTATCAACATGATAATTTGACAATGGCTGATTTAGTTAAAGAATATGGCTACGACACTATCAATGGTTTTTTATATTATAATATCAGAGAAGACTTTATTACAGACAATAATTATGATTTTCCATTAGTACTAGAAGATTCATTTTATGTTGGATTAATTGTATATAATAAAAATACACTTACTGTTGGTTTTGACATGAATAATAACAAAAAAGAATACAATTATTACATGCATACAAAAGTTGGAAGCGCAACTGCTTTCAAATGGTTTCAATCTGACTTCAGTGGAACTATGATAATCAATCCTATTTTGGGTAAAGCATTGGAAGGATATATCACTAGTATAAACAACCATAAAAAGTACAATATAAAAATATATCCAAATCCTGCAAAGAAATATATACATCTATCTGGAATAACCAATGAATCACAAATTGATATTTTTGATTTGAATGGCTCAATTATTCAATCTTTTAGAACAACCCAAGATAGAATTATAAATATTGAAAACCTTTTGCCTGCAATGTATGTTATACATGCAAGAAATATTGTTACAAATGAATCTGGTTCACTAAAATTTATAAAAACTAATGAATAATGAAGATAAAGTAGTATTGTTTGATGGTGTATGTAATTTTTGCCAAGCATCAGTGCAATTTATCATTAAACATGACAAATCAAATTCGCTAAAGTTTGCTTCGTTACAATCTGATATTGGCAAAACACTTATAGCTCAATATAATATTCCAGCAACTGTTGACAGCATTGTATTTATTAAAGACAATAAAGCATTTATAAAATCAGATGCAGCTTTGGAAATAGCAGGTTTCTTTGAATTTCCATTTTATATTTTAAAGTACTTCAAGATTGTACCAGTTGCAATACGCAACTTTGTATATGATATTATTGCAAGAAATAGATATAATTGGTTTGGCAAGCAAGATGCTTGTATGTTGCCATCACCAGAAGTAAGTGCAAGATTTTTAGATGCAAAATAAAAATCAAGGCACTGGATCGTAGCCACTTCCGCCCCAAGGATGACACGAGAGAATGCGTTTTGCAGACAGATATCCACCTTTAAAAATTCCGTATTTATTCAATGCTTCTAATGCATATTTTGAGCATGTTGGCTGATATCTGCACTTGCCTTGTCCTAATGATGGTGAAATTACAATTCTATAAAAAAGAACTATTAAAATAAATGGGTAAGTAATTATTTTTAATAAAATATTTTTATTCATTATCTTATAGATCTTATTCTACTTAAGGTTTCTTGTTTTATGCCCAAATACGATGCAATGTATTTTAATGGCACTCTATTCAACAGCTCAGGATTTCCTTCAACAAAAAGCTTGTATCTTTCCTCTGCGCTTAAAAATAATACATTATATGAATGATGTAAAAAATGAGAGTAATATCTTTGCACCAACAATCTACCCATTCTCTCTAGTTGAATATCAGTTGTATATACTTCTTCCATTTTACTATAAGTTGTATGTAATGTAATAGTATCTTCTAATGCTTCATAAGTATTATAATTATTATTTTTTGTAAAAATATGATAAACTGGCATGAAAAAATTATTTTCAGGTAATAACCAGGTGGTTATCTCCTTTTCTTCTTTTACATAGTATATCCTAACTAAGCCAGAAATGATAAATGAAACTTTATCAATATTTGCTTTTTCTGATATTATTATATCTTTTTTGGAATGATGTTCTAGTTCAAAATAATCTACAAACTTTCTTAACAACTGAGAATCTACATCAATTTGCGTACTTATGTAATTAAATAATTTACTCCTTGCGGTTTGTACATCTATCATATTATTCATTATTAAAGATACAGCTATAAAACAAAAAAAGTTTCAGCAAAAGCTGAAACTTAATATTACATTAATACATATTACATTGTATTATTAGCTTTTTACAATTTTCTCTTTAATTCTAGATGCTTTACCTTTTAATTCTCTGATATAGAAAATTTTGGCTCTTCTTACTTTACCAACTTTGTTTACTTCTACTTTATCAATATTTGGAGAAAAGTATGGGAAAATTCTTTCAACACCTACACCATTAGAAATTTTTCTAACTGTAAATGTTTTATTTACACCAGTTCCTTTTTCTTGAATTACGTCTCCTCTAAAAATCTGGATACGCTCTTTGTTTCCTTCTTTAATTTTATAGTGCACACTAACGTTATCTCCTGCTTTAAATTTTGGATGCTCTACATTAGCTACTAAACTTTTTTCTAATTCTTTAACCTTACTCATGACAAAAAATATTTATTTCGGTGTGCAAAGATATAATAATATTTTTAAAAAAAGAAATTATTTATTCAATTTCATAGTCATTTAACAAGTCAGGTCTTCTCATTTTTGTTTTTTTCGATACTTTTTCATATCTCCACTCTTCTATTTTCCTTTCATTGCCTGATAAAAGTATTTCTGGAACTTGCCAACCATTATAATTTGCTGGTCTGGTGTACACTGGTGGCGCCAATAAATTGTCTTGAAATGAATCTGTTAATGCACTTGTTTCATCGTTCAAAACACCTGGAATTATTCTTCCTATGGCATCAACAATTACAGCAGCAGGAATTTCTCCGCCAGATAAAACATAATCTCCAATAGATATCTCTTTTGTTACAATATGTTCTCTCAGTCTTTCATCAATTCCCTTATAATGTCCACAAATAATGATTAAATTATTCTTTAATGACAATTGATTGGCAGTTTTTTGCTCAAATCGTTCTCCATCTGGTGTTGTATAGATAATTTCGTCGTAAGTTCTCTCTTTTTGTAAATGCTCAATACAATTTAGGATAGGTTCTATCATCATAACCATGCCTGCGCCACCACCAAACTGATAATCATCTATTTGCTTTTGCTTATGGTTAGTATAATCTCTGATATTATGCAAATGAACTTCTAGAATGTTTTTCTTAGTTGCTCTTTGTAATATTGAATGTTCAAAGAAACTTTGAAGTAAGTTTGGTACTGCACTTAGTATATCTATTCTCATTGCAGAAATGTTTGTAAATAATTCTCAGGTAAATGTAGTACAATTCGTTTTATGTTATCATCTATATTTTCAATAAAATTTTCATTGATTGGAATTAATATTTCTTGGTTTTTAACCAAAATATTGAGTAATTGTTGTTGAGGAAGTTCTATTTTCTCTATTACTTTGCCTAAAAAATCAGTTCCATTATAAACAACATATCCAACTAAGCCAACTGATAATTTTTGCTGAATTGGTTTCAATTGAGACATATCAACAAAAATATCTTTACCTACTAATTCTTGGGCTTGTTCTTTGGTATCTACTTCTTCAAATTTAAGATAATATACATTTGCATCATCATCCAATTCATCAATAAAATATGGTAAATTATCTATAAAAAAGTGCTTGTAGGTATTTATATCATCAGCATAAATAGATTCTATACTTATTTTAAGATTTCCTTTAAATCCATGTGTTTTTAGTACTTTCCCAATTTTGACGAATTCTTTTTTCATAGTATATAAAAAATCCCGACCAAAAAAATGATCGGGACTTAAAATTAAATAATATAAATATTATTCTGCGTTTTCAGCTGGAGTTTCGTTGTTCTCTGTAGATACATTTTCTACTACTTCTTCTGTTGCAGTATTTTCTACTTCTTCAGTATTTTCAGCCACTTCTTCTTCAACTACTTTTTTTACTTTACCTTTAGCTTTTACAGCAATATCGTGTTTAGCTTTTTTGTCTGCATCTGCTTTTGCTTTGTGAGCAGCTACTTTACCTTCTTTACCATCTAACCATGCATTGAATTTAGCTTCTACTTCGTCTGCACCAAATAGACCTAATTTAACACCACGTAGTAAGTGATTTTTGTAAGCAGCACCTTTGTATTTCAAAATTGCTTTTACTGTGTCTGATGGTTCAGCACCAGCTTGCATCCATTTTACAGCTTTATCAATATCTAAATTGATAGTTGCTGGAATAGATGTTGGGTTGTAAGTTCCAATTTGTTCGATGAATCTACCATCTCTTTTTGCTCTGCTATCAGCTGCTACAATTTTGTAGAATGGCTGACCTTTTGAGCCGTGTCTTTGTAATCTTAATCTTGTTGCCATAAAAATGTTTTTTTTTGTTTTTAATTTGCTTTTGCTAAAAAATTAGCGATGCAGTTTTAAACTTTGAGGTGCAAAGATAATACTTTATATTGTGAAAAATAACTATTTAGATTAAAAAATTATTTACTCAGCACAGTATGATATCCAAAATTAATACTTCAGCTAAAAATCATGAGTTAAATTATTATATTCTTATTACATTTGTAAAAATTAACCACTGATATTTATTTTTAATGAGAGACAGATACATTGATTTAATTGAACAAACTTATTATTTCCCACAAGATGGTTTTGAAATACAAGACAACTGGCTCAATTTTCACAAAATTGATTTAAAACAGATAATTGAAACACATGGTGCTCCATTAAAAATCACTTATTTACCAAAGATAGGTGACAATATTAATAGAGCAAGAAGATGGTTTTATGAAGCATTTGAAAGTATTGGTTACAATGGTCATTACTACTATTGTTATTGTACAAAGAGCAATCACTTTTCATTTGTATTAGATGAAGTTTTAAAAAACAATGCACACTTAGAAACATCATCAAACTATGATATCAATTTAATTAGAGCATTGTATAAAAAAGAGAAAATTGATAAAAAAATAAGAATTATTTGCAATGGTTTTAAACCAAAACAATACGCTGATTCTATTATTGGTTTAATTGAAGATGGATACACCAATGTAACGCCTGTTTTAGATAATATGGATGAGTGGGAATTCTTTAAAAATGTGAAAGAAAATATCAATATTGGTGTAAGAATGGCTGCGGAAGAAGAGCCAAACTATCAGTTTTATACTTCAAGATTAGGCATTAGACAACGTGACATGATTCCGTTTTATATTGAAAAAATAAAACCTCATGAAAATATCAGTTTAAAAATGTTACATTTTTTCATTGATTCTGGTATCAAAGACAGTGCATACTATTGGAGTGAGCTAAACAAATGCTTAAATATGTATGTTGAGCTTAAGCAAGTTTGCCCAGAATTGAATAGTATAAATATTGGTGGTGGCATGCCTATTAGGTATTCATTAGGTTCAAAATATGATTATGCCTATCTAATCGAAGAAATTGTCACAAAGATCAAAACTTTTTGTGATGATGCAGAAATAGATCATCCAAATATATATACTGAATTTGGAAACTTTACTGTTGGTGAAAGTGCTTGTAATATTTTTGAAGTAATTGGGCAGAAGAAACAAAATGACTCAGAACTTTGGTATATGATTAATGGCTCATTAATGACTACAGTTCCAGATGCTTGGGGCATGAACCAACGCTTTATATTGCTACCTATAAACAATTGGAACCAAGCATATCAGCGAACAATAATTGGAGGTTTAAGTTGTGATGTGAGTGACTATTACAACTCTGAAGTACACATCAACCAAGTGTATATGCCAAAAATAATTGGTGATCAAAAGTTATATATTGGATTTTTCCATACAGGCGCATATCAAGATTCTTTGAGTGGCTATGGTGGCACAAAACATTGTTTAATTCCTTCCCCTAAACATCTTATCATTGATAAAGATGCCAATGGTAAATTTATTTACAATGTATTTGCTGATGAGCAATCTGCTGAAAGTATGTTAAAAGTATTAGGCTATTAATATTTGGAAAAGTAATTAATTCCAAAAATAATTATTGGCTTTAATTTGCATTTAAAATTACATATTTTATATATGATTAAATTAAATATATATCAAATATATGCATTTACCAACAAATTATTTGGCGGAAATCCTGCTGCTGTAGTTCCGTTAGAAAATTGGATAGATGAAAAGATGATGCAACAAATTGCAGCAGAAAACAATTTATCTGAAACAGCATTTTTTGTAAAAAACAATGATATTTTTGAAATAAGATGGTTTACGCCTACTGTAGAAATTGAACTTTGTGGACACGCAACTTTAGCAAGTGCATATGTAATATTCAATTTTTTAAAGTATACAAATGATATCATTACATTCAATTGTAAAGTTGGAGAATTAGTTGTCAGAAAAGAAAAAAACAACTTTATTACTTTAAATTTTCCAAGTGATATTGGGCAACCAACATCAATAAATGAAGTATTTAATAAGATATTTAACAATGATTGGATTGAAGTACAAGAAGCAAGAACAAAATATTTGGTAGAATTAGATTCTGAGGAAATGGTACAAAATTTTATACCAGATTTTGATATTATCAAGCAACTGCCCAAACAGCTAATTATTACTGCAAAAGGAAATGATGTAGATTTTGTATCTAGATTTTTTGCTCCAAATTTTGGTGTAAATGAAGACCCAGTTACTGGCTCAGCACATTGTGTTCTTGTTCCATATTGGGCAAACAAATTACAAAAAAATGAATTAAATGCTATTCAACTATCAAATAGAAAAGGATATCTAGCTTGTAAATTTTTGAATGATAGAATTGAAATGAGTGGCGAAGCTGTTTGTTATTTAACTGGACAAATTCAAATTGATTAATCAAATGATTGATTGCTTTGCTCAGATAACTGCAATACAGTTTCATATTGTTCTGGTGTAAGGTCATTAAAGAAGAAACCTATTGGATTTATTTTTGTTCCATTTTTCCATACTTCATAATGCAAATGTGGTCCTGTACTTTTGCCTGTACTACCAACTAATGCTATAGTTTCGCCTCTTTTTATTTGCTGACCAACACTTACTAAAATTTTACTATTGTGTGCGTATAATGTGTGGTAACCATAGCCATGATTGATTAAAACTTTGTTTCCATATCCATCACCTTGTGATGCTGCAATTTCTACCACACCATCTCCTGTTGCATAAACTGGTGTGCCTATTGGTGCTGAGAAATCTAAGCCTGCATGAAATCTTGTCGTTTTATACACTGGATCTATTCTATATCCAAAACCTGATGCCATTCTTTTTAAATCTTTGTTGGCAACTGGTTGTATTGCAGGAACTGATGATAGTAATTGTTCTTTCTGTGTAATTAGCTTAGTTAATTCTTTATATGATTTTGACTGCACATATACCTTTTGCTCTAATGACGCTAATTTCTCAAATATATTTGATATTACTTTTCCTTCTGGTACATTTTTGAGTTCAGCATATGCGTTGTTTCTATCTATTTGTTTTTGTCTTAATTCATTTGGTATTGGCTCAGCTTCAAATATTACTCTATAAATATTATCATCTTTTTTGCTTAAATCATTGATTACATTATTCAAAACATCAATCCTTTTTTCAAGAATAATATATCTATCAGAAATTTCTTTTACTTTCTGGCTATCATTTTTTTCTTCTGGTGTATCAAACGTGCTGTAGCCAAGTACCATTGCTAAAAAACCAAAAAAGAACGCAGAAGTAAAGAAACCAGCAACTCTAAGAATTTTCTGTCCAATCGAAACTTTGTATTTTTCGTATCTAAGTGTTTTTGAGTTATAATAATAACGCTCTTTCTTCATTAGATGTTCTTCTAAAATTATCTACACACCAAAGCTACTGAAAATATTAGGTATACAAAAATAAAATTTTTATTGAATATAATAATGGTTTAGATAGCAATGCAACAAAAGATATTTCTGTATTATAATATTCTATTTTTTATTTTTTCTTCATTTCAATTTCTGAAATAAACTCATCAATAATTTTTGATGTCTTTAATGGATCAGCCATGTGATATAAATGTTCTCTAAATAAATCTGTTTCATTGTAATTTGTAATATCATATACTTTTACACCATCACCTTGATAAAGTCTATGTACATATTTTGCTATGCCATCTTTCTGGCTTTGAAGTATTAAAACTGGAATATTATTTTTGGGCATATTTATCAATCCAACCTGATTATCAAAAGATTTAGATTCTAATAATGCTGAACAACATTGTATGGCAAATATTTTCGGTGGAACTTTATTTAATGCATTTTCAATCGGTATTCTATTTAACTGTGGTAATGAATCTAATTCAGACATCACTTCAATAACTCTTTTCTTTACTGCTTTCCACAAATTACTTTTTTCAGATTCTTTTTTTCCAATAAGCATTTCTGCTAGTCCAATTCCTCTATTTCTTACAGCTTTTTTGGAATCAAATGGAATAATTTGTCTTAATGCTAAGAGCATTGGCTTCTGAAGTAGAGAATCAAGAAAAGTCATTGAAGGAATAATTACATTATCTAAGAAACCTAAAATTGCATGCTTGGCTTCTTCTCCAAAAAATGGGTTTGCTCCTATCCTACCTTTTAAATATTTTTTTATACTTGGTAAATTATCTAAATTCTTATCCATCATTAGAAAATATATATTTCCCATTGAATGATCTAAAATATACACAGGATGACCTCTTTCGCCAAAATATTCTACCACAGCATTTATGTTTAGCATTACATGTTTTGAATAATCATCAATCGGCAAATCATTTGGAATTGTACCATAATGCATGGCAGCTGTAATATATTTTGATGCTGGAATTGTTGTTAGTAAACCATCAAATGAATTTAACCCTAAAAAGCCATGTATTAAAATAATAACTGGTAGCTTTTCTTTTGCATTTTCTTTGTATGGATATGTTAAGTCCAATCGAATTGTAGATGTACCATATGGTGTTTCTCTATTTATCTGAATTTGTGGCCAAGTTAATGCTTCATCATCAATAAATGCAGTAACTCTATTTCTTACATTTGGTATATATCTAATAAAACTTGGGCTTTCTGTTGCTGTTCCACTAGAACTATACAACCAAGCCAACGGTCTGCGTTTATCTGCTTTCGTTGCTAAAAATGCTATTCTTTTTGTTTGTGATAAAAAGTATGGCGTTGTAGTTATTTCTTTTTCTTTATTTAATGTAACTAAAGTTGTTATTTCTTTGCTATCAAAAGCTTTTGACTTGCGTTCTATTCCTGCAATTCTTCCTCTTGGATTACATGATAAAAATGCATAATCAAAACCAGATTTATTATTTTCATCTAAGAATGAATGAATCTGTTGATTAAAATCATGCATATATTCTTCTAAATTTTCATCATTAAAATTTGAACCAATCACTTGATGTCTTGTTATTAATCCTTCTTTTAATAATTTTTTTAAAAAAGGTCCAGCATGAAATACTCCAACAAGCTTTTCTTGAGATTTCAATGGTGTATTTACAAAAGAATAATATATATTATTTGTATTTTTTAATTTATGATAATTATTAAATATATACTGATAAGCTCCTGCTGGTGATTGTCCATGCGATAAGCCAACAAATAGTTTTTCTTTCTTTTCTAATATTTTATTTGCATAGTGTATAAAATCTTTACCTACAGCTTCATCAAATTCGTTCTTTGTAGTAAAATATCTCGTCTCTGGCACATCATAATTCAGATAATTTCTCGTAGCTGTCATTCTAATTATATTTACAATAAAAAAAATTCAAAAATAAACCTTTAAAGTTAGTAATTTATAATGATTATTTATTTATGCCAATATTAATTATTTTGGTACTATGTCTTTTCTAACACTAATGCTTTCTAAATTTTCTAACAACAATATACATCAACGTTATTAAAAATATTTAGATTACAATTGTTACGTATATTTAAAATAACATTTGCATTTAATTGTAGTCCAATTATCTATATTTGCATTTATGAAAATAAGTACGTCGGCAGAAATAAGACAAGCATTCCTAGACTTTTTCAAATCTAAACAACATCTAATTGTTGCATCAGCACCATTAGTTGTAAAGAATGACCCAACACTCATGTTTATAAATTCAGGAATGGCACCATTCAAAGATTATTTTTTAGGAATTGGGAAACCACCACATCCACGAATTGCTGACACTCAAAAATGCTTAAGAGTTTCTGGAAAACATAATGATTTAGAAGAAGTTGGAGTTGACACTTATCATCATACGATGTTTGAGATGCTAGGAAACTGGAGTTTTGGTGATTACTTTAAGAAAGAAGCAATTGCTTGGAGTTGGGAATTTTTGACAAATGTACTTTCATTAGACAAAGATAGATTGTATGTTACAATATTTGAAGGCAATGAAGCAGAGAACATTCCTAAAGATGATGAAGCATACAATGAATGGAAAAAATACATTGCAGAAGATAGAATTCTATTAGGCAATAAAAAAGATAATTTTTGGGAAATGGGCGACACTGGACCATGTGGACCATGTACAGAAATACATGTAGATTGCAGACCAGATGATGAAAGAAAAGCAGTTGATGGCGCAACTTTGGTAAACAATGACCACCCACAAGTCATTGAAATTTGGAATAATGTATTTATTCAATTCAATCGTAAAAAATACAACTCATTAGAACTATTACCAGCAAAACATGTGGACACAGGAATGGGTTTTGAACGTTTGGTTCGTGTTATTCAAGGTAAAACATCAAACTATGATACAGATGTATTTACAGGCACGATAAGTACAATAGAAACTATTACCAATAAAAAATACCATAAATCTGACAGCAAACAAGACATTGCATTTCGTGTACTATCAGACCATATACGTGCTGTAAGTTTTACAATATCAGATGGACAATTACCAAGCAACACAGGCGCTGGTTATGTTATTAGAAGAATTTTGAGACGTGCTGTAAGGTATTATTTTTCATATTTAGAAAGAAAAGAACCATTATTACATTTATTAGTTCCAGTTTTAGCTGAACAATTTGCTAATGTTTTTCCTGAACTAAAAGCACAGCAAGAATTTGTTGCAAAAGTAATTTTAGAAGAAGAAACCTCATTCCTTAGAACGCTAGAAAATGGCTTAAAAAAGATTGATGTAATATTGAAAGAAAACACATCAAAAAATATAGATGGAAAAGCTGCTTTTGAACTATTAGATACTTATGGTTTCCCAATAGATTTAACCAATTTAATTGCATCAGAAAATGGCTTTACTGTTGATGAAAATGAATTTAATACTGAACTACAAAAACAAAAAGAAAGAAGTAGAGCTGCATCTGAACAAGATGTAGATGATTGGATTGTATTAGAAGATGGTAAATCAACTTTTATTGGATATACAAACTTAGACACCGAAACAAAAGTATTAAAGTATAGAAAAATAAAAAGCAAAGGAAAAGAACAATACCAAATTGTATTACAACAAACGCCATTTTATGCAGAAAGTGGAGGACAAGTTGGTGATGTTGGTGTCATAATTTTTGACAATGAAAAAGAAATAAAAATTACTGATACAAAAAAAGAAAATGATTTAATTGTTCATTTCTGCGATGCATTACCTCAAAATATAAATGCTAAAGTAATTGCAAAAGTTGACACTGAAACAAGAAAAAAAACAACATTGCATCATTCTGCAACGCATCTAATGCACGCACTACGCAATATACTTGGCACACATGTGGTTCAAAAAGGCTCATTAAACAATAGTGAAAATCTAAGATTTGACTTTTCTCATTTTGCAAAAATGAGTGCTGATGAAATACAAAAAGTGGAGCAACTTGTCAATCAAAAAATAAGAGAAAACATTCCAGTAATAATAAAAGAATTACCAAAAGATGAGGCATTAAAACTTGGTGCAATGGCACTATTTGGTGAAAAGTATGGTGATGTTGTTCGTGTTGTTATCATGGATAAAGATTATAGTGTTGAGTTGTGTGGTGGTACGCATGTTGGTGCAACTGGAGAATTGGGTTTCTTTAAAATTATTTCTGAAAGTGCTGTTGCTGCTGGTGTTCGTAGAATAGAAGCTGTGTGTGGCGAAGCTGCAGAACAATTAACCAATGAGTTAATTCAACAACTAGACAATGTAAAAGCTGAGCTTAAACAACCTAAAGATACTGTAAAAGCTATTCAACAATTATTGGAAGAAAATACTATATTAAAAAAAGAAATTGAACAATACCAAAATGAGAAAGTTGAGCAGATAAAAGCACAATTGCGCAGTAAAATATCCAATAAAAATGGAACGAATATTTTAATTGAACAAATCAATGGTGTAACTGCTGATGGTTTAAAGAAAATTCAGTTTGACTTGAAAAATGAAATTGAAAATTTATTTTTTGTCGCCACAAGTATTATTAATAACAAACCATTTATCTCAATAATTATTGCTGAAAACTTAGTAAAAGAAAAGAATTTGCATGCTGGAAATTTAGTAAAACAACTTGCAAAACACATTAATGGTGGTGGTGGTGGACAAGCATTTTATGCAACTGCTGGTGGCACAAATGCAGATGGTTTAGCAACAATTTTACAAGAAGTAGACAATATTATTGCATAATATTTTTTTTAATTCTACTCAGTGATGTTGGCGTAACACCAATAAATGAAGCTAAATATTTTTGTGGAATTTTTTGTAGATAATCTGGTTTATCTAACAAATCTAAATATCTTTTTTCTGCGCTATCGCGTTGCAATGCTGTAAATCTTTCTAGCAAATTCAGAATTACATCTTCCCAAAATTTGCGCATCATTTCTTGCATTGTTGGATGTGTTTGATATAAAATATCTAATTCTTGTTTGGGCAAATACAATACTTCTGTATTTTCTATTGCTTGCAAATAATAATTTGTTGGTGTTTCGCTAATAAAACTATACATTTCTATTGCTGATGAATGCTGAAATGCGAACCAAACTGAAATTTCAATATCATCTTGTACGTAATACAAACGCAGACAACCATCTTGTACAAAAACTAAATCTTTACAAATATTGCCTTTAGTTAATACAAAATCATTTTTATTATATTTTTTAGTTTTAAATTTACTAAGAATATCATCTATTTCTTCATCAGGAAAATGAGCATAAGTGCGTAAGAATGTTTTTAAGTCATCAAGCATTACTGCAAAAATAAAGAATTATAAGAAAAACTACCACATTTTTTCAAAATCCATAGGTTCTATTTCTTTATTTCTAAATACAAATCCTATGTTCTTTTGTTTCTTTTTAAAAAGCGATAATGGACAAATAACAAACACAAACAACATTGTGAACATAATTGTTTTTATCACAAAGCCTATAAAATTTATAAATTTATTTAGGTATTTTATGTAGTTTTTAGTCAACAAATTAAAAGGCAAAATTATTAATAGAATAAATACAAATATTAACAAATAATACTTTTTTAGAAAAACCCCAATAATACTAAATACAATAATTTGTATCAATATCTCTTTATTTCTTTTAATAAAGTCCATTAAAATATAGAATACACAAATGGTGTAACTGCACTTGAGCCACCAAATGCAATGAGCAATGCTATTAATACAATACTAATAATTAGTGGAAACAACCACCATTGTTTTCTTTCCCATAAAAATGCCCATAAATCTTTAAATAGTTCTAACATTATTCTTAGTTTTCTTCTGTTTGTTGTATGGCATCTTGGTCATTTAGTTTTACGTACTTTTGATTTTTCTTACGCAGTCGCATATTTAAAAACTCTACAGACAAGCCAAATGCCATTGCTGTATAAATATAACCTTTATTTATGTGCTGATGAAATCCTTCTGCAATTAGAATAATACCTATTGCAACTAAAAATGCTAATGCTAAAATTTGCAAAGTAGGATTTCTATCTATATAATCTGAAACTGGTGTAGCAAATGCCATCATTATAGCTATTGAAATAATTACTGCCAATATCATAATCCAAACATTGTCTACTAAGCCAACTGCAGTAAGTATAGAATCTATAGAAAACACAGCATCTATTAATACAATCTGAACTATTGTTGCACCAAAACCTGCAACAACTTTTTTCATATCTTTATTTTGAACGATTTCATCTACTTCCAATTTATGATGAATTTCTGATATACTTTTTGCTATCAAGAAGAAACCACCTAGAATAAGTATTAAATCTTTTGAACTAATACTTAATGGTTGTCCTTCGTGCTCGATAAATGGTATTGTGAATAATGGATTGGTCAATTTTATAATATATGTAATTCCAAATAACAAACATATTCTGAATGCCATTGCCATCATCAACCCAATTAATCTGGCTCTTGGTTGTTGTGCTTTAGGTAGTTTTGATGAAACTATGGAAATAAAAATGATATTATCAATACCAAGAACAATTTCTAAAAACGTAAGTGTCAACAACGAAACAATTACTGCTGGATCTAACAAATTTGGAAATACATCGACTAACAACATAACTTAAATTTTTGGCAAAAATAAATAAAAAATCGTTGCACAAAGGCAACGATTAAGTATATTTTTTGAAGTAATAAAGAATTACGCTTGTGGTATTCTCAATACTTGACCAACGTAAATTTTATCAGGATGTGATAACATTGGTTTATTTGCTTCAAATATTTTCATATAGTCGTTTGCATTACCATAATGTTCTTTTGCAATTTTTGATAATGTATCTCCACTTGCTACTGTATGCAAAACTGATTCTGGTGCTGGTGTAACAACAACAATAGTGTCTTCAACTTGTCCAACGCCTTCTACGTTACCAACTGCTAATAATATTTTTTCTCTTTCTTCTTGAGTTGGTACTTCACCTCTTAGTGTTACAGTATCACCTTGAACAATAACTACAAGTTTTTCGATTTGAAATCCTAAACTTTGGATGTAACCTAATAACTCTTTTGAGTGCACTTGTTTTTCTTCTTCTGTTTGTGCTTCTTCAGGTTTTTTGCCTTTGAAAATTTTTTCTCCAGCTGTTTTAATAAAACTAAATAATCCCATTTTTGATGTTATTTTATTGATTAATAATGATTAAAAGTAAGCAATTTTTATACCAAATTACAAATATTTGTAGCTATTTTTTGGATTTATTGTCTTTAAAGTTTCATAAATTAAAGTAATTACTGCTTCTACATCTGCTTTTGCAACTGTTTCTACTGTAGTATGCATATATTTTAATGCCAATGAAATTAATGCACTTGGCACACCAGCATTTCCGTATGCAAATGCGTCTGTGTCTGTGCCTGTCATTCTACTAGCTGCATCTCTTTGGAAAGCAATTTTATTTTTTTCTGCTGTGCTTAATATTTGCTCTCTAAGAATATTATGTACTGCTGGTCCATAAGTAACAACTGGACCTCTTCCACATTTAAAATCGCCTTGTTCTTTTTTGTCTATCATAGGTGTTGATGTATCGTGACATACATCTGTAACAATTGCCAAATTTGGTTTTATTCTTTCTACAACCATTTGTGCGCCGCGCAAGCCAACTTCTTCTTGCACTGCATTTACTATATATAATGCAAATGGCAATTTGATATTATTTTCTTTGATTAATTTGGCTACTTCTGCAATCATAAAACCACCAATTCTATTATCTAATGCTCTGCCTGTATAATATTTATTATTCAAAAGCATTAACTCATCTTCGTATGTGATAACACAGCCAACATGAACACCCATTTCTTCTACTTCTTTCTTATTTTCGGCACCAATATCTATGGTAATATTTTTTACGGAAGGTGTTGTATCTTTTCCTGTGTCTCTCAAATGGATTGCTGGCCAACCAAAAACACCTTTTACTATTCCTTTTTTTGTGTGGATATTCACTCTTTTTGATGGTGCAATGATGTGGTCGCTACCTCCATTTCTAATTACACTTATCAAACCATCTTCAGAAATATAAGATACAAACCATGATATTTCATCTGCATGTGCTTCAATAACTACTTTAAATGGTGCATCTGGATTGATAATACCATATGTAGTACCATAGAAATCTACATCATGTTTATCTATGTATGGTTTTATATAATCTAACCATATTTTCTGTCCTTCTACTTCAAATCCTGTTGGAGATGCATTATTCAAATATTTGAATAAAAACTTCTCAGCTTTATTATCAATAGTATAGGTTTTTTTTGCGTTTTTTTCTTGCTTTGCCATATCTAATTTTTATGTTTACTAAAATAATAATTTAATTTATATTTTACTAATAAATATCATATAATTGATATTTACATGGTAGTTTTCCATTTAATAAGTTATATTTTTTAGTTGGTTTAAGTCCTAGTTTCTTAAGTGCTTCCATATCTGAAGATATAATTCCACACGTATATAAGGTAAAATGTTGTTTGAAGCTATCTCCTATTTCTTTATAAAATAAATTAATATCTTCGTCTTCATTCATTCTTTCGCCATAAGGTGGATTTATAATACAAACACCTTGTAGATGTGGTGGAATAAACTTCAGAAAATCTTTTTTATGAAGTTCTATATAACTTTTCAATCTCGCTCTAAATATATTTCGTTCTGCCTTTCTAAGTACTTTTTCTTGATTGTCTATTGCTATGATTTTATTCTTTGGCTCTACAATCTTAGCTCTTGCATCTTGTAAACATTTATCCCAAAGGTTTTGTTCAAAATTATTCCAATTTTTTACTGCAAAATATTGTCTTCTTAAATTTGGTGCTTCGTTCTTTGCCATCAATGTTGCTTCAATAACAATTGTACCACTTCCGCACATTCCATCAACAAAAACGCTTTCTCTATTCCATTTACTCAATGTAATTAATCCTGTCGCTAATACTTCATTAATTGGTGCAATGTCTTGGTATTGTTTGTAGCCACGTTTGTGTAGACTTTCGCCCGAACTATCTAAACTTATAGTCACTTGGTCTTCATGTATATGCAGATTGATTAAGATATCTGGTTCTTCTGTTTTTACATTTGGTCTAGTATTGTTTATTTTTCTAAATCTATCGCAAATGGCATCTTTTAATTTTAATGCAAGATATTGTGAATGTTTGAAATAATTTGAAAAAATACTTGCATCTATAGCAAAGCTTTGTTCTACATTAAAATAATTTTCCCAATTTATTTTTAACGCTGCTTGATATAATTCGTCGTTTGTTGTTGCTGTGAAATTTTCGATTGGCACTATGGCTTTTAATGCTAATCTTGCTTCAATGTTTATTCGATACAATAGTTCTTTATCGTAATTACATTGAATGCCTCTTTTTATAATTTGTACATCTTTAGCACCTAAATGTGTTATTTCTTCAGCTAAGATTTCCTCTAATCCAGAAAATGTTTTTACAATAATTTGTGTGTGTGCTTCTATCAATTATAAAAAATGAGTAACAAAGGTAGTAAAAAATAGAATTATTTTGGAATTGTTTTACCTGGGTTTCTAAAATCTACTTTTGTTTTTTTCTGAACATTTGGCACATCACCATTTTCTCTCTTTATATAATCAATTAAATTTATGTGTATCCATTTGTTTTTTACCCATTCAAATCCTTCATAAGTTCCATCTGGCAAGTATTGTGAGTAGAATCCTTCTAAGTTTTCATCTGGCGGCAAAACATGATCGTATATTACTTTATTTTCTTCTGGCACAAAACGCATTGTGGCCCACGCATTATTACTAAATTCGAGTATAAATCTATTTTGCAATTTATTTTTATACTCAATAATTGGAGCACCAAATCTTGGTTTTCCATCTTTTTCGAACCAAAGAATTTCCATTACTTTTCTGTTGCTATTAAAATTATTTCCATCTGAGCCAAAAAGTGTATAGTATGTTTTTTTCTTTTGTTTTACAGCAATAATTTGATAATACAATGCTCCGTACCAATTTTGGTTATCTACCATTTTATCTTCAGGTTTATCAATAAAATCTGAATAATCTACCAATGGAAATAATTGTAAGGTATCTGTATTTAGTTGTATGGCTCCGAAATATCTGTATTGTTGATTTTCGTTGATGACAAACCAAGTAAATATTCTGAAAGAATTATCTGGAGCATACACAATTTGAATAGGTAAAAGTGAATCGAATTGATATTGGTATGCATTTTTTACTTTTAAAGCTGCTTTTAATGTTTTTACAATTCGATAGCTGGCAATAAATTTTGTTTCTTCGTTTTTGTCGCTTATCATAGAATCGCCATAAATTTTTATGGAATCTTCTAATGATTTGATGAACTGAATGTCTTGTGGTTGAATTTGTGCTTTTAAATGGTCATTTGTAAAAAAGCAGTATAGTGCAATAGACAAAAAATATTTTTTCATATTAAGTATTAATATTACAAAATAAATACCAAAATTTTGGATTTAGAAGCATGTTTTAGAATAATTAACTAAATATATTAAAACTCCATTCTGTATTGCATGGTTAAGCTCATTGGCGATTCTAATTTTCCGACACGCAACCAATATTCTTTATTTGTAAAATTTTTAACTATACAACCAAGTGTATGTTTTTTAGCAAAGTTATAAAATACTCTGGCATTTGCTACCCACGCTCCTTTTGTTCTGTCATCTGATCCTAAATATTCTGGTACACCTTCAATGCCTAAAAATACTTGATCAAATCCTTCGAAATTGGAATAATATCTAACATCCATACCTAATGTTAGTTTTTGATTATAGGTATATTCTGCGTCAAGTGTTAATAAATGTCTATTTCTATATTTTAAGACTTGATAAAAATCTATTCCTCCAATTTGTTTGCCTACGTATTTAAACATATTTTTTAAATATCCTTTTATAGTTGTATTATCAAAATTTGGATTATTTACAGTAGAATTTAACTCAATTGGAAATGCATATACGTATCCTGCATTTAAATATAATGTATTTTTATTATTGATATTAAAATTATTTTTAAATGAAATATCCCAACCTGCAATTCTAGCTTTACTGATATTTTGTGCTCTTAGGTTTATTTTTGCATTTGATGTTGAGTCCTCAGTACCACCAAAATCGACTAAATTTTTATATTCTTGCCAATATATTGCAGCATCAAACTGGGCATTATATATATTGTTATTAGATTTAAATTGTTGTTGGAAACCGATTTCTGATGTCCAGCCATATTCTGGTTGTAGACTTTCGTTCGGCAGTACTCTTAATAATGGTGCTGTTGTTGAATCATTTAGATCATAACTTCCGACTGGTTGGTTCACAAATCTTTCTGCAAAAGATGGAAAACGAAATGCTTGTCCGATATTAAATCTAATGTATGATTCTTTACCCACTCTTGCATTGACACCAAATCTTCCGATTGGTGGTGTAAAGCCTTTTACATCTTGGTATTTATATGTTTCCCATCTTAATCCACCAGAAAGTGTTACTCTATCTCCAAATCTTTTATCTAGTTGTGAGTACACAGCAAATAAGTTTCCAAACTTAACGCCGCCACCTACGAAAGCAGGAACGTTTATAAAAAGCATTTGATTGTTTGTACCCACAATTAAATTTAATCCAATCTTTTTAAAATTTTTGCCAAAGGTATAATCAATATTTTCTAAGAAAGTTTTGGTTGC
Source organism: Sphingobacteriales bacterium (assembly GCA_016699615.1). Classification (NCBI taxonomy): domain Bacteria; kingdom Pseudomonadati; phylum Bacteroidota; class Sphingobacteriia; order Sphingobacteriales; species Sphingobacteriales bacterium. The sequence goes on along the minus strand of CP064984.1, from coordinate 2,702,189 downwards.
GAATGATGGTCTATTAAAATAGCTTCTGGTTTTTATTTCGTGCTTATTATCTTTTTTATCATATACAGTCATGTATGGATCTACTAAGACTCTTATGTTATTAAAATCTTGAGCTGCATTTGCTTTGTATGCACCATCTTTGCCATTTTCCCAAATAAAGAATTCATATTCTCTATTAAATAATAGACTACCTGCTACTCCATAAGATAGTTTTGGATTTCTTTTACTTGTCCATCTAGTTTTGTAGTTTAATCTTGCCATGTATTCTTGTCCACCTTTAAACTGAGTATTGTTTAGATACACGCTTCCGCTAACAAAATATTCGAAATTATCTTTGGGTTTATGTGCTCTTAAAAATGTGGCACCAAATGAAAGTACAGGAAAATCCCACCATTTTATTTCTTTTCTTTTTGGTGGTAAAATAAAAGATTGGAATGCTGTAAATCTTGTTAAAGGTGTTTTGGTTGGTTTTACAGTTTGTAAATGTATGGTACCGTTCATGGCAGAAGAACCATATAATACTGATGTTGCACCTTTTAATACTTCCATTTGTCCCATAGCTTCAACAGGTAATTGCGTCCATTTCACATCACCTCTATCTGGCGAAAGCATTGGTTGACCGTCTACAATAAACATTACTCTTGAGCCTACGCCATAAGCCCATCCACTTCCGCTACGTATGTTTGCTTGTCCGTCTGCAACATTTAAGCCCGATACTCTTCGTGCTACTTCATCAATTCTAAGTGCATTTACACCTAACATTAATTGAGGTTTTATGACTTCTATTGAGATTACTTCTTCGCTTGCTTTTTTTTCGAACATAGAACCTGTAATTACTAAATCTTGTCCGAATACATTCTTTGCTTCTTCATCCATTTCTATTTCTAATGAAATGGTCTGATTATTTGCGAGTGTTATATTTTTACTATAATTATTATAACCCAAATAGGATATTACAACATCGTGTGTGCCATCTTCTAGGTTTAATTCAAATCTTCCATCTATATCTGTATTCGTAGATAATTTGCCACAATCTACATTTGCTCCAATAATAGCATCTTTAGATTTTGCATCTTTTACAATACCAGATACTTTATTTTGAGTATAAGCATTTAATAAATATGCAAGTGATAAATAAATGAATAAAAAATGTTTGAAGTAATTCATAATTAAATGTATAAATTTTAACAAAAATAAAGAAATAAAACAATATAAAACTCTTCTTTGTATTACATAATTTTTAAATATTTATTGTTAGTTATATTTAGCTACTTGAATGTCATATCAAATCTAAATCCGTAATTTCTTGGTGCTTCTACTAATGATGGTCTAAGTGTATATTCTCTGTTGGTAACATTTTTTACAGTGAACATAAAACGATAGTTTTTATCTTTTCCAAAGTTTATACCTGCTCTTAAATCCATTACGACATCACCTTTTAATTGATTTTGAGGTTTTTTATCTTCCCAGTTATCTTTTAATTTTCCATATCTAAATTCTAGAATGCTTGGAGAAACAAGGGCAAGTACATCATCAAAATTTTCCATTGCACTAAAATATTGTACTGATACACCAAAATCGAATGGTCCAAAACTAACATCCCACATAGATTGTACTTGATGTCTGAATCTATATTTTAATACATTATAATCTGTAAAATCTTTTGTTGAAGTACTATTAAATTCTTTGTATTAAAGAATAATGAAAGTATATCCTGCTACTAATGTAGTTGGAAATTTTTTAAACAATTTTCCTTCTCCCATTAAAGTAACTTCTGTGCCATAAATTCTTGTATTCCCTATATTTTTAGAAAGAAAGCCTAAAATTCCGCCATCTACATCAAAATTAAACTCCATCATATCATTATATTCTTGATAGAAAGCAGCTAAATCTAAATATGCATTAAAGTCTCTACCTAATTTAACACCTTGTTTAATTCCTATTTCGGCAGACATACCTGTTTCTGATGTCAAATTTGGATTTGGTTTTATTTTTAAAAATTCACTTAACGATGTTTCTATGAACTTTTCTGCAATAGTTGGGAAACGATAGCCTTGACCCCAAGATGCTCTAATAAATGTATATTTAGCTGCTTCAACGTTTATACCTACTCTTGAAACTGGTTTGGTTTCTGCTTTGGCATCATCCATTCTAAAAGTTTCAAATCTGAAACCATAAGTTATATTTAATCTGTTCCAAAACTTTTTATCTAATTGTACATAACCTGCTAAATTATACAGAGAATGGTTAGTATTTCCAAATAATTGAGATTCAGATGTTGTGTAGTTTCCTGTAAATCCTGTTGTGATAACAAAATTAATTTTTGATATATTTCTTTGATATTGATATTCTCCATAATAATAATTTGAAGAATTATCTTGATCGTTAGAATTATCTATTTCTGTACGCATAAATCTAGTTAATATTTTATGGCTATTACCTTTGGCATCTGCATATCTAAAAAATGGATCTATAGTACCTCTAAATGAGCGAGATTCAGTTGGGTAACCAGTAATTGCTCCTGGTATATACTTATTTATTCCACCTCCTCCCCAAAAAGAAAGTTTGAGATTTGGCTGCATATAAATTAGCATTCACACCCACTTGTATTTTCTCGTTAATTCTATAATTGGTATTGATATTAAATCTTCCTCTTGTACCTGTGCTACCCCAATTATGTCCAATCTCTTTATTAAATTGACCACCAAAAATGAAATCTAATTTTTTACTCTTCGTTAATTTTTCTCTATAATTAAAAGAGAACCCATAAGTATGTGGTCTTTGTCTTGAATCATTTACAAAAGTAGTATCTGGAGTATTTATAACACCAGTTCCACCAAGAAATGTTATACTATCAAGTTCCCACCAATTTTTGTTTACTTTAGTTTCTTGAAATTGACCAGTAAAATTTCCTGCTGCATCTATTATTCCTATTCTCTCTTTTTGATTTGGATTATCGCTTACACCACCAAAAACAGAAAATTTAAAATATGGTTCTGATGTTGGGTAAGCTGTTCTGATATTGATGATACCATTCATGGCAGAAGAGCCATATAATGCTGAAGCCGCACCTTTAATTACTTCTATTTGAGAGATATTTTCTACAGGAAATTGGTCCCAAGATACGAAACCTGCATCAGGCTGTAACATAGGTAAATCGTCCATTAATAATAATACTCTTGAACCAGCACCATAAGACCATCCAGAACCACCACGTATATTAGGTTGTCCATCTACTACCGTAACACCTGGGTTACGAGAAACAACATCTCCTGCTTCAGTTAGGTTTTGTTTTTCTAACATAACTGGCTTAATGACATCTATTGATACGGTTTCTTCTCCTATTCTGCGTGCGAATTTACTACTTGTAATTACGACTTCGTTTAATAGGCTACGTGATTCTGATAATTGAATATTGGCAATAGTTTCTTTATTTGCTGAAATAACGACTTCTTGTTTTTTTTCTTCATAGCCAACGTAACTATACACCATAGTATATTTCCCTTCTGCCAAATCTAATTCAAAATTACCATCAATATCTGTTGTGGTTCCTTCTTGAGCATTTTGAATGGAGACATTTACACCAATTAAGGCTTCATTACTTTTAATATCTGTAATGTTTCCTTTTAATTTTCCATTTTGAGCAAAACTATAGATGCTAAATAGAAGTGAAAAAAATGATAAAAAATATTTCATATTTGTTATTTTTTGCTAATGTATGATTATTTATAATACTGACAAAAAAAATGCCCCAAATTATTGGAGCATTTTTCAATAGAACTAAATATTATTTAAAAGTCCCTTTTAACTCTGTATCTGCTATTGATTGGTCATTTAATATACCAGTTGATGTAGATGCAGTACCTTCATTTACATCAATTTGGGTCTCTAATTGTCCTTTTGTAATGTTAAATCTTAATGTTAAATTTGCATTTACATTTTCTACAATTGCATCACCAAATATTCCTCCTAATTCATATTCAAATGATTCTACAGTTGCTCCTGGTACATAAATTTTACAGTCAGTAACAATACCTCTTACTGTTAAACCTAATGTTTCTGAAGTAACTAAAACTGAATCTGTACCAGTTATATCTGAAACAATAATTTTATCATTAATTGGAATACTAATTTTAGTTGGTTGATTGATATTTAATGAATGGCTTCCATTAAACGTTCCTAAAAATTCTGATTTTTCACATGCATATTTGTCTTCGTCTTTTTTGCATGCTGAAGTAAATACCGTGAAAATTGCTAATACTGATAAAATAAAAAAGTTTTTTGTCATGTTAATTAAATTTAAATTGTTTAAACAAAAATAGTATTATTTTTTAATTCTACAAACAATTATGTTTAAAATATTGTTAAACTGAAAAAAATATTACTTTTATTCATCTTTTAATAAAAAGTAGTATATTAGCATCTAATAAAAAATTGTTAAATGGAAACTGCAACTTTAAATACAATCTCTGCGAAAGCTTTGGTAAATAAACAGAGAAATTATTTTAATTCTGGAGCTACTAAAGATGTGGCGTTTAGAATCTCTCAACTTAAAAAATTAAGACAACTTATTGTAGATAATGAAAGTAAAATTTTAGATGCTCTTAAAAAAGACTTAAATAAATCTTCTTTAGAAGCTTACACCACAGAAGTAGGTTTTGTATTAAAAGATATAGACCACACTATAAAATCTATAACAAAATGGGCGAAACCAGAAAAAGTTGCTACGCCTCTTTTTCATCAGCTAGGAAGTAGTTGGATACAAAGTGAGCCTCTTGGTTTAGTATATGTTATTGCTCCATGGAATTATCCTTTTCAGTTATTATTAGCTCCAACAATTGGTGCTATTGCTGCTGGCAACACTGTAATTATGAAACCATCTAGAATGAGCGAAAATACTTGCAAATTATTAGAAACTTTAATTAACCAAAACTTTGCAGATGAATATTTAAAAGTATTAACTGATTTTAGTGTTTGCAATGATTTATTAGAAGAAAAATTAGATTATATATTTTTTACTGGTGGAAAAGAAGTAGGTACAGAAATTTACCAAAAAGCTGCCAAACAACTTACGCCTGTTACGTTAGAATTAGGTGGAAAATCGCCATGCTTTGTAGATGAAACCATAGATTTTAAATGGGCAATTAAACGATTAATTTGGGGGAAATTTACCAACACTGGACAAACTTGTGTGGCACCAGATTATTTTTTAGTAGACAGAAAAATAAAAGATAAATTTATAGCAGAAGCTAAGAAAACAATTACTGAATTTTATGGCGAAAATCCGAAATTAAGTGATTCATTTGGCAGAATTATATCTGAAAAACATTTTATTAGAGTATCCAACTTATTTAAAAATGCTGATGTAATTTTTGGTGGACAAACAGATATTCATGAAAAATATATCTCGCCAACCATAATAGATAATTTACAACCAGATGATGCCGTGATGCAAGAAGAAATTTTTGGTCCATTGATGCCAATTATTACTTATGATAAATTAGAAGATGCCATTGCATTTGTTACGAGCAGAAGCAAACCTTTGGCGTTGTATATTTTTCTGAAAACAAATTATATCAACAAAAAATATTACAAGAAACATCATCAGGAAATGCATCTATAAACGAATGTTTAATGCATGTTGGTCAATTTAATTTACCATTTGGTGGTGTGGGCGATAGTGGTATAGGACAATATCATGGCAAACTTAGTTTTGATATTTTTTCGCACAGAAAAGGTGTACTTAAAAAATCTACACTAAGCGATGTAGCATTTAGGTATCCACCTTACACAAATAAAGCAGAAAAAATGCTTAGAAAACTAATAGATTGGTTGATGTAATGTAAAAGAATGTTATAAGAAAATTTAATAGTTTAGTACTAGTACTTTTGTTTTCTATCTACTTATGTAGTATTTGATTCTCAATTTATTTATATTATTGTGGGAATTATTTCCTAATTTCTAATGGATTCTATCGCCACGGAGTTGCATGTTTTCAAGTATTTTTGTTTCAAAATCTAGCCATGCATTCCATCTATCTTTTACTTTATCTTTCTCAAAATAGTGTAATGCAATATCTAAAAACATTTTATAATGGTTGGCTTCCGCAATCATTAAATGATGATAGAATTTCTTTAATGCTTCATCATTAATTTCTAAAGATAATAATCTGAATCTTTCGCAACTGCGAGCTTCTATTAATCCTGCCATCAATACATGATCTAAAAATCTTGTTTCTCTGGTGTTGCCTTTTGTAAAAAATTTATTTAATTGTAATACGTATTCATCTTTTCTTTGAGTGCCTAATTTTAAATTACGTTTTTTAAGTTCGTCTAGCACCAATTTAAAATGTGTCCATTCTTCGTGTACCACAGGCATTAATTTATGAACTAAATAATCTTTTTCAGGAAAATTTTGTATTAATGCAATGCAAGCCGAAGTTGCTTTTTGTTCGCAATAGGCATGGTCGGTTAATATTTCTTCAATTGATTTTTCTGCTAAATTTACCCAACGTGGGTCAGTTGCTAATTTTAATCCTAACATGATTTTTAATAAAAAGAATTAAGTAATATATTTAGAAAAACTTTTTGATTTTATTGATATTTTTTTTCTACAAATTTTTTCAACATAAACAATGCAACTGTGCTTGACAACTGAATATTTATTTCTCGATTGTTTGTGAACACAAATTTCTTAATCCATTTTTCTTGTTTGTTGGCAATACCAATAACAACAGTACCAACTGGTTTATCTTGCGTTCCTCCTGTTGGTCCAGCAATGCCTGATGTTGCAATTGAAATATCAGTATTAAAAGTATCTATAGCACCATCTAACATCTCAGAAACTGTTTGTTCACTTACTGCACCATATGTATTTAATATATCTCTTTTAACGTGTAAAATATTTTCTTTTATACAATTATCATATGCTACTATACTACCATGATAATAGGCAGAACTACCTGATATTGATGTAATTAAATGTGCTAAATAACCACCAGTACAACTTTCTGCAGTAGATATGGTAAGGTTTTTTCTTAAAGCATCGCTCCTATTTTTCTTCAAAAACATCATCATCAAAACCATATAGATTGTCTTTTACTTTATCAACAATATATTCGGTTGCATCATTTATCAAAGATTGTAATTCATGTTTATTTTCTCCTTTTGCAGTCAATCTAAGTTTTACCTTACCAATACTCGGCAAATAAGCTAATTTTATTTGTTTAGATAAGTTTTGTTCAAACTCAACCAAATTATCAGCAATTTGAGATTCACCTATTCCGACAGTAAGAATGTGCTTATGTATTATTGTAGGAAATGAATATTTAGTTTTTAGATATGGAATAAAATCATCAGTAACCATGGCTTTCATTTCATAAGGCACACCTGGCATTGAAACAATCGTTTTATTCTCTTTTGTAAAAATCATCCCAGCTGCAGTACCATTTTTATTCTGTATTGGTGTACAATTATCAGGTAGATATGCAACATACTTAGTAGCTTCATTAATTAATCTTTTTCTAGAATTAAATATTCTTTCAATATTATTATAAGCTTCTTCATTAAAGATTAATTTTCCACCAAAATAATCACATAATACTTTTTTAGTAATATCATCATTAGTTGGTCCTAAACCACCAGTAATAACAATTACTTCAACATCTTTTAAGTACAAATCTAAACAATTAACAATATCATCTCTATCATCTGAAATTGTTATATGATGTTTTACATCAACACCAATTAAATTTAGTTGTTGTGCTATCCAAGCTGCATTAGTATTAATTGTGTTTCCAATCAAAAGTTCATCACCTATAGTTAAAATATTTGCATTCATTATATTTTTTCTTATTTTAGTGCATAATTAAATTATATACAAAGATGAAAAAAATTTACGTTTTAATTTTCAGTTTATTCTTATTTGGTTGTTCTACACAACAAATACAAGATGCTGTAGGTTCTATACTTGGCACAAATAGCACAACTGTTACAGAAAGTGATGCTGCTGGTGGTTTGAAAGATGCATTATCACAAGGTATAAATATTGGAATGGGATTATTATCTAAAGAAAATGGATTTCTTGGAAATGATTTAGTAAAAATTCCTTGGCCAGAGCAAGCAAATGTTGTAAAAGATGCAATGCTTAAATTGGGTATGCAAAAACAAGTTGACAATGTAACAACATCATTAAATAGAGCAGCAGAAAAAGCATCAGGCGTTGCTATTGAAGTGTTTGTTAATGCTATCAAACAAATGACTATACAAGATGCAATGAGCATACTTTTAGGTGGTGATGGCACAGCAACAGCATATTTAAAAAAGACGACAACACCATTACTTACTGAAAAATTTAGACCTATTGTAGATAATTCTTTAGGACAAGTAAATGCCACAAAATATTGGTCTGATGCTATGAATGTATATAACAAAATTCCTTTAGTAAAACAAGTAAATACAGATTTAACTGGCTTTGTAACAGAAAAAGCATTGCAAGGTGTTTTTACAATGGTTGAAAAAGAAGAAAATAAAATCAGAGCAAATCCGCTTGGCAAGAGTTACAGATTTAATGAAAAAGGTATTCTCATTTGCAGATTCAAAAAAATAATTTTATGCTAAAAGGTGTTTTGAATGGTATAAAAGTACTTGATTTATCAAGATTATTGCCTGACCATTATCAACTATGTTGATGGCTGATATGGGCGCTGAGATCATTAAAATTGAAGACCCAAATGTACCTGATTACACACGTTTTATGCCACCACATTTGAATGGTGTTGGCGTTAATTATTTAGCATTAAATAGAAATAAAAAATCTATTACACTAAATCTAAAAACTGAAAAAGGATTACAACAATTCTATGATTTAGTAAAAGAAGCAGATATTGTTGTAGATTCATTCAGACCTGGTGTTTTAGCAAAAATGAAATTGGATTATGAAACAGTAAAACAATATAATCCTAAAATAATTTATGTTGCAGTAACTGGCTATGGACAAGATGGTCCATACAAAAACATGGCAGGTCATGACATTAACTATTTAGCCTATGCTGGAGTTTTAGGCATAAATGGCACACCAGATAAAATAATGAAACCAGGCATACAAATTGCAGATATTGCTGGTGGTACATATCCAACTATTATTGCTTGCTTAGCTGCACTTTGGCACAGAGATAGAACAGGCGAAGGACAAATTGTTGATGTAGCCATGACAGATTGCGTGCTTCCTTTTCTTTCATTTTATCTTACCGAAACACTAAATAGTTCTAAAACATACCAACGTGGCGAACATCCATTGGCAGGCAGTTTGGTAAATTATAATATTTATAAATGTAAAGATGAAAAATGGATAGCATTAGGTAGTTTAGAACCTAAATTTTGGATTAACTTTTGCACCGCAATACAAAAGCCAGAATGGACTTCTAAAATGATGGACGAACAGGTAAAAAATGAGCTAAAAACTTTATTTCTTACACAAACAAGAGATGAATGGATAACTCAAACTATTAATGCTGATTGTTGTATTGCTCCAATTTATGAATTGGATGAGATAGAACAAGATCCATATCACATAGCAAGAAATAACTTTGTGGAAGTTGAGCATCCAAGTTTAGGTAAAATTAAGATGATTAATCAACCAATAAAATTTTCTGCAATAAAAGATCAGCAAGAGTTTAGTGCACCACCAGAAATGGGCGAACATAACAAACAATATAATATTGAGTAATTATATTAATATGAACAAAAAAAAAGTATTAGTATATAAAATTGGTACAGCTGGAATTACTAAAAAAACGGGAGAAATAGACACTCCTGTTTTAAATGAATTGGTAAGGCAATTATCTAACTTACATAAAGAATATTGTATACTCATTGTATCATCTGGTGCTGTTGGTACAGGAAAAAAATACTTACCAAATTATTCTGGAAAAATAGAAGAACGTAAAGCTGCCGCAGCTATTGGCAATCCTATTTTGATACAAAAATATGCAAATGCATTTAAAAAATATGATATTGCAATTGCACAAAGCCTATGCGAACGCAATCATTTTTCTGATAGAGCAAAATTCTTACAATTACGTTCAACATTGGAAGAATTATGGAAAAACAATATCATTCCAATTGCAAATGAAAATGATGTTGTCAGCGATTATGAATTAAAATTTTCTGATAACGACGAATTGGCTACTTTATTAGCTATTGGTTTGAATGCCTCGCATTTGTTAATTGCAACAAGTGTGGATGGTGTGTTGGACCAAGAAAATAAAGTTGTAAGTAAGATTCAAAAATTTGATGCGAATACATTGGGTTTAGCTAATAAAAGTAAAAGTGCTGTTGGCTTGGGTGGCATGCTCAGTAAACTTACTTTTGCAAAATTGGCTACATCATTAGGTATTAAAGTTCATATTTTTAATGCTAAAAAACAGCATTCAATTATTGATGCATTGGCTGAAAAAACTGGCACTACTATTTTTGCAAAAGTATAATGGCATCTGCAAGACAAAAATGGCTGGCTAGTGGAAGCAAAATAATTGGTACTGTACAAATTGATAATGGCGCAAAGAATGCCTTACTAAAACGTAAAAGTTTATTAGCTGTTGGTGTTTTAAATATTATTCAAGCATTTGACTCAAATGAAGCTATAGAAATTTTAGATGAAGACAATAATTTAATTGCAGTTGCTAAAGCAAAAATTAATGCAGTAGAACTTAAAGCAAAATTAAAAACACAGAATATTATTTTAGCACACGCTGATGAAATTGTTTTGATCTAACAAATAAAATAGTAACTAAATTTTAGGTACTTTATATATTGTAGCAAATTTCAAAAGTTCAATTAAGTCTTTATCAGACAATTGATTTATTGATTTTATTTTTATATGTCTGTATAATTTTCCTGTACCTTCAAGTAATTTCTTTGAGTCTGGAAATTCAGCACCATAGTTAAATCCTAAGTTTACATAATTTTTGGTTGGCATTATCCAACAGAAGTGTTCTGTATTCTTCTTTATTCCTGTACCATATCCTGAAATTTTTGTTTTTGCCAAACCACTTCTACTACATTTGGCAATATAGTATATATAAGACTTCTTGTTTGTCTTGCAATATTTTTCACATCATCTGAAAATTCAGCTATGATTTGCTCAAAGTCAGCATTATTATTTTCCATGATAAGTTTTAAGCTATAGAAACAATATATTTTTCATACTAAGATACAAAAATTAAAAAAGTCACTTCTTGTATGTATCATTTCTTTAAACAAAAAAATGCATTGTTATAATAACAATGCATTTAATATTATTAAATAAAACTAAAATATTTCTATTTAATTTTTAATAAATTTTCCATAATGGCTTTTACCATTATTATCTATGTATCTTAAAACATAAGTACCATTAAGTACATTTACATCAAGTTTAATATTATTATATCCACTTGTCAATTCGACATTTTGGCTAAGCATTATTCGTCCTAACATATCTACAATATCTATTCTTGCTGTCTGATTTTGTACAGAAGATAATGTCGTTGTAATAGTTGTACTACGATTAGTTGGATTTGGATATAGATTAACAATTTTATTTTCAGTAATTCCATCTACTAAAATATCTATTACACCACTGTAGCTATATGTACCATCAAAATCAATAATTTTTAGTCTATAATAATTATTACCTACTTCAGGATTAACATCAATAAATGTATATTCTAATCTTTGGTTACTATTTCCAGCGGCTGCAACTTCACCAATTGCAGTCCAATTTGTTGCATTTATACTTTTTTCTATTACGAATTTTTGAGAATTTATTTCGGATAAAGTAACCCATTCTAACACGTTACTACTATTTGAAAAATATCCATTAAAAGAAAGAAGTTCTACTGGAAGTGGACCACCAATACCACTTGTAGTATGAAAACGGAATGTTGAAAATGATGGTACTGTAAATTCATATTCAGTTGTACCACCAGGACCACCTGTTGCAGATTTTCCAATCACTGATAATAAATCATAAGACTCATCTTTTGATATTACTAAATCTAAATTATTTGATGTACTACCATAACAAAAACTATATGAATTTTGTCCCGTGTGGTCTGTATCCCAAGAACCAATTTCTGATGCATAATTACTATAATCATTATTAGTAAAAAATAACTTCACATTACAATTAGCTGTAGGTTGTATGCTTGGTGTTATGGTGTACCATCTTCTCATAGATAATTCTGGCAAGCCAAAGCACGAGCCACTTCTACCTAAACCACCATCTCCGTGTTCAGGAGAATCATAATCAATACTATTATAATTATGAAGATTATCTTCAATAGTTACTGTCATCGTTGTACTACCTAAATTTTCGCCATTACTATTTACAGCAGCAATTACTTCACCAGCATCATTTCTAAAATAATGCCAGTTTGCATCGTAAATAACACATGTTCTTGTGCTATTTGTGCTTGCAATAACACCACCGGAATTATTATCATCTGTATAAATAGTTATTTCGTTACTTGCTGAACTACTTTCGCAAGCATTGGCACCTACTGTTGATACTGTATATCTTCTAAATTTCGTCGTTTGTGACAATGGTGCTGGCGGATCATATGTAGCGCCAGTTGCACTACCAATTGTTGTCCATGTAATAAATGGATCTACAGATTTCTCCCAACGATATGTTATTGTTCCATCTCCAGTTCCGCTTGCATCATTATTAAAAGCAGCAGGATTACCACCAGTACAAATAACTATATTAGAACTTGAAATTGTACCAGCTGTTGGCACACTTTGCACCGTTATTTGTATTGGTGTTGTTGCTGATGTAGATTCACATACATTTCCACTTAGCGTTGAAATAGTAAATCGTCTATATTGTGTATTTGCAGTTAAAGCAGATGGCGTGAAAGTAGCACCAGAAATAGTGCCTATTGCAGTTGTCCAAGTTGTGTATGGGATTTCAGCTTGTTCCCATCTATAAGTTATTGTTCCACTTCCTGTACCAGCTGTTGTACTACTAATTGCAACAGGTGTAGTATTATTACAGATAGTTTGTGCATTTCCAATTACTCCTGCTGTTGGTACACTTTGCACTGTTATTTGAATTGGTGTTGTTGCTGATGTAGATTCACAAATATTTCCACCATTTGTAGAAATAGTAACTCTCCTATAATACATAGTTGATGTTAATACTGGTGGATCATATGTAGTCAATACCTCACCTGCAATAGCTGTCCAAGTTGAGTTATTTGGAGAACTTTCCCATCTATAAGTTATTGTACCACTTCCTGTACCATCAGTTATGCTAGAAATTGCAGCAGGATCAGCACCATTACATAAAGTTTGTGCATTTCCAATACTCCCAGCTGTTGGGGCAGCTACTACTGTCCATGATGCAATAACAGTTGGTCCAGCAGCATTACAACCGGAACCAGTACCTGCGCTTCTACTTACTCTTATTTGTACACTTGCTGTAGCACTTGATGTGTTTATAGTCGCACCTGATGTATATGCTGTCCAAGTTCCACCATCTATACTATATTGATATGTATCTGATGCACCAATGCCTCCACTACCTACATTTATAGTTGCACTTACATTCTGTCCAGCGCATATATTAGCTACATTAGGTGTTTTTACATTTAATGTTGGTGCTACAATTTGTGGATATACTGCCCATGATGCAATAACAGTTGGTCCAGCAGCATTACAACCGGAACCAGTACCTGCGCTTCTACTTACTCTTATTTGTACACTTGCTGTAGCACTTGATGTGTTTATAGTCGCACCTGATGTATATGCTGTCCAAGTTCCACCATCTATACTATATTGATATGTATCTGATGCATCAATGCCTCCACTACCTGCATTAATAGTTGCACTTACATTAGTACCTTCACATATATTAGCTACATTAGGTGTTTTTACATTTAATGTTGGTGCTACAATTTGTGGATATACTGCCCATGATGCAATAACAGTTGGTGTGAGATTACAACCGGAACCAGTACCTGCGCTTCTACTTACTCTTATTTGTACACTTGTTGTAGCACTTGATGTGTTTATAGTCGCACCTGATGTATATGCTGTCCAAGTTCCACCATCTATACTATATTGATATGTATCTGATGCACTAGCACCGCCACTACCTGCATTAATAGTTGCACTTACATTCTGTCCAGCGCATATATTAGCTACATTAGGTGTTTTTACATTTAATGTTGGTGCTGTTGGTTGTGCTACTACTGTCCATGATGCAATAACAGTTGGTCCAGCAGCATTACAACCGGAACCAGTACCTGCGCTTCTACTTACTCTTATTTGTACACTTGATGTAGCACTTGATGTGTTTATAGTCGCACCTGATGTATATGCTGTCCAAGTTCCACCATCTATACTATATTGATATGTATCTGATGCACCAATGCCTCCACTACCTGCATTAATAGTTGCACTTACATTAGTACCTTCACATATATTAGCTACATTAGGTGTTTTTACATTTAATGTTGGTGCTACAATTTGTGGATATACTGTCCATGATGCAATAACAGTTGATCCAGCAGCAATACAACCGGAACCAGTACCTGCGCTTCTACTTACTCTTATTTGTACACTTGTTGTAGCACTTGATGTGTTTATAGTCGCACCTGATGTATATGCTGTCCAAGTTCCACCATCTATACTATATTGATATGTATCTGATGCACTAGCACCGCCACTACCTGCATTAATAGTTGCACTTACATTCTGTCCAGCGCATATATTTGTAACATCTGGTGTTTTAGTATTTAAGGTTGGGGCAATGGGTTGAGATGTTGCAATCGTTAAGGTTGCATATCTATTACAATCCCATGAACCGTTAGTTCTTTTTGCCAAGACCCTAATTGTTGCATCTGTAGAACCAGAATACCACCCAGACGTAGTATTAAATTGAAAAGCACCATCAACACCAGAATTACCTGTACCACCTGAAACTGTTGCTTTATAGCCGTTTATTCCACCAAAAGTAGACCCTGCATTAGAATTCCATGAAAAATCAACATAAGTATTTGCTGGAATTACAATATCTTGGTAAGCTCCTGCTCCTAATTTATAAGTAAACGGCGTACTACAACTTGGTGTATACGTCTTTGTAGGCGCTTCGGTTCCCCAATAATTTTCTTGTAAGACTTCTCCCGGAATTATGATAAAACCACCACTAAGCATTGCAGTATAATAAGTTCCGCCATTTGCAGCACTTGTAACCTGAACCGCCGTACCACCTGAATAAAAAAACTCCGTCGGAGAACCACCACCTCTACAAGTTAAAGTATTAGTTGCACCAGAAGCTATAGTAATAGGACTACCAGTAAAATAAATACTTGTTATGGTCATACTTCCCGTACCTGTATTTTTAAAGGTTAAAGTATTATCCTGCGGTGCTGCTAGGGGATCTGCATTAGGGCAAGCTGCCATTAATGAATGACCGTAAACACCTAATATCATTAGGAGTACAATGGTCATGTGTTTAGGAGAAATGTAAAATCGTTTCATTTTGTAAAATTTTAGTTGTTTATAATAAACTTTGACAAATTGCTTAACTTTTGTTTGTAGCTAGCTAAAATGTTTGCCTTAGTTTTTATATTACATTTATTAGTCTTATTGTTCATTTTCGTTCATTTTTCATTTTTCATTTTTCATTGTCAGCATCAGCATTGACTAGATAAAAGAATTAACAGTTTTTTTTTACTTAATCACTTACCCTTTATTTTCTCGTCATTACAAGTTACGAAATTTTTTACTTTTTTTAAAAAATTAAATTATTTTGCTCATAATGACATTTATCTAATTTTTCAATATTTTATATACCATTTCATCGTTATTTTTAGTTTTTAAGTACAAGAAATAAATTCCATTCGCAACATTATCTATACTCAATTGTGTAGTTGTTTGGTTATTTACAGTCTGTTGTAAAACAATATTGCCAATAACATCTGTCACTCTGATTACGCATTGCTCTAATGATCTGCCGAAATCAATATTTACTGTTCCATAGGTAGGGTTAGGAAACACTTTCGTCTCTTTAAAAATATCATTTTTAATAGCAGTCAATATAAAAGCAACACATTCTGAAGTATCTGCACACCCGTTATAATTCGTAACAATAACGGCATAATTTCCGCTACTATCCGGTGAGTAGGTTTGTGCAGTAGCTCCGTCAATTATTTCGCCGTTACAAGTTATCCATTGATAGTTTGCATCATTTTGAGTAACTTTTAATGTATCACCCACTATTACAATTTGTGCATCAAAAGGTTCGCCTACCTTAATGGTTCCTGAAACATCGAATGTTCCACAAACACCTATAAGCGTAAATGAATAATTAAATATACCAGCTGTCGTTGGCGTTCCATAAAGTATCACTTCACTACTGGATGCATTTATACTGACACCTTCTGGTAAATTTTGTACATTCGTAATTCCTTCTACATTTTCTGTTTTAATAATAATAGAATCCATCACATTGCCCAAACATACGGTTGCATTTGCAGCAGAATCTTTTGCTCTTAACTCTCCTGTAACATAAATGACACCTGATGCTACGCCACATGCTCCTGTTCCAAAAACATCATATCGATACGTACCTGTTTTAGTTGGCGTACCACTTATAATTATTTGATGATTTGAATACACAGCATCTACACCTGGTGGCAATGCTTTTTTCAAATAGATGCCTGTAATTTCATCAGGAACATTAAAAGTAATTTCAGCTATAGGCGTGTTTATACAAATATTCTGAGCATCAACAGAAGGTGCTCCAATTACATTTGGTAAAACATTGATAGTTCCTCTTGCAAAAACAGTATCGTCGCCACAATCTCCCAACACATGTACTTCGTAGTTGAAAGTGCCGCTTTCGAGTGGTGCTCCATAAATATATAAACTCTGTGTTTTCAAATATCTATTTTTAAAAAAAGTAAAAGATAAACCTTGTGGTAATCCAGTTACATAATTTATTGCATTAACATTTGAGATTGGGATAAATATAGTATCAATCGGTGTTTTATAACATGCTGTTTGTGTTGGAACATCTCGCTGAATGGTAAATTTTGGTTTTACAATTAACCAGCCAAGTATTTCAGGATTTCCGCAACCTTCTAAAGAAATTTTATATTGAAATTGACCTGTATCTGCTGGAACACCACTTAATATTATCGAATCATTGCTATAGGATGCTGTTATGCCGTTGGGCAATCCTGTTTGTGTGGTAATCCCTGTAATATTTTGTGTATTTGCAATCAACGCAGTTAAAGGCACATCTACACAAGTGGTTGAAACAGAATTTTCTGTAATAATTACAGAATCTTGTTTGGAACTCATAATTAATACATCTATGAGCGGACACCCATTACCATCTGTTCCGTTTTGGAATGTATATGTTCCTGGTTCAGAATAGTCAGTTCCATGCCAGGCATAAGGTGTACCAGTACAAGCCTGAACGCTATCTGTATTATCCACCGTACCATTAAATTCGTAAGCACCCATATCTATAGTGCCGTTGAAACGATTTAACCCAACTAAATCTTTTGTAATCGTATTGCTTAAGTAAGCATCATCTCCGGCATTAATAGCAACCGCACCACACGCCAAAACCAAGCCATCATCTGGTGTTCCTAAAGTACCATCTGCACCTTCAGGATTATTGGCATTTCTGAAGGGGCTTAATGTATCATTAATATTTCCACTTCCTGGAATGGTATCACCTGAAGCTGACATAGCATTAGCGAAATAGGAATTATTAATGGTCATATTTTGAGCATTTAAAATATCCTGAAGCTGTCCATTTACGGTATTATTCCAAAAAACACTATTTTTAATATTAAATTCATCGACAATACCTATTATAGCTCCAGCCAAAATACCGTCTTCTGCTACCTCATCCACTTTGATTTCATTATTTACAAATGTGCAGTTTATTACTTCGATATTAAGTGGTTCACCAATTTCTTCAGAAGAAATACCGAATATTGCTGAGCCAGCTGCATTGTCTGCATACGGTGTATTTATACTTCCATTTCCAATAAATAGCGTATTAGTAACCTTTGTAGTTTGGGCACCTCCAACACCTAAGCCACCAGCTACATGTAACATACCACCTTCTTCTACATCTGTCATATCCATATATATGGATTGCAATTTATTATCTTTTAAAATACTATTTTCTATATTTAAGTTTGCATTTGCTCCGCTAAATAATCCTGCACCAGCAACAAAAGTTGTGCCTATTGCTTTGTTTTCAATAATTTTTAATTGTGAAATATTAACATTCCCTACATTATCACCGTAACTATCTATATAAATACCCGCTCCAAACATAGCTCCTCCTTTTTTATATATTGTATTTTCCTTTACCAATATATTATCTAAATTGGCATTTACCGTTCGGATAACCATACCGCCACCATTAATGCCACCGCCAATTAGAGTATCGTTATTTACTATTGAATTTCCTATAAAATCTGCATTTTTTAATTTTAGTGTTTGTGCATTAATATATAAGCCACCACCACTTGGATCAATGTTTTTGTATTCTAACTCTATTGAATTTCTATAGTATTTTACATCTTGCAAATCTGCAATTTCAGCCGAACAATTCATTCCAGCACCAAAAATACCATAAACATTATCATCTAATCCAATACTATCACTTCGTCTAAGTGAATTTTCGATAAATTGCACATTTCTCAATCTTATATTTTTAACATCAGCAGTCATTCCTCCCCCATTAAAACTGTTTCCACCTATAACCATATTTTTGGTAAATGTGGTATTTTCAATTTCGGTCAATGTATTTTCATCCTGTATATATATGCCACCGCCAATTGCAGTACCATAATTAGCTATGGCTTTATTTTCATTAAATGAAACCTGATGCAATGTTAAGCGGCTACCATTACTATAAAGAGCACCGCCATAAGCAGTTGGAACTTGAAATTCTGTTAATAGCCCAGTTGCTATTACAGTATTATTATCAAATGTTACATTCTGCAAAATCATATTATCGCCTAAATTTGCTAAGGCACCACCAAACGATGAATTACCAAAATCTGAAGTTGCTGTATTATTTTCGAATACTACATTTTCTAAGAGCATATTATCACCCATATTTCTTAAAGCTCCACCATCCACAGTTCCTGAGTCAGCATAAGTTGTATTCCCTTTAAATAGTACATTTTGTAGATGTACATTATCTCCTTCATTTATTAATGCACCTCCAGCAGCAAATATTTTTCCAACATTAGAGTTGTCAATAAATTCTACATTTTGTAAGAGTAAATTTTTGCCTCTATTATCTAAAGCGCCGCCACCAGTGCCTCCAGTATTTATATTTCCTTTAAATACTACATTTATCAGTTTAGAATCTTTTTCATAATTAATCATTCCACCACCAGACCATATTCTTGATTTATTATTATATATGACACAATTTTGAATTGTATTATTGAGACCAGCAACATTGGTATTTATCCCGCCACCAATTTCAGCATCTCCACCCGTAATATAGAAACCATCAAAAGTAGAATAAATGTATGAACCACCAAAAGCGATGACAGAATTCATTCTTCCTAAAAGGATAGTAGAATCATTTTGCCAATTTCTCTGCGCAAGCGTTCCACCACCAGATGGAAACCCACCAATAATAGTCAGAAAAGGTTTGTTTATCCAGAATGAAATACTGTCTTTTGACGGCTGATAAGTTCCTTTTGCTACGAAAATTGTATCGAAGACCGAAAGAGTGGGATCATAAATAGCACCTTCGAAAGTTCGATATGCAGTTGCCCAAGAATTACCATTACGTACAGTTGCCATATTAGAGGCATCTACATAAATTTTTTTCTGTGCGAATGTTGAAACTAATAAGAATAAGAAGAATGTAAGAATGTAAATTTTTTTCATAAAAAAATATTAATAATATACGTATTACTGATAGTAAACAATTTTATCAAAGTAAAATGCAAGAATAACACAGAAAAAACATGTTATTTATTGTATGAGTTTTATTATAGCAGCTTAGTTTCTAATTCAAAGATAATAATAATAATATAATTA
Source organism: Sphingobacteriales bacterium (assembly GCA_016699615.1). Taxonomy (NCBI): domain Bacteria; kingdom Pseudomonadati; phylum Bacteroidota; class Sphingobacteriia; order Sphingobacteriales; species Sphingobacteriales bacterium. The sequence continues at coordinate 2,682,105 of CP064984.1, read as the reverse complement.
TGCAATAATGTACTAAATTTTGACACACTAATATTTATAATTGCCTTGCCTCAAACAGTCTTATGACCTGATTGCTTAAAATTTTGATTCTTGTATTGCAATTTAATCATCGCAATGTTTTAAAAAATGAACTTAATTCTGTTCCATTCTTTAAGGATTTGTAAAATTCCTTGTAGTTTAATAATTTTTTTTATCAATCATAACCATGTAAATTTATTGGTTTGAAAATATTATTTCCAAAAATTTTATGACCATTTTAAGGAGGTCGAAATTTTTAGAATAAATTTTCAACTTACAGTTCGTGAAATACTACCTTTTATATCTTTTTTACTTCTATAAATACTTTCCACAAGTCTTTGTTTTCATCTGTATTGAATTCTTTTTTAAGATTGATACTCACATTTAATCCATTGTATTGTGGTATTATGGTTTCCTTTACTTGTAGGTATACTTTTTTTGCTTCCTCTTTATTGTCAAACTTTTTTTCTAATACTGTATTGTCTAGTTTTATACCTGAAAGTTTTGCTGCAAACATGGTGTACAATCCTTCTGCTTTTTCTTTTTCTTCGCATTGTATTAGATTACAAATCCATGAAAATTTGTTATTTTCTTTTAGATATAAGCTTTCGTAGGCTTCTTTCAACATAATAGTTGAATAGAATTTTGTATCTGGAATAATTGGATCTATTGTTCTATCTAATGTTGTTCCTCCGTTTGCATTAATATCTTTGATTGCAGTTTCTATTGCACTATTGAATGTGTAGTATCTGTATTCTGGTATCTGCCACCATTTTGGATTCATGTCTAGCGTTACTCTTATTCTATTGATCTCAAAATAATGCTCAATGCTATTGTACCTGATTACTTTTAAGCTCATAGGTGTTCCAACATTACCTAATACTAATTTGAGTACTTCGCCATAGCTCATTTGGTGTACTGGAACTTTATCTACTTCTAAGATTAAATCGCCTGGTCTTAGTTTGTTGGCATTAAAGTATGCATTGTATTCTAATGCTTTTACAATTGGTCTTTTTTTAATTGAATCGAAAGTTGCCAAACCACCAATACCACCAATATTTTTATTGTTGGCTGCTGTTTTTTGGGCAAATACTCCTGTTGTTGATGCTAACAAAAGGATAGAACATAAAACAAATAGAATTTTCTTTAACATCTTAAAACAAAGATAGTAATTATCATTTAATTAATGTATTAACTTCTTATTAATCAATACATTACATGAATTAACAATATGAAATATTATTTTGCCACAGAAACACTACGTGTTTCTCTGATAACCGTTACTTTAATCTGCCCTGGATAAGTCATTTCATCTTGAATCTGTTGTGCAATTTTGAATGCAGTTTCTTCTACATCTTTGTCTGATGTTTTGCCTGCTTCTACAATTACTCTTAATTCTCGTCCTGCTTGGATAGCGTATGCTTTTTCTACACCATTGTAGCTTAATGCTAATTTTTCGAGCTCGCTGATACGTTTCATGTAGCTTTCCATTATTTCTCTTCTTGCTCCTGGTCTTGCGCCTGAAATAGCATCGCAAGCTTGGATAACTGGAGAAATAACATAAAGCATTTCCATTTCGTCGTGGTGTGCTCCTACTGCATTTACAATTGCTGGATGCTCGCCATATTTTTCACACAATTTTGCGCCTAGTAGTGCGTGAGATAATTCTGGATCTTCATCTGATACTTTTCCTATGTCGTGCAGTAAGCCTGCTCGTTTTGCCATTTTAGCATTCAAGCCCATTTCGCTTGCCATTAATGCGCATAAGTTTGCTACTTCTCTAGAATGTTGTAGTAAGTTTTGTCCGTATGATGAACGGAAACGCATTTTTCCAACAATTTTTATCAATTCTGGATGTAGGCCATGTATGCCTAAATCTATTACTGTTCGCTCTCCAATTTCTATAATTTGTTGTTCTAGTAATTTTTCTGTTTTTGCAACAACTTCTTCAATTCTGGCTGGATGTATTCTTCCGTCTGTTACTAATCTTTGTAGTGATAGTCTTGCTATTTCTCTTTTGTATGCATCGTAGCCTGAGATAACAATTGCTTCTGGTGTATCATCTACAATAATTTCTACGCCTGTTGCTGCTTCTAATGCTCTAATATTTCTACCTTCACGTCCAATGATTTGTCCTTTTTGTTCGTCGTTTTGTAAATTAAATACTGATACTGTATTTTCGATTGCTGTTTCTGCAGCTACTCTTTGTATAGATTGTATGATTACTTTCTTTGCTTCTTTGTTTGCTTTTAATTTGGCTTCGTCTACCACAGCTTTGATGTGTGATAATGCTTCAGATTGTGCTTTAGATTTTAATTGCTCAATTAATTGTGCTTTTGCTTCTTCGGCAGATAGCTTTGCAATTTGTTCTAGTTTTTGAATATGTTCTTGGTGTGCTTTTTCTACATCAGCTTTTTTAGCATTTAGAATTTCTAATTGTGAGTTGTATTTGCTTTTTAGTTCTTCGTTTTCTTTTTCTTGCTTGCCTACATTTGCTAATTTATCTTTTAAAGATTGATCAACTTGTTTTATTCTATTTTCAGCTTCAAGAATTTTTTTGTTTTTAGTGTCAATTTCTTTATTGTGCTCTTCTTTTAGTTTTAAGAAGTGTTCTTTTGCTTCCATCATTTTATCTTTTTTGGCAACTTCTGCATTTGTTTTTGCCTCTTTGATGATGATTTCTGCCTCTCTGTTTGCACTTTCTTTTATGGCATTTGCTTTTTCTTCTTTTGCTTTTGCTTCATTAAGATGTATATCTACATCTGCTTTGAATAAGATTTTTCCTAAGAATACACCAATAGCTAATGCTACTACTGCGATGATGATATATGCTACTATTCGCATTTCTTTATTTTTTTATTTTATTTATCAATTGATAATGAAAATAAAAACAAGAAAAAGTGAAAGAGATTAAAACAAAGTAATACCTAATGCCTTGTCTAAGATTTGTTCTAACTCATCAAATTTTGCTTCTAAAGAAGATGAATTAGAAATTTTATTTTTAGATTGAATAATATCTGCTGTGGTTTGTATTGCAATCATTGATAAAAAGTCTTGCTTATCTCTGGTAAGCAATGTTTTTTGATACTCTGATATTTTATCATTTATTTCTTTCGCAGCTTGTCGTACAAAGCTTTCTTCATCAGCAGAAACTTTTAGTTTATAAGGTCTGCCTGCTACTATGATATTGATATTGCTTGCCTGTGCCACTACTGATTTATTTTTTCTAAAATTTTATCTATTGAAGAAATACAAACTAGCATTTCTTCTTTTAGTTTTAGGTTGTTGGTATTTGCTGTATTCTCTATTTTCTTTTGTTCTTGTAAATTATTTATTATCTGTCTTAAATTTGTATTTTCTTTATTTCTTTCGTTAATAATATTTTCTAGTTCTGTTATTTTATCTTTTAGTTCTTGTACGTTGTTATTTGTTAATAATGTACTATTTTCTTTATTTAATATATTATTTTGATGTTCTAAAGATACAATTTTATTTTGTAAATTCAACTCAACATCTTCTAATTTCTTATTTTTCTCAATAAGAAGATTTACTTTATTAACGATTCTATTCCACTTTTCGTCTAACTTGCTCATTACCTTAAAACTGCATTAAATTCTTTAGCGTAGGCTTCAATTAATTTATTCATTATGCTATCTATATCTTTATCTATCAATGTTTTACTGTCATCATTAAAAGTAAAACTTAAAGCATATGATTTTTGGTTTTTATCCATTTGTTCGTCTGTATATACATCAAAGATATCAATTTCTTTTAATAATTGTTTAGAAATTTTTTGTGCTGTATTTTTTAAATCTAAAAATCTAACTTCTTTGTTAATTAGCAATGCTAAATCTCTTTTTACACTTGGATATTTTGAAACTGGCTTATATGTGATTTTGTTTTTTTGGTATATATCTATAATTTTCAGCCAGTTAATCTCTGCATAGTAAACTTCTGATTTTATGCTGAAGAAATTAGTCCATTTGCTACTTACTTTTCCAAAACTTGCTAATTCGACTCCTTTTTTCATATAGCTAATACCATATTCGTAGTAGTTTGAGGTTGTTTCTATCAATTCATCATACTCAATAGCAAATTTTTGGAAAATCATATCAACTATTGATTTTATGTCGTAGAAATCTGATTTTATGGCATTGGATTTCCAATTTTGCTGTCTTGTATTACCTACAATACAATTTACAAGCAACTCATTTTCAGCATACTTATCATTATATTTGTGGTATGTTTTACCTAATTCAAATATTTTTAAGTCAGAATTTTTATGATTTAGATTGTATGCAATAGTTTCTAAAGTAGAAAACAACATATTGTTGCGCATAGTATCTAATTCTACATTGATGGAACTCAATAAATACACCCAATTTTCTTGATTATCAGAAAGTTGTTGTAACCATTTTGATTTTGTCAATGGATTTGTCATCACTTCAGCGTATCCAAGATTAGATAGAAAGTTTGCAACTGAATTGTAAATTTGTTCATTGTCTTTCTGTTCCACAAAGTTTGGAGCTGCATTTACTTTGCTTGGAATTGGTACATTGTTAAATCCATAAATGCGAAGAATTTCTTCAATTACATCTACATCTCTAAGTACATCAACTCTATAGTTTGGTACATATAATTTATTAATTTCTTGAGTTTTATCTATTTTTATATCAAGTAGTGATAAAATAGTATAAATATCTTCATTTGAAATGCTATGTCCAATTAATTCTCTTACTCTATTTGGATTAAATTCTACTTCAAATGGCATGAATGTTTTATGCTCGATTTTAAAAACATGTGATGTTACTTTTATCTGATTATCAATCAACATTAGTAATTCAACTGCTCTATGTAATGCTTTTTCTGTAAAATCTGGATCAATGCCTTTTTCAAAATGAACTGCTGCTTCTGTTCTTAGTTGATGTGCTGTTGATGTTTTTCTGATAGATTTTGGATTAAAATATGCACTTTCTAGAAATATTGCTTTTGTTGTTGATTTTACGCCAGAATCTAAACCACCATAAACACCAGCAATACACATCGGATTTTGTGCATTACAAATCATCAAATCTGTTGCGAATAATTTTACATCTTGATTGTCTAAAGTTTTAAAAACTGTATTTGCTGCAACATTCTTTACAATAATTTCGTTGCCAATGCACGCTTCTAAATCAAAAGCGTGCAATGGTTGTCCATATTCATGCAATACATAATTGGTAACATCTACGATATTGTTTATAGACTTTTGCCCAATAGCTGTTAATCTATTTTTAACCATTGTGGTGATTCGCCAACTGTAATATTGTCAATCGTTACTCCAAAATACTTAAAACAATCTTCTTTGTTATCTACATTTATTTTAAAGTTATGCTTATTATCAGTTGCGTTATCTATCTTATAATCAGTAATTTTTAGTATACCATCTTTTTTATATCTAAAATTGTATCTTAAACAAATCTCTTGCTACGCCAATATGTGAGTGTGCATCTGAACGGTTTGGTGTTAATCCTATTTCGAAAATAACATCATTGTACACGTCATAAATACTTGAAGCTGGAATACCAATTTCTGTGTTGCTTGGCAATACTATAATTCCATCATGACTAATACCTATTCCAATTTCATCTTCAGCACATATCATTCCGAATGATTCTATACCTCTGATTTTTGCTTTTTTAATTGCAAATGCATCGCCTGTTTTTGGATATAATGTTGTGCCAACCAACGCAACAATTACTTTTTGTCCTGATGCAACATTTGGTGCACCACATACAATTTGTAAAACTTCATTACCTGCATTTACTTTACATACTGAAAGTTTGTCGGCATCTGGATGTTTTTCTTTCTCAATTACCTCACCTACTACCAAACCATCTAATCCACCTTTTACAGATTCATATGTTTCTACACTTTCAACTTCCAATCCAATATCTGTCAATAATTTACTTATTTCATCTACAGATAGTTCTATATCAATATAATCTTTAATCCAATTTAGTGATACTCTCATTCTATTTAATATTATTTTTATATAATTAAAAAAATATACTTATCTATTCAAATACAACTTTAATTATTTATTACAAAAGTACACATTTAGTACAAAAAGAGAATACTGAAAAAATTATTATTGTGTAAATACATATATTTATACAATATCATATATTAATTGCATCAAATTATTTAGTTTAATTTTTTTGAAATGATTACAAATAACTAAAAAAGTTTTTATCTTAGTGCATTATGATACTAGACTTCGATAAAATTAGAGTAAAATTCAATTTGTACAATCACAGACCAAGAGTTTTTACGTGGCCAATATTTGGAACATTGTTATTTTCAGTCTTGTTATTTATTATTTATAAAATAAATCAATACATAACAATTTGGGATAAATACAAACAAGCTGGTGGTAATGCGACAGAATTTTGTGAAGTAAATAGATTTGACCAACTAATAGTGCAACCATCAAATACATGGTCTAATATTGGGTTTATTATTTCAGCATTAATCATTTTGAGTATTGCAAAAAACGACAGGAAGTATTATGAAAGAAGTAGTGTAAACAATCTACTTGCAAGATATCCTGGATTTAGTTATTTAAGTGGTTTTGCATTATTGTATTTAGGCTTGGGTAGTTTTCTTTATCATGCAAGCTTGACTCATTTTTTCCAAAAAATAGATCAAACTGGTATGTATTTTGTATTGATAAGTGCAACAGCATATAACATGTATAAATTATTTCCAAAAATAAGATATAAAAAACAGCTATTTAGTTCGCATAAATTTATAATAGTATGTTCATCATTATTAATGCTCGCATTCTTTTTGTACTTATGGAAGCTACCAATCAATATAATTTTTCCATTAATGGTAATTTTATTTTTCGTTACAAACTTTATTGTACAAACTAAAGTTGAACATAGTGTACCTATCAAAGCATTTTTGCAAACATCTTTTATTACATTGCTTTTATCCTATACACTTTGGGTTTTAGATAGAACCAGTTTACTATGCTCACCAACAAGTCCTTTCCAAGGACATGCTTTATGGCATATTCTAAATTCTGTAAGTATATTATTGGTATATTTATATTATAGAAGTGAAGTATACTTACCTGAAGAAATTATCAATGAAGAAAAAAACTAATAATATGAATAAATTACAAATTTCATTATTTAGCTTAATAACACTAATTAGCTTTAATTCATGTGAAGCATTAGCAAACATACAACAGAGTCAACAAAGTAGTTCATCTACTACCACCACCACTACCACAAACAACGACAGAAGTAAACAAATTGTACTACCAAGTAATGTTGACAGAAATAAAACTACAGCACAATTACCAGCACAAAGTATAGACTATGAAATGCTAGCTTATGGTGAAAGATATAGAGATAATATTTTTACTGATATACAAGTTAGTACAGAATATTATGCAAAAAATGTAAAGGATTTTGAAGGAAATACAAAAAACTTAGTAGTTGATATTATTTCTGCTAAAAATGATGTAGAAAAAAACAGACCATGTATTGTATATATTTATGGTGGTGGTTTTTCTATGAAAGTTGATGATGGCATGCAAGAAATTTGTAAGAGTATGGCACTAAAAGGATATGTAGTTGCTGCTATAGATTATAGACTTGGATTTTACAACTCAAATTTAGCAGTTCAATGTAAAGCTGACTTTTATGAAGGATTTTTATTAGCAGAACTAAGAGCTGCACAAGATGCAATTGCTGCTGTAAAATATTTAAAAGCAAATGCAAGTAGATTAGGCATCAATCCAGATATGATAATAATAGGTGGACAAAGTGCTGGTGCTATTACTGCGTTAGATGTAGCATATTATGATAACAATGAAACAGATGCTGCATTTATCAATAAAGTAGGTGGAAGTTTAGATGCTACGACTAGCCAAGCAAACATAAATATTAAAAAGAATGTAGCTGGTGTTTTTTCATTATCTGGAGCAATAACAAATCCTACTATTTTAAACAATCCGAACAATACTCCAACATTTTTGGTAAATGGCACTTGTGATGAATTTATATATACTGAAAGTGGCGCAGCATATAAATGCGATGCAAAAGCTACTACAAATATTAAATATCCAACTATGTATGCTCCAGATTATATTTATAGAACATTAAAAAGCAAGAACAATCCAACATTTTATATAGAAGTTTGTCAGAGTGGACATGCAATGAACAATTGGAGCTACCAAAATGTAGTTGATTGGGTAACTTCATTTACTTATGCAGTAATCAAAAACAAATTCAAAACAGGAAACGTTACAGTGTTTCCTGATAAAACAACATGTTCTCTAGATTGCAAATAAGCTTATTTCCAAGTGTGCATTAGCAACCATTGGTTATAGTAATGTACCTTATCATCTGCAATCTGAGCAGCATTATATTTTAATTCATTACATAGAACATCTGCTAGCTGATTTACAAATGCTTCATCATATACTTTCATTTGATAAGAAATTAATGTTCTGCGAGTAAGTAAATCATCAAGTTTTATTGCAAACTGGTATCTAATAAAAAATATAAATTCGGCAATAGTATATGGATAATTTTCTAATTGTTGATTGATACTATTATCTTGATATTCTGCAATAATATTTGCAATTAAGGTTGCATTTTTTATACCATATCTTTCTTTGTATTGATCTATTAAACTTATGAGTTTTACTTCATCAGTTTGGATAGTATGTATTTTATATTTTTCATCAATGGTATTTAAAACGCTATCAGCCATCGATAGAAATGATGTTAATTTACCACCAGAAATTGTAATCATATTTTTGTTATTCCACCAAACTTGATAATCTCTTGAACGCTTATTGCTTTTTTTGTCTTCATCTTCATCGTTAATTAATGGTCTTAAACCTGCATAAACACTTAGAATATCATCTTCAGTAAGTTGTTTTTCTCTTAATTGTGCATTTACACTATCTAAAATATACTTTACTTCATCATGTTGTACCTTTAGATTTTCTTTCCCTTCTAAATAGTCAGTATCTGTTGTACCAACAACATTCAAATTATCTTCCCAAGGCATACACCAAATAAACCTTCCATCGCCATTTGCTGTTGGGAATAACATTACAGCATCTTTAGGCAAATGATCTGCATGCACAATTAGATGCACACCTTTGCTAGGTGCCATATATTTTTTGCATCATTAGGATTGTATTTTCTGATTGTTTCACCAGTCCAGATGCCAGTTGCGTTGATAAAAATTTTTGCATGTACTGCATATTGATTTTTTGTATTCTCATCAACACACAATATGCTTTTTATTTTTTCATTTTGATATCCAAATTCTACACAAGTAAAATAATTAATTGCAACTGCACCTAAATCTTTTGCTTCTTGTATTACTTCATTTGTTAGTCTTGCATCATTTGTTTTTGCATCATAATATATAAAACCACCAACCATGCTATCGCTTTTTATTGATGGAAATCTTTGTTTGATATCTTCTAAGTCTATTTCCGCATGTTTTGGCATACTACTACTACCACTCAAATAATCATATCCAGACAAACCAATGGCAAGTTTTAGTTTGCTTAATTTTGATTTATAAATAGGCATAAAAAATGGCTGTGGCTTTACCAAATGTGGATATTCTTTCAATAAGTGTTCGCGTTCATGCAATGCTTCTTTTACTAATGATATTTGTAATTGCTGTAAATATCTCAATCCACCATGTATCATTTTTGCTGAGCGAGAACTTGTGCCTGATGCAAAATCATTTTTATCAATGATTAAAGTTTTCCATCCGCGTTTTGCTGCGGCAAGAGCAATTCCTGCGCCAGTAATTCCACCACCAATAATTACTACATCAAACAATTCTGTTGATGCGCTTAGGATATTTTGTGCTCTTGACATTTATATTTAAGAATAATTTATCTACGTGAATAATTTGCCTGGATTTAATATTCCATTTGGGTCAATGATTTTTTTAATTGACCTTAATACATTTATAGCAACTGGATCGGCAGTTTTTAAATACCACTTTTTATGATCAACACCAACACTATGATGGTGTGAAACAGAGCCATTATTTTGAACAATAGTATTGGTTACTAACTCTTTTATTTCTGTCCATTGTTCTATTTCAGAATTTCTGTGCATTGGTGTTAATAGTGTAAAATACATACATGCTGCATTTGCATATATATGTGATATGTGTGCTAAGAATATGCCTTGTTCTTTATTAAATGCTTTAGATTTTTTTAAGGCATTGGTTAATGCGGCATGCATTTTATTTACATCTTTCCAATGGACTAATGTTTCCATTGTGTCTATATAAATTCCGTGTTCTACGAATGTATCACGCAAATATGGTGTTTTAAATCTATTTTCTGCCCACTTCTCTCCTATTACTGATGGCGCAACCATTCCTCCAAACTTTTCGATACTATTTTTAACATACATAATTGGTGCAGAAACACTATACTCATGTTGCACAAATCTCATAATCAATACACATGGTTCATCTAAATTTTTCCATTTTAGAATATATTTTTGAAGTTCTTTTTTTAGATTATCAAAAACTGTTGGCTCTGCATGTTCGTTAGATAGTTTTGAAAAAAGCATTGTTTCTTTTGCATCAGAAAGTCTAACCACAGATGGTTTAATATCATTTTGTGCAATATGCTGTAAAAATTTATTTCCTGTTTCAAAATTTGGAAATAAAGCAGTAACCCATCTATAATTTTTTGGAAGTTTCTTTATTTTTATTTTTACTTCAGATACAACACCAAAAGTACCTTCGCTACCCACAAATAGTTGCAATAGATTAATTCCAGATGCATCGTGTGTGTAATCATTTGAGTATAGTGTTCCAATTGGCGTTACAACTCTAATTTGCTCTACTAAATCTTCGATTTTCCCATAATAAGATGACTCTTGCCCAGCACTTCGTGTTACAATCCATCCACCTAATGTAGAATATTCAAATGATTGAGGGAAATGTCCTAATGTATAATCTTGTTCATTTAAAATTTTCTCTAATTCTGGACCTAAAATTCCTGCTTGAAATGTGGCTGTAAAGTGGTCGTGGTCAATTTGGATTAATTTATTATAATTTGTAAGATTAATTGCACATGTAATATCTGACTTTAGTTGTTGTGCTGACATTGTAAGTGCACCTACAACATTTGTTCCACCACCAATTGGAATAATCTTTACATGATTATCATTTGCTTGCTTAATTATGTATTCAATTTCCTCGTGTGTAGTTGGTGTTAAAACGACATCTGGAGTAACTATATTATTGTCTTTTACAATTCTAATTACATCGTAATAACTTTTTCCGAGCGCAACCTTCAATCTATCGTCTTCTTTAAAACTTATTTTTTTTGATGCTAGACTTGCAAAAATATCTTTTATGGTTTCTTTCTTTTTTTCAGAAACTACATCTATACTAAATTTATTTGGTGGTGAATACTCATGTTTAAAGTTTGTTTTCCATAAATCTTCTAGGTATGCTTTTGCTTTTGGATAATCATTTATATGTTTAAATTCGTTTGAATTGCCCCATTTCCACCAATCTTTATTCATAAATTAAATTTTATTTTATAACATTTATATTTAGTATCAAAAATACAAAAAAAACAATTCATTTGATGGAAAGAAATCATCTTGTTTATTCTAAAATGATTCATGTGCTCATATAAATAATTATAATCTTCAATCTAATATATAAATCAAGTCTGGCATAAATTTTGTAAAAAACTTTAATATTAAAACAAATTCATTAAATTAGTAAAATAATTCTTTTTATGAATAAAATACATCTATTGCTTATCGCTATTTTCTTTAGCATATCTATTTCAAAATCAGAAGATAAATTTGAATATAAACAATCCTCAATTAAAATTGAACATATTACTTCAGACACATTGGATAATTTAATTGCAAAGAGTGGAAAAAAAGCATTTCTACAAAAATTAGATTCAAATATTTCAAAATTAACATATCAAATAAAATTTTCAACACAAAATACAAGAAACGAGAAAGTTGCATTTCAAATTATTGGATTAAACCAACATTTCAATCTAAAAATTGATTCATTTTTAGTGTTCCCTCAAATAATCGACAAACTAAACAAAGGTATAGATAGAGTATATGGAACAATGCTAGGCAATACAAAAGAAGGAATTCTATTTATAGAAGAAGCAAAAAAAAATAAAATTGATTTTAATAAGGTTTTTGTAAATGATGTTTACAAAACAGAAGTAAGAAATGGATTCTATATTTTTTGTAATTATGCGGATGCAATAAAAGAATCATCTTTAGATACATTTTATAAAGCAGCATTAATATATCCTAATAATATACGAAATGAGTTTTACTATGCATTAGCTGAGTTTGATAGAAACTGTGGAAATGAAATAAACAATTCTAAATATTATAAAGACCTTTTATATAACAAAATGAAAGAAGATATGTCTTTAGAAAATGCACTAACTGATACTACTCAATTAAACTCAATGAATGCATCAAAATTTTCACTAACTGATAAATATCGTTTTTTTGCTTATAGTTTGTATGCTAAGAATTTTGATATTAAAAACAATCAAAAGGAAGTCATTTATTTTTTATCTAGTCAAAATAAAGTAGATGGCGGTTTTAAAGAATATAATTTAGATTCTAACTCTAAAGAATCCAAAAGTAAAATTGAACCAACATTTTATGCATTTTGGGCACTTTTAGAACTTAGAGAACAGATTAATGCTCTATATCCTGATAAGTAGAAATTAAAGAATACCTTTTATTCTATAGTTCGTGCTTTGGTGCGTCTATTTTCTTGTCTTCTTTGTATGCTTTCATTACTGCTTCTGCTACCCTATCTGCAACTCCAAAGTCTAAAGCATTTGGAATAATACAATCTCTTTCTACATTTTCTACACATTCTGCAATGGCATATGCTGCAGCAATTTTCATTCTATTTGTTATTCTTCTAGCTCTTACTGCCAATGCTCCTTTGAAAGTTCCAGGAAATGCTAAGACATTATTCACTTGGTTGGGCAAATCGCTTCTGCCTGTACCTACAACACCTGGGCCGCCTTTGTACGCCAAATCTGGAGAAATTTCTGGTGTTGGATTTGCTAATGCTAATATAATAGGATTTTCAGCCATAGTCGTAATATCTTCAGAACTTAAAATATTACCTTGACTAACGCCGATAAAAACATCTGCATCTTTGATGGCATCTTTGAGTGTGCCTTTTATTTTGCTTTTATTGGTATATTTTAATACGTCTCTTTTTATATCATTCAAATCTGGGCGTCCACTGTGTATTATTCCTTTGGTATCACACATTATGATTTCACGTACTGGTGTGCACACATCTGATTCTAAATCGTTGCAAGAAATTAATTTTGTGATTGCCAAACCTGCTGCACCTGCGCCATTTATAACTACCTTTAGACTTCCGAAATCTTTTTTGAATAGTTTACATGCATTGAATAATGCTGCCAATGCTACAATTGCTGTTCCATGTTGGTCATCGTGAAATACTGGAATACCTAATGTTTGTAGCCTATCTTCTATTTCGAAACAACGTGGTGATGAAATATCTTCTAAGTTGATACCACCAAATACAGGTGCAATATTTGTAATTGTTCGAATTATTTCTTCTGTGTCTTGTGTTGCCAAACAAATTGGGAATGCATTTAAGCCTGCAAATCTTTTAAATAACATTGCTTTTCCTTCCATCACTGGAATTGATGCTTCTGCACCTAAATTTCCTAAACCTAAAATAGCTGAACCATCTGATATGATGGCTACTGTATTGCTTTTTATGGTTAAATCCCAAACTTTTTCTTCATCATTTGCAATTTGTCTAACTGGCTCTGCAACACCTGGTGAGTAGCAAAGTGTTAAATCATTTTTATTATCTAATGGAGTTTTTAGCTCTACTGTTATTTTACCTTCTAATTTTTCGTGTAAGGCTAATGATTCTCTAGAATAATCTTTCATATTATATCCACTGATTAAGTTTATTTTTTAAATCTTCTGTCCAAGGTTTTGATTTTCCTGTTTTTGGGTCTGTGCTTACAATTACACCTTCTCCATGTGCAAAAATGATATTTTTTGCTGTACTTTTTACTACATGATGCACATGCATGCTTGAGTTACCTATCTGTTTGATAGCCACTCCTATTTCAATTTCTTCTGGGTATACAATTTCATGTGCATAATTGCATTCTAATTTCACAACTACAATTCTTACATCATCATTATTAAAATCTTTCCATAAATTGGTTTGTGTAAAGAAGTTTATTCTAGCACTTTCAAAGTATCTAAAGTAAATTACATTGTTGATGTGTCCGAATGCATCCATTTCGCCCCAAAGTACATTTTGTTTTAAAATATAAGGAAATTTAAGTGTATGAAGGAAATCAAGATTACTCATTATCAAATTTAAGAATTGACTATCAATATTTCTGTTTTAATGTTTTATATTTTAGTTATGAATAATGTATTGTATTCATTTTATGCAATATTCAAAAAACTTTTCATGGTATTAAAAACACGTTCTGTTTCCAAGTTTAGACTAAAATGTCCACCTTCAATTTGAATATATGATTCATCTGGTGGTGCTACTATCTTGTCTTTGATATTATGAATTCTTAATGGATTTGGCTTGTTCGATTTTATTTTTGGTGCATAATTCATCTCAACCATTAATGCCAATTGAAGATTTGTAAAATTATCGAAGTTATCTACTATATGTGATTGTACTTCGCGTATGCGTTTGTCTTTGATTTTACTTAATAAATTATTTTTGACTTGAGGTAGTTTTACTAAGCCAGTGATTATTGATAATTGTGTAAATCTGGTGAAATTTGGAAACATATGTATGACTTTAGCTGGGTCGTTGAATGAGGCAATCATACATATTTCATTGTTTTGTATTTCTCTAATTTGGAATGAAAAATATCCACCCATTGAGTGTCCAATTAATTTATCATTTGGTTGAATATTGTATTCTTTTATTAGTTCTTTTGCAAATCGTTCTACTGTAATAAATGGAAAGATGAATTTATTTAATGCATTTCTATATTCTACATCTATCAATTCAAAAGCAGACAAGTATGGTTTTAATTCATTAAACACAAATGCATCTTCGCCGAATCCTGGTAGTAAAAATATTTTTGTTTTCATATGCTTATAAACAATTACGAAGATAATAGATTAAAATAAAATTGCCACTACATAAATGCAATGGCAACTAATAAAAAAAATCATGTATAACTATTTTGTAACTACCTTCACCGTATAGCTACCTGTATTTTCATCATTGTATACTGTTTCGTATATACTTAGATATAAAGTTCCACTCTCTTCAATTTCAATTATTGATTTAGAACCAACTTTTTGCTCTGTGCCATCTTCGCCAATTTTATAAACAAGTGCTCCATATGGTATATCTGCTTCAGCATCGTATGCACTGTCTTCTTTTCCACCTATGAAGCCATCTGGTCCATAAATTCCACCTGATAAACTTTTTAAAACTATTTTTCCAGAAGCTGAGATTGTAATCTTATCGCCAGCTTTTACTTTGATTCCTGTATTTAACCAACCATCTTCATCTTCATTTCCAGTAATATGTTTGCTTGCTTTTAGTTTAAAAACATTATCACCTAATGAAACATTATCATCTAATACTGATAATTCTATAGAACTTATATTTTCTCTTTTTAAGTTTAATGTGCCATAGTTGCTTAATAGTTGTATTTCATTCAAAGAAATAGTTCCTTCAACTTTGTTATCTAAATCAAATTCAACAACGTCATTTATTGATGCACCATACTCAAGATCAGCTTTATCGTATAAATTGTCTAATAATTTTTCTATAGAATGGTCATAATTGTCTGAAATTTGGTAGTTATTATTCTCAGTATAAGATTTCACAATGCTAAGAATTGATGGCCCCATATTTAGTAAATTTTTATAAATAGTTTCTGCTTCTTTAGAACTTGCCATTTGTAATTTCTTTAACTCTAATTGTACAGCAGTTTCTTTTGATTTGTCTGTAATGATGCCTAATTCTATGTTTGTAATATTTTCTGCAGGAATATTTAATTCTCCATAAGCTGTTTCAACATTCAGTTTAGTCAGTGTTGTTTTTCCTGAAATAACATCGCCGTTTTTCATAGTTGCAGTAATCATAAAATTACTTGAAAATGCACTAATACCAACAAAAAGTAAAAGCGCGACAAAGATAGATCTGATTGATTTCATGTGATTGTAAATTATTTTAGAACAATATTCGTCAATAAAAAATTAATCGCAAAATAATAATTTGTATTTTAACAATTATTAGTAGTTGATGTTTTTACTGTATTTACAAAATCTAGAAATGGTGGTTCATCAGCAACTGAATCGTATTTGAATTGTTTCACGACTATTGCATCTTTAATCAAAAAAACACCAGGCATTTGAAATACATCTGTTCCTTCTGATGATGAAATGAATAATTTTTCTGATATCCATAAAGAAATACCTTTTACAAAAACTTTAAACCCAAATAGTTGCTTAAATTTTCCTCTATTTAGTTTAAATGCTTTGTATAGCATTGCTTCTTCATCAGATACATAATCTAAATCATACAAATCAAAGTCTTGTAAATGTTTTGCTGCTTGATTTTCCGGCAACATATTTACCAAAACAATTTTTACATTATGCTCAGAAAAATTTTGCTGTAAAACTTGTATTTTATTTAAAGTACTCTTGCAAAATGTGCAGCCAAAATGTCTGAGAAAAACTAATAAAATAGGTTGTTGAAAGGATATTTCTGATAGATTGTTTCCTTTATTTGTTGTGTAATATTTTAAAAAATTATCATCTGCACATTCTTGCAAATACACCAATTCATTATCTAATAATTCTTCGTGTTTGTATGCATTATATAGTATTAATAAAAATGGTAATATCCAAATAAAATCATTAATAAATACCATTCTAAAAATAACTTGTGGTTCATTATTGGCATAATAATAATAGATAAATCCAACAACCATACATACTTTTATAATAAATCCAATCAAAACTATTTGCCAATTTCTAATAGGATTTCTGTATGCTAATAAATATGCAAACCCTAATGCAAATTCGTACAAACCTATTGTTTGAAATAATTCTGGATAAATTGGATAATTTAATGCTGCAAAACTAAACCAAAACTTTGGGAAAAATATTGCAGAAATTCCCCATAGAATTCCATATATGCCTGCAAAAAACAATATTATTTTAAAGACTTCTGAATTCCTATTAAAGATTAGTTTCATAACTACCTATAACATATAATTTAATAAAAAGTTTATAGAAACTTCATTTTTCTAATTTGCTTATGCAAACTTATTTTTTCAATATCTATCATAAATGAAATACGTTGACCTAATTTTGGTCTATAAGTTTTGTATAATTCTTTTACTTCTTTTGATACTAAGAATGGAATATAAAACTCAACACCACGATTGAAGAAACTAAACATCAAACCCAAGTCGTAATGAAATTTATTATATGGTAAATTTTGTATTGTATTTATTTGCTTATCTGAACTATAACCAAAGTCCATAAAAAGTTTTATTGGCACATATTGAATCGGAAAATCTGCAACAATATTTAATGCCATCAAATAATTTACAGTTCTTCCTTCTTGATAACTTTGAATAGGTGGCGAAATCATTTTCATATTTCCATCACTTGATGATATTTGATTTGATGCAAATCCATCTATATTGTTTCTACCAAAGTATAAATTATCATATTTATAATCATTAATTCCTGTTGTACCACTCAAAGTAAAACCATAATTTGGATATAATCTTGGTCTGAACTGACTATTTCTGTACAAAAATGTTCCTGTAAAAAATCTCAAATGCAAGCCAGAATTGTATTTTTTCATTCTATAGTTGATAAATGAATTTACTTCAAAACTCAATTTTCCAAATTGTTTAGCCTGTTCAAATTTCACACTTGCAGAAAATGGAAAATTCTTATTTTTAAATTGAAACATATAGCGAAATTCATTTGCATAAAATTTCTTGACTGTAGAGTCTTCATTATGATTAAAACCTAAATTATAATATCTTACTTGTTCAAATATTAAATTTGAACGAAAAGATAAAATATGAGTCATTGATGAATTTTTAGTAGAAAACAATTTCAGTTCAAGACTTGGCTTTACTGCATAAAACTTTTTTATATTTGGTTGATTTGCATAACTAAATGATTTAAAATTGGTTCCAATTTTAATTTGATTTAGCACAGGATGTTCTGGAAAAATAGAATACGCTACATCAGCAATTCCATTTACTTTTTTACTTTTTATACCGTACAACAAAACGCCTGTAAAATCTACATTTTTAACAGGTTGTTTTAAATTTATTAAAGCAGCACCAACTTGCACACCATCATATTTATTGCCAGCAATTATTGGCATTGCCATTGGGAAATCCATATTTTTTTTATCAATCCAATGTAGATATTTCTGTTGTACTTTATATAATTTTGGATATTTTGCAACAGAATCTGTGTTTTCTTCTGCGTTTGCATTAATTGTCAGACAAAAAATCAAGAATATGTGAATAACTATTTGATAAATTTTCATTAACAAAGTTTAATTTAAAGATACAATTTTAACCGTAACTTTGTAATATATGGATTATTTTGATTTTAATGATAATTTATTTGCATCTGAGCTTATTCAACAATTTGAAGATGCATTGAGTAAAAATAATAATGTTTTTTTGATCAAGACGATTTTGAGACCATAATAGATTATTATGAAGACTTAGGAGAATTTAACAAAGCATTACAAGCAACTGAAAAAGCATTAGAGCAACATCCTTTTTCTGCTGAAATAGTATTAAGACAAGCATACTTAGAGTTTCAATTAAAAGACAGTGAAAAAGCATTACAATTAATTGAAAAATCTTTGGCATTAGATGCATCTGAAGTTGGTGCATTATTATTAAAAGCAGAAATCTACTCATCACAATCAAAATATGATGATGCCATAGATATACTAAGAAAACTTGAATACGAAGCTGACCCAGAAACAATTGAAGATGTGTATTTGCAATTCTGTGATACTTATGAAGATTGTTCTAATTACAACGAAGTATTTAGATATCTCATAAAATGTTTAGAATTTAATAGTGATAATGATGAAGCAATAAGTAGAATAAATTATTGCACCGAAATTTTACAAAACTACCAAGAAAGTATAAATTTTCATACCAAATTTATAGATAAAAATCCGTACAACTATCTTGCGTGGTACAATTTAGGTTGTGCATACAAAGGCACTAACGATATTCCAAAAGCAATTGAAGCATTAGAGTTTGCCATTGCAATTACAAGTGAATTTGATTTCATTTATATTGAATTAATTGAATTACTTATTAAGAAAAATGACATTACAAAAGCACTAGAAAATATCAATGAACTTTGCGAACATTTTGAAGCAGATGATGAAGTATATTTACTACAAGGTGAATGTTATAATGTTCAGAAGAACTACAAAATGGCGCGATACTATTATAGAAAAGCATTGCACCAAAATCCAAGTTCTAGTGAAGTGTACTTTAAAATAGGCGAAACATATAAGAAAGAAAAAAATTGGGAACAAGCTTATCAATCATTTCAGAAAGCAAAAGATTTAGAAGACGAACAATATGAATTTTGCATTGCATTGGCAGAAGCAGCTTTAGAAATTAATGAAATAGAAGCAGGAATTGATGCATGCCAAACAGCAATTGATATTTTTGTAAAAAGAGATGAAGCCTATTTTGTTTTGGCAAAAACTTTTTGCTACGCAGGCGATTTAGAAACAGCAGAAGAAATATTAACCAATGGAATTAATGTTTGCAAATATACTGTAGATTTAGAAGTTGCATTAGCAATTGTATATTATTTACAAAGAAAAATTAAAGAAGCAGAAATAAGATTACAACAACTAATTGCAGAGCATCCAGAAAAAATAGATTTGATATTTAATTTTCATCAATCATTAGAAGATGACGAAGATTTAAAATCAATATTATTAATATAATTTCATCCACATTTTATAACACAACATGAATCAATATGGTTTAATTGGATATCCTTTGTCTCATTCATTCTCAAAAGGATATTTTGCAGAAAAATTTATTAGAGAAAACATTGCAAATTCAAATTACGACACCTTCCCTATTGAAAAAATTGAAGACTTTGAGCAATTATGTCAACAAAATAATTTCAAAGGATTGAATGTTACGATACCATATAAACAAAGTATAATTCCATTTTTAGATGAGCTAAATGAAGATGCACAAAAATTGGTGCAGTAAATACAATAAAGTTCATTGATAATAAAAAAATTGGTTACAATTCAGATGTTTATGGTTTTGAATATAGTCTTTTACCATTTTTAAAAACGCATCACAAACAAGCATTGATACTTGGAACTGGTGGCGCATCAAAAGCAGTAGAATATGTATTAAAAAAATTAAATATTCATTACAAATATGTATCAAGAATAGCAAATAATGATATAATTTCATATCAAGATATCAATGAAGAAATAATAAACACACATCATATTATCATCAACACGACACCACTTGGTATGTATCCAAATATTGATGCAGCACCAGAAATACCATATCAATATATTTCTGACAAACATCTTTTGTATGATTTAGTATACAATCCAGAAGAAACATTATTCTTAAAAAAAGGAAAAGAAAAAAATGCACAAACTAAAAACGGCTTAGAAATGTTGTATCTTCAAGCAGAAAGAAGTTGGCAAATTTGGAATGAATAGTACTAAAGTGCAACTTAAAAAAATCCATTTACAAACATGAAGAAAAAAGAAACAACTAATAAGAAAGAAAAATTACTTGTAGGTAATGAATTAATAGGTACAATAGATATTGTAAAAAGTGGCGATGGATTTGTAATTATTGATGACGTAAAAAAAGATATTTACATACATAAAAGCAATACAAATACAGCTTTTGATGGCGATACTGTAAAAGTAAAAAGAGTACACAATCCGAAATCTACAAAGAAAGAAGGTGTAGTCACTGAAATAATTAAAAGAAAAAGAACGCATTTTATTGGAATTGTAGATAAACAAAGTAATTTTTGTTTTGTAAGACCAGATTTAAACTCAATCAATGTAGATTTTTTTATTTCAAAAAAAGACGAACAGAATGTAAAACACAACGATAAAGTTGTTGTGCAATTTAAAGAATGGCGAAAAAAAGATAAAAATCCAACAGGAATAATTACAGAAGTACTTGGACAAGCTGGTGGCAATGATATAGAAATGCAATCTATTTTAATTGACAATGGATTCTTTACATCATTTCCAGAAGAAGTATTGAAAGAAGCTGAAGAAATAAGTATTAAAATATCAAATTCCGAAATTAAAAAAAGAAAAGACTTTAGAGATACATTAACAATTACTATTGATCCAGATGATGCTAAAGACTTTGATGATGCTATTTCATTCCAAAAAATCACGGATGATATTTTTCAAATAGGTGTTCACATTGCTGATGTCAGCCATTATATACAAGAAAACACAGCATTGGATGATGAAGCAATAAAAAGAGCAACTTCTGTGTATTTAGTAGATAGAGTAGCACCAATGTTTCCAGAACATATATCAAATATTGTGTGTTCACTTAGACCAAATGAAGACAAACTATGTTTTGCTGCCGTTTTTATGATTGACAAAAATGCAAAAATATTAGAAACATGGTACGGCAGAACAGTTATACATTCTAATAAAAGATTTACATACAATGAAGCACAAGAAGTAATTGAAGGTAAAAGCCAACTATATGCAGATGAAATTACTATACTAAATACTATTGCAAAAAAACTACGCAAAAATAGATTCAACAATGGTTCTATAAACTTTGATGCACCAGAAACAAAATTCAAATTAGATGAGCATGGAAAACCAATTGGCATTTTTGTAAAAGAAAGAAAAGATGCACATATGCTAATTGAAGAATTTATGTTGCTTGCAAACAGAAGCGTAGCACAATTTATTGGTAAAGAAAAAAATGCTACAGGCAAAGTTCCAATGGTGTACCGTATTCATGATATGCCAAACATGGAGAAGCTACAAGATTTTGCACTATTTGCAGCAAGATTTGGTTATAAAATACAATTTGACAATCCAAAGCAAATTGCTAGATCACTTAATATTTTAATGGAGAAAATACAAGGCACACCAGAGCAAAATGTATTAGAATCATTAGCAATAAGAAGTATGGCAAAAGCAATATACACGATTAAAAATATTGGGCATTATGGTTTAGGATTTGAGTTTTATACGCATTTTACATCACCAATTAGAAGATATCCAGATGTAATGGTACATAGATTACTACAAGCAATTTTGGAAGGAAAGAAATTGCCTGATGTAAAAGATATGGAACAAAATGTAAGCATAGTAGTGAACGTGAAAAGGCTGCTGCCGAAGCAGAACGCACATCAGTAAAATACAAAATGGCTGAGTTTATGTTGGATAGAATTGGAGAAGAATTTAATGGTGTAATATCTGGTGTAAAAAATTGGGGCTTGTATGTTGAATTGCCTGAATATAATTGCGAAGGATTGCTTAGAGCAGAACACCTTATTGATGATAAATATGCTTATGATGAAAAGAACATTCAATTTATTGGCAAGCGAACAGGAAACACCTATCAATTAGGTGACCCAATTAAAGTAAAGCTTAGCCATGTTGATATGGAAAAGAAAACAATAGATTTTGAGCTCATCAATTAGAAATAATTAAACAAATATCTTAACATCTATTTCAAATAAAAAAGAGCAGAAAAATTAAAAATATATTTTATCTTTGCGTTCCACAATGGACACCATAGCTCAGTTGGTTAGAGCATCGGATTGTGGTTCCGAGGGTCGTGGGTTCGAGCCCCATTGGTGTCCCAAAAAATACAAAAACAGTTTTAAGATATAATCAATTGATTATATCTTTTTTATTTTCAGCAATATATATTGTAATAATTAAAGTAAAAAAATAAGTAGAAATTACATTCTTTCTGGTACTTGAATGCCAACTAAATCAAATCCAGCATAAATTGCAGTTGCTGTTTTTTGAGTTAAAAGAATTCTTATATTTCTTACGCTTTCTTCTTCAGCTTGTAGAATTTGACAATCGTTGTAAAATTTATTGTATGTTTTTGCCAATTCATATATGTATTCAATCCATTTTGCTGGATTCATTTCTTGACAACTCGCTTCAAGTACAATTGGATATTGGTATAATTTTACAATCAACTCTTTTTCGGCTGCTTCTAATTCTATTTGATTGTTATCTATTTTTATATTATCTAAAGCAGATACTTTTCTAAGTACACTTTGTGTTCTAGCATAGGTATATTGTACAAATGTTGCTGTAAAGCCATGTAAATCTATACTTTCGCTTGGGTCAAATAAAATTCTTTTTTTAGGATCAACTCTAAGCAAGAAAAATTTAAGTGCACCTAAACCTATAATTTCAAATAATTTATTTTTTTCATCATCAGAAAATTCATCAATCTTGCCTAATGATGTAGCTTGTGCTTTTGCTGTTTGTATCATTTCATCCATCAAGTCATCAGCATCTACCACTGTACCTTCTCTAGATTTCATTTTACCTGAAGGTAAATCTACCATGCCATAAGAAAAATGTAAAATTCCATCAGCATAAGTTCTGCCTAATTTTTGTAAAATTACTTTCAATACTTTAAAATGATAATCTTGTTCGTTGCCAACAACATAGATAGATTTATCCATCTTAAAATCTTGATATTTTAAGTCTGCTGTACCAATATCTTGTGTTATGTACACAGATGTTCCATCAGCACGCAAAACTAGTTTTTCATCTAAACCTTCATTAGTCAAATCTACCCAAACACTTCCATTCTCTTTTTTGTAAAATACACCTTTTGCTAAGCCTTCTTCAATGATACTTTTACCTAATAGATAAGTATCACTTTCATAATAAAACTTATCAAAATCAACACCAAGTCTTTTATAGGTCACATCAAATCCTTTATACACCCAAGCATTCATCGTTTTCCATAGTTGCATTACATCTTTATCTCCATCTTCCCATTTCTTGAGCATTTCTTGTGCTTCTATCAGAATTGGAGCTTGCTTTTCTGCATCTTCTTTAGCAATGCCTTTATCTATTAATTCTTGAATTTGTTCTTTATAATGTTTATCAAACTCTACATAATATTTTCCAACTAGCTTATCTCCTTTCATCATTGATGATTCTGGAGTTTCATTGTTTCCAAATTTTTGCCAAGCCAGCATACTTTTGCAAATATGAATACCTCTGTCATTAATTAAGTTTGCCTTAAACACAGTGTAATTATTTGCTTTATATAAATTACTCAATGCATAACCTAATACTTTATTTCTTAAGTGTCCAAGATGTATTGGTTTGTTTGTGTTTGGCGAAGAATATTCTATCAATATTTTTTCATCAGAATGGTCTTCATCAACTTTCAAACTCTGATGAATTGTATCTATCCAAAAATTATTTTTTAATGATATATTTAAAAATCCTTTTATTATATTATAATTCCTAATATAATCTAAGCTTTGCATTAAATACTCACCTATAATTTTTGCAGTATCTTCTGGACTTTTTTAGATAGTTTTAGCAATGGAAATACAACAACTGTGATATCGCCTTCAAATTCTTTTAATGTTTCATTGATTGTAATTTGATTCAATGCAACTTCAGTTCCAAATAATTGAGGAAACGCATCTTTTACATGCAATTGAATTTGTTTGTACACATTTGGCATAATCTAAAAATAATCTGCGAAGATACAAAAATATGCAACATCTTTTAGTGAATCAAAATTATAGAATATAGATTTTACTTTCCTTTCTTTCCAATTAAATACACACCAACCAACACCAATAATGTACCAATACAATGTAATAATGTAATCTTCTCATTTAAGAAAAAATAGGCTAAAAACATGGTAGCAATTGGGCCAAAACTTGCAACAATAGACATATTGGATGAGCCAATTAAACTAATACCATAAGTCATTAAAAATGATGGCAAAACCGTAGATACAATAGCAATTACAACACCTAAAAAATAAATAGTTGCGTTGTACGAAAACATATGAATGCCATTAAAAATAACATGATGTAATAAAACAGCAAAACAAGAAACTATCATAGACAAACAGGTAAACCTAAGTGTACCTATCGATTTTATAATAGAATCGCTTCTAACTAGATAGAATGCATAGGTTAATGAACTTAACAATACAAAACCAATTCCAACAATTCCATTTTTAAAATCAAGATATTTAATATCTGACATAAATGAAACTAGTATACCTAAATAACACAGAAATATTGATATCAATTGAATACGACTAACATTTCTCTTATAAAAAATATAGCCTAAAATCAATACAAATGTTGGATAAGTAAATATTACAATTCTTTCAAGATTGGCACTTATATATTGTAGTCCAATAAAATCGAACAATGCAGCCAAATAATAACCAATAATTCCAATTAATAATATATTATAATAATTTGACTTAGATATTTCTAGCTTGCGTTTTCTCGTTTCTTTAAAATAAATAACTATATAAAATGGCAACGCAAACAACATTCTTAAAAATAAAATATCTAAAGCTTTGGCGCCTTGTAAGTATGCTAATTTGGCAAACACACCTTTTGTTGAAAAACAGATAGCACCTAAAAGCACCATCATTACACCTTTGCTAAATTGCTTACTAGACAAATTGTTGACTTCAACCATTGAATGAAATTAAAATTATAAATGTAGATTAATCAAATAGCCATATTAAACAAACTTTATATATTCAAAACTTTAGGAATTATTTATCAATATTTTTAGTAATATTGGTAAATAATATTCATGGCATGAGTACAATTCAAGATAAACTAAAAACACTAGTACAAAAAGAAGAAGATTTACTACTTGGTGGTGGGCAACATCGTATTGATGCACAACACAAAAAAGGCAAACTAACAGCAAGAGAAAGAATTGAACTTTTAGTAGACAAAGGCACATTCCAAGAATTAGATAAATTTGTAACACATAGAAGCACAGATTTTGGTTTAGAAAAAGAACAATATTTAGGTGATGGTGTTGTAACTGGCTATGCAAAAATAAATGACAGATTAGTGTATTTATTCTCTCAAGACTTTACTGTTTTTGGTGGCTCATTATCAGAAACACATGCTGAAAAAATTTGCAAAATAATGGACTTAGCAACAAAAGTTGGTGCACCAGTTATTGGCTTAAATGACTCAGGTGGTGCAAGAATACAAGAAGGTGTGGTATCATTGGGTGGCTACGCAGATATTTTTCATAGAAACGTATTATCATCAGGTGTTATTCCACAAATTTCTGCTATCATGGGACCATGTGCTGGTGGCGCAGTATATTCGCCAGCTATGACTGACTTTACTTTAATGGTAAAGAACACATCATAAATGTTTGTTACTGGCAAATGTTGTAAAAACTGTTACACACGAAATTGTAAGTAGTGAAGAATTAGGTGGTGCAACAACCGTACATCAAAATCTGGTGTAACACACTTTACTGCAAAAAACGAAGTAGAAGCATTACAAAAAGTAAGATCATTATTAAGCTATATACCACAAAACAACCAAGAAAAAACACCTAAACTTCCTTATCAAAACAATACATCAGAAAGTAGAATAAAACTCAACTCAATACTACCAGAAAATCCAAATCAACCTTATGATATTAGAGAAGTAATTGAAAATACAGTTGATGAAAATTCTTTCTTTGAAGTACATAAAGAATTCGCTGAGAATATTGTTGTTGGCTTTGCACGAATTGCAGGAAGAAGCATAGGAATTATTGCTAACCAACCAGCGTACTTAGCAGGCGTTTTAGACATTAATAGTTCAAGAAAAGGTGCACGATTCACAAGATTTTGCGATGCTTTTAATATTCCAATTTTAGTACTTGTAGATGTTCCTGGATTTTTTACCAGGCACAGACCAAGAATGGAATGGTATAATTGTAAATGGCGCTAAATTATTGTACGCATTAAGCGAAGCTACAGTACCTAAAGTGACTGTAATTACAAGAAAAGCTTATGGTTGTGCTTATGATGTAATGAACTCTAAACACATTGGAGCTGACATGAATTATGCTTGGCCAAGTGCTGAAATTGCTGTAATGGGTCCAAAAGGTGCCGCAGAAATCATCTTTAAAAATGAAATTGCAAAAGCTGAAAATCCTGAACAAAAATTGAATGAAAAAGTAGATGAATATACTGAAACATTTGCAAATCCATACAAAGCAGCAGAACGTGGTTTTATTGATGAAATAATTCTTCCAGAACAGACAAGAGAAAAATTAATTATTGCGTTTGAAATGCTAGAAAACAAAACTGTTGATAGACCAAAACGCAAACATGGCAACATTCCATTATAATGTACATTTATTATTGATTACTAAAATCAGAATGTAGAATTATTTTCTGCAATTGTTTTTTTGCTCTGTGTAGTATAATCTTTACATTAGCCAAACTTGTATTTGTTTTTTCTGCAATTTCACCATAGCTAAGTTCATCAAAATATCTATAAAATATCATATCGCGATATGGATTTTCTAGTTGTTGTATAATTTTTAATACATAATTTTTGTCTTGTTTTTTTATCAACTCAAATTCTGCATTATTATTGTCGCTATACTTTTCTTCCAAATGCAATTCATTATCATCAATGGATAGTTTTTGTATATTATTTTTTCTTAATAAATCTATTGCCGTATTTGTCGCAATTTTAAACAACCATGTAGCAAATGCATATTCATTATTATAAGTGCTTAGATGATTGAATGCCTTATTGAATGTTTCCATTACCACATCTTCTGCATCTTCTTTGTTTTTCACAATTTTTAGAGCCACGGCATACACAGCATATTTATACTTATCTAAAAGCAATGTATAAGCACTTTGATTGCCACTCAATGCTTCTTGAATTAATATATTATCAGCTGCTTTCAAATCCATTTATTTTTGCTATGTACAATATTGCTTGCGATACCTAATATTACAATATTAAATATTGATATACAATCAGAATACATTACCTTAAAAAACCAAATACTGTTCTGTAGAATTTATCTATCTTATAAAAAACAACAAACGATACCATAAAATATATCATTAAAGCAAATACAACATAAATATTTCTTGTTTGAAAAAAACATATCAAAAATGCCACATACACACAAAATTTTGACCAAAGAAATAATGCTAATAATACTTGATGTTTGAGCTTGTATTTTGTTCCCGTTGTATAATGTCTGCGTTTTTGCTTACACCAATCAATATAAGTCTTCTTAGGCTTTCAGCAAGTAAAACTATCTGAAAAAACACATGTATTTGTGTTATGCATATTTGCTAATTGTTGTATCATTAAATCATCATCGCCAGATGCTAGACTAAAATCTGCATCATGCCATTGTATTTTTGATATAATGATTTAGTTACCATTACATTTCTTCCAACACACATATATGGTATTCCAGCATTTGCAAATGCAATATATTGCAAATACGTTTGTGTTGTTTCATAATGCTGAATATCAGACAACAATGATACTTTTGTAGCTTTATATGGAGAAATACCTAACACAATCTCATAATTAAAAAGGTGTGCAGACATATTTGCAATCCAATTTTCAGAAACAGGAAAACAATCAGCATCTGTCAATAAAAGCACATCATACTTTGCTATATGCACGCCTTTGTTGCAATAAATATTTTTTGCCAACACCAATTTTATTATCAATCTTTATGTATTGTATATTAGAATATAGCTTTTTAATTCTGCCACAACTTGTGCAGTATTATCACTTGAATTATCATCAACAATTAATATTTCAAATGTTGCGTAATTTTGTTTTGCAATTTTAGGAATATTCTTTTTAGATTTTCTGCTTCGTTCTTCGCACAAATAATAATACTTACTGATGGCTTGTAGGCTAAATTGTATTTTGATTTCCTATTAAAGAAAAAAAGATAATTTACATAAAATATTACTTGTACAAACAATGCACTTATAAATATGATATAAAGAACCATCTCCTACAAAATACGATTTCTGTTCTGAATTTTTATGTATATTGATATTAAATTATAAATTTAGTGTATGAATTCATATCAAAAAGAACTAGAACAAATGGCACAATACAGCAATAATGTATTTATTGCTGATACAGCAAGAGTATTAGGTAAAGTATTTTTAGCAGATTTTGTATCTATATGGTATGGTGCTGTACTACGTGCAGACTTTGATGAAATAAGAATTGATGAACGTACAAATGTGCAAGAAGGTGTAATCATGCATGTTGACCATGGAAAGCCAATACATATTGGAAAAGACAATGTAATTGGACATGGTGCAATAATTCATGGTGCAAAAATTGGTGATTGTAATTTAATTGGTATGCGTGCAACAATTTTAAATGGTGCTGAAATAGGCAATGGTTGCATTATTGGTGCGCATGCATTGGTTACAGAAAACATGAAAATTCCTGATGGAAGTATGGTATTAGGTACGCCAGCAAAAATTGTAAAAACATTACCAATTGATGCTGTGAAAAGTCGTGTGATTTTAGGCGTTGAAGAATACATTTCAGAGATGAAAAAATACATAGATATTAAAATATGAAAATACTTATAATAAGGTTTAGCTCTATTGGAGACATTGTTCTTACATCACCAATTATTAGATGTATAAAAAAACAAATTTCTTCTGCTGAAATTCATTTTATAACAAAAGACATATACAAAGAAATTGTAGAAAATAATATCTATGTACAAAAAGTATATTCTATAAATAAACATACTGATGAAGTAATTAATGAGCTAAAAAATGAACAATATGATGTTATCGTAGATTTGCATAAAAACATTCGTTCGTTTCAAATCATTAAATCACTAAAAGCAAAGCAAGTATATTCCTACAACAAGCAAACATTTAAACGATGGTTGCTTACATCTTTTAAAATTAATTTATTAAACAATCATGTTGTTGATAGATATTTTTCTGCTGTAAAAAAACTAAATATCATTAATGATGCTCAAGGTTTAGATTTTTTTATTCCTGAAGAAAAAGATATTCCAATTGGCAATTTGCCATTTACGCACATTGCTGGATTTATTGTGATTGTAATTGGTGCAAAACATTATACCAAAACGATACCTAAACATCATTTGGAGTATTTGTGTAAGGAAATTAAAGTACCAATTATTTTAATTGGTGGAAAAGAAGACGAAACATTAGGCAATGAACTTAGTCAAATAGATGCATTTAAAATAATGAATGCTTGCGGACGATTTTCTATCACACAATCTGCATCTATTATAAAAAGAGCAAAATATGTAATAACTGGCGACACAGGCATGATGCATATTGCAACTGCTTTTCAGAAAAAAATTATTTCTGTTTGGGGCAGCACAGACAAGAAATTAGGATTCATTCCATATCAAAACACAAGCAATACTGTAATTATAGAAAATCATGAATTGAAGTGTAGACCATGCAATAAATATGGAAGTTCATCATGTCCAAAAAAACATTTTAAATGTATGGAAGATTTGGATATGCAGAAGATTGTTGATATTCTATCGTAATTTTTATGCTTCAGTTTTAATAAAACCAAAACTTTTCATTTTAAAATACTCATCAAATAAAATTTTTAAACTAATATTGTTTTTCTTAAGATAGGTTGTGTCTGAAATGGCATTAAAAAATAATCTATCAGACAATACTAAAATTCTTGTATCAATATTTTTAAAATAACCTAATTTCTTGCCTTCGTCGTAATAGATAGTTAGTATATCTGATAAATATTCTATCAAAGCTTCAATGTTTTTCCAATGCGTTGGGTAATCATTTTTCAAATCATCTAACAATACGTTTGAAATATCTGAAAGATGTTCTGAAATTAAATCTATGCTATGGTAATATCTATCAATGTAAGATGAATGTTTGTCATTCAATATTTTTTCAGCATCTCTTATTTTAAATAATATATCATCTAATAGCAAACCTACAATCTCATCTTTAGATTTAAAATATTCATACAAAGTAGATTTACTAATACCTAATTCATTTGCAAGTTTATCTATACTTAGTTTTTTGGTTCCATGTATTTTAAAATTGTACAATAATTTCTGTAAATAAAAATTACGTTTATCTAAGTTTTTGTTTCTTGTTTTGCTTACATATTTTCTTCCCATACAATTAACCAATGTTAAATAAAATACAAAAATCGAACTATTTTTGCAATTTTAGTTTGATTTTTTGTATTATTATGTATAAATTTACAATAATAAAATGAAACTGTATGAATACAATACAACCCAACAACACAATTTCTAATAGCAAACCAATACCAAAATGGCATAAAGTATGGAGAAAATACAAATACTTTCTACCACTTATCATTATTCCTGGATTGATGTATATTTCATTTAATTTCTTAGGTTATTGGTCATTTTTTGCATTTGCATTTGTGTATGGTTTTATTCCTGTTGTAGAATTTATTTTTACTGGCACCACAGAAAACTTTTCGGACGAAGAAGAAGCTAAAGAAAAAAGCGACAGATATTATGATTATTTAGTTTATGCTATGGTGCCTTTGCAATATATTATTTTAGCCTACTATTTATATACTGTGTACACACAACCACTAGCATGGTATGAGTTGCTTGGCATTACATTAGGCATGGGCTTAGCGTGTGGTGCATTAGGTATAAATGTGGCACACGAATTAGGTCATAGGTCTAAAAAATACGAACAAACTATGGCAAAAATGCTTTTGCTATCAACATTATATATGCATTTTTTTATTGAGCACAACAGAGGACATCATAAAAATGTATCTACACCATTAGATCCAGCAACATCAAGATTAAATGAAAGTTTTTATAGATTTTTACCAAGAACAGTAATTGGTTCTTGGATTGATGCTTGGAAATTAGAAGAACATAGATTAAGAAAATTAAATCTAAATATTTGGAATCCAATAAATAATGAAATGCTGAGATTTCAAATTATACAAGTTTTATTTGTGCTAAGTATTTATTTTTTCTTAGGATTAAAATGCATGCTTGCTTTTATTGCAGCAGCAACAATTGGGTTTGTGTTATTGGAAATTGTGAACTATATAGAACATTATGGTTTACAAAGAAAAATGTTGCCGAATGGTGCTTACGAGAAAGTAAAGCCACATCATTCTTGGAACTCTGAGCATGAACTGGGAAGAATTTTATTATTTGAACTAACAAGACACAGCGACCATCATTACAATGCAAGTAGAAAATATCAAATACTAAGACATTTTGATAATGCTCCACAAATGCCATCAGGTTATTTGGCTATGATACCATTGGCATTAATTCCACCACTTTGGTTTAGAATTATGAATCCACGTGTAATTGCACACAATGAAAGTATAGAAAAATTTGCGCAAGATGTTTAACAAAAAAATATAACTATCTATATTTTTTCATAGCTATTTGCACATCGCGTTTTTCGTCTTTAGCTTTTAATGTTTCTCTTTTGTCAAAAGACTTTTTACCTTTTGCTAAGCAAATATCTATTTTACACAGATTTCTTTCATTAAAATAAATTCTATATGGAATAATTGTAAATCCTTTTTCTTTTATTTTTAGATGCAATTTTTGCAATTCTCTTTTTTGTAATAATAATTTACGTTGTCTTAGTGGAACGTGATTATTGTATGTACCAAAAGCATATTCTGCAATATGTAAATTCTTCACCCAAAGTTCGCCATCTTTGAAAAAACAATAGCAGTCAGACATATTTACTTTGCCTTCTCTAATAGATTTTACCTCAGTACCATAAAGAACCATTCCAGCTTTGTAAGTATCTAACAAAAGATAATTGAATGCTGCTTTCTTATTAATAATTTCTATATTGGTTTGTTTCTTCATGGCTTATCTACATGCAAAAAGTATTGTGCAGAAAATTACTCATTCAACTTAAGTACAGCCATAAATGCCTGCTGAGGAACTTCTACTGTACCAATTTGTCTCATTTTCTTCTTTCCTTTCTTTTGTTTTTCTAATAATTTTCTTTTTCTAGATATATCGCCGCCATAACATTTTGCTGTTACATCTTTACGCATTGCAGAAATTGTTTCTCTAGCAATTACTTTTGCACCAATTGCTGCTTGTATTGCTATCATAAATTGTTGGCGTGGAATTAATTCTTTTAATTTTTCGCACAATCTACTACCAAAATGGTATGCTTTGCTACGATGTATTAATGCTGAAAAAGCATCTACATTTTCGCCATTAAGTTTTATATCTAATTTTACTAAATCACTTTCTTTAAAATCATACAAATGATAATCAAATGATGCGTAGCCTTTTGAAATTGATTTTAATTGATCATAAAAATCAAATACAATTTCTGCTAATGGCATTTCGAATTGAAGTTCCACTCTGCTTTCTGTAAGATATACTTGATTTTTTAGAATACCACGTTTATCCATACACAATTTCATAATTGCACCAATATATTCTGGCTTCGTAATGATACTTGATTTTATATATGGTTCTTCAACAAAATCTAACAGATTGGGTTCTGGCAAATCTGATGGATTATTTACAATTAATTTTTCATTTGCTTTGGTGTATGCATAGTAAGTTACGTTTGGAACTGTGGTAATAATAGTCATATCATACTCACGTTCTAGTCTTTCTTGAACAATTTCTAAGTGTAACAATCCAAGTAAACCACATCTAAAGCCAAAACCTAATGCTAATGATGTTTCTGGCTCAAATACTAATGATGCATCATTTAATTGTAATTTTTCTAATGATTCTCTAAGTTCTTCGTAATCATCATTATCAATTGGATAAATTCCAGCAAATACCATTGGTTTTACATCTTCAAAACCTTTTATAGCTTCCTTACATGGATTTTGTAGTTGAGTGATGGTATCTCCTACTTTTATTTCTTTTGATACTTTTATTCCTGTGATAATATAGCCTACATCGCCTGCTTTTACTTCTTGCTTAGGTTCTAAGTTCATTCTTAGAATACCTACTTCGTCTGCAATATATGCTCTTTCTGTATTTACAAATTTCACCTTATCACCTTTGCGCAAAGTACCATTCATAATTCTAAAATATGCAATTACACCACGAAAAGAATTGAATACTGAGTCAAATATTAATGCTTGCAATGGTGCTTCTGTATCGCCTTTTGGTGCTGGAATTCTAGCAATTACTGCATCCATAATATCTTGTACACCAATTCCTGTTTTTCCGCTTGCATGAATAATTTCATCTGCTTTACATCCAATTAAATCAACTATTTGGTCAGTAACTTCTTCAATCATGGCACCATCCATATCAATTTTATTGATAACTGGAATGATTTCTAAGCCATTTTCAATAGCTAAATATAAGTTAGAAATTGTTTGTGCTTGTATACCTTGTGTTGCATCAACTAAAAGCAAAGCACCTTCGCATGCTGCAAGTGAACGAGAAACTTCATATGAAAAATCTACGTGTCCTGGTGTATCAATTAAATTAATAGAATAATTTGTGCCATCTGTATGTTTGTAATCCATTTGGATAGCATGGCTTTTTATAGTTATTCCTCGCTCTCTTTCCAAATCCATATCATCTAAAGTTTGAGCCTGCATATCTCTTTCAGATACTGTTTTGGTAAATTCTAACAATCTATCTGCCAAAGTGCTTTTACCATGGTCAATATGAGCAATAATACAGAAATTTCTCAAGTGTTTCATGCTGCGAAAATACTAAAAATCGTCAAATACTAAGTATTAATAAATCTATGCTAAATTCTATAATTTTTAGTGAGTTAAGATTACTGTGGCACCTCATTTTCTGCCATACCATGCTTTACTGCCAAATCAAAATATGTTTTGGCTTGAGTTTCATCATTTTTAGATTTATAGTAATAGCCTAAATTTTCATAAGGTGCAAATTCGGTGCTATCTCTTTTTATTAAATCATGATTAAACTGCAAAACCTTATCATATAATCCTTGATCGAAATAGACTGTAGAAATATTATTAATTAAAATTCTTTTTGG
Source organism: Sphingobacteriales bacterium (assembly GCA_016699615.1). Classification (NCBI taxonomy): domain Bacteria; kingdom Pseudomonadati; phylum Bacteroidota; class Sphingobacteriia; order Sphingobacteriales; species Sphingobacteriales bacterium. Next base: position 2,646,884 of record CP064984.1, on the reverse strand, counting down.
TTTTCTTTTGATAATCTCAATGCATTAAAATAATATTTTTCTGATTCTGAGTATTTCTTTTCTGAATAATAAATATCACCTAAATAATGAAATACTGTGGAGTTTGTAGTATCTACTTTTGATGCTTTGAGTAAATAGTCTTTTGATTTTTGTGTTTCATTATTTTTAAAATAAAACTGACCTAATTGTGTATTTATCAACATACTATTTGAATAGACTTTATTTGCTTTCAATGCACAATCAATAGCTAAATTTAGATATTGTTTATCTTCAGTTTTTTCAAATTCTGAATAGTAAATACTTGCTGCAATCCGCATGCCTTCAAATGATTTTTCTAAATGTGGTGCATCATTTTGAACAAGTGTAATGGTATCTTTCCAAACTTTTGTTCTATTATAAGATAGAAATAACAACAAAATCAACACAACAAAAAAGATAATATTTACAACTACATATTTTGTAAATTGAAATCTATTTATGAGCATAAAAACTATGAATACAAACCAAGGCAGTGACATAAAAACATATCTATCTGCGACAATACCTGCAACTTCTGTATAATAATTTAACGCATAAAATATAAAACAAACAAACCCTATTAATCCTATAAAAACATACTTATTCTTTTTGCTAGAAAACAACACAAAAACAAACAAACTAATAAAGAAAATAATTTTAGCTAATAATGAAAGCGTGAGTTTTGTATCTATGCTATAATAATTAAAGCCATAGTAATATCTTAAATCTAATGGAAAAACAATTTTTATGAAATAAATCCAGAGAGTTTGAATTGCTGCAAATATTTTTATAAAAAAACCATCTAAATCAGCAATTGGATTTTCTGTAAAAGTGGTAACAGCTAATGTTGAATTACTTTCTTCAATTGGTAAAAAATAGTCAACCAATGTAGTTCTGATTAGTGTAATTCCTAAGATAAAAACTGCAAATAATACAATAGCTCTAACAAATGATTTCTTATCAAATTTTGTGGCATTATACAATAATACAAATAGTACCATGCCAAAAACATCTAATTTTGCAAAAGAACCTATAATAAATAACAACCAACTAATGAAATAATATTTAATAGAGAAATTATTTCTATCTGCTTTAAAGAAAAAGTATACACTCCAAATACAAAACAACATACTGAGCAATCCATCTCTTGATTTAATATTTGCAACGACTTCTGTACACAATGGATGAACACAGAATATTGCAACGATCCAAAATACTTCGTATTTATACTTGAATTTGGTAATAAAATTAAACAGTATATATATTGATACAATGACTAGAAAAAATAAAATAAAATTTACTACATGTGATACACTTGGATTTAATTCACCTAGTACTAAATATTCAATTCCAAAAGAAAGTACAGCAATTGGTCTATACTCTACCCTATTGTATCTTTCTTTAAAAATATCTAATAAATCGCTTGCATTGTTAATTTTTGTATCAATACTGCTCGTAATTAAATCATCATCAAGCGTAAAATCAAAATTCTTCGTTTGTGAATAAATGACACAAATTAAAATAAAATATATTGCAATGGCATACACTTTATTTTGTAGTATCAATTCTATTTTTTTCACTAGTGTAAAATAAAAATATTCTTTTCTATTTCAGAATGTTTATGATATATTTTATTACTTTTAGTTCATAAAATAATAAATCCAATAAAAAATGGATAATCCATATACTGCAAACATAAATATCAACCAAATTCTACAACAAACCATAGAAATAACTAAAGAAGTTACTCAATTTATTCAATCTGAAATTGGGAAAATAAACCAAAATGATATTGAAATAAAAAGCTTAAATAGTCTTGTTACTTATGTAGATATTACTTCTGAGCAAATGCTTGTAGAACAACTACAAAAAATACTACCTGATGCTTCATTCTTAACTGAAGAAGAAACCATAAATAAAACACAAAATGATTGGCAATGGATTATTGATCCATTAGATGGAACAACAAATTTTATTCATCAGATTCCAGTATTTGCTATTTCTGTTGCATTAGCGTATAAAAATGAAATACAACTTGGCGTGGTGTTAGAAATCAATAAAAATGATTGCTTTTATGCCACAAAAAATAATGGTGCGTACCTAAATGGTAGAAAGATTTCAGTAACACAAACATCAAAATTAGAAGATAGTTTAATTGCAACTGGATTTCCATACTATGATTTTAATAAGTTGGAAGCCTATCTGAATTTCTTAAAATTCTTAATGCAAAAAACAAGAGGAATTCGTAGACTTGGTGCTGCATCCGTAGATTTGTGCTATGTTGCATGTGGTAAGTTTGATGCATTTTTCGAATATAGTTTAGCACCTTGGGATGTTGCAGCAGGAAGTCTTATTGTTCAAGAAGCTGGTGGTCTTGTATATGACTTTAGTGGAGAAAATAATTTCTTATACGGAAAAGAAATCATTGCTTGTAATAACAATTTATATAATGAATTTATATATGAATTAAAAAATCAAAGCTAGATTAAATACCAAAACTAAAATCTAAATATAGTAATTTATAGAAATGAAATTCAATCTAAAAAAATTATACAACATCGCATTTAGTCTCAGTTTAATTGCATTGATTTGTACAATTATAGACTTTGGATTTCCAAAAAACAACACATTTCAACTTATACTAAAATACTTTTATTTTATAGTACTAAGTGTAGGCTTATTCACTTCTATTGTAAGATATATTGAAAATACAAACAAATTCAAACGAAAGGCAATAGTATTTGATATTTTATCAGTCAGTTTCACAATTTGGATTTTCTATATATTTATTTCATCACATGACTACTTAAAATCAAATTTATTATTCAAAGAACTTATTGTGTTAAAACTTGCAGTATTTTTCACATTTATTCGTGAGTTTTCTGAGTTAAAAATAAATTTCAATAGAACATTTTTAAATCCAGCACAAATATTTATTATTAGTTTCATTATCATCATAATCATTGGTGCGCTCTTACTTTTATTACCTAATGCAACACAACAAAAATATCATTTATAGATGCATTATTCACATCAACAAGTGCAGTTTGCGTTACTGGATTGGCTGTAGTAGATACCAATATGCATTTTACTAAATTGGGACAATCTATCATTCTATTATTAATTCAAGTAGGTGGCTTAGGCATACTAACTTTTGCTAGTTATTTTAGTTATTTTTTCAAAGATGGCACTACATATGAAAATCATCTTGCACTTGGCGACATAACAAGTTCAAAAAAGCTAGGTGAAGTATTTTCTATCTTAAAGTATATTATACTAATTACGATAGGAATTGAAGCTTTTTCTGCATTTTTAATATACATAAGTGTACAAGAAGAATATTTTAATTCATATTCTGACCAAATATTTTTCTCCATATTTCATGCAGTTTCAGCATTTTGCAATGCAGGGTTTTCAACACTATCAAATTCATTATACGAATCAGATTTTAGGTTTAATTATTTTTTCCATATCATTATCATACTCACATTTGTACTTGGTGGCTTAGGCTTTCCAATTGTTGTCAATCTACTCTCATTTTTAAAATACAAACTATCTATTCTAAATGTATTTTCAAAAAACACAAGAAGACACAAACCATGGCTTATCAATTTAGATAGTAGAATCACATTAATCACCACAATATCTATTTCTATTATTGCGTCTATATTTTTCTTTATTTTTGAATACCACAATACGCTTGCAGAACATTCTGGATTTGGAAAAATTGTTACTGCAATTTTTGGTGCAACTACGCCACGAACAGCTGGATTCAACTCTATCGATTCGTCTAAAATGATGCTTCCAACAGTAATGATGGTAATGTTGCTCATGTGGATTGGTGCATCTCCACAATCAACTGGTGGTGGTATCAAAACATCTACATTTGCAGTATTAATTCTAAATATATTAGCATTAGCAAAAGGCAAAACAAGAATAGAAGTATTTAGGCGAGAAATAGCAGACATTTCTGTAAAAAGATCATTTGCAATAGTTACGCTATCATTATTTGTGGTTGGATTTGCCGTAACCTTAATTACATATTTCGATCCAAAAATAGAATTAAAAGACATTGTATTTGAATGTTTTTCTGCATACGGAACTGCTGGACTCAGCCTTGGCATAACAAGTAAATTAAGCATTGCAAGCAAGTTAGTTTTAATCATTGTAATGTTTATTGGTCGTGTGAGTATGCTATCTATTGCTATTGCAATTTTTAGAAAAGTAAAACATAAAAACTATAGATATCCAAATGAAGAAATTACAATAAATTAAATAAAGACATATGAAATATATAATAATTGGACTTGGAAATTTTGGAGCATCATTAGCACAAAAACTAACAGCAGAAGGCAATGAAGTAATTGGAATAGATACTAACATGTCTAAAGTAGATACTTACAAAGAAAAAATATCACATACTATATGTATGGACTCAACAGATGAATTTACTGTATCTGGTCTTCCATTAAGAGAAACTGACATTGTTATTGTAGCCATTGGTGAAGACCAAGGTGCCAATGTGATGACTACAGCATTATTGAAAAACTTGCAAGTAAAAAGATTAATTAGCAGAGCTATTAATCCATTGCATGAAAAGGTTTTGCAAGCAATTGGTGTTGATGAAATTGTGCATCCTGAGGAAGAAACAGCTGAACGTTGGGCAAAAAAATTGTGCTTAAACAATATAGTAGATTCATTTGAACTCAATAAAGAATTTAGTATCATCGAAGCAAAGGTGCCTGCTGATTATATTGGAAAAACAGTTAGAGAAATAAATTTTAAGAAAGAATTTAATTTATTAGTACTAACCATCATTAAGAAAGTAGAAGTAAAAAGCATATTAGGAAAAACTAAAGTTGAATCACAAATACAAGGTGTTTTATCTGCTGACAATGAGCTTGAACCAAACGATATTTTAGTTATGTATGGTCATAACAAAGATTTACAATCATTTTTAAAGAAAAAACAAAACTAATTAGCCTTACAATAATGCATCTAGTGGACTTGTATTTGATGCTTTGTCTGATACTTTTGCTAATTTAGATTCATATGCTTGTCGTCCAGCAATTACTGCCATTCTAAATGCATCTGCCATTGCACTTGGATTTCCTGCAATTGCAATGGCTGTATTTACCAATACAGCATCTGCGCCTAATTCCATTGCCCATGCTGCCTGTGATGGTGCTCCAATACCAGCATCTACAATAACTGGCACATTACTTTGTTCAATAATTATTTTCAAAAACTCTAATGATGCTAAGCCTTTGTTGCTACCAATTGGTGCGCCTAGTGGCATTACTGCCTGAATGCCTATATCTTCAAGTCTTTTGCACAAAACTGGATCTGCGTGAATATATGGCAATACTACAAATCCTTCTTTTACTAACTCTTCAGCTGCTTTTAGTGTTTCAATTGCATCTGGCATTAGGTATCTTGGATCTGGATGAATTTCTAATTTCAACCAATTTGTTTGCAATGCCTCACGTGCTGCATGTGCTGCAAATACTGCTTCTTTTGCTGTACGCACACCACTTGTATTTGGCAATAATTGAATTGGTAAATTTTGCAAGTAAGGCAAAATAGTATCTCGTTGCGTAGATAAATCAATCCTTCTTAAAGCAACAGTTACCATTTCTGTTGCTGATGAACGAACTGCATCTTGCATATGCAATGATGATGCAAACTTGCCTGTGCCTAAAAGTAATCTTGATTGGAATGTTTTATCTGCAATCTGGAAACTCATAAGGCAGCACAATTATGTATTAGAAATTATTTTTTCTTTGGAGCAATGAAGGCAATCATTTTTTTACCTTCTAAATTTGGCATTGCTTCTAAAGCACCATATTCTTTTAGTGCTTCAGCAAATTGCAACAATACTAATTCTCCTCTGTCTTTAAATTGAATTGCTCTACCTTTAAATTGTACATAGATTTTTACTTTTAGAACCTTCTTGTAAAAATTTTGTAGCATGCTTTAATTTAAAATCTAAATCGTGGTCATCAGTATTTGGTGTAAAACGAATTTCTTTTACTTCTGTTTTCTTTTGCTTAGCTTTTATTTCTTTTTCTTTTTTCTTTCTATCGTAAAGAAACTTATTATAATCTACTAATCTACAAACAGGTGGTTTTGCATTTGGAGAGATTTCTACTAAATCTACATCCATTTCTTTTGCTAAAGCAAGTGCTTTTTCAATTTTGTAGACACCAGCTTCTATGGTTTCGTCGCCTACAATACGAACTTCTATTGCATCTATATCTCTATTTAGTCTGTGCTCTGTTTGTCTCTTTCTAGGAACAAACTGTCTTCTTTTTGGTATCAAATTATGTATTAATTTATTTGAGTCTAAAAATAGTATTTTTATTTTTAATTATTTAATTCTTCTTGCAAAATTTTACTAAAATCTGCAATAGTGTAAGCACCTAAATCTCCTTTTCCGTGTTTTCTTACAGATAATTGATTGCTTTCTAGTTCTTTTTCTCCAATAACTAACATATATGGAATTTTCATCATTTCAGCATCTCTAATCTTTTTACCAATTTTTTCTGCTCTTGAATCTAATTGAGTTCTAAAATTCAAATCTGCTAATTGTTTTGATATATTTTCTGCATAATCTAAAAACTTATCAGAAATTGGGAGAATAGCAATTTGTTTTGGTGCTAACCACAATGGGAAGTTTCCTGCGCAATGTTCTGTTAGTATTGCAATAAATCTTTCGAAAGAACCAAATGGCGCACGATGTATCATTACAGGACGATGTTTTTCATTATCTTGACCAATATATTCTAACTGAAATCTTTCAGGTAAATTATAATCTACTTGAATGGTACCTAATTGCCATTGTCTGCCAATTGCATCTTTAATCATAAAGTCTAATTTTGGACCATAAAATGCAGCTTCTCCATATTCTGTTACAGTTTTTAAGCCCATTTCTTCTGCAGCTTCTATAATTGCTTTTTCTGCTTTGTCCCAATTTTCATCAGTACCAATATATTTTTCTCTATTTTCTGTATCTCTTAATGAAACTTGTGCTGTAAATTCTTTAAATCCAATTTTATTCAATACATATTGAACTAATTCAATCACATCTTTAAACTCTCCTTTTAATTGATCTTGTGTACAGAAAATATGTGCATCATCTTGAGTAAAACTTCTAACGCGTGTAAGACCATGTAATTCTCCACTTTGCTCGTACCTATATACTGTTCCAAATTCTGCTAGTCTATATGGTAGTTCTTTATATGATTTTGGCACATGATTATATATTTCACAATGATGTGGACAATTCATTGGTTTTAAAAAAAACTCTTCATTTTCTTCTGGTGTATGTATTGGCTGGAATGAATCTGCGCCATATTTATCATAGTGACCAGATGTAACATATAAATCTTTTTTACCTATGTGTGGTGTAATTACTGGTTGATAGCCTCTTTTTAATTGTTCTCTTTTAAGGAAATCGCCAAGTTGTTCTCTAATAAATGTTCCGTTTGGCAACCAAAGTGGCAAACCTGAACCTACTTTTTGAGAAAATGCAAAAAGGCTTAATTGTTGTCCTAATTTTCTATGGTCTCTTTTCTCTGCTTCTTCCAATAGTTTTAGATAATCATCTAACTCTTGTTGATTAGGAAAGGTAACTCCATAGATACGTGTAAGTTGTTTTCTTTTTTCATCGCCACGCCAATATGCACCAGCAACTTTCATTAGCTTAATTGCTTTAATAAAGCCTGTGTGTGGTATATGTGGTCCTTTACATAAATCTGTAAAATTGCCTTGTGTATAGAAAGTTATATCTCCATCATTCAAGCCATTTAGTAACTCTAATTTATACTCATCTCCTTTTTGTTCAAAATAATTTACAGCATCAATTTTTGAAATTTCTTTTCTTTTGAATTCGTTTTTTTGTTGTGCAAGCTCATTCATTTTCTTTTCAATTTTTGCTAAATCATTTATTGAAATTGAAATATCTCCAAAATCTACATCATAATAAAATCCATTTTCGATTGGTGGTCCAATTCCAAACTTTACTCCTTTGTATAAACTTTCTAATGCTTCTGCTAATAAATGTGCTGATGAATGCCAAAAGGTTTGTTTTCCGCCACCATCGCTCCAAGTTAGTAATTGTAAAGTTGCATCATTATCTATTGGCAATGTTGCATCGCATATTGTATCATTTATTTTTGCTGATAATATTTTCTTGCCTAAGCTATTGCTTAGTTGATTTGCTATTTCTAATGCAGTTATGCCTTTTGCATATTCACGCACTGCACCGTCTGGAAATGTAATTTTTATACTCATGATTGAACGAAATTAGACATTGAATTTTATAAATCAAAATAGATGAAATTAAATTTAGTATATGATTTTTTATGCATTTATTTGGTGCAAATACATTTTTATCGTATTTTCTAATCCGAAGTAGAGTGCATCGCAAACAATGGCATGACCAATAGATACTTCTTCAAGATATGGTACATTATTTTTGAAAAATTTTAGGTTATCTAAATTCAAATCGTGGCCAGCATTTATGCCTAAGCCTAGTTGATGTGCAATTTCTACAGTTTCTTTGATAGACGAAATTGCATTTTCTTTATTGATATAATATTCTTTTGCAAATGGTCCTGTGTAGTATTCTATTCTGTCTACGCCAAGTTTTGCTGCATGTTCTATCATATTAACATCTGCATCAATAAACAATGAAGTTCTAATATTTTTTGATTGAAGAGTTTGAACTATATCTTTTAGAAAATCGAAATTTTTTATTGTATCCCAACCGTGGTCTGATGTCAGTTGATTATCTGCATCTGGTACTAATGTGCATTGATGTGGTTTTATTGCTAAAATTTTATCTATAAAATATTGACTTGGATAACCTTCTACATTTAATTCTGTGGTTACAATATTTTTCAATGGCAATAGATCATCAAATTTCACGTGTCTTTCATCTGGTCTTGGATGTACTGTAATTCCATTTGCTCCAAATCTTTCACAATCTTTTGCAACTTCAATCAAATTTGGGTAATTGCTTCCTCTTGAATTTCTGATTAGCGCAATTTTATTAATGTTTACTGACAAATTTACCATCGTACAAAGCTATGAAAATATTTTATTTAGAAAGATACAAACACATCTATAAATTTTAAACACATGAATTACTAACAAATTGTATCAAAAAAAAATGCATCTACAAATGTAGATGCATGATATACTTATTAGTATAAAAGATATATTATAATTTAATAGCTTTTACATCTTTTGCTTTGTAATAATTTGTTTGATATACTAAACCAATTCCAATAACATCTCTAAACTGTAGGCGTGGTTTTTCAGTATTGTCAATACTTTTGCCTGTTTCTTTATCTTTTCTATTTATTCTCACATCATGATCCCAAATTAGATGTGTAAAAACAGATGCCGTTATAAATTTATTTACTTTAAATCCTAAAGTAGTTTGCCAATCTATATCAATATTTTTTCTATAGCTTGATTTTGTTTCTCTAATAGAGATATCTATTGGATCGATATCTGCTCTTAAATAATTTTTATATGCTCTAAAAATAGAACTAACTGTAATATTTTGTTTCCAAAAATCTTGTTTGTATTGAGCTATTAATGTGGCGCCAAATTCTGCTTTAGTATGTTTTGGACTTTTATTTCCATATACTTCAGCGTTAGCTAATGAATCATTTCTAACATATGTAACTTTTGTAGCTAATGGTGAAAAGAAGAATGATAAATATTTATTTGGAATATAATCTAAACCTATTGCACCTTCAAAAATTAATGGAGAAGCAAATGTAGATACAAGATATCTAGAGCTATCATCATTATATTTATATGTATTAGAAAATTGCGAACGTAAGTTAGCATAAGCACCTACGTATAATTTATCTTGAATTTTATAGCCATATTTACTAAATACTTCCCATCTATCAGCATTTTTATTCACTTTTGGGAAAGTTTGTTTAGAAAACTGCAAACCATACTCAGCAGCAAACCAATTTTGAACTAAATGTTTACCTTTTTTGTAATCTGCATAAAATCTTGCATTAGCAATTAAGGAAATGGCATTTACTCCACCAGCTGCCCAATTGACAAATGCTGCTTGGTTGAAATTTACACCACCCATTCCGCCAAATTTCCAACCTTGTGTTGTGTCTTCTAGTTTTTTCTTGTCATCAGCAGTAATAGTTTTACCTTCAATTTGTTTTTCAATTTGTGCATTTGCGCCAAATGCAAACATTACAAATAGAATCAATACATAAATTTGTTTCATTATTATTTTTTTTTGAAGGACAAAAATAAGTTTAAAAAATTAAAGAAATCATTAAGCAATTATCAATAAAACCCAAACTTATTAATTGATAATTAACCAAATACAAGTACTTATAAATTTTCTAAGATATAATTTGTTACTTTTTTAAATAAGTTATATCTCGTATTTCCACCATTAATTCCATGATTTTTATCAATATATATATAGTTTTTATATGATATATCTATTGCATCTAGTTTTGCCATCAGCTCATACGTATGTTGTAGTTGAGTATTATCATCTGCAGTACCATGAATGAGTAATAAGTTTCCTTTTATTTTATTAGCATGTAATAGTGTATTGCTATTTAGATATCCATTTTTATTTTCAGAAACTGATTTCATATATCTTTCTGTGTAGATTTTATTGTACCACAGCCAATTTGTAACTGGTGCAATACTTATTGCTGTTTTAAAAACATCGTTGCCTTTTGCTAAACACATTATACTCATGTATCCACCATAGCTCCAACCCATCATTCCAATTCTGTTGCTATCTATAAACCCTAATGTTGCATAATACTTCGCTGCTGCAGTTTGATCTTCTACTTCGTAATTTCCTAATTGTAGATATGTACTTTTTTTGAATGATGCCGATTGACCACTACTTCCTCTATTATCTACACATACTACAATATATCCTAGTTGTGCTAAGTATTTATGCCACATTTCTATTGAGCCACCAAATTTATTTTCTACTTCTCTGATGCCTGGTCCACCATAAACCCACATGAGCATTGGATATTTCTTTGTGCTATCAAAATCGTTCGGAACTATCATATATGAACCAAATTTTTCGTTATTTATTTTTATAGATGAAAATATCTTTTTAGGTAATGTATCTATTTTAGATTTTAACCTTTGATTGTCTATCAATACTGTTGCTGATGAGTTATTATTATACAATATTTTAGTTTGCGTAGGAATTGTGTCTGAGCTAAATTGATGTATATAATAAGTCATTTGTGGTGCAAAAAATACTTGGTGCGTGCCATGTTCTTGTGTGACTTTATAAATATTGAGATTTTTTACATCTACAGCATACACTTGTGTTTCTGCATAATCAAAGATATTTGATGAAAAATAAATTCTATTATTTTGATTATCTACACATAAAATATCCATTACATTATAATTTCCATTGGTAATTTTTTTAATCATTTTGCCATTTGCATCATAATGGTATATTTGGTTATAATCTTCTTTCTCTGATGTAATGTAGAATGAATTATCATCATTTAAAATAAAAGTTGGTATCTCAACATATGTATTGTTATTTTCAGCATAGACTAACTTATGTTGTTTAGATTTTATATCGTAAGCATATATACCCAATTCATTTTGCCATCTATTCATCAACATATAGTATAGCTTAGCACCATCATTACTAAAATAAATTCTTGGCAAATACTCATAGCCTGATGGAATTGCAACAGCATAGTTTTTTTTCTTTTTCAAATCATAATAATGCAATGTTACCTTGCTACACTCCTCGCCTACTTTTGGATATTTGTATGTAAATATCTTTGGATAAGTTAGTCCATAATACAATGGAATATTGTATTCTTTTACATTCGATTCATTAAATTTTAAATACGCAATTTTAGATGCATCACTATTCCAAATATATGCTTGTGTGAGCATCAACTCTTCTTCATATGCCCAATCTGACTTACCATTGATAATTTTATTTTGCTCTCCATCATTGGTAATTTGCGTTGATGTATTACTTTTCAAATTAAAATAAAATAAATTATTGTCTTTTATGTATGCAATTTTACTATCATCATTAGAAAAACTTGGATGTTCAATTTTTTCATCATCTATTTTTGTAATTGATTGATTATTTAAAACATAATAGTTTGCTGAGAAAGAATATCTATAATGATAATCAAAATCTGAAGCTAATAAGAAATACTTATCTGTATTTGAGATACTAAATTGACCTATTCTTTTTGATGAATCAATATCATTTTTTATAAATTCCTTCTTTAAGTTAATTTCAGAAAGTTTTTGTGCATTGTGGTTATAGGTTACAATTTTCTGATATTTTGAGTAATCTTCAAGCATGGCATATTGCTCAGTTTTGGAATAGAATGCCACATCATCTAGTGCGTCTGGTGAGTATTCATGCTTTATAAAAATATTTTCTAGTGTAAGTTGTGCATAAATATTCTGGAAAGATATTAACTCTATTATAAAATACAATATGCAACCTTTGAGTATCTTTGTCATACATTAATAATATTTAGCAATAATAATAAATTTTATAACGTAAATTACAACATGAAAAAGACTTTTCTATTAATTACTTTGGTACTGCAATTGTGCTATGTTTCTTTTGCTCAAGAAGAAATATATGATGATGTCAATAAAAACAGAAGGAAAAATAGTGATACTGAAAGCTATGACGAGCTTCCGAGTGACAATTCATCAACAAAATCCAAAACAAATAATACTAATTCTGAAGATGAAAATACAACTGATGAAGAAGAAATACCTAAAAAATTTGACCCAAGTAAACTCAGAATTGGTGGTAGATTTGGTTTGCAATTTGGCTCATATACATTTGTAAATATTTCACCAACTGCTGGTTATTTATTTCTAAAAGATAGATTGGAAGTTGGTGCTGGTCCAATATTTATTTATCAAAGTATTAGATACGCAAACAATTACAGACAGAAATCATTTGTATATGGTGCTGATTTATATGGACGTGGATATATTTGGAAAGGAATTTTTGCTCAAGCACAGTACGATTTTGTAAACAAAGAGTCTTATTTTGAATATAAACGTGTAAATGTACATCATTTACTAATTGGTGGTGGATATGCACAACCTATTGGTGATGCTGCATCATTCTATTTTTCATTAATGTATAATGTAATTAGAAGTGATGAATCAATTTACCAAGGTACTTTTGGCAAAATACCATTAATGCTAAATATTGGCTTTGGTATTGGAATTAATAGACGCAGATAAACTATGGTGCAACCATCAATTTAGCACTTACATTACCTACTTTTACAATGTACATTCCTTGGTTGATGTTCAACTGCTTTAGATTTATATCTAATGAATTTGATTCATTATCTACTTTTATTTGTTGCATCAATTTTCCTTGAATATCGTAAATTTCAACTGAATTGATAGCTTGAGCATTTTCCCATGCTATTGTACAATTGTCTTTTGCAATATTTGGATAGATTTTAATTTTGTTATGTAGTTGTTTATTTTCTTTATTGACATAATAACTAGTGCTCAAAAATCTTTGAGTTGATGTATTTTTTGCATACGCACTTACATTATAGCTTCCTGTCTCCAATCCACTTAATTCATCAGACACAAACAAATCATCTTCAACACTATATTTCATTTTAATCGGAATAATTCTATCCCAAATTAATTGTCCATTTTCATCAATATTTCTATTCAGATTTACTTGCAAATCAATTGATGCTGCATTTGTATTCCAAGCAATTGTTTTCAAATAAATTTTATTATGCTCAATTTTCAATTCTAATTTTGCATCACTTTCATCAATTACAATTGCCTTTATCTTTTCATTCGTTTTTACAGTATACTTTCCTGATTTCAAACTTTTTACATCAATAACCTTAAACAACTCCCAGAATGTCTTTGTTTCGTGATTAATATTTTCTGTATAGACTTTTTTATTATTCTCATCAAATATTGATAATGCAACATTTTTGTAGTTACCTAACAACATTATTCCAACTTGTTTATTTTCTGTTATATTAAAATCAAAATTATCTGCATCAATCCATTGCATGGCAGATTGTACATTTGTTGATTCTCTACTTCCTTCTGAAAAGATATCTTTTGATTTTCTACTACTTTGTCCACCAGAAATAATATCTTGCAATTCATTATTTACTACATTCCAAGTGTATTTAGTCATTAATACATCTATGTGGTTCAAATTTGTACTTTCTGCATTTGGTCTTTCAGAAATTTCAATAGAGCCTGGTCTAAAACTTGAATAGTATGGTGCTAATCCATCATTTATTGATGTATTTTTTGTTGGATTTTGATACGCATCTTGTACTGGCATTATAATTGTTATCAATGCAGCCGAACCCATTGCAAAACTCATTAATCCACTTGCAATTTGGCTCATTCCTGGAATATCAAAACACAATGGTTTATAATCATACAATACAACTTTCAATAAATCGTCTGAAATTGGATTTGGCAATTGAGTAGCATGCTGATAGCCCCAAGTTCCATAACATCTAAATTTTTCTGGTTCATTTTTTGGATGATTGTCCATCATTGGTCTTACAACACCTTTCATATACGCTGGCGTCATTTGATAAGTGCCTGCACCTTGAAAAATTGGGCCAACTATTGGTAATGCTTCTGTAATTAACCTAACAAATGGATTGGCAATTAAATCTACTATTGGAGCACCGTAATATGGTGTATTTAATGTAATAACATTTGATACTGAATCATGAATACCATAATTATACATTGCCCATTCTATATCAAAACCACCTTTGCTATGGCAAACTGCAACTACTTTGTTGGTGTTATATTTAGCACATATTTTTCTTATCATATTGGCTACTACCTTTCCATTTTCTTGAAAAGAACCAGAATGCGATTGAAATAAATATGCTGTTCTAATATTTTGATTATACAATTTTTGATACCATTCATTTTTTGCATAGAACCAACTATATCCATTATCAAACCAGCCATGTATGAATACAACTACTGGTTTGTCTGCACTATTAGGTGGTGTTGCACCATATACAATTTGATTAAGTTTTGCTGGTGCATCGCCACATCTAAATAATGGTGCTGGTGGCAAAGTGTATTCTGTAATATTTTGTGCAAAAATACCTGAACAGACAAAAAAGAATAATAATACTATGTAGATTTTTCTCATAAACCATTTAATGTAAAGTAAATATAAAAAATATTTAGAATAAATGCTTTACTAAATAAAATATATTTGATAGCTATGTAATTTTATTTCCTAATTAACTACTTTATTATATAATGAAATTTGTACGTTATGTATATTGCTCAACTTACAATTCTTTTTTATCTTCATAAAATATAGCAACAACAATGGAAATAAAATACAATACTGTTGATGAATACATAAATGCATTTCCCATTAATATTCAAGAAATATTAAAAGAAATTAGAAAAACAATAATTAATAACGCACCAACAGCTATAGAAGAAATAGCTTATGGTATGCCTGCTTACAAACTAAACAAAAAAGTATTGGTCTATTTTGCAAGATTTTCAAAACACATTGGCTTTTATGCTACACCAACAGGACATATAGCATTTGAAGAAAAACTTTCGCAATACAAATGCGGAAAAGGCTCTGTACAATTTCCATACAACAAAGCAATTCCGTACGAACTTATTGCAGAAATCGTAAAATTTAGAGTACAAGAAAACCTACAAGCATCTCAAAAATGAAAGTAACAACAGCACATAATGAAAAAATTGCAAAGCTAACTTTTGCATCTGTATATCCACATTATATTGCAAAAGTTGAACGCAAAGGAAGAACAAAAGATGAGTTGCACCATGTAATACAATGGCTAACTGGCTTTGATGACAAAGCCTTGCAACAACTAATAGAAAATAAAGCAACTTTTGAAGTATTTTTTAAGCAAGCAAAATTACACCCAAATGCAAATTTGATAACTGGTGTTATTTGTGGCTATAGAATAGAAGAAATAGATAATGAACTAACTAAACAAGTAAGATACTTAGACAAGCTAGTAGATGAATTAGCTAAAGGCAAAGCCATAGAAAAGATTTTACGAACAAAATAAGTTGTGTAAAACGACCTCAAAAAATACCACGTTGTGCAACTGCCACCGATGTTGTATGTAGCCATACTTTATTCGTTTAGTTTGTTTTCAATATCCATTCTTTGATGCAGAATTCTGATAATTTCCACTTCGTTTTGTTTTTGATTTATTTTGTAAAAAATGAAATGTGATTTTATTCGAGTTCTTAAATATCCTTTTCTTATATCGTTAAAATCTTTTCCAGAATTTGGATTTTCCGCAATGTATTCAATTTCATCCATTATCAAATCAAAATATCGCTCTGCTTGTTCAAGCGACCAATTCTCGAAAGTGTAAAGCCAAATCTTTTCAATGTCATTTTTCGCTTCAATACTTATTTTATAATTCATTGTTCAGCGATATGTTTTTGATGAAGCTCTTTTCTAAAATTTTCACGATTAAAATCTTTTACAAATTCTGATTTTTCTCCTTTTTTCAGTTCGTTTATTAATTCAGATTTTTTAGGTTCTTCAAATTCAAACATTCTTAGAGCTGTTCGCACAACCTCACTTGCCGAAGAAAATTTTCCGCTTTTAATTTGTTGATTAATGAAATTGTCAAAATAATCTCCCAATAAAATCGATGTATTTTTAGCCATTATTTATAATTTGATTCAAATATACCAAGTATTGGTATTAAATCAAAATATTTTGTTGTGATTATGTTCGGAAACGGTTGCAGGTAACATGCGGCGGATTTGCGAAGTTACGAACTGCAAACGAAGTTTGCAAGTGAAGTAATTTTGCAAATCCGTTGATGTGTTGAAAGTCGAGCGTAGCGAGCCTAAACGCATCAACGGATGTAATCCGCCGCACGATGTGCAAAAGGCGAAGCGTAGCGAAGACTTTTGCACATCGGTTTGCATATGGCTTGTGGCGGTTTCGAAGTACTTTAGTGTCCCACGAAACCAAAGCTGACTAAGAAGCAAAAACCTTGCTAGCAGCCGTTCACCCGCCATAAGCTATATGCTTTGTTGTGCAACGTTTTTTATTTTAATTTCAGTTCAATAAGAAGTCCGCCAATAATCGTTAGTCCGATTAGAAATGGAACTCCATATTCTTTGGTCACAAAACTCATCATTCCAATTTTCTCGTACTTGGCGTTTGTCTTGCCAACCCAAGCAACAATTTTGTCGAAATGTCTCAATTCATAGCTAACAACGGAATGTGTCTTACCGTCTTTAGTCTTAAACTGCAAAATAGCATAGTCGTCCCAAGGATTCATATGTCCTGAAATAGAATGAGAAACTATGTCTTCCGCTTCATATTCAAGTCTTTGAAATGTGAAAATTCTAAAGATTGTCAGCTTGTTATTTGCTAATCGAATGGTCTTTGCTCTTAGTATAGTTGTCAAAAGCAGCCACGCTCCTAAAAGCCCGAAAATGCCAAGTGGTATCAGTATGTTGTCTTCTGGAATCTCACCACTTGCTTTTATTTTCAGATAAACAGGAATGAAAAGTCCTAAAGCCAAAATTGGCGTTAAAACGAATGGGATTAATATTTTCCAATGTACTCCTGCTTTCATTTTTCAAATGTTGCACAACGTGCGGCGGATTTGCGAAGTTACGAACTGCAAACGAAGTTTGCAAGTGAAGTAATTTTGCAAATCCGTTGATGTGTTGAAGGTCGAGCGTAGCGAGCCTAAACGCATCATCGGATGTAATCCGCCGCACGATGTGCAAAAGGCGAAGCGTAGCGAAGACTTTTGCACATCGGTTTACGTATTGGCGATGGTGGGGCATTTGAAAAACGTCAGCCCAACATTTGCACAAATGCCCAATAGAATTACAAATGTTGAGTTTACAACTGTCAGCCCCACTATTGCCAATACGATGTTAGCGGTTCGGCTTTCTTTTCTGTCATAGTTTGTTGTCATTACAAGTTCTTTAAAAAGTCATCTTCTGACAGGATTTCAAGTGTTGAACCTTTCTCAATTTGCTTAATTGCTTTTTCTTGTTTACTACTCATTCCGTCATCTCCAACAACTCGGTAATCTTGTTGTCCAACAATTAAAAAGTCTGTGTCCTTTGTTACGCTATTTCCGATTATTCCACCAATGTCTGCAATTGTTTGTTGTGCTTCTGCACGAACCATTGATGATAATGCTCCTGTAAACACAACTGTTCTGCCGTAAAATATACTGTCAGCATTATGCTTTGTTGGGTCGCCAACAATTTTTGTCAAGTCTTTGGCTTTGTAAATTCTTTTGGTTTCAGAAGGTCTATAACCACCGTCATAAAGTTGTCCAATAGTTGTTTTAAGTTTTTCGGGAAAGTCGTCAATCGATGAAATGCCCGCTATTTCAAAAGCCTTTAAAGTAAGTTCAGCCGTTGCTTTGCTGTCTGCACCTGCTCTGTGATGTTTAAGGGCAATATTATTTACTTTACAGAGTGTCTTTAAGTCGTATGCTGGAAGTCCTTGCCAAACTTTCTTTGAAAAGATGTAACTGCAAGAATAATTTAGTGTCGGAAATGGTAATTGATACGCTTCAAGTGTCTTGCGTAAAACACTAATATCAAAACCTGCATTATGTGCGATTAAAAATTTGTTTTCAACAAGCGGTTTTATCTCTGCCCATAGTTCGTTAAACTCTGGTTTGTCAGCAACGTGTTCTGGTCTTATTCCGTGAATTAAAATGTTGAAATAGTCAAACTCGTTATACATTGGCTTTATCAACCAGGATTTTGTATCAACGATTTGTCCGCCTTGAACGAATGTCAAGCCAATTTCACAAGGACTGTCTCGTTGTGCTGTTGCAGTTTCAAAGTCAATTGTTATAAATTCCATTATTTGTCAGTCGTTAATTTTAGCACGGTCGTTTTTAAGCTGACCGCTAACGTGCGGCGGATTTGCGAAGTTACGAACTGCAAACGAAGTTTGCAAGTGAAGTAATTTTGCAAATCCGTTGATGTGTTGAAGGTCGAGCGTAGCGAGCCTAAACGCATCAACGGATGTAATCCGCCGCACGATGTGCAAAAGGCGTAGCGTAGCGAAGACTTTTGCACATCGGCTGAAAATTGGCGCTGGTTGTGCGTGTATAGCACGAACCAACACTTATTTACAAATTAAATATAATACACAATACTTAATTTACCAAATCTACCACAACTAGTGCCAATTTTTTGTTGGCTGTAGTTTATTTTTCAATGCGGTCTAATAAGTCAAGTACATGATTTAATTTATTCCTACATGCTTGTTCTGACCATTCATATTTTGGGTGATTGTCATAGAATTCATATACTTTTTCAAACGTATCTATAATCGTTTCCTCAATATTAGATTTAGAAATAAATGTAAAATGAGTTTTAAAGCTAATCCATTTAAATTCTTTAAATTCTACAAGAAACAAATTATTTTCTGTTTCGTTAATGTAAATATGAAATAATGAGTCTAATTTAATTTGGTAAGTATAGCCACCAAATTTATTTTTTCCTACATACTTAGAAAGCATAACTATATATTTAGCATTATAATTAATAATATAATTGCAATTATTGTCGCAATAGTTGGAATTTGTCTGTCACCTTGTTTATATGAAAACATTCCGAATTTCATAACAAGTATAATTAAAGGAATAAAAATAAAATATTTCATAAAGCTTATTTAATGTGATTCTGGTCGCTAAATTACAGCCAACGTGCGGCGGATTTGCGAAGTTACGAACTGCAAACGAAGTTTGCAAGTGAAGTAATTTTGCAAATCCGTTGATGTGTTGAAGGTCGAGCGTAGCGAGCCAAACGCATCAACGGATGTAATCCGCCGCACGATGTGCAAAAGGCGAAGCGTAGCGAAGACTTTTGCACATCGTGCGGCGGTATGAAACGTTGGGGATTGCGGGCTACTATCTTGTCCAGTTACACTGAACTTGATGCGGGGCAGAACGCTTGCATAACCACCTAAACCCCAATGTTTTATACCGCTTGTTATGGGCAGGTTTTCTTTGTCCAACAGTCATTCTATTTCACAATATAATTGTAATTTACACTTGTCGGCTGACTTTTATAGTACGAAACTGCT
The DNA here is from genome assembly GCA_016699615.1 of Sphingobacteriales bacterium. Classification (NCBI taxonomy): domain Bacteria; kingdom Pseudomonadati; phylum Bacteroidota; class Sphingobacteriia; order Sphingobacteriales; species Sphingobacteriales bacterium. The sequence goes on along the minus strand of CP064984.1, from coordinate 2,626,690 downwards.
ATTTCTTTAATTGCTTCAATTCTTTGCTTTTCTAAACTGACTGCATCATTATACTGTTTCATCTGAAAATCCCATTGCTTTTTTTCTTCGGCTTTAACTTTTGTTTCGGCTGATTTCGCAATTGTTTGTGCTTCATTAAAGCAAGTTGCAGAAGGGTCAATTTCCGATAGAATATTTAATGCACCTACAAAGTCATTACCTGCAAGAGAAGTTTTTGCTTTTTGTATAAGTTCAGAACATTTTTGTGTTTGATAAGCTTTATATGCTTCAATAGCTTTGTACTGTATTTGATTGTAACAACTTGAAACTTCTTCGGGTACTGACATTAACAAACCTAAAGCTTGTTCGTATTGTTGCATTTTTACATAACTGTCAGATTTTTTAATAATATCAACACACTTTGTTTCATAATATGCTATTATTTTCAATTTTCCAGTTTCTATGAAAGTTTTAAAATCAGGGTCATTTGTTGTTATTTTTGAAATTGCATTTGTAATTGCTAATTCCTTACTACTGCCGCTACCTTTAAGAGGTTTACTAATTGTAGAAAACAACAAATTATTGTCAACTTGTTTTATAAACAAACTTAATTCAGCTGTTACAACAGTAATATTTTGCATTCCACCTTCTACAATATTACTTTCATATATTGCGAACTTTGGATAAACTACAAAATTATTGTTATAACCTGATGAAGCTAAACCCGAGACTGTAACGATTTGAGAGATTTTTGTTTGAAGTTTAGAAAGTTGCGAAATGTCTAAACCATCAACATTTTCAGGCATTACAACTGAAAGTGCAATTTTTCCAACATCATTGGTTGTTTGTCCAAAAGAAGGTAATGACAATGCCAATATGATTAGTGCGAAATATATTTTTTTCATCTTTATACTATTTAATTGTTATATAGATTGTGCTTCCCTTTACGTCTTTACCTGGTTGCAAACCTAACCCTTTGAAAAACTTGAATAATTCAAGAGCAAATTTATTTGGATTATAATTGTTGCCAGTAGCTTGGTCTTTTAATGGGATTTTTACATCATCAAAAATCATTTTCAAATCTGTTGTTCCTTGAATATGATAATTATTTTTAAATGCGTTTTTCTCCATCCACATTTCTATTTGGTCTGACAATGGCAAACCATCTGAACCAATTTCAGATGACATTTTATACTGTGAACCAGCATCAAAACTTATATCAACAATTACAGATTTACCATTATTTACAATATCAGTAAATTTAATCTGCATTATATTGAGAAAATCTTCAACGCAACTTTCAACCGCTTTAGACGCCAACTTATTAAAATCTTCCGTGTAAAATTTACCGCTTTCACCTACTTTGTTGGACAACGAATTACCTGTTGAAGCTTCATAGGCTGTAAGAATTAACTTTACCGAGTTACCCGATTGCCCTTTTTCCACTATTACTTCTGCTTGCACATAAACATCGGCTCCAGACATTTGAATTATTTGTGATTTTATGTCTGTTTGATTATCCGAGGTAAAAGCATTATTGTCTTTTGCAGCTTTCAATTTTGCAACAAAATCAACTGTCGTAAAACCTCTGCTATCAAACCCCTCTTTAATTTTAGCAATTGCTATTCTTTTGTTTTCATCGTTTTCCAATACTGTGCGAAGGTCTTCGCCCTCTTTTGTATATGGGATAACCATAATTTTAGGTTGAACTGATACTACTTGCCCTCCGCTATTTGTAGCGGAATTTTGACAAAAGACAGTATTAATTAGGCTTGTCTGTAATAACAGTATAGCCAATATAAAATATTTATTTTTCATAAGTATTTGATTTTTAAAATCCAAATTTACGGATTATGTTATTTTGTTCTAAATCTTTTCTTAAAGCTACCAAGTTAATTTTAACATCAATAGCGATACTTTTTTTGCCTCCTTTATGCTTAGTTAAATCACTTGTAGGGATTGAAGACATTACAAAAGTTTTATATCTTTTATCTTTATAAAACTTATTAAAAAAATCCTTGTTCTTTTCTTTTTCTTCCGTTTCATTTGTTCCTATTAGGGCAATTTTTTGTTCTGACTCTGGCAGACCTCTGAAAAATATTACATTGAACGCATTTTTTTCAGCATCAACTATTGCATCTTCTTGATTTGAGCCAATACCTATTGCTCTCATTGTTATAGTACCTTCTTTGCCCGAAAGATAATTTACTTCGGCAGACGGTAGGGTTTTCATACTACAGCCAGTAGTAATTAATAACAGTGATACAATTACTAAAGAGCTTATTTTATTGATTTTTTTCATAAATATTATTTTACGATTAGTTTACAAGTCAACTTTTCGGCAGCATTAAATCTTGATAGTATTTCTTTACCACCATCGGAAACAGTACATTCTGAAAAGTCATCGCCTGCCATTTTTATTATTTTTATTTCACCAATTTGAGAGGGGTATGGTTTGCCGTCAATCAACTCATTTTTCTCAACAATTAGTTTGTCCCTTCTTTAAACCCAAATGATTTACCACCTGCAATTAAAACAGTAACTCTCGCCTTTTTTTTTAGAAGTTAGGATTTTACTTATTTTAGTTGTCAAAGGGAAATTCTTAATAAAGTATGAAGTCAAATTTGGTTCTACAGATTTCAACGCTTCATTAACAGCACTTTCAGGAGATAACATTAAAGGACTAACTTCTGTTTGAAAACTTTCTGCTTCTGTTGTTTTTCCAGTTTCTACATCATTAACTTTTATTGTAAAAGCAACACTTGCTTTATAGCCATTAACTGTACCATCTGGATTTTTCATAGCATACACACTCATTTTTACAATGTGTCCTACAATCATAAATTGTGCTGCTAATGCTACATCTTGTTTAACTGTATTTTTACTATCAATAAAAGCTTCTGTTTTTTGGAATTCGAGTTCTTGTTTTACTTTATCGTAGCTTGTACGGTCAACAACAGTAAATCTTTTAGTATTTGTTACTATTTGAACTACCTTTTCAGCTACAGCACTAGCATATTTAGAATCTACTTCTTTAGTAAATTCAGCGACACCTATAATAGGTTTCGAATCTGACTGTGAGTAGCCGATTAGGCTACTCACTATACAGATTAACAAGGTTATATACCTTCTCATACTAATTATTATTAGCTGATTTTAAAGTTGCAATTAAATTATTGATAACTTTTAAATTCAATTGCAATTCAGGCCCTGCAAGTGCAAGTGCATCTTTTGAATAATTTAAAGCTTTAGTTGCTTTTGGAGCTTGCATTGGAGATGCATTTTTAATATCAGCAGATGCAGTCGTAACAGCTGTAGAAGCGTCAGCTACTGCTTTAATTTGTGTTGTTATTGTCAAAGCTAATGCCGCCAATTCCTCTACTGTTGGTTTTTTTACAGTTACATCAGTTACACCATCAACAGTTTCGCCAATAGTCCTTTTATATAATTCAGGAATTTGAGCGTTAATTGATTTTGTAGATGTCAAAATTGACGTTGAGTTTGTTGCTAATTGGTCAACACTTGCCACACCTGAAGGTTTTGGAGCTTCGAGTTTCTCAAATTTAGCTTTACGTTCTTCTGCTTCTTTTGATTTCATTTCTGATTTCAAAACTTCACGTTCTGCTTTTAATTCATCTTTTGTTTTTTCTTGTGCAAAACAATTTTGTTGCGATGAAAAAACTAAGCCAAGACAAATGGCTGTACTAAAAATCACTTTTTTAAACATAATATTGGATTTTATTATTTTTTCCTACTCATAAGGCTTTTCAGATAACGCCCCGTTTTTTTTAGTGATTTCTGGACTTCACTTTTTTTTATAACAATTACTCTTTTTCAAATTCAAATCTGTCAAGATGTATCAATTATCGGTGGTTCTCTTGTCTGTGTCATTTCGCTGTGTCAGTTTTTAACTTGCCCATAACGTGCGGCGGATTTGCGAAGTTACGAACTGCAAACGAAGTTTGCAAGTGAAGTAATTTTGCAAATCCGTTGATGTGTTGAAGGTCGAGCGTAGCGAGCCTAAACGCATCAACGGATGTAATCCGCCGCACGATGTGCAAAAGGCGAAGCGTAGCGAAGACTTTTGCACATCGTTTATGTATAAGAATAGTTGCGGGTTTGTATGCGAGGATTTTCCGAAGGAAAATCAGACGTTACAAACACGCAACGACCTTTGATTAAGCACTAAACCGCAATTATTTTTATACTTTGTTGGTAGCAGTTTTTTTAGTTTTCAAAATTGTCTATTAAGTATTCTTTCGCTTCTTCAAGATTCAAATCAGAAGCCATTTTTACGTACTTATATTCTAATTCTGCATCGTCTATTTCACCATAAATACAACCTAATTCAAAAATTATTTGAGCATTTGTAGGTGCAATTTTAATAGCTTTTTTAATTAAATTAATTGCTTCCTCGTTTAATTCAAAAGTGTATTTAAATAATCCATAATTAAAATATATTTCAGGAATGTCATCGATATTATTTACTAATTTTTGAAAACAAGTTTCTGCTTCGGATTTATATTCAATTAATCTTAATTCTTCTATAGTTGTCAAATTTCCTTTTTCAATTAATTCAGCACATTTAATAGCATTTTCATTTGCAATTTCGAACAAATTTGTATGTTTAACTTTTACTCGTATTTCAAGATGAAATGGTATTGGTTTTCCAATATAATATTCTGTATGTCCATTTGAGTAATCTATGACTATGTCTAATACTTCAACTGAAATTTCAGAAATTTTATATTGTCTATGTTTATAATTAAATATTGATTCAGTTTTTAAAGTTGTATTTCCTAAAATGGATGATATTTCTTTGTAATCAGAAGTTTCAAAAATCGGTTTTTCTTCTTCATCTTTGAAAACAAATCGAGGATAAATAAGAGCATCTTTATATTCAATATCTTTTATTGAAGGAAAGTCAGGTAAATTCATTCCCATAAAAGTATTAGTCTTTTTTGGTCTTAAATTTTTATAAATATCTTTTTTAAATAAACTCATTTTATTTTTTGGTTTTTCTCAAATTGCTACCAACACACAAATATACGCAATAAATTGAATTGCGTATATTTTTTTGTTAAAAATATTTTTTCTTTATAATCTTCTTATTATCAATATTGTATAACAAATACATTGTTGCGCATTTTAAATATACTACAATAAATTTTTTTGTCTATATTGCATCTTTATACTTAAAATACGCAATATGAATAATGAATTATACACTTTCTCTTTTGGTATTCATAATAATAAAAATGTAATTTGGATTGCATTTCCTTATAACCTACAACTTATTAAAGATTTAAAAACAAGATTTCCGTCTGTTAAGTGGAGCCAATCAAATAAAAAATGGCATTTACCAGATTTGCCTTCTATTAGAAGTGCATTGCAATTAGCTCCTAAAAATAGTATTGCAGCTTATAAAGCTATCATTCATTTTGTCAATCATCAGGCATTAGATAATTATTTAGTACAACTACAACTTAAAGCTTATAGCCAAAGTACTATTAAAAATTACATACATGCTTTTGCTCATTTACTTGCTTTATTAAAACATCATTCTATAGATGAGCTTACGCCTGACAGATTGAAAGATTATTTTATTTATTGTGTTGTTGAGGAAAGTCAGAAAGAGCAAAATGTAAACATTAAAATTAATGCTATTAAATTTTATTTTGAGCAAGTATTGCACAGACCTCGTATGTTTTTTGATATACCCAGACCCAAAAAGCCACAAACACTACCTAAAAAATTATCTACTAAAGAAATTGAAAAACTGTTTAAAGTTACTACTAATACAAAGCATTTGCTTATTTTACAGTTATGCTATGGCATGGGCTTAAGAGTGAGTGAAGTGATAGCATTAAAAATTGAAAATATAAGTACTAAATCTATGCAAGTACATATACAAGGTGCTAAAGGTAAGAAAGACAGATATGTAAATCTGCCACATAGCATTTTACCATTGTTAAAGCAATATTATTTTTCATACCAACCGAAAATATGGTTGTTTGAAGGGCAGTATGGCGAACAATATAGTATTAGAAGTGTACAGTCTATTTTTAAAAATGCTATGAAAAAAGCTAATATCAATAAAACAATAGGTATTCATGGTTTGAGGCATAGCTACGCTACTCATTTGTTGGAAGGTGGTACAGATATTGCTTTTATACAACAATTATTAGGACATAATAGTATAAAAACCACTCAAATTTATACGCATATCTCAAAGTCTACCTTGCAAAATGTAGCATCTCCGTTAGATAAATTGGTTAAGCATAAATGATGTGATTTTTTTCTATCTTTTACATAGGCTCGCCTTGCTAAACTATAGGCAACCCTGCTAACTTGACAGGGTTGCTTAGCTAAACCATAGGCAACCCTGCAAAACTGACAGGGTTGCTTAGCTAAACCGTAGGCGCTTCTACCTAATTTGTAGGCAACCCTAGCTAAACCATAGGCAACCCTGCTAACTTGACAGGGTTGCTTAGCTAAATCGTAGGCAACCCTGCAAAACTGACAGGATTACTTAGCTAAACCGTAGGCGCTCCTTGCCTATTCCTAATTTTACTTGACATATTTTTTGCTTATGCTTTGTTTTTCTGTCTTTGTTTTTGCTTATTCTTATTTTTGCGTTACAGCTTCTTTATTTTTCCTAGTTTTTATTTACTGTTGGTTCTTATTCCTATTTCTTGTTGTTGTATTTTCTATTCCTAAAAAAATACTTTATGTTTCTGCTTCTACATTACTAATCCACATAAAAAAATGCATCTACTAAGAGATGCATAAAATGTTTTACCATAATGGTGTTAGTTTATTCTGCTGTATTTTTCTTTTCGGTGGTATTACCCGAGTTAGAAAATCTGCTATTCCACTCATCTACTTCGCGCATTGCCAAGTCTAAAGAGGCATTGCCTGTACGGCTGGTTTGCAAATTGGCAACCATCTTGTCTACCAAACTCATGATGTCTGCACTGTTGGCTAATTGGGTTTCTGTAATTAGCTCTAAGAGTGCCATGGTTTGCTGACGAATGTCTTCCAAAGCTGCATCGTAGTTTAGTTTGGCATCTAAATCAGTTGGGTTTAGTTCTCTGGCTAAGCTGTTTACATGTGTTTGTGCAATTTTGTTTACCGTACGTGCAAAGCCTTCTCTGCCAAATGCCATGGTACGCAAACCACTTTTTTCTGCGTCTGAGAGTCCAACTTTATATTGGTTGGCAGCTGTAATTTGATTGGCTACTGCTTGTTTAATGGCTTGCAATGTAGCCGTTGGGATTTGATTTACAATAAAGTTATTCATGATTATTATTTTAATTAGAACTAAATTAATATAGATATTTAATAGTTGTTTGTTAAAATATCTAAATATTACATTCTATTATTGTTAATTTATATTAATGGATATGTGTTTTGTGGTTTCTTTATAAGTTTGTGTATTTACTTTCTTTGTCTTGATACAAAGAAAGTAACAAAGAAAAAATCAAGGCTTACGAAAAATCACGCTAAAAATAATCGTCTTCGCTAAAAGTTTTTAAACTTGTTCTGTTTATTCTAAGCAGAACTTCGAACAGCAAAACTTTCTTTACGCTCGACGCTTATTTTCTTAACGCTATTTTTCTAATGCCGTTTTTTATTTCTCTTTAGATTATGATTTCAGCCGTTTCGATTTTTCTTCGCCACGTGCTGACGCTTGAACGCATGGCAGTCGACAGTCGACTGTCGACAGTCAGCCGTGGATTGACGCTTGAACGTTCTTTTATTTTTTCTTGATGAAATTGTTTTATGTCATTGCCTTGAAAAAGGCAATCTCCTAATTCTAAGTAATAATGAGATTACCACTTTCGTGGTAATGACAGTAAGGCTATTTTTTTATTGATAAAAAAGTGCATTTACTTTCTTTGTCTTGATACAAGAGTGTAATACTTACTTTTTTTCTTGATAAAAAAGTAACAAAAAATCAAGTTCAAGCTGAGGCACTTTGCCATGCTCTTGGCTTCAGCTCGAAAAATCTTACTTCTTTAAATCATCTTGTTGGTTTTGTTTGTGCTTGTTTAGTGTTTGTATTATAACATAAATATCTTGCTCTATATCTTTTTGCACGATGATTTCAGCCGTTTCGATTTTTCTTCGCCGCGTGCTAACGCTTGAACGTTCTTTATGCAAAACTTTCTTTACGCTATTTTTCTAATGCCGTGATGGTCGTCTGTCGACAGTCAGCTGTGGCATTGATGCTTGAACGCTTTTTACTTTTTTAATAAAATTGCTTGATGTCATTGCCTTGAAAAAGGTAATCTCATATTTCTAAGTGTTTAGGAGATTACCACTTTCGTGGTAATGACAGTAAAGCTATTTTTTCTTGATGAAAAAGTGTATTTACTTTCTTTGTCTTGATACAAGAGTGTTACATTTACTTTTTTTTTGATAAAATAGTGTATTTACTTTCTTTGTCTTGATACAAAGAAAGTAACAAAGAAAAATCAAGGCTTACGAAAAATTACGCTAAAAATATTCGTCTTCGCTAAAGTTTTAAACTTGTTCTGCTTCTACAAAGCAGAACTTCAAACAGCAAAACTTTCCTTACGCTCGACGCTTATTTTCTTAACGCTATTTTTCTAATGCCGTGATGGTCGGCAGTCGTCTGTCGACAGTCAGCTGTGGCATTGATGCTTGAACGCATTTTATTATAATCATCAGTTTTTTGATTGCGTCACTTCGTTCGCAATGACGAAACTTTTTTATGCTATTTTTCTGATGCCATTTTCCTTATTAATGCAAAAACCGCCAAGAAATTCTTGGCGGTCAACTTTAAATTTTTATAAAAAGCTTGCTATTTTAATTAGCAACTTGTTGTTTGATTAAGTTTAAGGCAGAACCTGCTTTGAACCATCCAATTTGTTGCTCATTGTATGAATGTGCTACATCAAAACTTTCTGTACTACCATCTTTGTGGTGCAATACTATCGTCAAGTTTTTGCCTGGTGCAAATTCTGTTAATCCAACTATATCTACTGTATCGTTTTCTTGAACTTTATTGTAGTCGTCTTTATTGATAAAAGTTAAAGCCAACATACCTTGTTTTTTCAAGTTAGTTTCGTGGATACGAGCAAAAGATTTTACAACAACAGCACGTACACCTAAATGACGTGGCTCCATTGCAGCATGCTCTCTTGAAGAACCTTCTCCATAATTTTCATCACCAAATACAATTGAACCTAAACCTTGTGCTTTGTAAGCTCTAGCTGTTGCTGGCACTGCACCATATTCGCCAGTAAGTTCATTCAATACATTATCTGTTTTGTCATTAAATGCATTTACTGCACCAATCAACATATTATTAGAAATATTATCTAAGTGACCACGAAAACGTAACCATGGACCAGCCATAGAAATATGGTCTGTTGTACATTTTCCTTTTGCTTTAATTAATAATTTTAATCCTTTAATATCATCGCCTTCCCATGGTTTAAATCCATTTAACACTTGTAGACGATCTGAATTTGGATTGATAATTACTTCTACACCGCTACCATCTTCTGCTGGTGCTTGATAACCTGGATCATCTACAGCAAAGCCATTTGGTGGTAATTCGAAACCAGTTGGTTCATCTAATTTAACAGCCTCTCCTTTTTCGTTGATTAATGTATCTGTTAATGGATTAAAATCTAAACGTCCTGCAATTGCTAATGCAGTTACCATTTCTGGAGAGCCAACAAATGCATATGTATTTGGATTACCATCTGCACGTTTAGCAAAGTTTCTATTAAATGAGTGAACGATAGTATTTTTCTCGCCTTTGTCTGCTCCTTCTCTACTCCATTGTCCTATACATGGTCCGCAAGCATTTGCAAATACATTAGCACCAATTTCATCAAATAACTCAATAAAGCCATCTCTTTCTATCGTAAAACGAACTTGCTCAGAACCTGGTGTAATTGTAAATTGTGCTTTGGATTTTAGTCCTTTTTCTTTTACTTGTTTTGCTAATGATGCAGCACGTGAAATATCTTCGTAAGATGAGTTGGTACAAGAACCAATTAAACCTACTTGTACATCTAATGGCCAACCGTTTTTATCAGCTGCCTCTTTCAATTTAGAAATACGTGTTGCTAAATCAGGTGTGAATGGCCTATTCAAATGTGGTTCTAATGTATTTAAGTCAATTTCAAGTACTTGATCAAAATATTTCTCTGGTTGCTCATAACATTCTGGATCTGCATTTAAGTAAGATTTGATAGTATCTGCTAATGCTGCTACTTCTGCTCTACCTGTGCCTGATAAGTATCTAGACATAGACGCATCGTATCCAAAAGTTGATGTTGTTGCGCCAATTTCAGCACCCATGTTTGCAATAGTACCTTTTCCTGTACATGACATTGCTGTAACACCTTCACCAAAATATTCAACTATACAGCCAGTACCACCTTTTACAGTTAAAATACCAGCAACTTTTAAGATAACATCTTTAGGAGAAGTCCATCCACTTAATTTACCTGTTAATTTTACACCGATTAGTTTTGGCCATTTTAGTTCCCAAGGCATTCCTGCCATTACATCCACAGCATCTGCACCACCAACACCAATAGCAATCATACCTAATCCACCTGCATTTACAGTGTGTGAGTCTGTACCAATCATCATTCCACCAGGAAATGCATAATTTTCTAATACTACTTGGTGAATAATACCAGCACCTGGTTTCCAAAAACCAACGCCATATTTATTAGATACTGAAGCTAAAAAGTTATATACTTCGTTGTTTGTGTTTATTGCATCTTGTAAATCTTTATCTGCTCCAATTTTTGCTTGAATTAAGTGGTCAGCATGTACAGTAGATGGAACTGCAACTTTTTTACGACCAGCTTGCATAAATTGTAATAATGCCATCTGTGCTGTTGCATCTTGCATAGCTACACGGTCTGGTGCGAAATCTACATAAGATGTGCCTCTTTGAAAATCTTCTAAAGATTGAGATTCGTGTAGATGTGCGAATAAGATTTTTTCTGCTAAAGTTAATGGTCTGTTTAATTGTGCTTTTGCTTTATCCACCTTAGCTGGAAACTCAGCATACACTTTTTTAATCATATCTAAATCAAAAATCATGGAGTTTGGATTTATTTAGTTATAAAATAATTTGTTTTTCGAGTGCAAAGGTACTTCTTTTTTAAATAATATTAGCATATACATCAATTAATTTGCATTATCTTGTAAAAAATTATACATCATGGTATATCCAATGCAAAAACATATTATTTTGATCTTTGCTGTATGCTTAAATGTGGGCATTTTATTTGCACAAAACAAACAATATTGGGACACGACAAAACAATTTTATCAAAAATTTGAATTGCCAGCTAGAGAGAAGAAGTTAATAGAAATGAATATACCTAATGGAACTCTTGAATTGGTTTACAGAATTTCAATCTTAGAAATAAATAAAAATATTTCTAATAATTTGGCTGATATTTTAGGAAATGTACCTTATGCTCCTGCAAAAATATTTGGTGGTAGCATTAATCTTCTTTCTGGTATTAGTGGAACAAGTAAGTGTAATTATTATATTTTTAATGACAAACAAAAAGCAAATACATTTATAAGTAATAAGAATACTACAAGTGACATTTGTTATTCAGGTGAAAAAATTGTTGAACAATATAGTGTGCTGGATTTTGGACAACCATGTTATAAGAATATAAAAAAACTATACATTGTAATTGAAAATACTAATTTGATTGAAAATGCTTTGTGGTGTTTGAAGCTATTCCAAAAATAGATTTTATGGTTTCAAGAGGTTGGAACGAGAATAATAAAACTGTATTTCTAAATAATTGCAAAAACATTAATTCAAAATCAAATAAAAATATAAATGAAGACTGTTTATGTGTATTAGATAAAGTGCAAGAAAAATATTCTGTATCTGAATACAATAAATTGAATATTGATGAAAAAAATAATATTTATAAAAACAATTACAATATTTGTGTAAATCCAGAAAAAGTAAATTTGGAAGATTATACTAATCAATATAACAAAGCGATTGCATTATACAATTTTAAAAAATATGATTCTGCATTATTCATAATAGAAAATCTATACAAAACTAAGAAAGAAGATAAAGATTTACAGCATTTTTTAGGCATCTTATATTTAGATACTAAACAATTTACCAAGTCATTAAATATCATGACTAAGTTGAATAACGAAATGCCAGATAACTTAGCTGTGAAAATTAATTTTGCACATGCACTATTACTTAATAATAAATACGAAGAAGCAAAAGGAATTTATATTAAGCATAAAAATGAAAATATCAATACAGAAGTTACTTGGAAGCAACAAATGAAAGAAGATTTTGAAAGATTTGAGCAATTAGGTATCAACTATATTAAATATACTAAAATTTTAAAATTAATAGAATAACATGCAATATTGGATAATGAAATCTGAGCCTGATGTATTTAGTTACGATGATTTGGTACAAAAAGGACAAGAACATTGGGATGGTGTTCGCAATTATACAGCAAGAAATAATATGAAAGCCATGAAAGTTGGTGACAAAGCGTTATTTTATCACTCAAATATTGATAAAGCTGTTGTTGGCATCATGAAAATAGTAAAGACAGCTTATCAAGACCCAACATCTGATGACGAAAGATGGGTATGTGTTGATGTTGCACCATTTAAAAAATTAAAAAAATCAGTGAGCTTAGCACAGATAAAAGCAAATCCTAATCTACAAGAAATCAAGATGATAAAGCAAGGCAGACTCTCTGTGATAGACATTACTAAAGAAGAATTTGAAGAAATATTAAAAATGAGCCAATAAATTCATTTATATTTGAAACTATGAATTCAACGATAATTGCACCATCAGTTTTATCTGCAAATTTTGCAAACCTAGCCAAAGATTTTGAAATGCTCAACCAGAGTGATGCTGAATACATTCATATTGATGTGATGGATGGTGTTTTTGTTCCAAATATTTCTTTTGGTTTTTTAGTTATAGATGCCATGCGAAAACTATCTACTAAGGTTTTTGATGTACACTTAATGATAGTTGAACCACAAAAATACATCCAAGAATTTAAAAATGCTGGCGCAGATATTCTTACGGTACACATAGAAGCGTGTACACATCTACACAGAACTATACAACATATAAAATCATGTGGTATGAAAGCTGGCGTAGCAATTAATCCTCACACACCAATACATTTTTTATGAGAAATAATTGCAGAAGTTGATTTAGTATGTATGATGAGTGTAAATCCAGGTTTTGGCGGACAATCATTTATCGAAAATACTTACAATAAGATATCAGAATTAAAACAATTAATTGAACAAAAGAATAGCAAAGCATTAATAGAAATTGATGGAGGCGTAAGCTTACACAATGCTAAAAAATTAATAGACACAGGTGCCAATGTTTTAGTTGCAGGCAATGCAGTATTTAACTCAGAAAATCCAATACAGACCATTGCAAACCTAAAAGCAATATAATTTATTCTATTCATGCTCAAACTCAATTTCACATATTGTTTTATTATTTTATTTCTAAGTACTTTTGCTCAGCATACAATTACTATAAAAGGTTTGGTGCGCGACAATGAGAATTTACCAATTGCAAATGTCAATATCATACAAAAAGGAACTAACAATTCTACAACAACAAACGAAAATGGAGAATATAGCTTAAGATTAGATTTTGATGATAATTTTTGTGAAGTTGAATTCAAGCATATACAATTTGCATTGCAAACCATAAAAGTTTTTTCTTCTAATAAAATGAAAAAGAAGTAGATGTTTTTATGACATCTAATGTTAATGAAATAGATTCTATTGAAATTGTATCTAAAAGCAAAGGCAATACAGAACAAAAACTTGATGCAAAAAGTGCAGAATATTTTCCAAATCCAACGAATGATATAGGCACAATTGTAAAAACGTTTGCTGGTGTACAGTCAAATAACGAACTTACTGGACAATACAATGTGCGTGGTGGCAATTATGACGAAAACTTAGTTTATGTCAATGATTTTGAAATTTATAAAACATTTCTTACATCAAGCGGACAGCAAGAAGGTTTGAGTTTTGCCAATGTAGATTTAGTAGAAAGTTTATCATTTTCTGCAGGTGGTTTCGAAGCAAAATACAACGATAAGATGTCGTCTGTTTTAAATGTAAAATATAAAACACCAACTGCATTCAAAGGTAGTGTGATGGCAAGTTTATTAGGTGTAAATGCACATATAGAAGGCATTACAAAAAATGAAAAATTTACATTTCTAACTGGTGTTCGTTATAAATCAAACGCATACTTATTAGGCACGTTGGATGCAAAAGGCGAATACAATCCAAATTTCTTTGATGTTCAAGGTAACTTCCATTACAAACCAAACAACAAAAATGATATTGAAATTTTAGCCTATCATGCTTTTAATAAATACAAATTCACGCCAGATTTGCAAGAAACAAGAGCAGGAACATTCGATAAACTTATTCGTTTTTTAGTAGATTTTGAAGGTGGCGAAAATTCACAGTTCAACAATACAATGGCTGGCATTGCATACAAATTTGTTCCAAATTCTACTTTTAGTATGAAGATAAATTCTGCATTTTGGAAGATGCAAGAATTAGAGCAATTCAACATCACTGGTTATTATTCATTAGATGAAATTGAGATTGACCCAAATAAAGATAATTTTGGCAATGTAAAAGAAAATTTAGGTGCTGGAACTTTCCAAGATTGGGCAAGAAACAAATTAGATGCTATTGTGTTCAACACTGCATGGAACGGAAAATTAGCTTTTAAAAAACATTTATTAGAGTTTGGAAATACTGTACAATACGAAAAAATAAATGATAAGCTTAGTGAATGGACACGTATAGATTCAGCTGGATATGCAGTACCATATTCTGGAAATTATATAACTATTCAAAATAGATTAAAATCAACTATTGAGTTACAATCAGTAAGAACACATGGTTATGTGCAACACAAATGGAATATCAGAGATGATTCTGTAAAATTATTTATTACAACAGGCATAAGATATCATTTCTGGAATGTGAATAAAGAGTTTTTAGTTTCGCCAAGAATGCAAATGGTGTACAAACCAAATATAAAAGCCGATCTTACCTTAAGAGCATCATTAGGTATGTATCAACAAGCACCATTTTACAGAGAACTAAGAGATTTTGATGGCAATATCAACAAACAAGTAAAGGCACAAAAATCTGCTCAAATTGTATTAGGTGCTGATTATGTTTTTAAAGCTTGGGGAAATAGAAACTTTAAACTTACAACAGAAGCATATTACAAATATCTATGGCAGCTCAATCCATATGAAATTGAAGACATAAGAATAAGATACTTTGCAAAAAACAATGCAACTGGTTATGCAACTGGAGTTGATGTTAGATTTTTTGGAGAATTGGTAAAAGGCACAGATTCTTGGGTAAGCATATCTTATTTAAGTACAAAAGAAAATTTGAATGATGATTTCTATTATAAAACATCAACAAATAATAGTGGTGACATAGATTCGCAAATTGTATATCCAGGAAAAATAAGAAGACCAACAGACCAAACATTATTTTTTAACTTATATTTTCAAGATTATTTAGTAAAGAATAAAAGTTTTAAAGTGCATTTCAATTTAGTTGTAGGTACTGGATTGCCATTTGGACCACCAGATAGACAACGCTATAAAGATGTACTTAAAATTCCACCATATAGAAGATTAGACATAGGCTTTTCTTACTTAATAATTGATGGAGATAAACGTACAAAAGAAACCAAAAGCTTTGGCGCAAAATTCGATAAAATATGGACAAGCTTTGAAGTATTTAATATAATTGGAATATACAATACATTATCTTATAGATGGATAAAAGATATAGATAATAATCAATGGGCAATTCCAAATTATCTAACCAATAGAAGATTTAATTTAAAATTGCATATCAGTTGGTAGTGTAACGGTTATTAATAGTGGAAGAAAAAATATATCATATATCAGCTGTATCATATCTAAATACCAAGCCATTTTTATACGGCATTCAAGCATCATCTATACAAAATCAAATAAGGTTATCACAAGACAATCCAGCACAATGTGCCATTCATTTATTAAACAATAAAATAGATATTGGATTGGTGCCTGTTGCCATTATCCCATTACTCAGCAATGCACATATTATTTCGCCATTTTGTATTGGTGCTAATGGATATGTAAAAACGGTCTCTTTGTATGCTAATGTACCTATTGACGAGATACAAACTGTATATCTTGACGAACAATCAAGAACTTCTGTTTTGTTGGTACAAATATTATTTAAAGAATACTGGAAAAAAGAAGTGCAATTTTTGCCAGCATATCCAAACTATGAAAACAATATAAAAAACTATGAAGCTGCTGTAGTTATTGGCGATAGATGTATACAACTTATTGATAAATACGTTTATAATTATGATTTATCTTATACTTGGAAACAACACACTGGCTTACCTTTTGTTTTTGCTGCGTGGGTAAGTAATAAAATATTAGACAATGATTTTTTATTAGAATTTAATCATGCGCTTGAATATGGCATACAACACAAAAATATTTTAGCTGAGCAATATGCATCATATAATACAAATTCGTTTGATGTATTAAACTATTGGACAGACAACATCATATACAAACTTGATGAAGACATGAAACAAGCTTTGGAATTATTTCTACGAAAAATCAATCCGAAACAACAAATTTTCTATTGTTTCTAAGCTACAATTAATACAAAAAAACTAAGTTTTTAGATGTGCTAATTTTTCTTGCACAGCATGATATGGACAATTTTTCTTCAACTTATTTGGTCCTAAATCTTTTATTTCGTAACCATTTTCGTAGTACCTGTATTTGCTCATTGTGCTTCTATAAAATGGCTTTTGTATTGGATTTAGGCTAGCAACAATACTTCGCATTTTTAGTGCAACAGTTACTAAAAGTCTTAACAATTGATGTGGTTCTGAAAAATGAAATGCTTTTAATAAATGTGGTTGCATGACACTATGTAAAATTGGACGAGCAAAATCAAACATATATTTTGGCAAATACCAACCCAACATCAAATCTTCAGTTACTTTTGCAATTGCCTCATTTGTTTTGTTGTATATAAAATGTTCTTTTTCATAGTTATTATAGTAAGTTTCTAATTCTTCAATAGTATCAGGAATATTTTTAATATTCATTTGTTTGCCAATTTCTTGCCATACTTTAAATCCAGCAATTTCTTCGTTTGCAGTCAATTTCCGATAGCCATATTTGTTAATCCAATTGCCTGTATCAAAAACAAATGTGGCTAATACATATAAATAATCTTCGTTAGATATTTTATAGCTTGAGTGTATCCAATTAATACGTTGTAATGCCTCCTGCCCTTTTCTGTGATTCAAACCATAATCAATAATATTACTTAATAAAATATCTGTATCGTCATATCTTTTTTGTGTATGATGTTCAAATTCTTTAGATTGAAATAATATTTTGGATATTGATGGTACTGCAAATGTTTTGTACAATGCCAATTCTAATGCTCTATTGTAATCCCAAGGAAACTCGTACCAAATTGAAAGTTGTACAATCTCCCAATAATCTTTTTCTGGATTGAGTGATTTTATTTTTTTGAGAATTTTGTTTTCAAGCATGTACTTAAATGTATAACTATTCTCTGAAAATGTCAATGACATAAAAAAAGCTCTACAAAATGTAGAGCTTTCATTTATTTAGGTACTGAAATATTATTCAGCAACAACTTCAAATTGAATTTCAGCCATAATTTCTTTGTACAAACTTACGTTTGCTTTGTATGTACCTAATTCTTTTACTTCACCAAGTATTTGGATTTTCTTTCTATCAACTTCTAAATTAAATTGATTTTTAAGTGCATCAGAAACTTGGATATTAGTAACACTACCAAACAATTTTCCGCTAGTACCAGCTTTTGCACCAACTGTAATTTTAGATGCAACTAATTTTTCAGCTAATTGCTTCATTTCTTCAGTCAATTTAGCAATCTTAGCAGAGCGTTGTTTTAGTATTTCTTCTAAATGTTTTTTATTTGATGTGTTAGCCACTTTAGCTAAACCTTTAGGTATTAAATAGTTTCTTCCGTAGCCAGGTTTTACGTTCACTACGTCAAATTTCAACCCTAATTTGTCAACATCTTGTAATAATATAATTTCCATGGCTATTTATTTTAATAAGTCTGTTACGTAAGGTAATAAAGCTAAATGTCTTGCTTTTTTTACAGCCTGAGATATTTTTCTTTGGAATTTTAATGAGTTTCCAGTAATTCTACGTGGAAGTAGTTTACCTTGATCATTTACAAATCTCAACAAGAAATCTGGATCTTTGTAATCGATATATTTAATGCCCATTTTTTTGAAATCGACAGTATTTTTTCTTTTGTTCTCCTAATTTTGGAGCATTCAAAAATTTAATTTCGTCTTGTGTTGCCATGATTAAGCCTCCGTTTTTTGAGTTTTGTTACTATGTTTTTCTCTTCTTTGCACTGAATAAGCCAATGCATGTTTGTCTAATTTAGTAGTTAGAAAACGCATTACATTTTCATCTCTTCTAAATTCAACTTCAAACTTTTTCACCAAAAGTGGGTCAAGTTTAAAATCTAACAAAGTGTAAAACCCTGTTGTTTTCTTTTGGATTGGATAAGCTAATTGCTTAATTCCCCAATCTTCTTTGCTTACAAGCTCGCCGCCGTTTTTTTCAATGAAGTCGGTGTACTTCTTTACGGTTCTTGTGTACTCTTCTTTAGAAAGTACGGGCGTTGTAATAAAAACCGTTTCGTAATTGTTCATATAATAAATTAATTTAAGGTTGCAAAGGTAGCATTTTTTTTTGAACAATTAATATATTAATATAAATTTTACATTGAACGCACTACCCTATCTAAACAAAGTGCATTTCTTGCTTATTTCTCCTCATTTCTAATAAGAAATTGAATATAACCATATATATCATTTGTTGGAAGATTTTTAGCTCTTAACTTTTTCTCTTTTCTATCTATAATAAATATTCGTGGTGTTGTTACTACATTATATTCTCTTCTAAATGCACTTGTTCCATTTGGATCCCAACCTGTTACCCAATCTTGATGACAATTTGCTTTTACAAACTTTTTAAATGTTGTATCTGTTTGTTCTGTAGATATTTAAACTACTAGTACATCTAAGTTTTTGAGTGTATCATAAACACTTTTTAACAATGGAATTTCTTTTTGGCAATGTCCACAATCTGAGTTCCAAAACACTAAAACTGTGTATCTATTTTTATCCAATAATGTATGGAAATTCAAATCTACTAAATTTGAATCTTTGAATGAGAAATTTGGTGCTGGACTGCCTAATAATGTTGGTTTTATATCTTCTACATAGCTTTTAATTTTCTTTAGATTTTCTTCTTCGCTCCAAGGTGCTTTGCCACTTAGGTAGTACTTTTCTGCTAAGTGTACAAATATTTTATCGTAGCCCATTACTTGGCTTTTAGAATACTTTTCATACAATAAATTCAACACATATCTATACATTAAGTGTGAACCATTAGATGCTTTATCAATTAATTTATCTACATAAATAATTAAAGAATCTGGTGCTGGATAGATGAATTGGTCAAAATATTGATGAACAAATGTTTTTAGAATTGGCGAACGCACATACGAAGAATCTTTAAAGTCTATTATATTAAAATAATTTTCTTTTATATAACTAACTGTTGTTGTTGTATCCTTCCATTCTTTTCCATTTTTTTGTTGTTCTGGCACTATTGGCGACAACATCATACTTAATAATGATGTGTACAATGTATTTGGATATTTGGTAATAATTTTCTGTCTATGTGTTCTTATTTCATCTGCATGTTTATCTATTTGGTTTTTCACTGGCAAATAGTTCAAATCTGTTTCTTTTAATGTATTATATATCTTTCTCAAAGAATCCATTTTTTGTCCTATCAAAACTGTAGCAGAAACATCGTCATATAATGCTTTATTTTCGGCACTATTCACAATCTTCATATTGGCTATAAAATTTAGTGTATCTGTAGTCATACTAAACTGTGATTCTTTGATAATTAAATCAAAACTTTTGTATCCTAATTTTGGAAAAGCCAATAGATAAACACCATTTGCATAATCTTTCTTTCCTTTTATATAGGCAATTCCTTTATCATTAAAATATATTGAGTCTTGAATAAATTTATTAGCTTCATAATAATACGCCAACAATGCTGTATCGTTTTTTATTCCTTTTACTTGGATTTTAATATCAAACACTCTATCTGCTGCAAAGACAGATACCTGACAAACAATAATAAATAAGAGTATGCTAATGTATTTTTTTACTTTCATAATATGTAATTAAGTCTTGGATAGATGTGCAAATTTTATTCCAAAAATAATTGATTTCTGTGCAAATAAAAAAGACGTTTCAAAATGAAACGTCTTAATTTTTATTAATTTTTGGCAATTATTTTACTTTATTTACCACAGCTTCAAAAGCTTCTGGATGGTTTAAAGCTAAATCTGCTAATGCTTTTCTATTAATTTCTACACCAGCTTTGCTTAATTTATTGATAAATACAGAATATGACATACCATAATTTCTTACAGCTGCGTTAATTCTTACTATCCATAAACTTCTGTAATCTCTTTTCTTTAATTTTCTACCTACGAATGCGTAAGTTAAACCTTTTTCAACAGCATTTTTAGTTACTGTCCAAACGTTTTTTCTTCTACCAAAATAGCCTTTGGCTAATTTGTAGACTTTCTTTTTTCTTGCTTTTGCTGCTACTGAGTTGACTGAACGTGGCATGACTTTTAAATTTTAATTTTTTTAATAATAATTATTCACAAATAGTCATCGGTGCTTGCCCTACCTTATACTATTAAATTGTTTGTATTATGACAATACTAATAACTTCTTAGCATTGTTCATATCTGATGTATGTACTAAACCAGCGTGTGTTAATCTCTTTTTACGCTTAGTGCTTTTTTTAGTTAAAATATGTCTTTTGTATGCTTTTGCTCTTTTAATTTTACCAGAACCTGTTACTTTAAAACGTTTTTTAGCACTAGAATTTGTTTTTACCTTTGGCATATCCTCTACTTTTTTCTGTTTATTTGATTAATATCATTCTATCATTTTCAGAATGGAATGCGAAGATACAATTATTTTTTAATCTTTTTAATGATTTAATTTAAAATCTGTGTAAAATATTTATTAGTGTTGCTTTTTGTTTAATTCTGTTAAGTTTTTTTCATTCATTCAAAGTAATTTTTATTTTTACACTGAATTAATACTTTTATGGAAAGAGATAAAAAAATATTTAGCCTAATAAACGATGAATTGCACAGACAAACAAGTGGTATAGAACTTATTGCATCTGAAAACTTTACATCTAAACAAGTAATGGAAGCAATGGGTACTTGCTTAACTAATAAATATGCAGAAGGATATCCAGGAAAAAGATACTATGGTGGTTGCGAAGTTGTAGATCAAATAGAGCAAATTGCCATAGACAGACTTTGTCAATTATTTGGTGCAGAATACGCCAATGTACAACCACACTCTGGTGCACAAGCAAATGCTGCAGTATTTTTAGCATGTTTAAAACCTGGAGATACTATTTTAGGCTTCGATTTATCTCATGGTGGGCATTTATCTCACGGTTCACCTGTAAATTTCTCTGGCAAATTCTTTAATCCAGTTTTTTATGGCGTTGAGCAAGATTCTGGATTAATAAATATGGATAAAGTTGAAGCATTGGCAGTTGCCAACAAACCAAAACTAATTGTTTGTGGTGCGTCTGCATATGCAAGAGATTGGGATTATGCAAGATTTAGAGCAATTGCAGACAAAGTAGGTGCATTACTTATGGCAGATATTGCACATCCAGCTGGATTAATTGCTACAAAAAAACTAAATGACCCAATACCACATTGCCATATTGTTACATCTACAACACATAAAACATTGCGTGGACCAAGAGGTGGAATAATTATGTTGGGCAAAGATTTTGAAAATCCATTTGGAGAAAAAACACCAAAAGGTGAATTAAAAATGATGTCACAAGTATTAAACTCTGGTGTTTTTCCAGGTATGCAAGGTGGACCATTGGAGCATGTAATTGCTGCAAAAGCGGTAGCTTTTGGCGAAGCACTAACAAGTGATTTCTCAGATTACACAACACAAGTCATCAACAATGCACAAGCAATGGCAAATGCATTTTTAAGCAAAGGCTACCAAATAATATCTGGTGGTACTTCAAATCATTTAATGTTGATTGATTTAAGAAATAAAAACATTACTGGAAAAGAAGCAGAATTTGCATTGGGTGTTGCAGATATTACTGTAAATAAAAATATGGTGCCTTTTGATGACAAATCACCATTTGTTACATCTGGAATAAGAGTAGGAACAGCAGCTATTACAACAAGACAATTTAAAGAACAAGATTGTGAGCAAATTGTAGATTGGATTGATGAAATCTTACAGAATAAAGACAATACAGATTTATTATTAGATATAAAAAAGAAAGTCAACCAATTTACAGAAGACTTTCCTTTATACTAATAAATGATTAGATATTTTTTTAATCTACAATAGTATTTTCATTGATTTTTTGTTGATTTGAATATTCATCAACGGTAAATTTTATCATATTTTCTATGGTTGGTCTTCTAAAAATCATTAAGAATAAAATTGCTAAGCTGAAAGCAAAGTTCAACTCATTTCCAAAAATAAAATATAATATAATATTTATCATTCCTGCACCTTCCAACATTGCAGACTGTTGGATTATTGCCGTTCTATAAAAATTAATTTTAGAACGAAAATCTGATGTTACTTTTGCTTGTTGAATACTGTTCATAAAAAGTATTCTTGAACCTACGATTGAAATTACGCCAATACCTACGCCAATGTAATGTATAAAACTATCATCATCAGATGTTATTTTTTGTTTGTCTGATATATATTTCAATAGAATTATAATAAAAAACAAACCTGCACAAAGTGCCATATGTACAATTTGTATAGGTTTAAATTCATCTTTTAAAGTAGGCATATAGAAATATTATTAAATTTTAATACAACGAAATTAATAAAATTCACATCTTTATTGTAAATTTAGATATGAAATTATTTTCTTGTACTATAGTTATTTTTTGTGCATTATTATTCTCATGCAAAAAAGAAACTGAAACAGTAACATTTAATTATGAATACAATTTACTTCCATTAGAAATTGGCAATTATATCATTTACAAAGGTGATTCAATTATCTATAATTATTTTTTCGCTCAAGTAAAAAGAAGTAGTTCATTCTATCTTAAAGAAACAATCAAAGACACATCAAGAGATAATTTGAATAGACTTAGATATGAAATAAGTGTTCAAATGCGATATGATACAACTCAAAATTGGGGCGTTGAAAAAATTCACTACATCGTACCAACAAAAACCACAATTGAAAGAGTTGAAGATAATCTGAGATATATCAAACTTATCTTTCCAAACCAATTAGGTACACAATGGAACCCAAACAAATATATTACACAAAAAATACCTTATATTTTTACTTTAGATACATCATTAAATATCATTAATAGTAAAGCAATTGTAACATCAAAAGATGTTAATTACAGTAATAGTTTTAAAAGTTTTGATTCAACACTTACCACCACAAATCTGATAGACTCAAGTGCTATAAATTTGTATAAACTTACAGAAAGATATGCTAAAAATATTGGCTTAGTATATTTAGAAAGATGGAATGTAATTGCTAAAGACCCAAATACTGACCAGTCATTACCTTGGATTGATAAAGGCAGATTAGGATTTTACTTAAAATTAGAAGCAATGCAATATGGTAAAGAATAGTCTATTTATCATTTGTACTATTTTTTGTTACTTTCATACTTTTTCAGAATGCTCAAACTTAGCATTAGTCTTTTTTAAAGATAAAGAAAATAAAAATATAAGTTTAGATGCGCCAGTCAATAAAAACAACATTCAAAAAATTGAATCTATTGGATTAGAATATAAAAATTCATCAAGATGGTTAAATGCTGCAATTTTTATTTACAATGATGTAGAAAAAATAAATAGCATCAAACAATTAGATTTTGTTGAAAAAGTAGATTTTGGATGTATTAATAATCCGCAAAGAACAAATACAAACTATTCAAAATTTGAGACAGAAGAATTAAGCAAAACAGAAGAAAACCAAGAAACTAATATTGATACAATTTATAATCAACAAATATTACAAGTAAAAGGTAACTATATTCAGAATCTAAATTACAAAGCTCAAGGAATGAAAATTGCAGTCATTGACAATGGATTCCCAAATACAAATATCATTGAAGGTTTACAACACATATACAACGAAAATAGACTATTGGGTACATATAATTTTTACACAAACAGTGACAATGTCTATCACAGTTCTGGTTCAAATCATGGTAGCAATTGCTTTAGTATTATTGGTGGTTTGTTGTCTAATTTTTCAGGTTCTGCTCCAAAAGCATCGTTCTATCTTTTCAGAACAGAAGTTGATGCAATAGAAGGACAAACAGAAGAAATATTACTTAGTCAGGCACTAGAAGCAGCATATGATAGTGGTGTACATGTTGCAAGTATTTCATTAGGTTATACAGAAGGTTTTGATGATGGTACAAACAATCACACCTATGCTGAACTTGATGGTAAAACAACAATTGCGGCTAAAGCGGTGAACATTGCAGCATCAAAAGGAATGATAGTTTGTGTATCAGCTGGAAACGAAGGAAATAAAACATGGAAATATTTAGGCACACCAGCTGATGCAGACAGTGCATTTACAATTGGTGCAGTAGATGCAAACGGTGATACATCTAGCTTCACTAGCTACCAATTTGAAAATACTACAAAAGTAAAACCAAATGTGGTTGCAATGGGCACTGCAACTCAATATTTGAATAGTGCAAATACTATAAGTTCTGGCAATGGAACATCTTACTCAACACCAGTTATTGCAGGACTTACAGCATGCTTGTGGCAAGCGTTTCCAGAAAAAACAAATTGGGAAATAAAAACAGCAATTGAACAAAGTGCACATCTTTATCCAAATACAGATAACAAAAGACTAGGTTATGGTATTCCAGATTTTGAAAAAGCATATAAATCATTAGCAGAAATGACTAAAATAGATTATAATATAGATAATGAAATAAAAGTCTTCCCTACTATATTTTCTGATAAAATAAACATATCATCTAACAATAATATTAAGGAAATAAACATATATACAACAACTGGAAGACTTATAGATAGGTTAGCTGTAGATGAACAAAAATTCAAAACAATTGTTTTAGATAACTTAGAAAGCAATGTCTATTTATTGCAAATAATTACAGAGCAAAATACTATAACAAAAAAAGTAATAAAGCAGTAATACACAAAAACTTATCTATTATCATTCAATATTGTATTTTTGTCAATTACGTATGAAAAATATTTTTTCTATTTTACTATTAACTTTATGCATTTCCAATATATCTGCACAACAGAAATTTACAATTAGTGGATATATTAAAGATGCAAAAAACGGCGAAGCACTTATTGGTGCTACAGTATACTTAGCAAATAATGTTACCGAAAGTACAGTTACAAATTTATATGGCTATTATTCATTAGAAGTAGACAGTGGTGATATTGAAATTGCTACATCATACATAGGTTATAATACACAAATCAAAAAGATAAATCTAACAAAAAACACAGTGCTTAATTTTGAGGTTGCAGAAGAATCTAATATTCTACAAGAAGTCATCATTACATCTGAAAGAAAAGATGAAAATGTAAAAAGTACCAAATTGGGAACTGTAGAATTATCCGCAGAGAGAATAAAATCTATTCCAGCATTTATGGGCGAAGTAGATGTAATCAAAGCATTACAGCTGATGCCAGGTGTACAAGCAGCAGGAGAAGGAAATTCTGGAATTTATGTGCGCGGTGGTGGTCCAGACCAAAATTTAGTATTACTAGATGATGCAATTGTCTACAACCCAGGACATCTATTTGGTTTCTTTTCTGTCTTCAATACTGATGCAATTAAAAATGTAACTTTAGTAAAAGGTACTATGCCAGCAAATTATGGTGGTCGTTTATCTTCTGTAATTGATGTGCAAATGAAAGAAGGAAACAATAAAAAATTCCAAATGGAAGGTGGAATAGGCATCATAAGTTCAAGACTTACATTACAAGCACCTATTCAAAAAAACAAAAGTTCATTTCTAATTTCAGGAAGAAGAACATATGCATTTGATATTGCACAGCCAGCACTTAAAAAACAGATTTTGCTGGAACAAATTATTTCTTTTATGACCTTAATGTAAAAGCAAATTATATTTTCTCAGACAAAAGCAAATTATACATCAGTGGATATTTTGGTAGAGATGTTTTTGTATATAATTCATCTGCAAATCAAACTTATGTAAAAATTCCATGGGGTAATATTACAGCAACAGCAAGATACAATCATGTTATTAACTCAAAATTATTCATGAATGCATCTTTCATTTTTAATGATTATAAATTTCAATTCACAGGAAAACAACTAGACTTTGGGTTTGATGTAAATTCTGGCGTTAGAGATTTTAACGCAAAAGTAGACTTTGATTACTTCATCAATAATAAACATCTACTAAAATTTGGGTACATATACACTCATCACAAAATGACACCAACCATTGCATCCGCACAATCTGACACAACTACTTTTGAAACAAACAATGTATTTAAAAAATACAGCCATGAAATGGCTTGGTATGTACAACATGAATGGAATATCACTGAAAAAGTAAAATTAGATATTGGCTTTAGATTAAGTTATTTCCATCACACTGGACCATATCAAGAAAACTATGGAACAGACACCATTAAGTATGCAAAAGGAAAAGGAATAAAACCATATGTTGGTGCAGAGCCAAGAATAGCCATGCGTTACAATCTAGATAAATTTAGCTCACTCAAAGCTGGACTAAGTTTTAACTATCAATACATACATTTAGTTTCCAATTCCAATAGCACACTACCAACAGATGTTTGGGTACAAAGTTCTGCAAATGTAAAACCACAACAAGCATTGCAACTAAGTGTTGGATATTTTAGAAATTTTAAAGACAATATGTTTGAAACATCTGTAGAAGTATATTACAAACATCTATTCAACCAAATAGAATATTCTGAATATTATGTAAATGAATTAAATCAAGATCCTGAAAAAAGCTATGTATTTGGAACAGGAAAAGCATACGGTGCAGAATTTTTTATCAGAAAAAACAAAGGCAAGCTAAATGGTTGGATAGGTTATACAATTTCAAGAAGTGATAGAAAATTTAGCGAACTTAATGATGGAAAAGTATTTGTTGCAAAATTTGATAGACCACATGATTTATCAATCAATCTTGCCTACAACCTAAATAAAGAATGGCAACTAGGCACAACATTTGTATACGCAACAGGCAATGCATTTACGCCAATTGAGAGAATGATGAATATAGAAGGTGCGTTTGCTTTTATTTATGGTAAGAGAAATTCTTATAGAATTCCAGCATATCACAGATTAGATTTATCATTAAACTACACACCTATTAAAAAAAGAAAACCAAACAGAAGATGGCAATCTAGTTACAACTTCTCAATTTACAACGTATATAGTAGAAAAAACACATACTTTATATATTATAAACTTGAAAATGCAAGTACAAGTGCAAAAACAGTTAGTGTATCATTATTCCCAATTATACCATCATTCACTTGGAATTTTAAATTTTAAAATATGAGAAAAATAATATATTTATTAGTTATTTTTATTATCTCTTTATCTTGCGAAAAAGAAATAGACTTAAATATTGATGTAGATAAAGAAGACATTGTTGTAGATGGTAAAATTGAAAATGATTTCCCACCATACTTATTACTTACAAGAACTTTTTCTATTTACAAAGATTTAAATGTTGGCGACTTATCAAACTTTATAATTAGTGGTGCCGAAATTTGGGTAAGTACAGGAACAGATTCTGTAAAGCTAAAAGAATACAACAGTACAAATTTCGATGAAATTCCAGATACTTTCCAAACACAGCTAGCACACAGATTCGGTATCGATATAAGTAAATTTGAAGGAAATCTACCACAAAATATTAGCATTTACACAGTTCCATTCGATGAAGAAAACATATTTATTGGAGAATTAGGGAAAAAATATAATTTAAATATAAAAGTTGAAGACAAAACATTAACAAGTGTTACAACTATTCCAAATTATACCAAAAATTTTGATACACTTTGGTTAGAAACTCATCCAAACCCATCTAAATTTCCTGATCTATTTCAAGTAACTGGCATTTTGTATGACAGTAGCACTACAGATTATTATAGATATTTTACAAAAGTTGATAATGAACCATGGTTAGTAGCACAAAGTTCAGTATTTGATGATGCTTTCTTCAATGGCAAACAATTTAAAATATTTATTCCAAAAGGGTATAATTTTGGATTTCAAAATGGACAAAATTTCGATGAAACAGATGGCTATTGGAATCAAAATGATTCTACTTTATTTATAAAACTATCTATTATTGACAAAGCTCATTATGATTTTTGGCGTACATTGGAAAGCAATAGAAATAGC
The DNA here is from genome assembly GCA_016699615.1 of Sphingobacteriales bacterium. Taxonomy (NCBI): domain Bacteria; kingdom Pseudomonadati; phylum Bacteroidota; class Sphingobacteriia; order Sphingobacteriales; species Sphingobacteriales bacterium. The sequence goes on along the minus strand of CP064984.1, from coordinate 2,597,972 downwards.
CAAGGGAATCCATTTGGCTCTTTTGTGGTAATCAAGAGCAATATTGTAGGTGGAATGGGAATTTGGGGCGGATATGCCAGCAAAACAATATCCTATCAAAGATTTTAACATCAGATAAATAATACTGCAAATTTTCTTCAAATAACAAACAAATAGTATATTGCAGTAGTAATTTATAGCACATGGCAAAAAATGTAAAAATTATCTTAGACGGAAAGAATCACACCATCACAGTACATGACGACCAAACAATACTAGATGCTGCAATAGATGCAAATCTAGATCCACCACATGCATGTAGAGTAGCAGCATGTTGCAGCTGCAAAGCACTATTAGTACAAGGCACAGTCATTATGGATGATGATGAACCACTAACACAAGAAGAAATAGATGAAGGATTTGTACTTACATGCCAATCACATCCAACATCAGATGATGTTGTAATAAATTATGACGAAGGATAACATTCTAATTAATCATTGTAACAATGATTAATTAGATTACAAAAAATAAAACACCATGCCAAACAGAAATCTTAGTAATTTAAGGGAAAACTATAAACTTGGAACACTAGACATAAATGATTGTGATAGCAATCCATTCAATCAATTTCAAACTTGGCTCAATCAAGCATTAACTGATAAACTTTTTGAACCAAATGGAATGCAAATAGCTACTGTAGGAAAAAATGGCATGCCATCAGTAAGAACAGTACTTTTAAAAGAAATCACAGATAAAGGTTTTGTATTTTATACAAATTATGAAAGCAAAAAGGGCATACAACTTTCTGAGAACAACCATGCTGCTGTTGTATTTTGGTGGCGAGAGCATGAAAGACAAGTGCGTATTGAAGGTGTGATAGAAAAGTATGATGTAGAAAAAAGTAAAAAATATTTTTATTCCAGACCTCAAGGTAGCCAACTAGCAGCATCTGTATCACCACAAAGTAAAAAGATACCAAATCGGAAATATTTAGATGATTTGTATGAACAATACCAAGCAAAATATAGTCAAATAAAATTTCCATTTCCTACAAATTGGGGTGGCTATATACTCATACCATATCTTTTTGAATTTTGGCAAGGTAGAGAAAACAGACTACATGATAGAATTGAATATATCTATGAAGAAAATTTATGGACTAAGCAACGACTTGCTCCATAATTAAAAATCAGAAATAATATAACAAGAATATAACTCAATTTCTTATAGAAATTGCTATATTTGTACAAAAAAGTATGCAAGAATATTTGCCAATAATATTTATGCTTATCGTAGCTTTAGGGTTTATTGCAACCACAATGATTGCAACGCACCTACTTGGTCCTAAAAAGAAATCAAAAATAAAATTAGATACTTTTGAATGTGGAATTGAAGTTCAAGGGAATGCAAGGCTACCATTTTCTATTAAATATTTCTTAGTTGCTATTTTATTTGTATTATTTGATGTTGAGGTTATCTTTATGTACCCATGGGCAGTAAATTTCAAAAAATTAGGCTTATATGGCTTGATTGAGATGTTTATATTTATTGGTTTTTTCCTAGTTGGCTTCTTATACATTTACAAAAAAGGTGCTTTAAAATGGGAATAAATTTAATTTCTTCATCATATAGAATAAATTAAACAATTTAAAATGAGTTCAACTTCAGTAGACATAGACATCACACACAAACCAGTTGGGTTAGAAGGTGAAGGTTTCTTTGCCACACAATTAGATAAAGTTGTAGGTATGGCAAGAAAAAATTCACTTTGGCCATTACCATTTGCAACTTCTTGTTGTGGTATAGAATTTATGGCAACAATGGCTTCAACCTACGATTTATCAAGATTTGGTTCAGAAAGACTTTCTTTCTCACCACGTCAAGCAGATTTATTGATGGTAATGGGAACAATTTCTAAGAAATTAGCACCAGTACTTAGACAAGTATATGAGCAGATGGCAGAACCAAAATGGGTATTATGCATGGGCGTGTGCAAGCAGTGGAGGCATTTTCGATACATACAGTGTATTACAAGGCATTGATAGAATTATTCCAGTCGATGTGTACATTTCAGGTTGCCCACCACGTCCAGAACAAGTACTAGATGGCATCTTACAAATACAAAAAATTGCAGAATCTGAATCTATAAGAAGAAGAGATACACAAGAATACAAAGACATGTTAGCAAAATATGGAATAGAATAATATTCGATTATGATAGAACTAATACAACAAAAAATAAACAACTCACTTCCTGATGCCATTATTGCTACTGAGCAAGCATACGACTTTTCTAATATTATAATAAAAAAAGAATATCTAAAAAACGTATTACAATTATTAAGAACAGATACGGAATTAAACTTTCATTTTTTAACTACCATGTGTGGTACACATTTTCCAGACAATTCTTACGAGCAAGAATTTGGCATTATGTACCAATTACATAATATGCCTAAAAATTGGAGAATTAGAATTAAAGCATTTATGCCAAAATCTGATTTAAACATACAAACAGTTACGGACTTATGGAAAACTGCAAATTGGATGGAAAGACAAGAATACGATTTCTTTGGATTTAATTTTGTTGGACATCCAAATTTATGTAGAATATTAAATATGGACGAAATGAACTATTTTCCTTTGCGTAAAGAATATCCACTCGAAGACTTACAACGCGATGACAAGGATGATAAAATGTTTGGAAGATAAAATAATTATTTAAGAATATGAATTACGATATCGACAATACCATAAAAGAAGAAAAACACAATTATACTAAATTAAATTTAGGACCAACACATCCAGCAACACACGGAATTTTTCAAAATATTCTTACACTAGATGGCGAAAGAATCATTGATGCTGTACCAACAATAGGATACATACACAGAGCTTTCGAAAAACTTGGAGAACGTAGACCATACAATCAAATCAATACAATAACAGACAGACTAAACTATTGCTCATCACCTATCAATAATTTAGGCTGGTTTATGACTGTAGAAAAATTAATCAAAGCAGAAATACCAAAAAAAGCACAATACTTACGTGTAATTATTATGGAGCTATCACGTATTGCAGACCATATTGTGTGTGACACTGTAATTGCTGTAGATACTGGTGCCATGACTGGCTTTTTACATTTATTTCAATCAAGAGAAAAAATATACGAAATTTTTGAATCAATCTGTGGTGCAAGACTTACAACAAATCTTGGAAGAATTGGTGGATTAGCACAAGACTTTTCTGATGAAACTTGGAATCGAATTCACACTTTTATTAAAGAATTTCCAAAACATCTAAAAGAATTTCAAAAACTAGTAGATAGAAATAGAATTTTCATGGATAGAACAATTGGTGTAGGTTCAATTTCAGCAGAAATGGCTTTAGATTATGGCTTTACAGGACCAAATCTAAGAGCAGCTGGTGTTGATTATGATGTACGTGTAGCCAATCCATATTCTTCATATGAAGATTTTAAATTTGATATTCCAGTAGGCACATCAGGCGATACATATGACAGATACATGGTGCGTATGGAAGAAATGTGGCAAAGCTATTCTATCATAGAACAAGCCATAAAAAACCTACCAGATGGTGCTGTGCATGCAGATTTACCAGAGTTTTTCTTACCACCAAAAACTGATGTATATAGTAAAATGGAAGCTTTAATCTATCATTTCAAAATTGTAATGGGCGAAATGAATATACCTAAAGGCGAAGTTTACCATAGCGTAGAAGGTGGAAACGGAGAACTTGGTTACTATATTATTTCTGATGGTGGAAGAACACCTTATCGTTTTCACATCAGGAGGCCATGCTTTATATACTACCAAGCATATACAGAAATGATAAAAGGTGGTATGCTAAGTGATGCCATACTTACCATGAGTAGTATGAATGTAATTGCAGGAGAATTAGATGCGTAAAAAGCATTTTATTCTTTTGTTCAACGTGTTATTCAAAAAAACAGTTAATAAAATTAAAATATAACACATATTAACTCAAGAGATGTTAATTAATTTGTTACACAAATATTTTATGTGCAATATTGGAACATAAAATATCACAATGAAGAAATCAAATTTTTTATTCTTAAGTATTATCGCAACAGCATTAATGTTTTTTACATTAAGCGCAAAAAAATCTAGCACAACAAGGCAAACACCAGACAACAATGATGAACAAAATAAAGTTACGGTAAATACTACTGTATCTGATAGTTTAGTGTACAACGGAAAAAACTTTGCTGAAACAAAAAAAGGCAAAATAAACTTAGGCGCAGGATTCCAAAACGACTACTATATGAATGACCAAAAAGAAGGTTTTTTCTATACTGAAGTGAAAGCAGATAAATTTGTAAACGAAAACAATAAAAGATTACCACTAAATATTTCTTTAGTAATAGATAGAAGTGGCTCTATGAGTGGCGATAAAATTAGATATGTAAAAGATGCAGCAAAATTTGTGATTGATAACTTAACAAAAGATGATATTGTATCTATAATAATTTATGATGACGAAGTAGAAGTATTACAAGCTGCTACAAAAGTTGAAAATAAACAATTAATAAAAAATAAAATAAATACAATTACAGACAGAGGCTCTACCAACCTTACTGGTGGAATGTTAAAAGGATATGCCGAAGTAAAATCAAATTTCAAACAAGGATACATCAACAGAGTACTTTTATTATCTGATGGTTTAGCTAACGAAGGCATTACAGATCCTATCCAAATTCAGAAAATTGTATCTACAAAAAATAAAGAAGATGGCATTTCACTTTCAACATTTGGCGTTGGCAATGATTACAACGAAGACTTAATGACATCGATGGCTGAGCAAGGTACAGGAAATTATTATTTCATAGATTCTCCAGATAAAATTCCAAGTATTTTTGAAAAAGAACTGAAAGGTTTAATGACTGTAGTTGCACAAAATGTTTCTTTAGAAATTCAAATTCCAGCAAATGTAGAAATACAAAAAGTATATGGTTACAAATACGAAAAAACGGGCAACACATTGAAAGTGAATTTCAGAGATGTTTTTTCAGAAGAAGTAAAAGGAATATTGATTAAATACAAAATTACAAACAACGCAACCAATCCTATTTCGTTTACAGCAAAAGTAGCTTATGATGATGCAACATCATTTAAAAATGAAAACTTAAACATCACTATAGCACAACAATTTACAGAAAACAACAAATTATACATAGCTAGCAACCAAGAAAAAATCCATCAACAAATTACACTATTTGAGGCAAATGAAAATCTTGAAAATGCAATGAGAGAAGTAGATAAAGGCAACTACGAAGAAGCTAAGAAAATAATGGAAACCAACAAGACCTATCTTTCTACAAAAAAAGGATTAGTTGAAAAATCAGAAGAGTTACAAAAATTAAATGATGTGAACTTAAACTATGATTCTCGTGTAAAAGAAGCAGAAAGCATGAGTGTTGATGAAATAAAATTCATGCAAAAAAGTTCAAAAAGTCAATCTTATCAAATAAAAAATAAGAAGTAATTATCCTGTTTATGCAAAAGGCATAGATATTGTTTGTTTGTTTTAATGTTGCGACCATTTCATTCTTGAAATGGCTGTTATTTTTTATTCCATTGCAAACTAAAAAACAAAAGGAAACACCGCTTTTCTTTCTTTAGGATAATCTTTAAAATGCTCTAAATACCATTTATGATGATGATATGCACGTGGCAATAAATTGGCAACAGTCCAAATAAAAAATGATAAAGAAGCTAAATTGAACGTCATTAATGCATAACCTAACCACTCCACCATTTCTCCAAATAAATTTGGACAAGAAATATACTTAAACAAAAAACCATTAGGAATTTTATAACCAGTTTCTCCAGGCTTACGCAAGGCAATCAACATATTATCAGATTTATTATTAATATAAATACCAAGAACAAAAAGCACCAATCCTACAATAAAATTCCATTTCAAAAAATAATTATCAGCGTATTTGCAAATCACACCTAAAAAATATGCATTTAAGGCAGCATTCACAGAATTAAACAACATAGCAGATAATGAAACAGACAACGGAATTTTCTTTCCATCAGTTTTTGTTCGCAATGGATAGATAATTCCTCTATTTACATAATGCAAAGCATAAACTGCACCAAAAAACAAGGAATACATATTTGTATTAAAATACTTTGCATACACAATTATAAAAGTGAGCAATGCCCAAGATTCCATAAAAAACCAACCTATTTTATTTGGAATTAGTAATCCAAATGATTTATTAGTATGACGGCCATAAGGTGCAGAAATAAAAAATTGAACAGGAAACAATATGATTCCAAAAATTATCCAATACAAAACAAATTTATCTATACTCATGCGCCAAAAATATTAAAAGAAATCTGTTTCAAACTAATCATAAAATAGTATTTTCTATTGTATATTTGAAAAAATAGATTTAATTTTAAATATGTCAGACATAAAAATTTTAAAAGATAAATTGCATTTATTGATTGATAAGATTGAAGATGAGGAAGTCTTACAAAACTATGAAGCATTTTTGAAAAATGAATTAAATCCAAATGAAAATTGGTACAATGACATGCCTGAATCAGTAAAAAAAAGGCTTCAAAAAAGCATTCAACAAGCAAAAGAAAATAACACAAAAGAATTCAATACTATTATCAGCAAATATTTAGTATGAAAGTAATTATTACTGAAGAAGCAGAACAATCTTTAGATGAAATTATTGAATACTTAAGAATACATTGGAATCAAAATGTAATTGATAAATTTATATCTAACATTCAACTTACAATTCAAAGAATACAAAAATTTCCAAAAAGCTTTCCAGTATCGCCATTCATAGATGCACAGCGTGCATTAGTTTCCAAACAAATTATAATGTTATTCAAAATAGAAGGTAATGTATTAATCATTTACTTATTTTGGGATGCACGTCAAAATCCACAAAAACTTAATATAAAATAGTATTTTATAATCTTTCCAAGTTTAAAACTCACTTAACATCTTCAAGTTTTGATAAACATGATAAATTCATTATCTTCGTAAAAAATAAATAAAATCATGGCACAATATCCAACTTTAGAAGGTGTAGAAATTAAAGGTGCATACAAACCAGAATGGGCAGAAATTATCACACCTGAAGCATTAGCATTTTTTGTTAAATTACAAAGAAAATATAACAGCAGAAGACTTGAACTCTTGCAAAAAAGAGTAGACAGACAAGTAAGATTAGACGCAGGAGAATTACCTGATTTTTTACCAGAAACAAAAGAAATCAGAGAAACAGAATGGACTGTTGCGCCTTGTCCTGCTGATATCCAAGACCGTAGAGTAGAAATTACAGGACCAGTTGATAGAAAAATGATTATCAATGCGTTAAACTCAGGTGCTAAAGTATTCATGGCAGACTTTGAAGACTCAAATGCACCAACTTGGGAAAACAATATCCAAGGACAAGTGAACTTGAGAGATGCGAACAAAGGCACAATTTCATTTGTAAACGAAGCAAACGGAAAAGAATATAAATTAAATCCAGAACATGCAGCATTATTTGTTCGTCCACGTGGATGGCATTTATTAGAAAAGCATGTAATCGTTGATGGTCAAGAAGCAAGTGGTGGTATCTGGGATTTTGCATTATATTTCTTCCACAATGCAAAACAAAGATTAGAGCAAGGAAAAGGCACATACTTCTATCTTCCAAAAATGGAATCACATTTAGAAGCAAGATTATGGAATGATATATTTAATGACGCTGAAGATGATTTAAGCGTACCAAGAGGCACTATTAAAGCAACAGTATTAATAGAAACTATCGTTGCAACATTTGAGCTAAACGAAATACTATATGAACTAAGAGACCACTCTGCTGGTTTAAATTGTGGACGTTGGGATTATATTTTCTCTTTCATCAAACGTACAGTAAAAAACAAACAATTCTTAGTACCAGATAGAATGCAAGTAACAATGACTACGCATTTCTTAAAATCATACTCAGAATTAGTAATACAAACATGTCACAAACGTGGTGCATTTGCAATGGGTGGAATGGCAGCACAAATTCCAATTAAAGACAATCCAGAAGCAAACGAAGTAGCATTGGCAAAAGTAAGAGCAGATAAAGAAAGAGAAGCAAAAGCTGGACACGATGGTACTTGGGTAGCACATCCAGGATTGGTACAAATTGCCATGGATGAATTTAATAAATACATGCCAACACCAAATCAAATCCATGTAAAAAGAGAAGATGTAAATGTGTCTGCTGCAGATTTGTTGCAAGTACCAGTAGGTACTATCACATTAGGTGGATTAAAAAATAACATCGATGTAGGCATACAATATTTAGAAGCATGGTTGCGTGGCAATGGTTGCGTTCCTATTCATAATTTGATGGAAGATGCTGCAACAGCAGAAATTTCTAGAACACAAGTATGGCAATGGGTACACCATGATGATGCAAAATTAGATGATGGAACAAAAGTTACTGCAGAGTTAGTTCAAAAACTAATTGATGAACAAAAACAAGCATACAAAGCTACTTTAGGCGATAAATATGCAGATTCTAAATTTGATTTAGCAACAGAACTATTTACAAAAATGAGCTTACAAGATACACTTGAAGAGTTCTTAACTTTAGAAGCATACAACTACATAGATTAATCATTTGTTTGATTATAGCTAATACACAAAAATGCCTGTCTGAAAAGACAGGCATTTTGTGTATATTTTCAAAGCCAAGCATGTAATATTTGCATAAAAACATATTAGATAACAAAATCAATAATTTGGTTAAATAAGCGTTATATATTTAAAATAGATTTAGACTAAAGTCAAACAGATAAATGAAAATTATAATTTATATATTGTTTTTTTTCACATCAATTAGGATTTCTAAATGCGAGAAATTGCAAATAAAAATCTATAACAAAACAGGATTTGACATACAATATCTAAGACTCAGTGATGTATATATGGGTGATATAAAGAAAGACTCAATATTAATACTTTCAAATTGGAAAGAAATAAAATTTCAGGGCAAAGTACCATTTGGAAAAATAAAAGGATATATAAAAGGGTTAAAAGAAGACGAAAGTAATCATATAATTTGTGGTACTGGTGTTAGTGCAGTAAATAATGGGAAATATGAATTTGATTTAGTGATATATTTTTATAAATTTGGTTATCTTTTATATTTTTCACCCCACTAATAAATAAAAAACCACGTTATGCAACTGCCATGCCATTTGGGTGTAATACTAAATCTCACTAAGATTACTGATAAGTTCTATAATTTCAAATTTTGTCAAATCTGCAAGTTGTATGTCCCAAGTATAATATTTATAGCTTTCATTTGGATTATTCAATTTGACTTTGTGTTTAGTATTTGTTTCAATATTTGTTGTTAATTCATCGATTTCATTTTCTGTCACTTGTTTCTTTGGTAATTTTAATGTCATTTCATTTTGTCTAATAAATACGTCGAATTTTGGTATTAAGTTTCTTGAAAACAAGTAGTCGCCAGACAAGCTAATTCTAGTGTTTGAAAACCTATCAACCAAGTACTCTTGAATATTAATCAAATTGTTTTCAGTCGTTTTTGAGAGATAATGTTTAGTATCATGAGGTTTTATGTATTTTAGATAATAGTTATAAATTTTATTATAACTTTCTCTGTCTTTGTATAAAATGGCTATGTCAATAGAATGCAAATCTGAGAATTCATACAAATTCATACTACTAATAATTGCTTCTGTTTCATTAAAGTATAATTTAGTATGCAGTCCTGTAATTTTGAATATTTCAACTCCAAGACTTGTCAATATCTCATAGTTTTCTTGGTCAATCTCTCGTATGAAAAACTTAATTGAAACATTTTTCTTTTTTGCTTGCTCAATGCTAATTATTATCTTTTTCCAGTCTGCAATTTTTACAAATGGTGTTATTGCATAAAATTTTTCATTTGATTCTTTAATTAAAGTTGAAATTTTTACGCCAATTTCATTTGGGTTTATTATTTCCATTTTCTTGTTTTTATTAATATAATTGTGAATGCTTTTGCATATTACGCCCAATGTACATCAGATTTCAGAAGTACACTGCTAACAAAGTTTTCAAGCGTAATTTATATATAATATAAAAACACCTATTATTTTCCAATAAAGCAAAATAAGCAATATCTATTTTGTCTTAACACTACAACCTACTGCTAAAGTAGTTTCTGTTTTTATTGGCTGTCCTGCAATCAATGCATCTACTGCTGCTTCTACATATTTCTCTGTTACATCATCAGCATTCTCATAGTTATTATCTATTGCTCCTATATATTTCACAATATTTTTTCCGTTTTCTTTATTTAACACAAAGATATGTGGTGTTTTGGTAGCACCATATTGTGGAAATATTGTTTGTCCATCATCAAACAAATATGGAAATGTAAATCCTTTTTCTTTGGCTCTTATTTTCATCTTATCAAAACTAGCTTCTTCATGTGCTTCAGGATCGTTGGGATTGGTGGCAATAACTGGATGGCCCAATGCTTTATATTTTTTATCTAATGCAATAATTCTATCTTCATAGGCAATAGCATATGGACAATGATTACAAGTAAAAATTACAATAAATCCTTTTGCATCTGGGTAATTGGCTAAAGAAACCATTTTGTCATCAATATTTTTAAGCGAAAAATCTGTAGCTTCATCACCAATTTTATAGCCTTCAGTTGGCACTACTGTTGCTGTTTTTGTTTCTGCTGTTTGTTTTTCTGTTTTTGGTTTGCATGCTGCAACACTCAACACAACAAACAATGTCATTAAAATTATTGTACTTTTTTCATCTTATAAAATTTATTAATTAGTTGATTTAGTTCTTTTTCTGATAATTGACCTTCATGAAAATAAATTTGCTTTCCATTTTGGTATAAAATTGTTGCAGGAATGGCGCCAGTCCAATTTGGGTTAATTGCACTTATCCAAGTATTCATATTTTTCACATCATTGAGTAAAAGCAAATCTGTTTGCATTTTTTTTTGTTGCGCAAATGGCAACACTCTTGTTTCAAAATCTGCTGCCCTATCTAATGATACAAATAATATTTTAAAATCTTTGTTTTGATAGGTTTGATTGGCTTTTATAAAATATGGCAGTTCTTCTACACATGGCTTACACCAAGTTGCCCAAAAATTTACCAAAAGTAAAACATCTTTTTGTTCTTCAATGTATTTTTTGTATCCATTAAAATCGACAATATTATGTATGATTTCTGTTTTTGTATTTATTGTCCTACAAGCACTAAGAAATATCATACATAATATAACAAAACTATATTTCATTAATAATATTAAATATAAAAACAGCAAGATACAAAAGATAGACTGATTCTATATACTCTTAATACTATTTAACAGATTGTGTTTTATTGCATTTTAATTCATTTTTCGTATATTAGCTACACAAAGTAAACTGCTCATTTTTAGCATTGACAGTAATTATAATAATAAAAACAAAGTCAAAGTATTCATTACACAACAACTTTGCGCACCTGACTTGGAACAAATAAACAAATAGCACATGAAAAATATCGTAAATATTATCATAACAATAGCTGTAATTGTTCTTCTTTTTTCACTTATAATATTTTATGCAAATACAAATAAAAAAGACAAAGAACATAAAATCTTAGACAATGGTGCTACTACTTATGCTACCATATTGTATTGTGGTTTTAAAAATGATATTGGCAATTTTGTTTCTATTGAATATTTTGTAGATGATAAAAAATATCTAGACAGAACAAGTGCTCCAAGTAGTCAGTTCCAAGTAAATGAACAAATTGAGATTGTATACAATACAAGAGAGCCAACAACATTTATTGGTCATTTTTACAACATGAAGTTTAATGATTCTATACAAACAAAATCAATTGAGGCTACTATCATTAATATAGAACCTACAAAAAGAAAAATAGATACAAATACTATCAGCATCATTACATACGAATACTATATAAACAACATAAAATACACAAGAACAAATGAGTTATTAGTCAATGGTACAATTAACTATAGCATTGGACAAAAGATACAAATACAATATAATATAGACAATCCTAAAAGTTCTATATTAGATATATAGCAAAGTCAAGCATTACTACTTTAGCAAAAATCCAAAGCTTTTCTTTAGAAAATAAAAATTATTTATAACTTTATAATAAATTGGACAAGAATAAAAAAATGGCAAATAAATATGTGAATTTTATCTCAGATGAACATTTGTTGTATTCCATTGAGAATTTACACAAAGCTTATTTGAAAGCTAAAAATAATATATCAAAAAAGAGTTTTTATAGTAATAAAATAGATATTATCAAATTGACTTTTGATGCAAAGTTTAACAGCATTAGTGAAAATAACTTAATCCAATCTGAAATTCTTCGTCAGATAGATAAATCAATAAACAATTCAATAGGAACATTTCATGAACAAATTTTAGGTGGAATAAATGGCTATGAAGTTGGCAATATGAGTGGTTTTGATATTAAAGCAACTGACAATACACTTTTTGCTGATATTAAAAACAAGCATAACACTATGAATAGTAGTTCTGCTGAAGCATTATTTCAAAAATTAGCTCGTTATGCAGACGATAATAAGAAAGCCAAATGTTATTGGGTTCAAATACTAGCAAAAGGAAGTTTTAACGAACATTGGAAAGGTGAAATAAATGGTAAAGAATATAGCCATAGTCGTGTTTATAAAATTTCTGGTGACCAATTTTACGCATTACTTACCAAACAAGATGATGCACTTTTTCAACTATATAAAGCATTACCAACAGCAATTAATGACTATTTAAAATTAGCAAAAGATGAAAACAAAGTAAAAGAAAATTCAGCTTTGGAGGAAATAACTACTGAAATCGAAAAATCCAAACGTTCAATCATTGATCAAATTACGTTTGAGAATTACAGCTATTATTTAGGATTTGACAAGCTATAATAATCATTTAAAAACTTAACAATTGAATAGCCTATTTCTCGACCTAAATTAACTGGAACAGCATTTCCTATTTGTTTATATTGTTGAGCTAAAGAGCCAACAAATTGCCAATCATCTGGGAAAGTCTGTATTCTTGCATATTCTCTTACCGTAAATGGTCGTGTTTCTTCAGGATGGCAACGTTCTGTTTGTTTTTGTGCAGGACTGCAAGTTAAGGTCAAACAAGGCTCGTCCCAACCAATTCTTCGTGCAATTCCTGTTTTTCCGCCACCTAAATAGAAACTTCCACCCATAAATTCTTTCTGAATATCCAAAGGCAAATCACGCCAATAACCTTTAGGTGGTACTAAATCCAAAACATCTTTTTTACTTTGTGGATATTTTGCACCATTTGATTTTGGAACATTTGTATCAAACAACTCTCCTTTTTTCAAAGCATCTTTTAAAAAATATATTTTCTTATATGGTTCTGGATAATTATATTTTATATCAATATCTTTTCTTATTCCGACCAAAATTAGACGCTCACGTTTCTGTGGTACTTTATAATTTATAGCTTTCAAAACTTGAACAGGAACTACATTATAACCTATTTCATCTAATATAGAAATCATTCCTTGCAATGTTTTTCCATTTTCGTGACTCAATAATCCACGAACATTTTCACCAATACAAATTGGAGGATTTACCTCTTTTACAACTCTTGCAAACTCATAAAAAAGTGTTCCACGCGCATCAGCAAAACCTAATTTTTTTCCTGCGTAACTAAATGCCTGACATGGAAATCCACCAGTAATAACATCAACTTCTCCATTATATTCCGAAAAATCAAAATTCTTAATATCACCTTCTAAAACATTCCAAACAGGTCGGTTTTTCCTCAAAGTCTGACAAGCAAATTTATCAATCTCATTTAGTGCAACACAATTCAAACCTGCCATTTCTATACCAATAGCTAAACCACCTGCACCTGCAAATAACTCCAAGACTTTATATTCATAATTTGGTTTCACATAGTTTGAAATTGTTTCTACAAAATCTTTCTTAAAAAAAGTCAGCAAACACTGCTTCTACATCTACTTTTTTATACACTCGATAATTGCTGATAGGTTCGCGAAATGCAGATAATTTACCTTCTCTATCCCAACGCCTTAATGTTTCCTTGTTTTTACCAAGCAGTTCTGCTGTTTCTGACAATGTTAAATATTCACTCATATTCTAAGTTATACAACCTTATACAATGGTTACAAATTTAAAACAAAAATCTGAACTAAACAATAAATTAAAAAAAAGAATAAATACAAATATCTAAATTTACATTTAGATTAAAATAATTCGTTTAAAAATGCAACTCAGAAAAGCAAGTCATGCTGATGCTGACAAAATTTGGGAAATTCTTCAACAGGCAATTGAACAAAGACGGTTAGATGGAAGTGAACAATGGCAAAATGGCTATCCAAATCAGCAAACAATATATAACGACATTGAAAATAACAATGGCTATGTAGTTGTTGAAGATGTCACAATTATTGCCTATGCTGCAATAATATTTGATATAGAACCAGCATACAATAATATAGTTGGACAATGGCTAAGCAACGAAAAATATGTAGTTATTCATCGTGTGGCTACTGCAAACTCAGTAAAAGGAAAAGGTGTTGCTACTAAACTCTTTGGTTTAATTGAAGCAATGGCTCTAAACAACAATATTTTTAGTATAAAAGTGGACACCAATTTCGATAATATTCCTATGCTAAAAATATTAGATAAACTAGGCTATACTTATTGTGGCGAAGTATTCTTTAATGGTTCTGCAAGAAAAGCTTTCGAAAAAGTATTAAAATAAATACATCATATTTTTATTAAAGTAATTTTCTCAATTCATTTAGCTTAAGTAAAGCTTCAACTGGTGTAATTGAATTGATATCAACTTTTTCTATTACTTCTTTGAGTTTCAATAATCGTGGATCATCCATCGAAAACATATTCAATTGGAAATTCTGATTTTCTGGTAGTTTCTTTAATGTTTGAGAAATATCAGAAGATATATTTCTATTATTTTCTAATTCAAGTAAAATTTCATTTGCTCTATTGATGATACTATTTGGCAAACCAGCCATTTTTGCTACATGTATACCAAAACTATGTCCACTTCCACCTTCTACCAATTTCCTTAGAAAAACAACCTTATTATTCGATTCTTGTACTGCAACATTATAATTTTTGATACGTTCAAATTTATCAGCTAATTCATTCAACTCATGGTAATGTGTTGCAAACATAGTTTTAGGTTTTGCAATCTTATTATTATGAAGATATTCTACTAAACTCCAAGCAATAGAAATACCATCATACGTAGATGTACCACGACCGATTTCATCTAGCAACACCAAGCTTTTTTCTGTGATATTATTAATAATACTTGCTGTTTCTATCATTTCTACCATAAATGTAGATTCGCCCAAAGATAGATTATCACTTGCACCTACTCTAGTAAACAATTTATCTATAATGCCAATTTCTGCAAATTGTGCAGGCACAAAACTTCCCATTTGTGCCATCAAAACTATCAATGCTGTCTGCCTGAGTATCGCTGATTTTCCACTCATATTTGGTCCAGTGATGATAATAATTTGTTGTGAATCATTATCCAAAAACACATCATTTGGAATATATTGTTCGCCCAAAGGTAATTGTTGCTCAATAACTGGATGCCTACCTTCTTTAATCTTTAAAGTATTATCATCATTAATATTAGGTTTTCTATAATTATTTTTTTGAGCAATATGTGCAAATGACAACAAACAATCTAATTGTGCAATGAGATATGCATTAAGTTGTATTACTTTTACATAATCACTAATGTATTGCACCAATTCATTAAAAATAGCTTCTTCAATATTTAATATTTTCTCTTCTGCTCCTAAAATTTTTTCTTCATAAATTTTCAATTCTGGTGTAATGTATCTTTCTGCATTTACCAATGTTTGCTTGCGTATCCATTCTGTTGGCACTTTATCTTTATGTGTGTTTCTTACTTCTAAAAAATATCCAAACACATTATTAAAACCAATTTTCAAAGAAGATATTCCTGTTTTTTCTATTTCAGAATTTTGTAATTGTGTAAGATAATCTTTACCTGAAGTAGATATAACACGTAGCTCATCCAATTCTTTAGACACGCCATTCTTTATTGTATTTCCTTTCTGAATAGCAACTGGTGCTTGTTCCTCAATCGTACTATCAATCTTTTCTTTTACTGAAGTACATAGATTGATTTGCTCACCAATTTTATTTAATGTGATATGCTTTGTTTGCGTACATGTATTCTTAATATCTTCAATGGCAAACAATGCTTTTTTAAGTTGATTAAGCTCGCGTGGCGATATTTTAGATAAAGAAACTTTAGAAATGATTCTTTCTAAATCTCCGATTATCTTAATATTTTGAATTAATTGATGAGCAATTTCTTGTTCCTTTATTAAAAATTCTACAGCATTTAATCTTTCATCTATTGATGATTTATTTTTCAAAGGCATGGCTATCCAACGCTTCATCATTCTGCTGCCCATTGGCGCAACAGTTTTATCTAAAACATTTAACAAAGACACGCCATTTTCGTGCATGGTATGTATTAGTTCTAAGTTGCGTGCTGTAAATCTATCTAGCCAAACATAATTGTTGTTCTCAATTCTATTTATCTGCGTAATGTGTTCTAAAGATTTATGCTCAGCTTCATTCAAATAATGCAAACATGCGCCAGCTGCTTTGATGCCAATTGGGATATTATCTAAACCAAAGCCTTTGAGCGTTTGTACTTGAAAATGTTGCAATAGTTTTTTCTCTAAAAAATCATCTTGATATACCCAATCATCAATGGCGTAGATATGGTATTTATTGGCATAGTTTGCATTAAACTTTTTCTGTTGATGTTTTGGAAAAACAACTTCTGATGGTGTGTAGCTTTGCAATAGTTTGTCTAAATAATCTACATTGCCTTGTGCTACAAAAAACTCACCAGTAGATATATCTAAAAATGCAACACCTACTTGCTCATTTTCATAAAATACTGAAGCTAAAAAATTATTACTCTTATGGTCTAATATTTTATCATTGATGGTAACGCCTGGCGTTATCAACTCAGTAACGCCTCTTTTTACAATACCTTTAGTAGATTTAGGGTCTTCGAGTTGCTCACAGATAGCTACACGATAACCTGCTTTTACTAACTTAGGTAAATAAGTATCTACAGCATGAAAAGGAAATCCTGCTAATTCTAAATCTTTTTGAGAACCATTGGCGCGTTTGGTAAGCACAATACCCAAAACATCTGCTGCCTTTACTGCATCTGAGCCAAAAGTTTCGTAGAAATCACCTACTCTAAATAATAAAATAGCATCAGGATATTTTTGTTTAATCTTATTAAACTGTTGCATTAATGGCGTTTCCTTCTCAACTTTTGCTGTACTCATGAATTTATATGATGCTTTGTATTATTGGCTAAAGATACGAACAAAGCAAAATAAATATTAAAGTAGACACAACAGATTATCCACAGTAAAAAAATGCGTTATATTTGCAAAAATCTTCTATACACCATGCAAAAATTAAAGCTAGCTGAACTCAATAGACTGACAAAAGAAGAATTTATTGATGCGAAAAAACACAATATCATTTTGGTGTTGGATAACATTAGAAGTGCCATGAACGTTGGTTCTTTTTTTAGAACTTCAGATGCTTTTTTGATTGAAGAAATTATTTTAGTTGGCATCACAGCGCAACCACCCAATAGAGAAATACAAAAAACTGCCTTAGGTGCTACAGAAACTGTAACATGGTCTTATATTGAAGAAAAAGAGACTTGCATACAAAATTTAAAAGAAAAAGGTTATACAATTATATGCATAGAACAAAGTGATAGCTCTACCTTTTTACAAGATTTTATTGTAAAAGATGATAAAAAATATGCTTTAATATTTGGCAATGAAGTAGATGGTGTTAGTCAGGAATTTATGAATACTTGTGATACATGTATAGAAATTCCACAATTTGGCAGCAAGCATTCTTTAAATGTTTCTGTTTGTGCTGGCATTGTTGTTTGGCATTTTGTAAGTAATATTTAGATTCGACTATATTTTTATCTACAGCATTATCATTGTATTTTTCTACTATAACGTGTATTAAGCATAAACGCAGTTAGGTGTTTTATAAAATATATTCTTTTATATATCTTTATTTTATTTACTTTCTTTCCTTTGATACAAAGAAAGTAACAAGGAGGAATCAAGGCTTACGAAAAATTACGCTTTATCTTTTACTTACTTTTTTCCTTGATAAAAAAAGTAATAAAAAAATCAAGTTCAAACTGAGGCACTTTGCCATGCTTATTGGCTTCAGCTCGAAAAATCTCTCTTCTTTAAATCATCTTATTGGTTTTATTTGTGCTTGTTTATAGTTTGTATTATAACATAAATATTTTGCTGTGTCATATTTTGCACGATAATTTCAGCCGTTTCAATTTTTCTTCGCCACGTGCTGACGCTTGAACGCTTTTTCCTATTTTCTTAATGAAATTATTTAATGTCATTGCCTTGTAAAAGGCAATCTCCTAAATCTAAGTAATAATGAGATTACCACTTTCGTGGTAATAACAATTACGCTTCTGTATGATAAAAACATTATCTTCTAACGCTTTTTTTCTGATGCCAATTTCTTTTTCTTATCAGAATATGATTTCAGCCGTTTCGATTTTTCTTCGCCTCGTGCTGACACTTGAACGTTTTATTGCTTATTTTGCTGACATTGTTTAATGTCATTGCCATGTAAAAGGCAATCTCCTAAATCAAAGTAATAATGAGATTACCACTTTCGTGGTAATGACAATTACGCTTCTGTATGATAAAAACATTATCTTCTAACGCTATTTTTCTGATGCCAATTTCTTTTTCTTATCAGAATATGATTTCAGCCGTTTCGATTTTTCTTCGCCTCGTGCTGACACTTGAACGCATGGCAGTCGACAGCTGACAGTCAGCCATGGATTGACTCTTGAACTTTGTTGGCTCTTATAAGCAATTTTTAGGTTATACTGTATTTTTCAACGACAGATGTGTCATCGCAGTTTTCTAGTAGCTTTTGTATGGTTTCGTTAAATTTTGGATGTACAATTTTACTTGCTATTTCGTTCAATGGTATTAATGTAAATTTTCTTAGATGCAAACGTGGATGTGGTATTGTAAGATTTTTTGTCTCTACAATAGTATTATCATAAAATAATACATCTATATCAATCGTTCTGGATGACAGTTGGCTTTTGTTTGTTCTGCCTAATATTTTTTCAATTTTCTGAGTGGCATTAAGCAATTGGAAAATACTTAGTTGCGTTTTTACCATCAAACATTGATTGAGATATTTTGTTTTGTGTTTCACTTGCCATGGTGCAGTTTCGTATATTGAAGAACTCAAAACAATTTCTCCAATTTTATGTTGAATAAAATATTGTGCCAAAAGCATATGTTTATATCTATATCCTTTGTTGTCGCCTAATAAAATAAATAGAGTATGCAAATTGAAATATTAAAAATTAGAATTACTTTTACGAAAATAAAATATTATTAATCACATATGAAAACTTTTTTTAAAATATTTTTTGGCTCTTGTTTGGGCGTGCTTGTAGGCTTGTTCATTTTATTTTTTGTTCTCACTGGAATGATAGGTAGCCTAGCAAGTAGCGCAACTACAAGTGAAGATACAGCAATAAAAAGCAACTCCGTACTACATTTAAACTTAGAAGGAGAAATTACAGACAGAACTTATGATGCATCATTCTTGAACTTTTCATTTAGTTCTGGAACAAGTTCTATTGGTTTATTTGACATTCAAGAAGTATTGAAGCAAGCGAAAGCTGATAAAAAAATAAAAATACTATTAATTGATATTGACAAAGCTAGTTTTGGCATTGCTGCTTTAAATCAATTTTTAGATTTTATTGAAGATTTTAAGAAATCTGGTAAGTTGGTTTATTTGTATAGCAACGGTGCAACTCAAAAAACATTTTTGGTTGGTGCATATGCAGATAAAATGTATCTTAATCCAATTGCTGGTTGCGAGTTCAATGGTTTTGTGTTAGAAAATATGTTTTTTACTGGCTTAATGGAGAAAGTTGGTGTGCAACCTAATATTTTCTATGCTGGCGAATTTAAAAGTGCCACAGAACCATTTAGATTAAAAGAAAACAGTCCAGAAAATGAATTGCAACTTACTGAACTATTAAAAGACATTCAAGCTGAGTATTTATCAAAATTATCTAAAAAAATAAACATCAGCACAGATTCATTAATAGGATTTGCCAATCAATTACAAATTACTCAAGCTATAGATGCAAAGAAATATGGCTTGGTAGATGATCTTAAATATCAAGATGAATTGCTAGATGAAATAAGAACAAAACTTGGCTATGGCAAAAATGAGAATCTAAATTTTGTATCTTATAAAAAATACAAAAAATCTATAACGCCTGAAGATAATACAAGTGCTAGCAATCAAATTGCTGTATTGTTTGCTGAAGGCGAAATTATAGATGGTAATGCTGAATCTGGTACAATAGCTGGAGATACTTACTTGAAACATATTTATGAAATACAAGAAAAAGCAAATAGTGGCGAAGTAAAAGCTTTGGTATTGCGTGTAAATTCTGGTGGTGGCAGTGCCTTTGCATCAGAACAGATTTGGCGTGCTTTGAGTAATTTGAAAAAGAAAATACCTATTGTAGTATCTTTTGGCGATGTGGCTGCAAGTGGTGGCTATTATATAGCTTGTGCAAGTGATAAGATATTTGCACAACAGAATACAATTACTGGTTCTATTGGCGTTTTTGGCATGTTATTTAATACACAAAAATTGTTTAATGATAAATTGGGCATTACTACTGATGTAGTAAAAACAAATCCATATGCAGATTTTGGCAACAGCACAAGAGCATGGACACCAATAGAAAATGCTGCCATGCAACGTGATATTGATGCAATTTATACTTTATTTAAAAAACGTGTTGCTGATGCTAGAAAACTGAGCGCAGAACAAGTGACAAATATTGCAAAAGGAAGAATTTATAGTGGCGTAGATGCTAAAGCTATTGGATTGATTGATAATATTGGTACGCTTGATGATGCCATTGCGGAAGCAAAAAAATTGGCAAAATTGAACGCTATAAATGTTGTACAGTATCCTGCTGTGAAAGGGTTGCAAAGTTTTTTAGAAAAGAAATTAGTTCTTATAAAGAAATTGAGAAGCTAAAACAATACACCAAACCACAAGCAAGAATTCCATTTGTGTTTAATATTCACTAGAATATTTTTCTCATAAATCAAAGAAGGCATTGTATTTCTACAATGCCTTCTTCTTATAAAATAATGTAATTACTTACATCCAAGTTGATGTAAATTTTATTAAATCTTTTCTAAGATTATTAAAAATTAGTTCAAATGTTTGAACTTTATCTCTTGTGTCTGCATGGTCATTTACTTTTCTATGGTCTGTGGCAATCGGATTTTCTTCTATATTTTTTAGAATTTCTTGTTCATGTTGATTGATTTCATGTGTCAAAATATCAATTTGTTCTTTTTGAATAATTAATTTATTTTGGAAACGCTCAATCATTGCATGGAATTCTTTGTCTGTATTTTTTATAGATACTTCTGATAATCTATTTTGCAATACTTTCAAATCATCATCATAAAACTTGATAGTGTTTAACCATGCTTTATGCTCTGCATGTAGTTCTTGTAGATACTTTAATTCTGACATAATATAATTTTTTATTTGTGGCGAATTTATATCAAAATAGTCATATTTAAAATGATAAAAAGCATAAAAAAAACAAATTTATATCACTTTTATTATTTCTTCTTTTGGAATACGTACTCTATCTCCATAAATACCTTCTGGTGCTGCTTTGCCTACAGAAACTACCATACAAATTTCTGCTGATGCTGGTAGGTTTAGGAATTTCTTTACTTTATCAGAATCAAAACCTTCCATTGGGCATGTATCATAACCTTCGGCAGACATGCTCAACATAAATGTTTGTGCTGCAAGTGCGCAACTTTTATGCACTACAATTCTTATGTCTGTTGCTGTAACTTGTTTTGGCAATGGCTGAAACATTCCGCCAACATTTGCTGCTACTTTTTTAAATGCACCAACCAGATCTAATGGATCAGAAAAATATAGTGTTGGAATTACTTTGCTGTAATAGTCAATTATCAATTGTTCTTTTTTGCCAATTTTTGATGGGAATTGTTTTTTTGCTTCTTCTAAAACAAATTTTGCGTGTTTATTCCATTTGTCTTTTCGAGTTACAAAAACAATTAATTCATTTGCTGTTGTAGCTGCTCTTTGTCCAAGGCAATATTTTGCTAATTCTTTCTTTTTGCTTGGTGTTTTTACTCTATAAAATTCCCAAAGCTGTAAATTACTTGAGTTTGGTGCTAATGTTGCTCTTTCTAAACTTCTCATTACAACTTCTTCATCAAAAGGTGCATTGGCATCATATATTCTTACAGAACGTCTACTATTTACTATTTCATCAAATACTGTAGCTTGTTTTTTCATTTGTCTATAACATTTATATCTTCAAAAAAGTTTTTTATTTTTTACTTGTGCTTTTGGTTGCTGCTTTCTTTGCTGGCGCTTTTTTGGCTGGTGCTTTCTTTGTTTTTTTCTCAAAAGCATTTGGCACTTGTGCTTCTATCATTTTTTTCACTTCTTCTAATGTCAATAAAGCTGCTTCTTCGCTTGTGTATTTTTTTCCTGTAAGTTTTAATATTTTTTTATTGAATTTGATAATTGGCCCCCAACGTGCATTTTCTATATTTATTTTCTCTTCAGGAAAACTGAGTATTACTCTATTGGCTTCTTTCTCAATTTTTTTCTATCAATTCATCGCAATCTTTTGCGTTAGTGTATCAAAATTGTATGCTCTTGGAATATTGATGAACATATCATTCCATTTAATGTATGGACCAAATCTGCCTTTTCCTTTTGACACTGGCAAGTTTTGATAGTATGCAATTGGTGCGTCAGCATCTTGTTTTTGTTGTATTAATTCTATTGCTCTTTCTAAAGTTACTTCTGTAGGTTCTTCTCCTTTTGGCAACGAAATAAATTGTTCATTATATTTTATATATGGTCCAAATCTACCATCACTTACTATAACTTCTTCGTTGTTATAATTTCCTAAAGAAAGTGGTAATTTGAATAATTCTAATGCTTCTTCTAATGTAATCGTTTCTATACTTTGTCCGTTTCTTAGTTTGGCGTATTTTGGTTTTTCTTCATCATCTACACTTCCAACTTGTATCATTGGGCCATATCTACCTAGTTTTGCAACGATTTGTTTTTTTGATTCTGATTCAACACCTAATACTCTTTCTCCTGTTACATAATCTGTACCTTCTGATGCTTCAATATCTTTGTGAAATGGTGTATAAAATTGTGTTAATGATTTTGTCCATTCTTTACTACCTTCAGCAATTAAGTCAAAATCTTTTTCCATATCTGCAGTAAAAGAATAATCCATAATTTTTGGAAAATGTTTTACTAGATAATCGCAAACTAAAGAACCAATATCTGTTGGAATTAATTTTCCTTTTAATGAGCCTGTATTTTCAGACAAAGTTTCTAACACTATTTCTTTATTTTGATTGAGTTCTAATTTATTGTATGCTCTTGGTTTGCCTTCAGCTTCGCCTTTGCTTACATATTCTCTATTTTGTATGGTAGAAATTGTTGGTGCATAAGTTGATGGACGACCAATGCCTAATTCTTCTAATTTCTTAATTAAACTTGCTTCAGTATATCTTGATGGTGGTTGCGAAAATCGTTGTCTTGCTTCTATATTTTTGTACTCTAAAACTTGATTTACATTAAGTGCTGGCAACATACCTGTTTCTTCTTGCTCTTCATCGTCTGTACTTTCTATATATACTTTTAAGAATCCTTCAAATTTTAGCACTTCTCCTTCTGCTGAAAAAATTTCTTTTCTGTTTGATATATCAATTTTTGCTACTGTTTTTTCTAGTCTTGCATTACTCATCTGCGATGCAATAGTTCTTTTCCAAATTAGTTGATATAATTTTTCTTCGTCTCTATTACTACCTTCGTTAGTATTTTCTATATATGTTGGTCGTATTGCTTCGTGAGCTTCTTGTGCATTTGAGTTTTTGCTACTGTATTGTCTTTTGTTTGCATACTCATTTCCAAATTCTTTATTGATGTACGAATTGATTGAATTCAATGCTAATTCAGATAAGTTTGGTGAGTCAGTTCTCATGTAAGTAATCTTACCTGCTTCGTACAATTTTTGTGCAACAAGCATTGTTCTTGAAACTGAAAATCCTAATTTTCGTGATGCTTCTTGTTGTAATGTAGATGTTGTAAATGGTGCTGATGGACTTTTTTGTGTTGGCTTTACTTGTATGTCTTTGATTTTAAATATTGCATCTTTGCATGCTTCTAAGAAATCTTTAGCAACTGCTTCTTCTTTAAATTTCTCAGACAATTCTGCTTTAAATACTTTTTTATCAGAAATAAAATAGGCTACTACTTTATAGAATGATTCTGAATTAAAATGTATAATTTCTCTTTCTCTTTCTACTACTAATCGAACAGCCACAGATTGTACTCTTCCTGCTGATAATGTTCTTCGTCCTAATTTTTTCCATAATACTGGTGACAACTCAAAACCTACTACTCTATCTAAAACTCTACGTGCTTGTTGTGCATAGAATAAATTTTGGTCAATCAATCTTGGATGTGCTACTGCATTTTTTATTGCTGGTGCTGTAATCTCATTAAAAACAATTCGTTTGGTTGTGTTCATATCAAGATTTAATACTTCGCACAAATGCCATGAAATGGCTTCACCTTCACGATCCTCATCCGTTGCTAACCACACTTCTGCATCTTTCGCTAATTTCTGTAATTCTTTAACGACTTTTTCTTTGTCTTCTGATATTATATATTTAGGTGCGAAATTATTATTAATATCAACACCCATATCTTTTTTAGCTAAATCGCGAATATGTCCAAAGCATGACTTTACAGTGAAATCTTTGCCTAAAATTTTTTCAATAGTTTTTGCTTTTGCTGGTGACTCTACTATCAGTAAGTTTTTTGTCATAATATAGGATTTGATTGTACAAAATATCTTATTGGCAATTATAAAATAAAATTGCCTTTAAAATCTGCACAAATAAAAGAATTTTTTTTCAGAAATAAAATTCAAATGGCATATTTACAATATGTTAGCAGAAAAAATGATAATTCAATAATAGTATTATTGCTTGTTTCTTAGGTCACGTAACACACTGTATATCATATTTTCGGCACAGAAACCACCAAATGTGATGAATTTATTTAGATAATTTTCCTTCAAATCCATTTTACTGAAAATTTCTTTTTGTGTGTATCCTTGTTTGTGATAGCTTGTAACTGTTTGTGCAAAGTCTTGGAAAAACTCTAGTTTCCGTGTTAATCTTTCTTTGCCATGTTCTACTTTTGGATTGTGCGAACAAAACAAAACATCAAAATCTAATTGTATTAATTTCTTTAATGATTCAATTTGTGTTAATAAACTTTCGAATCTTGCAAAATATTTTATTTTATCTGCTACATACAAATCTCCACTAAATAACCAACCTTTATTTGGTTCATAATAACAAAAATGGTCTGGCGAATGCCCTGGTGTATAAATTGCTTTTAATTGATGATTTTCTGTTTCTATTATTTCATTATCATGAATTACATTAATATTTGCTTTATCTACTTTTCCACTCAGCATGGCAGACAAAGGCGAAATTGTGTATCCATTTTTTAAAATATCATGTGCATATTGATGACCATATGCTGGAATTTGTAATTTTTTTATTAGATAACCAAGATTCCCAGAATGGTCTTCGTGATGATGCGTGAGCAAAATTTTTGAAATATTTTTGTCCTTTAGAATTGAATATAAATTATCTCTATTATGTCTTTGTGCTGTATCTATCAACACATCATCAATAAGATAAGTATATACAGTTTGAACATTTTTGCTCATTCTATAAACGCTAAATCTATAATAGTCTACGTCTTCAAAATTATATACAATCTTTCTAGTCACTGATACTAAATTTATATAATATTGCTTGATAGTATATTCAACAGAATATTGCTATATTGTTAAGATAATAAATTCTAATGCTTATGAAAAAATTTACTACACCTATTTTGCTACTTATTATTGGAATTTTACTTGGTATACTTTTGATGAAAAAAACTCAAGTGATGATGAATGTAGATAAACCAATGAATATCAAAATTGATGATGAGGTACCATTAAGTGTAAATGTGACTGACAACATTGGCATACAACTAAAAAGCAATTTGAATACTAAAATAAATGTGAGCGAACCACTTAGTATAAATTTGAATGAAGTAATTGATGTACCATTAAAAATGAATTTAACTGTACCTTTGAATACTGAAATTTTTATGGATCAAGTATTAGATTTAAAATTTGATCTGCCAGTTGATATTATATTAGATGAAAGCGAAATTGGATTGAACAACTTAGTGATTCCATTTAATAAAAAACTTAAAATTGAAGATTCTTTAGATGTTGACTTTTCGATTCCATTAGATACAAAAATTAGAACTAATTTTAAACGATTTTTCAATATTTCATTGCCTGTAAAAGCCGAAATTCCTGTAAAAGTAAAGATACCCATCAATCAACCATTACAAGTAAATGACACATTAATTTTGGATGCACAAGATTATACTATTCCTTTTAAAACTATAATTCCTGTTGTCGCTCAAGTGCCTATCAAACAGAAAGTAAAAATACAAGGAGAATTGGAAGTTCCTGTAAATCAAAATGTGCGTATTCCTTTAAAGAAATTAATTTCTGCACCTGTTACAAAACCATTTACTGCTGAGGTACAAACGCTTAATGAGAATATTGAAACGAGCTTTAATACTAACTTAAATACAACAGCTAAATTTGACAAACCATTACGTGTTTCTGGAATGGATTCACTTATAATAGATCCAAGTAAAATAAAATTTCAAATAAAGAAATAAGACAACTTTATCATTAACGTAATAAGGCAAATCTAAATAGATTTGCCTTATTAATATTGAGTAAAAGTTATTTACTTGCTATTCTTTTTCTTTGTATTAGTTGCTGATGCAACACTTGTTGTATTATGTCCTAAACTTTTCCCTTTATCTATATCATACATAATTGGTGAAGCAATAAATACTGATGAGTAGATACCAATAATTACGCCTAATAACATTGCGAATGAAAATCCTTTCAATACTGAACCACCAAACAAGAATAAGATAAATACCACAATAAACACTGTAAATGCAGTATTAAATGTTCTTGACAATGTACTATTGATAGCTGCATTCATGGTATCTTTCATATCTGCCTTAGGATTTTCTTTTAAATACTCTCTCAATCTGTCAAAGATGATTACTGTATCGTTTATTGAATAACCTATTATCGTTAAAATTGCTGCAATAAATGTTTGGTCAATTTCTAATGGGAAAGGTAATATTCCATGGAATATCGAGAATATACATATTACAATGATAGCATCATGTAAGGTTGCAACTACTGCACCTACTGAATATCCATACTTTCTAAATCTTATAAATATATATACAAATATTGCTAACAATGACAATATTGTAGCTTTAATAGAGCTATTTCTAAAATCTACAGATATTGATGGATCTACTTTTGTAGAACTCAATACATTAGCTGTTTTAAAATTCTCATAAGTTGTATTTCCAATAAACTTAGACAATCCATTATATACAGCTTTTTCTGCTTTTTCATCTGCTTCTTTGTTATTCTTTTTAATTAAATATTTTGTTGTAATTTTTACTTGATTTGCTGCTCCAAATTGCTTTACAACTGTACCATTTCCTAGTACTTTATCTAATTCATTTCTAATATCTGTCGTATTGACTGGTTGTTCGAAACGCACTCTATACTCACGACCACCTTCAAAATCAATACCTAAATCAAAGCCTTTAGTAACCATAGATACAATACCTAAAACGATGATAGTAGTTGATAAAATATATGCAAATTTTCTTTTACCTATAAAATCAAAATTATATCCTTGTAAAAAGTTTTTTGTATACGATGTAACATAGTTGTATGTTTTACCTCTATCAGCTTGAAAATCTACAAATAATTTTGTTAGCAATACTGCTGTAAATAATGTAGTTAAAATACCAATACATAATGTAACAGCAAATCCAGTGATTGGTCCCATACCTATTGCACCTAAAATTAATCCTGTAATTAATGTTGTAATATTACCATCTATGATTGCTGCAAGTGAATGTTGAAAACCATCTTTCATCGATGCAATCAAGGATTTTCCTGATCTTATTTCTTCTTTTATTCGCTCATAGATAATTACGTTAGCATCTACTGCCATACCTAAAGTAAGTACTAAACCAGCAATACCTGGAAGTGTTAATGTAAATCCGAAAGGTAGACCAGCCATTAAACCTATGATTAAGAATAAGTTTAATATCATCATTAAGCTGGCAATTAAACCACCTGATGAATAGAAAACCATCATAAAAATAAATATTAATAAGATACTTGCTCCTAATGCTATTAATCCTGCTCTGATAGATTGTTCACCTAATGATGGTCCAACTAATTCTTCCTCAATTATTTTTGCTGATGCTGGTAACTTACCAATTTTTAGCATGTTTGATAAATCTTGTGCTTCTTCTTGTGTAAATCCACCTTGAATTACTGAATTTCCACCATCAATTTGTGTATTTACAATTGGTGCCGAAACTACTTGATTATCTACAGCAATTGCAATATGATTCCCAATATTCTTTTTAGTTAAATCACTCCAAGTTCTTGCGCCTTCGCCATTCATTTGCATGTTTACAACTACTTGTCCAGATTGGTCAATGTCTTTTCTAGAGTCAGTAACTGCACTTCCATCTAATGGTGCATCACCATCTGTTGAACCTTTTTTGATTGCATATAAACCAAATACTTTCACTTTATTTTTTGGATCATCTTGATCACCAAGTGGCTTTAAGCTATACATGAATGCGATGTCTTTTGGAAATGCATCTAATACTTCTGGATAACTTAAATATTGATTTAACAATGCAGTATCTAATGCTCTTGCATAGCCTATCATTGGACTTTCATTGTATCTATTATTTTGGTCTACAGACGGAAATAAAATACTAAACAATGGATTGTCTTGTTTGTATTCTTCAATTCTTGCAGCTTGTGAAGTATCTGTACTTGCATTATTTTTCTTACCTACATTTCCTAATATATCTTTTGTTGTATCAGTGCTTTGTTGTTCTGTTGTTGAACCTGATTCTAATATATTATCTAATAGATTTTTAGTTGTATCTTTTGTAGAAGATTTTTGATTACCTAAAACTACTTTTAAAACATCATTTGCTTTATTTAATGAGTTTCCGATTTGGTTTGCTTTGTATGTTTCCCAAAATTCTAGGTTAGCTGTTGCTTGTAATAATTTTCTTACACGAGCTGGATTATCAACACCTGCAATTTCCACTGTTATACGTGCTTTATTTGGATCTAAACTTACTGTAGGTTGTTTAGTACCAAATTGGTCAATTCTTGATGTAATGATACTATAAGTTCTTTGTATTGCAGAAGATGCTTCTTCTCTAATTACTTTTTCTACATCACCATCTGATGATGTGTGTTTTATTCTATCAGCATATTGTCTGGTTGCAAAAAGTGGTGCTAATTTAGAACTTGGACTTAGTTGTTTGTATTCTTTAATAAACAAACTAATATAGTCATCTTGACTAGATTGCATTTTTGTTTCTGCTTGTTCTAATGCTTTTACAAAGTTTGGATCTCTGTTATCATCAGACATTGAAGTAAATAACTCTTTGAATGAAACTTGAAGTACAACAATCATTCCACCTTGCAAATCCAAACCAAGATTTAATTGTTGTTCTTTTGCTTGTTTGTAAGTGCTACCTAAGTATACTTTTTCATTTTGAATTGAATCTAAATATCTGTTTTTATAGTTTATACGCTCTTGTCTTATCGTATCTTGATATAAAAACTGCATTAATTCATTATTTGGATATCTTAATTTAGGATCATCCATTTTTACTTTCTCTTCTGCAATTTTCATTGCATTTTTCTCTATAGAATTTACTTTGAAGGTAAATGATAGGTAATAAACACATAATAAAACAATAAGTGCAGTAAATGCAACAATAAAAATTCTAGTACCTTTGCTCATGATATTTTTTTAAACGAGGTGCAAATATAGCATTTTCGTATAAAATAACACTATTATTTTATTAACAAAAAGATAAAGATTTTCGGAATATATTAAAAATGCACTAAAAATGGTTACTATTCGTTTTTAATAAAAGCGCCACTATTCCATTTATATAGCTTAAGACTTAAATTATCATAATAATCTATTGATTTTGAATTACTTATACTTGGTATAAAATTAAAGTCTGATTGTAGATAAGTTGAATACGATAAATCATCTTTTTCTAAGAAACTCTTATTATTTTCAATTCTCATCAATAAAAACTGTAATAAATCGTAGCCTAAATAGGATAACTCTGTTGGTTCTTTAACAAAATTATCTTGATATTTTTGATTGAATAGCTTGGTATCTGTATTGGTATTATAAGCGTAGATTGTATATAAATTGTGTTTAAAATTCTTTGCTGTAATTAATGATTTTGAAAATTTAATTTTTGAATTTGCATAAATATCTAATGGATTCTTTATTGAAGCTAATTTATTAATAACATTCTTTATGTACAATTCATTTGATGAAAGTATAACAATATTCCTTTTAGAAATTGTATCAGTAGTATACAATTTTTGTGCTATATTATCTGATGATTTCAAATTATAAGTTACATAGTCGATAGAAGTATTTGGATAAGTACTGTTTTGTTCGATAATATTTTTTAAGAATGCGATTTTTTCAGAAACAGTATCAGCGTCATCATATATTATTTCTATTTTTTGATTTAGCTGATTTTGTTGAATTGTTTGAATGATATATTGGTATTGTGCATACAAACTTGGAGTGACACTGTAAAAAAATGGATTATTTTTTACTGAATATATAGAATTTGTAATTGGAGAAAACAATGGTTTTTGATTTTGTTTGGCAAACTCTGACAATAATTTTACTTGTGTTGCATTAAATGGTGCTACAATATAGTCTGCATTTTTAAGTACTGGCGATTGCATTAATGTATTCAACTCATCACTACTATTTTTATCATCAACAAAATATACATTTACATTTTTGTTATAAGACTCATTTTCTTCTTTTGCTAATTTACATCCAAGATAAAAATCCATAGCTTTTTTAGAATCAGGCAATAATTGCTTAGAAGAATCATCAACATAAACACCACTAATTGGAATTTGATTGAGCATAAATGGCAATACTACAGCAATTCTGTAATCATTTTTTATATTATTGTCTATTCCAGTTACAAAACTATCAATCTTAGTATTGATTATAGATTCTTTTTCTATATTGATTTCTGGTATTGATGGCTTTGCATCATCCATATCCAAAATATCTACTGGAATTGTATATTTTGCAACTGAATCTCTTTTTACATTTATCTCTACTATTTCTGCATCTTTCTTTTTAGACTTATCGCCAGGCAATCTTTTTCCAGCACCACAAGATGTGATGAGTAAAATAATAGAAAATAAAAATAACATTAATTTATTCCCATTCAATAGTTGCTGGCGGCTTTGAGCTAATATCATAGACTACTCTGTTTATTCCTTTTACGTTATTAATTATTTTATTTGAAACTTTTGCTAAAAAAGTATATGGCAGATGACACCAATCTGCTGTCATTCCATCTACAGAACTTACTGCTCGTAGTGCAACTACATTTTCGTAGGTACGCTCATCGCCCATTACACCAACTGATTGCACTGGAAGCAACATTACGCCTGCTTGCCACACTTCATTATATAAATTATCTTCTTTTAAACTATCCATAAAAATAGCATCAGCCAGCTGTAGCATTTTTACTTTTTCTGCTGTAATATCACTTAATATTCTAATGCTTAATCCTGGACCAGGAAATGGATGTCTATTCAAAATATTGTCTGGTAATTTTAGTGCTTTACCAACTCGTCTTACTTCATCTTTAAATAGTTTTCTAAGTGGTTCGATAATTTTAAGATGCATTTTCTCTGGCAAACCACCTACATTATGGTGCGATTTTATTTTTGCTGATGGTCCGTGTACAGAAACTGACTCTATCACATCTGGATAAATGGTACCTTGAGCCAAATAAGTAACGTTTTCTAATTTACTTGCTTCTTCCTGAAATACATCTATAAACACCTTACCTATAATTTTTCTTTTTGCTTCTGGTTCTGTTATGCCTTCCAACTCACTATAAAATCTTTCAGACACATCACAACCAATAATATTTAATCCTAATTCTTTATAACTTTCTAATACATTTTCATATTCTTTATATCGCAACAACCCATTATTTACAAAAATGCAATACAATTGTTTTCCTATTGCTTTGTGTAATAATAGTGCAGCTACGCTTGAATCAACTCCACCACTCAAACCTAATACTACATTTTCCGTGCCAACTACATTTTTTAGTTCTTGTACCGTTTCTTGAATGAATGATTCTGCTGACCAATCTTGCTTACATTGGCAGATATCAACTACAAAATTCTTGATTATTTGCAAACCATCTAAGCTATGAGTAACTTCTGGATGAAATTGAATACCATAAACTGGCTTATCTATCAATTTGAAAGCAGCAACAGGAATATCGTGGGTAGATGCTAACAATTCTGCATCAATTGGTAATTCTAAGATAGAATCTCCATGCGACATCCATATTTGACTGTTATTTGGAATATTTTTTAATAGATTTTCATCATTATTTATAATCAAATTTGCTCTACCGTATTCTCTTTTTGCAGATTTCTCTACTTTTCCTGCAAATACTTTTGCCATATATTGTGCACCATAGCAAACACCTAAAACTGGCAATTGATTCTTTTGTTGTAATAATTCTAATAATGGAAACAACAATGCATTATCTTGTAAAACAGAAAAAGGACTACCTGATAAAATAACACCTTTTACATCTGATGTAACTATCTTATCTATTGATGTATTGTATGGTACAATTTCACAATAAACACTCAATTCTCTAATTCTACGTGCAATTAACTGAGTGTATTGAGAACCAAAATCGAAGATGATAACTTTATCGTGCATGTGCAAAATTAAAAATTAAGAATTATATTGTTGCTAATATTTAAAATCATCAAAATTAATTAACTTAGACCATAAAATAACATTAAACATGGAAAATACAAAAAAGATAGTTGCACTCATAATTGGACTATCGTTCATCATTGGTACTTTTATGGTAGCTAATGCTTTCAAATACAAAACAAAGAAACAACAAACAATCTTAGTAACAGGATTGGCAGAACATGATTTTGTGAGTGATTTGATTGTTTGGGAAGGAAGTTTCAATAGACAATCGTTTGATATGAAAGAAGCCTACGCATCATTAAAAGCTGACCAAGCAAAAGTAAAAAGCTATTTAACTCAAAAAGAAATAAACCCATCAGAAATTACGTTTTCAGCTATCACTATCAACAAAGATTTTGTTTCATCTAGAGATGAGTATGGCAACTACACGCAACGTTTTAATGGATACAATCTTTCTTCTGATGTAATTGTGGAATCTAAAGAAATTAGCAAAGTAGAAAACATCTATAAAGACATTGCACAATTGATTGACCAAGGCATTGAAATAAATTCTTATGCGCCAAGATATTATTACACCAAACTAAAAGACTTAAAAATAGATTTATTGGCAAAAGCATCTGAGGATGCCAACATAAGAGCAAAAACAATAGCAAACAATTCAAAATCATCTTTAGGAAAATTAATAAAAGCAAGCATGGGTATTTTTCAAATTACAGGACAAAATTCTGATGAAGATTATAGCTATGGTGGAACATTTAATACTTCTAGTAAAAACAAAACTGCATCAATCACTGTGCGTGCAGAATATCAAATCAAATAAAAATTATTACTAAATAAAATTCAAAACAATGTCATTCAAAAACAAAACAGTATTTATCTCAGGCGGAACACGTGGAATTGGACACGCTATAGGCATGCGACTTGCTAAAGAAGGTGCAAACATAGTCATTGCCGCAAAAAGCACAGAGCCACATCCAAAATTGCCTGGTACTATATTTATTGCAGCCGAAGATATGGAAAAAGCAGGTGGAAAAGGCTTAGCTATAAAATGTGATATAAGAAATGAAGATGAAGTAATTAATGCTGTACAACAAACAGTAGAAACTTTTGGTGGCATAGATATTTTAATTAATAATGCATCTGCTATCAACCTAACACCTACGCTTGCATTGGATATGAAACGCTACGATTTAATGCAAGACATCAATACAAGAGGCACCTATCTTTGTTCACAAAAATGCATTCCATATTTATTAAAATCAGAAAATCCACATATTTTAAATTTATCACCACCATTAACATCAATCACCGAGCATTGGTTTAAAAACCATGTTGGCTACTCGATTGCAAAATTTGGCATGAGCTTATGTGTATTAGGCATGAGTGGCGAATTTAAAGGTAAAATTGGTGTAAATGGATTATGGCCAAGAACAACAATTGCTACATCTGCTGTACAAAACTTATTAGGTGGCGATTCTATTATGAATGCATCAAGAAAGCCAGAAATATTGGCTGATGCTGCATACTATATTTTAAAAAGAGATGCTAAGATAACAACAGGCAACTATTTTGTAGATGACGAAGTTTTGGAATCTGAAGGCATTACAAATTTAGACCAATATGCAGTAAAACCAGGCACACAACTTGCTCCAGACTTTTTTATATAGCTTATAAGTCAAGTATTAATTTATAATTTATAAAACTCAAATACATTAATACTAATATAAGATGAAACAAGTAGAAATTAACTTTGATAGACCAATAAAATTATTTCAAGTATTTCGGAATATAAATATCTATGATAAGTCACAAAAGTCTTTTGATGATAGAAAAAACGAAATGAATTGGACTGACTTTCATTCAAAAACAGGTTATGTTTCTAACAACGAACTTTATCTTCCTGAATGTATCCTAAATAATTCTAATTTTAAAAACTGTGATTTGATTATTCTGGAAGACAACAAACAAGCAGAAACATTAGTAAGGACAGATACAAACTACACAAAAATTTCAAATTCAAATAATGAATATATCTATTGCTTTAGAACAACTCAAAACAACAAGTATCATATTTTTGAGATAAAGGAAAACACAAGCATTGATTTGCATTTACTTTATAACTATTTTGAAATTGGCATACCCGAACGTGAAAATCATAAACTATGTGAAATAAAAATCAACAAGCCAATTGAAATAAAAATTAATGGGAAAACAGATTTTTCTATGTCCTCAAGAAGAGCAAGAATGTTTAAAGAACAAAATTATATTATTAATTACATTGGAGATTTTAATAAATGCAAAATACTACAAGAACCATATCAAGCAATATCAAAACAAGTACCAAATAATAGAAAAATTATTGACTTGAATAAATCATTATGGTAAAAAAGAAACATAGATAGTTTATATTAGAATATATCTACAAAAAAATAAACTCATTTGAATTTACTTAAAATAAAAAAACAGATAAAAATCATTGTTATACAAGTCATTTTATCTGTTTATGTAGCGGAGCGGGGAATTGAACCCCGGACCTCAGGGTTATGAATCCTGCGCTCTAACCACCTGAGCTACCCCGCCATTTTCGGTGTGCAAAATTAAGACATTTATTTGATTATCCAAATATTTTTTTATTATTTTTGTGTACTGATGAGCAAGTACAATACTATACGAAACCTAACTGAAGTAAAAGAAAATCCAGAACTTGATGTAGATATTCTAACAGAAGTAGACTTAGGTTGGCAACTCGTAGTACACAATGATGATGTAAATACTTTTGAATGGGTGATAGAATCATTAGTAGATATTTGCAGACATACATCTGAACAAGCTGAACAATGTGCTTATTTCATACATTTTAAAGGGAAATACGCTGTTAAACATGGTACAGAAACAGAGCTTATTCCAATGAAAGAAGCTTTATTGGATAGAGGAATTACAGCAACAATCGAATCAAACGCATAACCTTGCCAATTTATATCTTAGATGAAGCAATTTATTTCCCAAATGTAGAAAGCGCTACAAAGGAAGGCATTCTCGCAGTAGGTGGCGATTTATCTGAAGAAAGATTATTGCTAGCTTATAAATCTGGAATATTCCCATGGTATTCTGATGATGAGCCAATTATTTGGTGGACACCAAATCCACGTTTTGTGCTTTTTCCTACTGAGTTGAAAGTATCAAAATCTATGCAACAGTTGTTGAATAAAAATGCTTTTGATGTTACCTACAATCAAGTATTTGTGCAAGTAATGCAAGCTTGCGCAGCTGCAAAAAGAAATTATCAGACGGAAGATGAACAAGGCACTTGGATAACTGATGACATGATAGAAGCGTATTATAACTTACACAAAAAAGGCTTTGCAACATCTGTTGAAGTTTGGGAAAAAGATGAATTGGTAGGTGGCTTGTATGGTGTGCAAATTGGCAAATGTTTTTTTGGCGAATCTATGTTTCATACAAAAAGCAATGCCAGCAAATATGGTTTTATAAGTTTAGTAAAAAAACTACAAGAAGAAAATTTTGCTATTATAGATTGTCAAGTATACACACCACATTTAGAAAGCTTGGGTGCAAAGCATATTGAAAGAAAAGATTTCATTAGTATATTAGAAAAACACACTACACTATAAACAAATATTGTTGGATTACTTTATATTTTGTCTACTAGTAGGTTTGAATACCCAAAATTTTTGCAAGGTAAAATTGAATCCAATGGAAACAAATAAATCTACAATTATTCTACTTATTTTATAATCAAAATATAGTGCTTCTGTAAAAATGTAGGTACCAAGTGTTTTGAGCATAATACTTCCTGCAACAACTAAATAAAATTTGAATAATTGTGTTTGTATATTTTTAGAATCATCACTATATGTCCAATATTTATTGATAGAAAAATTGACAACTGCACCTAAAATTCCACCAATAACTATTGAAAGCGTATAATGAATATGCAAATACTCTGTGCAAAATATCATTACACAATAATCAAACGCACCACCAAGAAATGCTGATAATTGTGCTTTAATAAATACTTTTGCCAATTGCATATTATTACTTTTCTGTTGATTTTTGAAGTTTTTCTAACTTATCTCTTTCATCGCCAAACTGTAAAGTTTTATAGGTATCTACCAGATTAATTATTAGCATTAAAATATTTACTGCAATAGAAAAATAGATTAATACATTACCGAAAATATATTCTGATAAGATTACCAAACACAAAATCATTCTGGTTTCTGTTGGACCAAGTGGACCAGGATCTATCGAATATTTATCTGTAATTTTG
The DNA here is from genome assembly GCA_016699615.1 of Sphingobacteriales bacterium. Lineage (NCBI taxonomy): Bacteria > Pseudomonadati > Bacteroidota > Sphingobacteriia > Sphingobacteriales > Sphingobacteriales bacterium. Next base: position 2,560,324 of record CP064984.1, on the reverse strand, counting down.
TATTTTAATTGAGCTAATAAAATTGCCCAAGCATATTGGCAACAAAACAAGAATACAAATATTTTATACTCATCTTCGATGTATATAAAAAATCCTAATCCCATAAAAATTAGAGAAATTAAATCCATAACACAATCTAAAGCAAAGCCATACCATTTTCTTGGAATATTTCTATAGTATGCAATTCTACCATCTAATGAATCGCCGAACCAATTGAGTGCAAAGCCAAAGATTGCTAGTAATAAATAAATTCTATTATCCCAAATTTTTGCAAAATAAAAAGCAGCAAATATCATTAAAGTACCCAAAAACCCAATAAATGTGAGCATATCTGGCGATATTTGCTTGGGTAAAATTCTACACAAGAACAACAAAGTTGGTTGCTCTAAATTCCTTAGCAAATTCACTCTATCTCTTTGAATCTGAGATTTTTTATTATTTAATTCACTATTTGTACTCATAATGTACACAAAAATAGATATTATAAATTACTCTAATATTAATGATAAATTAATTTAAATACCTAAAGCAAAAAATCACTATTTATGGTTAATTTTTTTTAGTTACATAATTGATATTTTTCTAATAATAAATTGTATTTTGTTAGATTGCTTATATTAAAATTTCTAGGATGCATCCAACCAATAAAATTGAATATCAGAAAATAAGACAAGTACTACAATTAAATGAGCAAGATGATTTTACTTTTCTAAAACAAATTTCTGATACAGATTTAAAAAATCTTAGAATTAGGATTTCAGAAATTATAGACTTAGAACAAGTTGATATTTGGCCAAGAATTGGAAAGGTAGCTTCTTTTATGCCAAATTTTTGAATGCAAAAGTTGCAGAAACTATTCTTGGATCAATGATTGCTAAAACTTAGCCAACCATGTACCAATTAAAGATGCTGTTGCTATTCTTAAAAATCTTTCTACCACATTTCTTTCGGAAGTAGCTGGATATATGATTCCTGAAAAAAGTGTAAAACTAATAGATAATATTCCGATAGACATTTTGAAAAAAGTAACTATAAGTTTGGTAGAACAAAAAAAATATTTTGTAGCCTCTAATTTTGTAAATGCTTTACCAATACAAAGAATCATTACACTATCTGAAGTAATTTACAATGAATTAGATTTAATATTAATTGCTGAGTTTGTTGAGAACAAAGCGCACATTGCAAAAATAATAGAACAATTTAATGACAATAGAACATTAGAAATTATTAAAACTGCATATAGCAACGACAAACAAGAAGTAATTCTTGCTGTATTTGTTCATCTATCAAAATCAGAACTCAATAGAATAATAAAACTATTAGATAAGCTACCAGAATCAGTAAGACAACAAATTATAGAAGATTTTAAAAATAGAATTCATGAATAAAGAATCATCAGAACATTTATTTGAATCGTATAAACAAAGACCAAAACTTGATGAAAAATATGATGTAATTTGTATTGGTTCAGGCTTAGGTTCGCTCACAACTGCATCATTACTTGCCAGACAAGGCAAAAAAGTTTTAGTATGCGAAAAACATTATACACCAGGTGGCTATACACATGTTTTTAAAAGGAATGATTACGAATGGGATGTTGGCTTACATTATGTTGGTGATATGGACAGAAAAGGCTCAATTTTAAGAATTGTTTTTGAACATATTACTGATAAAAATTTAAAATGGCATGACATGGGCGATGTCTACGACAATGTGATTTTAAACAATAAACTATTTGAGTACAAAAAAGGATTGAGCAATTGGAAAGCACAGATGAAATTGTATTTTCCTACAGAAGCAGATGCAAAAGCAATTGATAAATATGTTGAATTATTATTTGCAGTAAATAAAACCAGCAAAGGCTATTTTATGCAAAAAGCATTGCCAAAATTTGTTCAATTTTTTGCAACACCATTTCTCAACAAACCGTATGAAAAATTCTATAAAAAAACAACCAAACAAACTTTAGATGAAATATCAGATAATGAAGAATTGAAGGCAGTATTATCAGCACAATTTGGCGATTATGGCTACCGCCATCAAAAAGTAGTTTTGTTATTCATCTTTGCTGTGGCTTTGCATTATATGAATGGTGGCTTCTACCCTATTGGTGGTTCAGAAGAAATTTTCAATACCATTGCACCAAGCATCATAAAAAGTGGTGGAAAAACAATAATTAGTGCTGCGGTAAAAGAAATTTTAATAGAAGATGGAAAAGCTATTGGCGTGTTAATGGCGGATAATAAAAAAATATTGGCAGACTGTGTTGTAAGTGGTGCTGGCGCGCATATTACATTTAGCAATCTACTAAGTGACCAAAATAAAAAATACATTTCTTATCTTAAAAAAGTACAAGAACTACCAGCATCTTATGGACATTTTAGTTTATACATTGGTTTGCAACACACAGCAGAAGAACTAAACTTACCAAAAGCCAACTATTGGATATACCCAAATGGAAATAACCATGATGCAGCAATTGAAAAGTTTTTACAAAACCCAAATGAAGAATTTCCAGTTGTGTATATATCGTTTCCATCAGCAAAAATCCAGTATTTAATGAAAAATATCCCAATAGAGCAACCATAGAAATTATTTCTGTGGCAAACTATGATTGGTTTAAAGAATGGGAAGATACAAAATGGAAAAAACGTGGTGAAGACTACGAAGCATTTAAAGAAAAAATAGCGCAAAGACTATTGGCACATTTGTACAAAGTAGAACCACAGGTACAAGGAAAAATTGACATGTACGAGTTATCTACGCCACTATCTACCAAGAAATTTTGCAACTACAACAGAGGCGAAATCTATGGTTTAGACCATCATCCTGAAAGATTTGATGCTGACTATTTGCAACCAAAAACTGATATTAAAAACTTATACCTTACTGGACAAGATATCATTACAGTAGGTATTGGTGGCGCATTGATGAGTGGTGTTGTAACAGCATCAGCCATTACTGGAAAAAATATTATAAAGCAAATTACTCAAGGAATTTAAAGCTTTTAAAAAGCAAATGCTTTTTTGCTTTTGTTAGATAACTTTTCCAATTTGTTATTTACTTTTTCGCTTTTGTTAGATAATTTTCAAACAAAAGCATTTTAACAATTAAATGCAAATCGATAAATTTTAATTCTTAGACTTGAAATTTATAGCCAATACCACGTACAGTTTGTATATGATCTTTGCCTATTTTCTTTCTTAATTTTTTGATATGTGTATCAATATTTCTATCTCCAACAATAATATCTTCGCCCCAAACTTTTGTAAGTATAAATGTTCTTCTAAATACTTTTCCTGGTTTTGATGTCAATAATAAAATAAGCTGGAATTCTTTTTTTGATAATTTTAGTGGAACACCTTTTTTGTATACCATTACTTGGTCTTCATCTATTTCAAGATTTCCATATTTTTTTATTGATATTTGTTTATCATCACGATACTCATAAATTCTATTCAATATTACTTTTACTTTTGCTACCAACAATCTAGACTTTGAAGATTTTGCAATAAAATCATCGCAACCTGCATCGTATGCTGCAATTTGTGTATAGTCATCGTGGCGTTCTGCTAAAAAAACAATTGGTATTTTTTTGTACAATACATCATTTTTAAGTTCGTAGCATAATTCAACACCATCTAAATCTGGCAAATCAACTTCTAACAATACCAAATCAAATTGTTCTTTTTTCAAGGCATTGTATATATCTTTTGATTTATAACACTCAATAAATTTGTATTCAGAATTTTTAAATCTTGCAATATTGTGCGCTACACTTTCTTTATCTTTATCAATGACAAGTATCTTAAACTTCTTTACATCTAAATAATTTTGCTCCATAAGCTCCAAGTTATCGTCAAAGTTATTCCGTTTTCTCTTTGTCATGGCACAAAGTTATAATATTCATACTATATTCACAAATTATACACTATTTGTGCACCTAAACAACACAAATAATAGAAAATTTGTTTTTTTATTAAATTCAAATAATTTATTAACTTTAAGTATGAAAAAATTATATCTAATAAGCATTATAGTAATAACATTTGCTATTGCTCCATTTTGCCAACAAAGCAATGCAAAAAACTATCAACTAAATTCAGAAAATGCAAAATCTATTTATAGCTATGCTGCAAAAGATATTGATGGCAATGTAGTTAATTTCTCTACATTTAAAGGAAAAGTTTTGATAATTGTAAATACTGCAAGCAAGTGTGGATTAGTTGAACAACTTGGAGAGTTGGAACAACTGCATCAAAAATACAAAGACAAAGGTGTTGTTGTACTTGGTTTTCCATCCAATGATTTTCTATCGCAAGAGCCATTAGCAAATGATGAAATAAAGGCATTTTGTTCTAAAAATTATGGTGTTACATTTTTGATGTTTGAAAAAATTGCTGTAAAAGGTGATAACATTGCACCTATCTATAGTTTTTTAACAGATAAAAGTAAAAATGGCGTTGTAGATGCTCCAATTAAATGGAATTATCAAAAATTTATTATCGATAAAAATGGTTTTGTAAATTGTGTTATCAGTCCAAGAACTTCTGTTAATGATGAAGAATTTATACAAGCATTGGGTGATGTTTTAAAATAAAATAATAATACAAAAAACAGAAAATAATATGCGATATGCATTATATAAAAAATGGCTACTCAATTGAGTAGCCATTTCTAGTTTTCTGATAATTGTAAATTATTTTTTTACTTTATTTACAGAATCAGATAATTCTTTACCAGCTTTAAATTTTACTAAAGTTTTAGCAGGAATAGTGATTTTTTCACCAGTAGCTGGGTTTCTACCTGCTCTCTTAGCTCTTTTGCTTGTAGAGAAAGTACCAAAGCCAACTAAAGTAACTTTATCACCTTTCTTTAATGTTTTTCCTACGCTGTCTAAAATTGCATTTAAAGCATCTGTTGCTTTTGCATTTGTTACGCCTGCAGCTTCAGCGATAACTTTTACTAAATCTCCTTTGTTCATTTCAATTTTTATTTAATTGTTTGACTAATTTTATTCGTGACAAATATAAATGTATATGCATATTCTACAATGCTAATTTACCAAAATGTTAATAAATAATAGTATTTGTGAATAATTTTTGGCAAAAACACCAGTAAACATTGATTATTACGCAGAAAAAGACGTTCCACAACCACATGTACTCTTTGCGTTTGGATTCTCATATACAAATCCTCTGTTTTCTAAACCAGTTTTAAAGTCTATTGTAGTACCAAATAGATATATTTGCTCTGTTTTGTTAATGAATATTTCTATATCATCTAGAAAATAAACTTGGTCATGTTCTGTCTTTGTATCAAACTTTAATACATAAGAAAAACCAGCACAGCCACCACCTTCTACACCAATTCTCAATCCTATATTCTCTTTATTATTTTCTTTTAAATATAATTGATGTATTTCTTGCATTGCTGCTGCTGTAATATTTACAGGAATTTGTGTTTCTGTTATTGTTTGCATTGTAGTAAAAACAAAAAATTAACGATATTGTTTAAATCAATGCAAATATACGTTAAATGAATTAAAGAGAAAGAACATAGTATTCTTTATCATGATTATAAATGTTATTTTTGTAAAAATATATTACATGGCATTCACAACATTTTTAGAAATCTTAAAATATACATTACCATCAACTATTATGTTGTTTGGTGTGTACTTTATCATTCAGTCATTCTTTGATAAAGACAATGAACAGAAAAACTTTGAATTAAAAAAACTTACAATACTAGAAAATAGAAAAATTACACTTCCATTAAGATTACAAGCATACGAACGTGCTATTCTATTTCTAGAAAGAATACAACCATTTCATTTAGTACAAAGATTAAGAGATGGCAATATGAGTGTAATAGAATTTAATTTATTAATTAATCAAACCATTCGTACTGAATTTGAATATAACTTATCACAACAAATGTATCTTAGCAACGAAGCTTGGACTTTGCTAAACACAGCCAAAGAAGAAACAATAAAGCAATTTAATTCTATTGCATTGCAACTACCAAGCGACGAAAGAAGTTCATTATTAGTAAAAGCAATTTTTGATTATTTTTCAGAAACAAACAAAGCAAATCCAGCACAAATTGCAATTAACTTTCTTAAAGAAGATGTCAAAAAATTATTTTAAATATTTTAGCATATTTATTTTATTAGTTGTTTCAATTTCATGCAAACAATTACAAATTGCGCAAAGTACAAATTCAAAAATAAATATTAAAAATATTGATGTCGATAGCAATATTTACAACATATACAAACAATATAAAGACACACTTGACAAAATAATGTTTAAAAACATTGCTGTATTAGACGATGATTTTCTTAAACAACAACCAAACTCTACCTTAGGAAATTTTATGGCTGATATTTTGCAAGAATCAACTATAAAAAACAGTAATCAATTAATCGATTTTTCTATACTAAACTATGGTGGAATTAGAGTACCATCATTATCAAAAGGTAATATTACAATTTCAGACATTTACAATGTAATGCCTTTTGACAACTACATTGGCTATATGAAATTAGATGCATATCAAATTCAATCTATGTTAGATTCTGTTTGTTACAAAGGTGGATGGCCAGTAAGTCACATTACATTTACATGCAAAGAAAACAAAGCACAAGATATTATAATCAACAACAAAAATTTAGATGCAAACAAAATATATAATGTTGCAATCATTGATTATATAGCAAATGGTGGCGATGGCATGAGCATGCTAAAAACTATACCATACAACAATGCAGGAATATTATTTAGAGATGCCATTATTGAGCACTTGAAGAATCTAAATAAAAATATAAAAGCAAATAACGAAAACAGAATTTTGTATGCAAAATAGAAGACAATTTTTAAAACATTCTTTGGCTACAATTGCTTGGTTACAACTTAGTAATTCATCATTGATGGCAAAAGAAAATTTTAAAGAAGAAATATCTATTCTACATACCAATGATGTACACAGCAGAATAGAGCCATTTCCAGAAACAGATAAAAAATATCCAGGAATGGGTGGTGCTGCAATGCGCTCAACATATATAAATCAAATAAGAACAACAGCAAAAAACACATTATTATTAGATGCTGGTGATATATTTCAAGGTACACCATATTTTAATTTCTTCAATGGAAGTGTTGAAATAGAATTAATGAATGCTATGGGCTACGATTGTGCAACTATAGGCAATCATGATTTTGATGGTGGAATAGAAAATCTAAAACAACAAATAAAAAAAGCAAACTTTCCGTTTGTAAATTGCAATTATGATTTCTCAAAATCTATTTTAAATAATGTAGTACACAAACACATTATCATACATAAAGGAAAATTAAAAATTGGCATCACTGGTTGTGGTGTAGAACTCAATGGCTTAGTACCAGAAAAACTATGTGAAGGTGTTGTATATAACGATCCTGTTCTGGCAGTACAACATGAAGTAGACATATTAAAAAACAATAAAAAATGTGACTTAATCATTGTATTATCTCACTTAGGTTATGAATATAAGAACGAAAAAATTTCTGATATAAAATTAGCGCAACAAACTGAAAACATTGACATCATCATTGGTGGACACTCACACACTTTTTTGGATGAAGCAAAAACAATAAAAAACAAAACGCAAAAAGATGTTTTAATCAATCAAGTTGGTTGGGCTGGACTATACTTAGGAAAAATTGATATTAAATTTGAGAAAAAAACAAAAAAAATAAGTTCTAAAAGTCATATTGTAATTATTGGCAGAAATGCAAGCTAGAAATAATTTTTTTTTTACAAAAAAGTTTTCCATATTAGCAAAATAATTATCAACAAATCTTAAAAACTTTTGCAAAATATGAATAGCAAGCATGAACTTGTGTGGGAGAATTGCCTCAAGATTATTAAAGACAACATAAATCAACAAAGTTTTAAAACTTGGTTTGAGCCTATTAAACCAATTAAGATTGAAAATGATGTTTTAACAATTCAAGTACCAAGTCAATTTTTTTATGAATGGATTGAAGAGCATTATGTATCATTACTCAGAAAAACAATAAAAAGAGAATTAGGTGAAAACGCACAGTTAGAGTATAGAGTTTTAATGGAATCTAAAAATGCTAACAACGACAATCCTAAAACAATAGACTTACCAAATAACAGAGAAGGAATCTATGGTGTAAATGAAGTTTCATTACCAACTATGCTTTCTACTCCAATGGTAAAAAATCCATTTGTAATTCCAGGTCTTAAAAAAATACACGTAGACTCACAATTAAATACAAACTATTCTTTTGAAACTTATATTGAAGGTGACTGTAATAAATTTGCAAGAAACGCAGGAAAAGCAGTTGCAAAATCTCCAGGTGGCACAGCATTTAATCCATTAGTAATTCATGGTGGAGTTGGTCTTGGAAAAACTCACTTAGCTCAAGCAATAGGAAATTATATAAAAACACATACACCAGGCAAAACCGTATTGTATGTAGGTTCAGAAAAATTTACTAGCCAATTTTTAAGTGCTTTAAAAGACAACAGCACAAATGATTTTATACATTTCTATCAACAAATAGATGTATTAATTATTGATGACATTCAATTCTTTGGAAATAAGGCAAAAACTCAAGATATCTTTTTCCATATTTTCAATCACTTACACCAAAGTGGCAAACAACTTATACTTACATCAGACAAAGCTCCAAAAGATTTAGAAGGCATGGAAGAAAGGTTGCTTTCAAGATTCAAATGGGGTTTAACAACAGACTTACAAACACCAGATTTTGAAACAAGAATTTCAATCTTAAAGAAAAAAATCCATGCAGATGGTATTGAAATGAATGATGATGTAATTAGATTTATTGCAACAAATATCAAATCAAATATCAGAGAACTGGAAGGTGCATTAACTACCATACTAGCACAAGCAACATTAAACAAACAAGAAATAAATATAGACTTAGCTAAACGCACAGTAATGAATTTTGTAAAACATGCAACTAAAGAAATTTCATTAGACATGATACAAAAAACTGTTTGCGATTATTTTGAAGTACCAGTAGAAAAACTTAAAGAACCTACTAGAAAACGTCAATATGTACAAGCAAGACAATTATCTATGTTTTTTGCTAAAGAATTTACAAAAGCATCATTAAAAAGTATAGGACAACAATTTGGTGGTAGAGACCATAGCACTGTTATTCACTCTTGCCAAGCAGTAAGAAACCAAATCGATACTGATGAGGAATTTAAAGAAGCAGTTGAAGAACTAAAGAAAAGAATAGAAATAAGTTTATAATAAACTTATAATTATCAATTTAATGTTAATCAATTTATCTACTGATGCAAAGTCTGCAAAGTTTAACAGTACAATCTATCGTAAATATAGCTAGGAATGGTTTGTTTATTCAAAAAACAGAAACAACAACACATAGAAAAAACTTCGAAAGATTAGCAAACATCATCAAATTTCCGAGATTTGTAAAAATTGAGCACACCGAATATGCAAATCTACCAGCTGCGTGGTTCACACCCAATGGTTACGGAAAATCAAGAGTATTATTATACATACATGGTGGTGGCTATTGTGCAGGTTCATACAATACACACAAAGCATTAATTGGAAGAATTGCAAGAGCAACTGGCTATAAAGTTTTAGCACCAAATTATAGAAAAGCACCAGAACATCCTTACCCAGCTGCACTTAATGATGTGCTAGATGTGTACCAACAAATGCTAAAAGATGGATATGAAAATATTATTCTAAGTGGCGATTCTGCTGGTGGTGGACTAGCATTAGCATTAACACAAAAAATAAAAATGCTTAATCTACCAATGCCTGCTGCATTAGTTCTACTTTCTCCATGGACAGACTTAACAATGAGTGGTGATAGTATTCAAAAAAAAGCAGACAAAGACCCATTGATTGCTCCACACCTATTAAATTTCTTTGCTAAAAAATATGTACAAGATTCAAATCCATCAGATCCATTAATTTCTCCACTGCTTTGCGATTTCCAAAATTTCCCAACAACACTCATACATGTTGGTGGAAACGAAGTACTATTAGATGATTCTACTCGATTAGCAAAAAAATGAATAATGCAGGTGTAAAAGTTGAGTTCGAAATCTTTAAAAATCAAATGCATGTTTTTCAATATTTAGGTGGATTAATGCCTGAAGCAAATGAATCAATACATAAAATTGGAGACTTTGTAAAAGCTTTTTACTTATATACATCACAAGACCACAAAGATTCTCTAGAAATCTATTAATTTTATTTAATCATTATTTGATGAATATGATAATGCTTTTTTTCAAAAAAGTAATTAATTTGTTACGTAGACAAAACAATATACAAAAAATTTATCAAATATATAATAAATATGAATACAATAACAACAGTATACCAACCAGATAAATTTGGATACTACGGAAAATTTGGTGGTGCGTATATACCAGAAATGTTACACAAAAACATTGAAGAATTGCAAAACAATTATTTGAAAATTATTTATGCTGATGAATTTCAGAAAGAATTCAAATCATTACTCAAAGATTATGTTGGAAGACCTACACCACTTTATTTTGCAAAAAGACTAAGTGAAAAATTCAATACTAATATATATTTAAAAAGAGAAGATTTATGTCACACAGGTGCACATAAAATAAATAATACCATAGGTCAGATTCTATTAGCTAAAAAATTGGGCAAAAAGAGAATTATTGCAGAAACTGGTGCAGGACAACATGGCGTTGCAACAGCAACAGTATGTGCGTTAATGAATTTACCTTGCGTAGTATACATGGGCGAAGTAGATATTGCAAGACAAGCGCCAAATGTAAAACGTATGCAAATGCTTGGTGCAGAGGTAAGACCAGCAACTAGTGGAAGTAAAACATTGAAAGATGCTACAAACGAAGCTATGCGCGATTGGATTGCAAATCCAACAGATACGCATTATATCATTGGTAGTGTTGTTGGTCCACATCCATTTCCTGATATGGTAGCAAGATTTCAAAGTGTTATTTCTGAAGAAATGAAAGCACAACTAATAGAAAAAACAGGAAAAGAAAATCCAGATTTTGTGGTTGCTTGTGTTGGTGGTGGTAGCAATGCAGCTGGTGCTTTCTATCATTTTTTAGATCATAAAGAGGTACAACTTATTGCTGTTGAAGCAGCTGGCGAAGGAATAAATTCTGGAAAAAGCGCAGCAACTACAGTGCTTGGGAAACCTGGTGTTTTACACAGTAGCAAAACATTATTTATGCAAACAGAAGATGGACAAGTTGTAGAACCACATTCAATTTCTGCTGGCTTAGACTATCCAGGAATTGGACCAATACATGCACATTTATTTGATATTGGTAGAGCAAAATTTCTATCAGCTACAGACCAAGAAGCATTAGATGCAGTTTTATTATTAACAAGATTAGAAGGCATTATTCCAGCTTTAGAAAGTGCACATGCCATTGCCGTTTTAGATAGAATTGGTGCAACACAAAACGATACTGTTGTATTAAATCTTTCTGGAAGAGGCGACAAAGACCTTGATACATACATCAGAGAAATAAAAATATAGATGCATTGTAGATTAATTTTTCTGTTGCTTTTATTGGCATCAAATTATGTTGAAGCACAAAAATTAATTTCTAATGGATTTATTGCACATACAGATACAAACACAATACATATGTGGTGTATGTTTAAAAACATAGACAGTGTATCTATAAAAATAACTGATAGCAACAACCAATTCATTCAATCAAAAACTATGTACTTTGATAAGAGTACTAGCTACAAAAATTTCTTTCCTGTCAATATAATTTTTGAGAACTTATCCAAAAATACAAATTACAACTTTTATTATTCATTAGATAAAATAAATTACACATATTTACTTCAAGGTAAGACAGATGACAATACACTTGAAGATATTTCATTTCTAGCTGGCTCATGTGCATTTATTGGAACAGGAATAAATAAATTAGTAAAACCATTCAATAATCTAAAGATTTTTGATGCCATGGCGAAAGACACAGCAAATCTGATGCTTTGGTTAGGTGATAATGTATATTATATCTTTGAATATAAATCATACAAAAAGCAATTAAAAAGAAATATAAATGTAAGACATAACGAACAGCTAAATCATTTCATAAGTTCCAAACAACAATATTCTATTTGGGACGATCATGATTATGGTTCAAACAACAGTGGATCAGATTTTAAAAACAAAAATTCATCATTAAATGTGTTTAAACAATTTTGGTGCAATCCTGAAAATGATTCTTTTAACTATTACACATTTAAAAAAAGTGATGTGCAATTTTTATGTTAGATAATAGATTTTACAAAACAGAAGATAACTCTAGCATCTTAGGCAAACAACAACTCCAATGGTTAAAAACAATGCTTCAACAATCAGATGCAACATTCAAAATTATTGGGCTTGGCATGCAAGCTATCAATCCATACCAAGAAAAGGAAAGTTTTTATCAAGCTAAAAAAGAATACGAAGAACTATTGCAATTTATTAAAGACAATAAAATTGAAGGCATTTTATTTCTAAGTGGCGATAGACATTTTTCAGAATTAAATAAAAAATCATATGCTGATTTGTATCCATTATATGATTTTACAATATCACCATTAAGTATGTATCCAGTCAAGAAAAGCAAAGCAGAAGAAGCAATAAATCCAAACTATGCAAACTCATATTATTCAGATTATAATTATGCTAAAATATCAATTGCTGGCATACACAACTATAGAACGTGTACATTAGAAATTAAAGATAATAATGGCAATACAATTTGGAACTACCAAATAAAAGAAGACATTCTAAAATTCAAAAAAGAATAAACAAATACTATTTTATTTAATAATAAATAATTTCAATTTTAAATTAATATTAATAATATTACTACATAGTCTATATACACAATAGATTATGTAGTTTTGTAACATGGCAAAGAGCAAAATAATTTTAGTTACAATCATATTCTTACAATTAAATACGAATATGTTTGCAAAAAATAAAACCAACCAGAGTTTGGTCTGGCTTAGATACAATGCACAAATACAACTACCAAAAAAGTTCTTATTGAAAGCAGAAACAGAAGAAAGGTTTTTTATGACTAAAAACATCAAGCAACATCAATTTATTTATAGAATTTCTGTAGACAAACAATTTCCGAAAAATTGGAACATTGGACTTGGGTTCGTAAATTTCTGGGCAAGCAGTAATAATGAATTATCAAACACAAATTTAGTAGCTCCAGAATGGCGAACACAATTAGAAATATCAAATCAACAAAAAATAAGTGATAAATTTTCAATACAACATAGATACAGAGCAGAAAGTAGATTTATTCATAACACAAACAAAGAATATACAGCATTAGAATCCGGTTACAAGCACACATTTAGATTTAGATATCAAATTGCATTAACCTATATTCCATTCAAAAAAGAAGAAAAAGAATTACGACTAAGTGTGTTTGATGAAATTCTTATCAATGCAGGAAAAAATATACAAAACAATATTTTCGATCAAAATAGAGTTGGAGTTGCAGTACGTTACAATTTCAATAAAATGTTTGGATTAGAAATGAGTTATTTCAATTGGTTACAACAAAGAGCAAACGGTACAGATTTTTATAACAGACAAATTCTAAGGTGTACATTCTATAATAATTTTACTATTAATAAAAAAGATAAATCTAAATAATAACAACATGGAAAAAACAAATTTTAAATACGTAGCAGGCATTATACTTCTACTAAAATTCAGCTTAATTGGATATTTGTTGTATAAAATATTTCATACATCACCAAATCCATTACTCACATTTTCTATAGATAGAGAATTTGTATTATTAGTTTTAGCAGGATTTACAGCACAAATAATAGATGGTGCATTAGGTATGGCATATGGTGTAAGTTGTTCTACGCTATTACTTACAATAGGTGTCGCCAGCAATTGTCTCAGCAAGTGTACATACAGCAGAAGTATTTACAACAGGTGTTTCTGGCTTATCACATATATTTATGAAAAACATAGATAAAAAATTATTTTTTAAATTAGTATTCACAGGCGTTTTAGGTGCAATTATTGGAACCTATCTTATTTCAAAAGTATTTGATGGTAAAACTGTAAAACCATATGTTGCAGCATATTTACTTATACTTGGAATATTTATCCTAATCAAAAGTTTTAGAAACTTTACAGCAAAACAGAGCAATTGGCGATTTGCACCTATCTTAGGTTTTATTGGTGCTTTCTTCGATACCATTGGTGGTGGTGGTTGGGGACCAATTGTATCTTCAAATTTAATAGACAAAGGAAACTCACCACGTGAAGTAATAGGTACAGTAAATACAGCAGAATTTTTTGTAACATTTACAAGCACAGGAATATTTATTTATTTCTTAGGCATTGATTCTTGGAAACCAGTTTTAGCATTAATTTTAGGTGGCGTAATTGCTGCACCAATTGGAGCATTTATCTTAAAATTCTTACAACCAAAAACAATTCTAAGATCAGTAGGTATATTAATAATAATCACAAGTGCTTATACCATTTATAAATCTTTGAATTAATACTTAAGATACTTTTGTCAATCACATAGATTTCTTATATTTGGTAACAAATGGAAAGAAACTATTGGAATATAAGTGTGTTACCAGAAAACAATCAGGCACTTAAATACAAACAGATTATAAATGAATATCTATCCAAAGAAGAAATAAAAAAACTTCATGCAAAATCAAATTTCAGAGCCACACTATCAATACTCTCTGTTTGGCTTTGGATAATTTTCGCTTTTGCTTTAGTGGCAATATTTCCAAATATATTCACTATTATAATTGCATTATTCATACTTGGTGGCAAACAGTTAGGTTGCGCCATCATCATGCACGATGCATCACATTATTCATTATTCACAACAAAAAAACTAAACAATTGGATTGGAAACATATTTGGTGCCTATCCAATCTTTCATAATGTAGAACAATACAGACCATACCATTTCCAACATCATTTAGCAACTGGCACCTACGAAGATCCAGACTTAAACTTAGTAAAAGCCTACCCTACCAAAATGTTAAGCCTACTTAGAAAATTTGTAAGAGATTTAATCGGACTAACTGGTATTAAAACTGAGTTTGGATTAATGGCAATGCATTTAGGATTTCTAAAATACAACCTTGGAAACTTAATTGAAAAAATACCTAAAGAAGAAAGAACATGGAAGCAAATATTTAGCAATGCCTATTATAATTTAAGAGGACCAATCATTGTAAATCTTACAATGTTTTTAATTCTATTTTTTATTGGAAAACCATATTTATATTTACTATGGATTGCAGCCATGCTTACAACATACAATTTTTGTTTAAGAGTACGTTCTATTGCTGAGCATAGTGTAGTCGAAGACACCAGCGACCCATACAAAAACACCAGAACCACTTATGCAAACTTTATCGAAAAAATATTATTCGCACCACTAAATGTAAATTACCATTTAGAACATCATTTTTTGCAAAACATACCAAGCTACAATACACCAACAATGCATAAAATGATTAAAGAAAGAGGATTCTACAAACATGCATTACTAAAACCAAACTATATAGAAATCATTAAAATGGCAATTAAGAAAGATGGAAGACCAACAGAATAAACAAAAAAATGTAACGCTATTAATTATTGTTGCTGCACTTGGATACTTCGTAGATGTATTTGATTTACTACTATTTGGTATGGTTAGAATTTCTAGCTTACAAGATTTAGGCATTACAGATACCAACCTAGAAAGTGTAGGAATAAGATTAGACAATTTACAGATGATTGGCATGCTACTTGGTGGACTAACTTGGGGCATTATTGGAGATAAAAAAGGTAGGCTTTCTGTATTGTTTGGTTCTATATTAGTATATTCTATTGCAAATATTCTTAATGCATACATCGAAAACACTACGCAATATGCAATTCTAAGATTAATAGCAGGCTTTGGGTTAGCTGGTGAATTAGGTGCAGGTATTACCTTAGTCAACGAATCTTTGAATAAAGAAAAAAGAGGTATTGCCACTGCATTTGTAGCAGGTTTTGGTGTTTTAGGCGCAGTATTAGGCTGTTTATTAGTGCTATGGATAAAAGATTGGAGAATGTGTTACCTAATTGGAGGCATTATGGGTGTAGCACTATTATTATTAAGAGTTTCTGTCTACGAATCAGGCATGTACCAAGCAGCAAAAGAAAAATCAAACCAACTAGGCGATTTAAAGATTTTAGTAAAAGACAGAGAAACATTTATAAAATACATTTCAATCATACTAATTGCAGTTCCAATTTGGTATATCGTGCAATTATATTCAAAATATGCACCAGAATTAGCAGAAGCAATTGGGTTAGTAGTTACCAACAAGAAAGACGTCGCTGTCTACGCAATCATGGCAGTATATTCAGGACTAACCTTAGGTGATGTAAGTTGTGGCATATTTTCAAATATTGTAAAAAGTAGAAAAAAAGCCATAATTACATATTTATGTATGCTAATAATATTTATCATCATATTTTGGCAAATTGCACATCTGAGTTTTACTATTTTTTATAGTATGATTTTCCTTTTAGGATTTGGAATTGGCTATTGGGCAGTATTTATGAGTACAGCATCAGAATCATTTGGTATCAATATACGTTCTACAGTAACCAATACAGCACCAAACTTCGTACGCGGATTTGTAATTATTATCAACTTCCTGTACGTAACTTTCAAAAGTTCTACAGGCTCAACAATGTACGCAAATATACTTGTTGGAATCATATGTATTGGATTGGCATTATTAGCATGGACAAGAATTGACGAAACATTCGGGAAAAATTTAGACTATATAGAAAAATAATAATCAGAACATTAGTTAATTAATACTAATTTTTTAATATCTTCGTATAAAATTATTCCTTATGAAACAAATAATTTATTTAATGCTAATTCTTTTTTCAGGTTTTACTTTTGCAAATGAGAACGTGCAAGTAGCCTTAAAAGATAAAAACGATGTAAAAAAGACAAAGTCATTATACAAACTAGAAACAAAAAAATATCTAAAAGATTGGGCATTAATCATACATGGTGGTGCCACTTCGCCATTCACAGACATTAGAAGTTATGACTGGGTAAGACAAACAAAAAAACCAAGTGAACTGCAATGGGGCGCAGGAATAGGAATTACCAAAATGTTTGGTTCAGCCTTTGGTATCAACTTAGATTATACCTTAGGTAGAGTTTCAGGAAGAACAATTGAAGAAGGAGGATTTGCTGAGGACAGACAATATTGGAAACAATTAGGCTTCAATGAACCAGTATATTTTAGAACAAATGTTTTTCATCAAGGAACAATAAACTTTTACATAGATTGGTTAGGACTTTCATTTGGATATAATAAATTCATCAAGTCTCAAATAAAAAATAAACCAGTAAAACCAAGAATCTTTGCACTGTACAATAAAATAGGTGTAGGATTTTGGAGAGGCGAATCAAACATATACAATGCCAGCGACGACAAAACGATTGATGGTAGTGCATATACAAGAGGTTATACCAACAAATTTACTGAAGTAGTATTTCCAATTACAACAGGAATGAAGTTCAAAGTTTCTAAAGCATTTGATTTAGGCTTAGAAGGAACATTTGTATTTATGAATTCAGACAAATTAGATGCCTTTAATTTCCAATCTACACACAATTCATTTACAGGTCAAACAGTAAACTCATTATCGAAAATAAACAGAGATGCTTACTTATACATGAATGTAAATCTAACCTACAAATTTGGTAGAATTGGTTCTCAAAAAGAACACGTAGAATGGGTAAATCCTATGGAAATGATAATGGTATACCAAGAAGCAAACAAACCAGCACCACCACCACCATTGTTAGATACAGACCAAGATGGAGTATTGGATATTGTTGATGAAGAGCCAAACACAGAACTTGGTGCAAAAGTAGATACAAAAGGTAGAACTTTAGATAGCGATGGCGATGGCTGTCCAGACCACAAAGATCCAGAACCTTATTCTAATCCTAGAATTAAAATAGAGAATTGTGTAAACATCATAGACACAACACCAAGAATTGTAGAAAAAATAGAAAAAGTAATTGAAACTAATACAATAGAAACAATTAAAGAAACTGTAAAAGAAACAGTAACTGATGATACATGGAAATTAACTTCTATTTACTTCGACTTAAATAAATACGCCATTACACCTGCTGGTGCAACTGAGTTGAAAAAAGTTGCTTTAGTAATGAAGAAAAAACCAGACTTAATTGTAGAAGTTCAAGGACATACTGACACAAGAGGTTCATTAGAATACAACAAAAAACTATCGGAAAACAGAGTAAATTCTGCAATCAATTACTTAGTTAAAAACTTTGGTATCTCTGCAAGTAGATTCAAAAAACTACCATTAGGTATGATAGACCCAACTGTAAAAAATGCTGAGAACGAAAGTGAGCACCAAGTAAACAGAAGAGTTGATTTTAAACCAGTAAATATGAAAGAAGGAGAATAATTTCTTTCAATCAATTGAATATTTCTAAAAGTTAGTGCATATGCACTAACTTTTTTTTTACAACAAATACATTTACTTTTGCAATCAATCATCTATAACAAATGAAGTATATTATTAAAAACGGATTTATTGTCAATGAAGGAAAAATAGAAGCAAAAGAAATCCTTATTAATAATCAAATCATACAAAAAATTGATACCACCATCAATGAACCTAATGCAACAATAATTGATGCACAACAGAACTACATCATTCCTGGAATTATCGATGACCAAGTACATTTTAGAGAACCAGGCTTAACACACAAAGCTAATATATATACAGAAAGTAAAGCAGCAATTGCTGGTGGTGTTACATCATTTATGGAACAGCCAAATACTGTACCTAATGCTGTAACTCAAGAATTATTAGAAAACAAATATCAAATTGCAGCCAACACATCATTGGCAAACTATACTTTTTTATGGGTGGCACTAATGATAACTACGATGAACTCATGAAGACTGATGCTACAAAAATTGGTGCTATAAAACTTTTATGGGTTCATCAACAGGAAATATGTTGGTAGACAACGAAGCAACATTATCTAAAATATTTGCCAATGCACCAACTGTTGTTGTAACACATTGCGAAGACGAACAAACAATAAAACAAAACACACAAAACTACCATAGTATATTTGGCGATAATATTCCAATGAATTATCATCCAATAATCAGGAATGATGAGGCGTGCTACATATCATCAAAACTAGCAACAGACTTAGCAAAAAAACACAATACACGTTTGCACGTTTTTCATATTTCCACTGCAAAAGAATTATCCTTATTTCAAAACAACATTCCATTAAAAGACAAAAAATCACAGCAGAAGTTTGTGTACATCATTTATACTTTGACGAGACTGACTATGCAACATTAGGCAGTAAAATTAAATGCAATCCAGCAATAAAATACAAATCAGATAAAGATGCGCTATTTAATGCATTATTAGATGACAAATTAGATGTAGTTGCAACAGACCATGCACCACATATCTTAGAAGAAAAAAACAACACATACTTAAAAGCACCATCTGGGTTACCATTAGTACAACATAGCTTAAGTTTATTACTAGATTTCTATCATCAACAAAAAATAACATTAGAAAAAATAATAGAAAAAATGTGCCACGCTCCTGCTATTTGTTTTAGAATACAAAACCGAGGTTTTATTAGAGAAGGTTATTTTGCAGACATTGCAATTGTAGACATACATCAAGAACAAACAATCACAAAAAACAATATACTATATAAATGCAATTGGAGTCCATTAGAAAATAAAACATTTAAAGGAAAAGTGACACATACTTTTGTCAATGGAAATTTGATATTCCACAACGATGTATTTAATGAAACACATAAAGGTACTCGCCTATTATTCCATCCATTATATTAAAAAATATGCATACCACAGACGAAGAAGAAGACGAACTATATAAGAACTTTATATTTGACATAGACAAAGGTCAAGAGCCAATACGCATAGATAAATTCATTACTGAAAAGCTAAGTTTTGCATCAAGAAACAAAGTACAACAAGCTATAGAAGCTGGAAATATTTCTGTAGATAATAAAATTATAAAAGCAAATTACAAGATAAAAGGTGGCGAAAGAATAGAAATTGTATTGCCAAATCCAAGTTATGAATATACAGTACAAGCAGAAGAAATTCCATTATACATTATTTATGAGGATGACGATGTCATGATTATCAACAAGCCAGTAGGTATGGTAGTGCATCCAGGACATGGAAACTTCTCTGGTACATTAGCACATGCATTATTGTGGCATTGCAAAGATTTACCACAAACAACTGGCGATACAAGACCTGGATTAGTACATCGTATTGATAAAAATACAACAGGATTGATGGTTATTGGAAAAACTGAATATGCTATCAATCATCTTTCTAAACAATTTTACGACAGAACCATCAATAGACATTATATAGCATTAGTTTGGGGTGATGTTGAGCAAGACAAAGGCAGGATAGAATGCAATATATCAAGAAATCCATATCATAGAAAACTATTTATAACAGTACCTGATGGAAGAACAGGAAAATATGCAGCTACCAACTATGAAGTAATAAAAAGATATGGCTATGTAAGCTTAATAAAATGCAAATTAGAAACAGGTAGAACACACCAAATAAGAGTACACTTAAAATATATTGGGCATACACTCTTTGGCGATAAAGACTATGGTGGACACGAAATACTAGCAGGCACTGTCTATACCAAATACAAACAATTTATTCAAAATTGCCTTGAATTAATGCCATTTCAGGCATTACATGCACAGAGCATAGGCTTTATACATCCAGTTACAAAAGAATACATGTATTTTGAACAAAAGCTGCCAGACAACTTTGAGCAATTGCTCCAAAAATGGGAAACCTATACAAAGAGTTTTAATATAGAATAATTAGAATTACACTTTTAGATAGCAACTCTCACATTCTAATAAGAAATAAAAACTGCATTTGAAAAATAACATAAAGAAAATAACGTGTAAGTCTCCCTATAGTTTGTACACAAATATAACCGACTTTTTTGTATTTGAATGATTCGGCAAATACAAGGAATGGGCAAAATTTAGTCCCAAACCAGCTGTAGTAGTGAATCGTTTACGGTAATCGTGAAAAAATACGTATAAAAAAATCACAATTTACACGTGTAATTTAAAATTTTGTATCTTTGTTTTAAATATGAAATTATGAATACAAAATTGACTTTGACAATTGAACAATCAGTTATTGAAAAGGCAAAAAAATATGCAAGAAATAAAGAAAGAAGTCTTTCTGATTTAATTGAAAATTATCTTAAAGCCTTGACAAACAACGAAATTATTGAAAAAGAAGAAACTGAATTAACATCGACAATTAAATCATTAAGAGGCTCTTTCAAAATGCCAAAAATTTTGATTATAAAAAAGAATTAACAAATCGTTTGACAGAAAAATACTTGTAATGGATAAAGTTCTTATCGATACAGACGTAATTCTTGATTTCTTTTTTGATAGAAAACCATTTTCTGAAGAAGCTTCTCTAATTTTAAATCTCTGTGAAAAAGACAAAATAAAAGGATTTATCACTTCTATTATGCTGAGTAATATTTATTATTTACTACGAAAGACTGCAAAACACGAAAAAGTAATTGAAAATTTAAAAATATTAATGCGTTTTATTGATGTCATAATTACTGATAAAAAAGCAATAATTGATGCACTAAATTCTGATTTCAAGGATTTTGAAGATGCATTGCAGAATTTTTCAGTACAAAATCAAAATAAAATTAAAGTCATTATTACGAGAAATATCAAAGACTATAAAACAAGTAAATTGTCTATTATGACACCTGAAACTTACTTAAAAACAATCAAATAACGACTACTGCTAACAGCCGTGTCAGTTGCACAACTTGGTATTTAGGATGGTCGTTGTATAATATATAATAAATTACTTCACTTGCAAACTTGGTTTAAGATTCGTAACTTCGCAAAGTCGCCGCATGTTATAGGTAATGCTTTGACGACAGTGCTAACTTGAAACTTTTGTGCAATTAACGAACAGACAAAAACAAAAAAACATAACTTTCTGACGAAATCTTTATAGAGTTAAATGGAATTGACACCCGAACAACATGACATAATCAATTCATCTGGAAACATCAAAATAAATGCTGTTGCTGGTTCGGGTAAAACCACAACCGTTATAGAATACGCTAAGACACGAACAGCGACAAGTAAAATTTTATATTTAGCTTTCAACAAATCAGTAAAACTTGAAGCCGCTAAAAAATTTGCCAACAAAGGACTGAACAACGTGAAAGTTGAAACAGCCCATTCACTTGCATACAGACATATAGTATTTCAAAACAACTACATAGTAAGAGGACAAGGTTACAAGACAAATGAAATTGCAGAACTTTTAAACTTGCAAGGCAATGAAGAAAAACACACAGAATATGTAATTGCAAACCACATCAATAAATTCATTGCTTATTTCTGCAACAGCGACAAACAAAAGGTTCAGGACTTAAACTATCTTGACACAGTTACTGACCCGAAAGCCAAAATTTTCGTATCATCATTTTACGACTACATAGTTTCTCAATCCCGACTTTTATTGAGTAAAATGGACAAAGGAGAAATTGAAGTAACCCATGAATTTTATCTTAAAAAGTTTCAGCTTTCAAATCCAAAACTTCCATACGACTACATACTTTTTGACGAAGGACAAGACGCTTCACCAGCTATGCTTGACGTTTTCTTCAAACAACCAGCGATAAAAGTAATCGTTGGCGACACTCATCAACAAATTTATGGTTGGCGTTTTGCCGTAAACTCTCTTGAAAAAGCGGACTTCAGAACATATAATCTTTCGACAAGTTTTCGGTTTAGTCAAGACATTGCAAATCTTGCAATGGAAGTTTTGAAATTTAAAAAACATATTAACGAACACCAAGCAATTCCAATTATAGGGAAAGGAAACAATAAAGAAATAAAGACCAAAGCAGTGCTTGCAAGAACAAATCTTGGACTTTTGCTAAAAGCAATTGAATATATAACCGAAAAGAAAAAGGTAAAACACATTTACTTTGAAGGTAACATCAACTCATATACATACGCAGACGAAGGAGCATCGCTTTATGACGTTCTCAATCTTTACAACAACAAGACACATTTGATAAAAGACAAACTTATTAAGGCAATGAAGAACCTTGACGAGTTAGAAGATTACATTGAAAAGACAGAAGATGTTCAACTTGCAATTATGGTTGAAATCGTTAGAGAATATGGGAACAAAATTCCTAACATTATCAAAGCCATTAAAGAAAAACACGTTGACAATGACGATAAAGAAAAAGCTGAAATGATTTTCTCGACAGTTCATCGTTGTAAAGGAATGGAATACGATGCTATTCAACTTGTGAACGACTTTATTTCAGAAGAAAAATTAGAGAAATTAAAGGAAGACAAGAAAGCGGAAGAAATAAACGCAACCAAGCTGAATGAAGAAATTAATCTGCTTTATGTCGCAGTAACTCGGGCTAGAAACAGCATTCATATCCCCGAAAGTTTAATGCCAATTGACTTTCCAAAATCGACACAAATTCACATTATGAAAGTTGTGAGCAAAGAAGAAAAACAACAAATAAAAATAGACAAAAAAGAAAACAAAACTGAAAAGATTTATTCCGTTGACGAAATAAGAACAAAGCATAAAGATGCTTATAAACCTTGGACACCAGAACTTGACAATGAACTTACAACAATGTATTGCGAAGGAGTAAATCCAAAAGATATAGCAAAACATTTCGGACGTACAAAAGGAGCAATTACATCAAGAATTAAAAAATTAGAACTTGAAGAACTGTATGGATAAAATTAGCACTACCGATAACATCTGTGGCAGTTGAACAAAGTGGTATTTTTGTTGGTGTTTTATATAACTTACATATTAAATGGTTGATAATTCAATTGTTTGGTGTAAAATTATCTAAGCAGCACGCCAAAATCTCGCCTTTGATGGTATAGGCAAAGACAAGAAGCATGAGTTACCAAGAATAAAAAACAATTTAAAAACTCAATCTAATAGATCTTCTTGTCCAACAACTACATACATCTACTAAGACAGATATTATTACTTGTTTGAAAAACAAAACAATTAGCACTACAAGCACAAAAACTTAGACATAAGTATGTGCAACATCTTAGATTTCTTATTAAAAAAACGACATTAAAAAAATAGTGTTAAGAAAATAAGCGTCGAGCGTAAAAGAAATTTTTCTATTTGAATTTCTCCTTAGAAGAAGCAGAACAAGTTTAAAAACTATTAGCGAAGACGAATATTTTTAGCGTTATTTTTCGTAAGCCTTGATTTTTTGTTACTTTTTTATCAAGAAAAAAGTAATATTACACTCTTCCATCAAGGGAAAGAAAGTAAATAAAAACACTAATCATTAAAAAATGAAAACAAACACGAATATATCATTATTCATATTTCGTATATTTATATAATTATGAGTACACCTACCATAAAATCTTTACCCATTTTAGGCAATGCACTAGACATCTCTAAAGGAATTATTCCATTTTTTAGCGAACACTTTAAATCGAGTAATTCTTTTATTTTTAAATTGCCTATGCGAAAGATTTTCACTACTTGCGATGCAGAAGTCATTCAGCATATTTTAATTTCGAATCACAAAAACTATAGAAAAGATTATGATTCCAATAAATTAAAAATGACTTTAGGCAATGGTTTGCTTACAAATGATGGTGAATCTTGGTTTAAACAAAGACGTTTAGCGCAACCAGCATTTTATAAAAATAGATTAGAAGGTTTTTTTGATGTGATGAATAGCATGACAAAAAATGAACTACAAGAATGGAAAACAAACAATAAACAAAATGTTTTTATTGATGTAGAAATGATGCAACTCACTTCTAAAATTGTAGTAGAAACACTATTAGGTGCTGATGTTGCAGGTCAATTAAATCCAATTCAAAAACATATTTATGACTTGCAATTGTACATGATGAATTGTATGCGCAATCCTATGTATAAAACTTGGTCTAAGTTGAATGGCAAACGCAATCAGTTTGAGAACGCAGTAGCAAGCTTAGATAAAATTCTATACCATGTTATTAACGAAAGAAAAAAACAAGCTGCTAAAAATGATTTATTAAGTATGTTGATGGATGCTCGTGATATAGACACCAACGAAGGCATGAGCGATACACAACTACGTGATGAGCTATTAACGATATATGTTGCTGGACATGAAACTTCTGGTTATGCAATATCTTGGGCAATGTATAATTTGTGCAAACATCCTGAAAAATATAAGAAAGCAAAAGAAGAAGTACAAAGCATAATGAAAGATGGCGAACTTTCTATTGAAAACTACAAGCAACTAACCTATATAAAAGCAGTGATTGATGAAACATTAAGATTGTATCCAACAGCATATGTTTTAAGTAGAGAAAGTAAAGAAGCTGCAATAGTAAATGATACAACAATACCAAAAGAAACAGTGCTATTTTTAAGTCTTTATCATTTACATAGACACAAAGCGTATTGGCAACAAGCAGATGATTTTATTCCAGAAAGATTTATAGGAAAGCAAAACCCATTATTAAATACGAATGCCTATTATCCATTTGGAGCAGGACCAAGAATGTGCATAGGATTTAATTTTGCAACCATGGAAATAACGATAGTCTTAGCACAACTACTCTATCATTTCGATTTTGAAATAGACACCAACCACGAAGTAATACTCGAACCATTAGTTACCCTAAAACCAAAAAATGGAATAAAACTAAATATAAAACAATAGCTTAGTTTGTGATTTTTTTTAATAGTAAGTTTGATGTTTTATAAAATAAAATTATATTTGATTGATGCTATAAAGTAGCGCATATAACAAAGTTAGTTTTAATGGTAAAAGATTAAAAATATGAATGATGTTAAACTAGAAAAAGAATATTATCCAAATGTGGAAAAATGGTTAAAGAATCAATATTTGTGTTTTGAAACAAAAACGAATATTGGAACAATTAAAAGTAGAGCAGACGTAGTTGGATTAAGAGATGTTGGTGGAGACTTTAGTGGTGAAATTGAAACTATTATTATAGAAGTAAAAAGAGATAAAGAAGCATTTGCTACTGCATCTGGACAAGCATTTGGTTATACAATTTATGGTAATCGTGTTTATCTTGCTGACATAAGAAACAATGGTTTTACTCAAGATGAAATTATGATTGCTAATCATATCGGTGTCGGTTTAATACAAATTGACAATAAAAATAAGTGCCACGAAATTCTAACGTCTCCATATTATAATCCTATAAAGAAATTCAACATGCAATTAATATACATGATGAATTATGCAAAATGTCAATTTTGTGACCATTATTTTCAAATTGGAAATGAGAATAATCGTACTTCATTTGTTGCAAAAGAAGATATAGATAAGGCAATAAAAGAAGAAAAAGGTTTATTATTTTGGAATAGAAGTGTTAACATAAGAAAACAAAAAATTAAATCAGAAAAACGTAATAAAGAACTAACATATGAAAGAAGATTTCTATGTAACGAATGTATTGAACTATTATTTAATAGATAAATTGAAAAAATAATACCACCACAGCTCCTCACCATTGTTGGTCTTCTTGAGTAACAAACTACTTACTTCGTCAAAGCAGATATTATTACTGGTTTGAAAATCAAAAACAAATAGCACTACAAGCACAAAAACTTAGGCTTAGGTATGTGCAACATCTTAGATTTTCATATTATACAAAAATGGTGTTAGACCAAGAATTTTTAAAAATATTTTCCGATTCATTATATATAAAAATAGAAATTAATTTCATATCAACCATTAGAACAAAAACGCTACAAATTTGTTCAAAATGCACAAAAAAATAGCCAAGTATAAAATACTTGGCTATTAAATATGCTGTTTGTTTATTTCTATTATTGTCCAGAAATAAAGATATCAACTCTCCTATTTTTTGCTCTTTCTGCTTCTGTAGATTGTGAATTTGTAACTGTACTATTTTCGCCATATGGCAATAACAATATTCTTTCTGACAATGTAATTCCTTCTAAGTATTGTTTTACTGCATCACATCTTTTTGCAGACAATGCTTGGTTGTAGTTTATATCGCCTTCTTGTGATGCATTTCCTGCTAAGTAAATAAAGTAGTTACCTTGCATTTCAGAAAGTTTTACTTTCAAAGCATCTAAGATGTCTTTTGCTTCATGTGTTAATGCATTTTGGTCATGGTCAAAGTATACTGAAGTCAGTTTTTTAAACATGATATTATCTACTCTTTGTTCTAATTTATCAACAGTATTTGTTGCTGTGCTAGCTTTATCAAATGCTTCGTTTGCTTTTTGTTCAACTTTGTCTAATTTCTCAGCATTCTGTTGAGTTTTATCCATCGCTGTATTTGATTTATCCAATGCATCATTTGCAACACTTGCAACGCTATCAGCTTTTTTATCAACATTTGCAATATCATCTTCCATTTTCTTTTTGTCTTTCTCATAATCTTTTTTATCTACCTTACGTGTTAGGTTACATTGTATTGTAACCTCATGTGTGTAGCCAAAATTATTTCTAACATTTTTGAATGGCAATTCCATAGTATAAAACAGATTTACTCTTTCTTTGATACCAGCACCTGCTGTTGCGTGAAATCCTGCTGCATTTGGAGAAATAATACCATTGATGCTGCCACCAGTTCTATATCCACCACCTAGCCAAATTAGTTTTTTATAGCCTAACATTAAATTGAAGTCTAATTGTGGGTCGATAGCCTCATATTTTCTCATCATTACTGATGGTGTAATCATCCAAGTTTTTTTATCTTTTCCTCCAAATCTTGCTTCGTAGCTTACTAATACTATATATTCTCTTCTTGTTTGAAAAATAGAATTTTTATCTGTTTGGTCTCCATTTTCTCTAAATTTCAATTTTCCACCAATTACTTGTGGTACAGAAAAACCAACATTCAATCCTTTGAAGAAATAATTAATTCCCACATTCAAATCAAAACCAACAGATTTTGCATTATTACCCAACAAAGCTGGATCCATTGAAATATCATGTGTCGCTATGGCTTCAGAAATATTTAATTTATTTGCTATAATGCCAGCTTGAACACCAATAGACAATCCATGAGTTTTATCTTTGTTAAATGGTATTCTATACGCATAAGCAACATTTGCAAATGTGTTCATGATATGTTTTCCATTTCTGTCATGTATTACAGAAACACCCAATGCACTATTACTTTCTTTAATTCTTGAATCCCAAGAAGCGACTCCAGTAATTGGATATAAGGCATTTTATCCCATTGTTTTCTAAATCCTAAGTTTATAACACCACCATCTGGATTATCGCCTGCTCTTGCTGGATTGTATAAAAAAAGGATTTACTGTATAGTTATTATACACTGGCAATTGTTGAGCATATGCAGAATAAATAGAACTTATTGTTATGATGATAAAAACGGAAATATATTTTAGAGTATTCATATTGTGCAATTAATGTTTATATATAATTTTAATATTTACAGATTATCTTTTAATGGTTAATGTACCTTTATAAATCACACCATTTTCAAATTCTAAGACATACCAATATGCTCCATCATGTAGTTCCTTATCTTTATAAGTTCCTTTCCACTGTTGGTTGTAGCTAGAAGTACTCATTACTAAAGCACCACCACGAGCATATACACTTAATGT
Organism: Sphingobacteriales bacterium; assembly: GCA_016699615.1. Lineage (NCBI taxonomy): Bacteria > Pseudomonadati > Bacteroidota > Sphingobacteriia > Sphingobacteriales > Sphingobacteriales bacterium. Next base: position 2,531,427 of record CP064984.1, on the reverse strand, counting down.
GTATGGTGAATTGACATTTTCTAAATATTGAATATACCATTCATCGTTTACGCCATCACCATTTGGTGTAATAATATCTGGAATAATAAGTTTTTCTACTGGAACAACTGTAATTACAACTGTATCTTTGTCTAAACAACCGAAACCACCGTCCCAAACTGTTAATTCTATTGCAAATACACCTGTATCTTCACTAACAAAGGTAGGATTGCTAATATTGTTTGTACTTAAATTATCATCTGGTGTCCAAGAATAAATTTGACCTCCAGTACCTTGTAGTACAGTTGGTTGATTTTGGAATATTGTAACATCAGCACCAGCATCAGCAACTGGGTTTTTATCAACATATACTATTGTTGTTGCCACTTCAGATTTGCAATTGCCTAATGATGCATAAACAGTATATGTTCCAGCATTAGCTAAAGTTACATTTTCAATCACTGGATTCATATCACTAGATGTAAAGTTATTTGGTCTCTACCCAATTATAAGTTTGACCTTCTCCTTCATTTTTCACTGTAATAACTAATTCAGTTCCTTCACAGATAACTGGTATTGAATTGATAATTGGTCTATCTGGTTTAGTATATACTTTTATATTTACAGTTGCACTATCACTTACACAGTTATTTTTGGTTTGTGTAACATAATAGATTGTATCTCTATATAAAATTGGTGTATTTAAAGTAGAACCAAAGAATACTAAATTAGTTAATTGTTGGTCTGAATACCATTTTATATTCTCTCCTTCCACAACTACTGTTGCAAACTGTCCGTAGCAAGTTGAAGCTTCACCAACTATTGGTTTGTCTGGTGTTTCATTTACTGTTACTGTAACAATTATAGAATCACTTGAACATTTGCCTTCAGCTTCGTTACGTAGATAATACATTGTTGTTGTATCTAAAACTGGTGTGATAAATGTTTTTCCTATATTAACTACATTCGTTAATAATGAATCATCATACCAGCGAGTTGAATCTGATGCACCAACAAGTGTTACTGTATTGCCACTACAAATTGTAGTTCCTTTTACTTTTGGTTTTGTTAGTTTAGGTTCAACTGTTATTTTAATACTTGTAATATTACTTGGGCAACCAGCATTAGTGGTATCTTTTGCATAAATTACTTGTGTTGCTTGGATATTTGTTAAAGTTAATTCTGAACCATTTCCAATAACTGTATAGCCAGCATCAGAATAGAATATTGTAGCACTTGATGAAGAACTTACAACTACATCTGTAGCTTGACATATAAGTCCTGCTGGAATACTTAAAGTTGGTAATGGACTTTGACTTTGTACTGTAACTATAACTTCAGTTGGTTCACTTGTTAGACCATAAACTGTTTGTGTAGCATAATATGTTGTTGTAGAATTTAAAATAGGTGTAATTAATGTACTACCTAATTGAATTGGATTTGTAAGTGCTGGATTATTGTACCATTTAATTATTGCATTATCTATTCCTGATGCATCTAAAGACGTTTTAGTACCAATACAAATTGTATCATCAGTTGGAGTAACAGTAGGTGGCAATAAAATTGCATCAATATTTACAGTAACTACGGTATCACAGTCTTCGATAACTGCTGCTGGAATGATATATACAACTGAAGTATCGCTTATTGGAGAATAATCTACACCATCTATTGTAATAATTTCGCCAATATTATTTGTTGTGTCAATTGTAAGTGTTGGCAACGGTCTAATTGTAATATTCATTGTAGCATTTGTATCACATTCGTCATCAACACCTAAAATTACATATTCTACTGCTGTGTCTGCTGCTGGTGTGTAATCTACGCCATCAATATTAATAGTTGTTCCAGCACAAATTGCTGTGTCTATTGATTTGGTTGGTATTTCTTTGTGTGTAATATTTACTGTTGCAAGTGTATCACATTCGTAATCAACACCTAAAATGGTATATTCTACTGCTGTGTCTGCTGCTGGTGTGTAATCTACGCCATCTATATTGATAGTTGCTCCTACGCAAATTGCTGTGTCTATAGTTTTGGTTGGTATTGCTTTGTGTGTAATATTTACTGTTGCAAGTGTATCACATTCGTCATCTACGCCTAGAATTACGTACTCAACTGCTGTGTCTGCTGCTGGTGTGTAATCTACGCCATCTATATTGATGGTAGCTCCTACTCAAATTGCTGTGTCTATAGTTTTGGTTGGTATTTCTTTGTGTGTAATATTTACTGTTGCAAGTGTATCACATTCTAAATTTTCACCTGAAATTGTATACTCAACTGCTGTATCTGCTGCTGGTGTATAATCTACGCCATCTATATTGATGGTAGCACCTACGCAAATTGCTGTGTCTATTGATTTGGTTGGTATTTCTTTGTGTGTAATATTTACTGTTGCAAGTGTATCACATTCGTCATCAACACCTAAAATTGTATATTCTACTGCTGTGTCTGCTGCTGGTGTATAATCTACGCCATCTATATTGATGGTAGCACCTACGCAAATTGCTGTGTCTATAGTTTTGGTTGGTATTTCTTTGTGTGTAATATTTACTGTTGCAAGTGTATCACATTCGTCATCAACACCTAAGATTGTATATTCTACTGCTGTATCTGCTGCTGGTGTATAATCTACGCCATCTATATTGATGGTAGCACCTACGCAAATTGCTGTGTCTATAGTTTTGGTTGGTATTTCTTTGTGTGTAATATTTACTGTTGCAAGTGTATCACATTCGTCATCAACACCTAAGATTGTATATTCTACTGCTGTGTCTGCTGCTGGTGTGTAATCTACGCCATCTATATTGATAGTAGCACCTACGCAAATTGCTGTGTCTATTGATTTGGTTGGTAATGGCAATACTGTTACACTGAGAATAACATTTGTATCTTCTACCATTAATATATCAGGAATGGTATATTCAATAGTTGTATCATTGTATGGTGTATAATTAATGCCATCTACAGCAATTGTAGTTCCTCTACAAATTGTTTGCGAATCACTTTTATCAACTGCAAATAAAAATGCAACTGAAAAGAGTGATAAAATAAAAACAAGTAGGCTCTTCTTATTCATACTCAAGCTAGTTTTAGTTTTGTGTTCCATATTATTCATATATTGCATATATTCAGTTTTATTAACAATAAAAAGATAGTTATTAACATTTCTTAATAACAAATATAGATACATAAAATTAAAAATCAAAGTAAAAAATAATAATATGTATGATTTGAAAGAATAAATACTTTACATAAAAAGATTCAACTAATTAATAATAAGCATTTTATGCACTACAATATAAAATAAAAAATAAAATAGTTTTATGAAATATTTAACACTAAAAATTTCAAACATATCAATAGAAAAGACAAATACATTGTGAATTGTGGAACGAAAATTGATAAAGATTATCTGTACATTTGTACAAATAATTTCATATTTATATATAAAACCTATGGTATTAGTAGTATTTTTCTCCTTTTTATTATCTCTGGTTGGTACTCAACCTAATAATTCTAAAAATTTAAATGATCCAAATGCAAAATTAATTTTAGATGCAGTAACTAAGACTTATAAATCTTATCCATCTATCCAAGTGACTTTTACTATATTGACTGAATATCCGCAAGGAAAAAGCAGCACACAAAATGGACAAGTTTTAATCAAAGGTGATAAATATAAATTATTATTAGGCAATCAGGAAGTATATTGTGATAAAAGCTCTATTTGGACGTTTTTAAAAGATATAAATGAGGTACAAATTAATGACTATGAACCTAGCCAAACTGAAATAACACCAGCAAATATGTTTACTATTTATCATTCTGATTTCTATTATCAACAAAACACTAACGAAAATATAGGCAACGTGTCTTGCAAAACTGTGGATTTAATGCCAAAAGATAAAACTAAACCATATTTTAAGATTAGACTTTGGGTTGATGCTAAGAATAATATCAAACAACTAAAGATGTTTGATAAAAATGGAACAAGATATATCTATAAAGTAAATACAATGAATACTAGTCAGAAATTAGATGATGCTACATTTATTTTTGATGCTAAAAAACATCCTGGTGTGCATGTGGAAGATTTGAGAATGTAAATAATGTAACAAATATGCAATAACAAAAAATGCCTCAACAAATTGTTGAGGCATTTTTTATTACATTTGAATATGACTAAAAAAGATATTGCTCAAGAATTTTTAAAACTTTCATCTAAAGGAGAATCTAGAATAGCATTTGAATTTTATGTTGGTGATAATTTCAAACATCATAATGCATATTTTAAAGGTGATGGTAATACATTAATGCTTGCAATGGAAGAAAATGCTCAAAAAAATCCAAATAAAATTTTTGCAATACAAAGAATATTAGAAGATGGAAACTTGGTCGCTGTTCATTCTCGTGTTAGTATTATAGATAATACTTTTGCTGTAATGCATATTTTCCGATTTGAGAACAATAAGATTGTTGAACTTTGGGATTTTGGTCAAGCAGTACCACCAGATATGATAAACGAAAATGGAATGTTTTAATTTGTATATTTATAACTATTTCTAATGTGTTTTTTAACAAATAACTAATAACTAATAACTAATAACTAATAACTAATAACTAATAACTAATAACTAATAACTAATAACTAATAACTAATAACAAAAAATGCCTCAACAATCTGTTGAGGCATTTTTTAAATTTATCCAGTTTGATTATTTTCCTGGTCTTAGGCTACGAACAGTTTTACCTGCTTGCCACATTTCGCTATCTCTTAGTGTTTTTAATTCTACTTCTAATTTCTCTCTATAATCTGGTTGAGAGTTTGTATCGATAGAACGTTGTGCTTCCTCTCCTGCTGCAACTTTTGCATATAATTCTTTGAATACTGGCAATGTTGCTTCTCTAAATGGACCTTTCCAATCTAAAGCACCACGTTGTGCTGTTGTAGAACAGTTGGCATACATCCAATCCATTCCATTTTCAGAAACTAATTTTATTAATGATTCTGTTAATTCTTCTACTGTTTCGTTGAAAGCTTCTGATGGTGAATGACCATTTTCTCTTAATACATTATATTGTGCTTCCATGATTCCTGCTAATGCACCCATCAAAACGCCACGCTCGCCTGTAAGGTCTGAATAAACTTCTTTTGGAAAGTAGTTTCAAATAAATAACCAGAGCCAATGCCAATGCCTAATGCAATTGTTCTATTATATGCATTTCCTGTAGCATCTTGGAAGATAGCATAAGATGAGTTTAGTCCTTTTCCTTCTAAGAATAATCTACGAAGTGAAGTTCCAGAACCTTTTGGTGCTGTAAGAATTACGTCTACATCAGCTGGTGGAATGATTCCTGTTCTGTCTTTGTATGTAACGCCAAATCCGTGAGAGAAATATAATGCTTTTCCTGCTGTTAAATGTTTTTTTACTGTTGGCCACATTTCTATTTGAGCAGCATCAGATAATAAATACATGATGATAGTAGCTTTTTCTAAAGCTTGTTCTGGTTCGAATAAAGTTTGTCCTTCAACAAAACCGTCAGCCACTGCTTTATCCCAAGATTTTGATGGTCTTCTTTGTCCGATAATAACATTAAAACCATTATCTCTTAAATTTAATGCTTGACCTGGACCTTGCACGCCATATCCAATTATAGCAATTGTTTCATCTTTTAATACTTCTTTTGCTTTAGCAAGTGGAAATTCTTCACGAGTTACTACATTTTCGTCGTGTCCACCAAAGTTCAATACTGCCATTTTTATTAGTTTTTATTTAATGAATAATATATGTTAATTAATAAGTTTTGCACCAAAAACATCAATTTGTTTATTTACTTGTTTAAGTAAATTCTGTGCTTGCCATTCATCTGAATTAAATTCGATGGAGAACAGTCCATCTTCTTCGTTTATTTTTTGGAAACCAAAATTGGTTACATCAATTCTGCGACGAGAGAAAATGAGCATAAATCTGCCAATAAGTACTGCTTGGTTGTATGAAATAAATTCTATCTTATAACTTTTCACTATGTATATTATAAAATTACGAGTTGGCTAAGATAATTATTTATACAGCAAAATGGAATTATCTTATATTAACATAATATAAAAATATGTACAAAAGCATAAAAAATTAATTTCTGCAAAAATATTCATACTTTCAATTTATTATTTAAACAAATACATTTGAAATATGAAGGCAGAATTTTTAAATATTCCGTTGGTAAAGAATGAGGAAAAGAAACGATTTGAAATAGAAGTAAATGGTCATTTTGCATTTATAAACTATGGAGAACGTGGCGAACAAATTGCACTTGTACACACAGAAATTGATGCAACGACTAAAAGGAAGTGGTGCAGACAAGCTGTGGTAGAGAAAACATTAGAATATATTGAGGCAAACAATCAATTATTGCTCCCTTTTGTCCTTATGTTTTTGCATATATTCAGAAGCACCCAGAATGGAAACGCATAGTAGATAAACGTTTTAAAGCATACGACGAACTTTAACACAATATTTTGGAAATAATAGATAATAAAGAACTTTTGCGTTTTGAATATCGCAGCAATGGCATCATTGCTTATTTAGAATATAAATATTACAAGCAAAAAAATATTGCATTTGTACATACTGTTGTGCCTGATGCACTAAAAGGAAAAGGCATTGCAACTGCATTAGCTGAATTTGCTTTTAAATATGCTAAACAACATAAGAAAATGGTTATGGTGTACTGCCCTTTTGTTGGTGCATATATAAAAAAACATCCGGAACTACAACAACAACTTAATCCTGAGTTTTATGTATAACTTGTTTGTAGTTATATATATAATAACATAAATTTAGATTACATCACTTGGTTTGTTATACGAAAATGTATTTATTGAATATTTGATACGTCTTCGACGATTGATGCTGGTATAAATTTGCTAATATCGCCTTTGCCAATAATAATTTCTCGGACAATGGTTGATGATATTGCTGATAATGCTGGCGAAGAAAGTATTAAGAATGTTTCAATTTCTGGTTGCATCATTTGGTTGAGCTGCGCAATGGTTTTTTCGTACTCGAAATCTGCTGAAGAACGTATGCCTCTGATGATGTATTTTGCGTCTATTTCTTTGCAAAAGTTTATGGTTAATCCTGTGTAACTCTTTACTGTTACGTTGGAATATGGTTCAAATACTTTTTCTATCCAACTGATTCTAGTATCTAAATCAAATAAATATTTTTTTGTGTATTAACACCAATTGCTACAATTATTTCATCGAATATTTGAGTCGCTCGTTTTACAATATCTTCATGTCCAATAGTAATTGGATCGAATGAGCCTGGAAATACTGCTACTTTTTTCATATTATAAATTTATTCTAATTTTTAAAAAACCAAAAATGCGTTTGTCCGTATTTTCTAAGATTAAAACAATTTGGATGTTCTGAAAAGTTGTGTCTTGGTGATGTTTCTAAAATAAACCAAGCATTTTCTTTTAATAGTTTATGTTCTATGACCAAATTTGGAATTTCGTCTATACATTCTAATGGATAAGGTGGTCCTGCGAAAATTAAATCGTATTGATGTTTTGATTGTTTGATGAAATGAATGGCATCTGCTCTAATAATTTGGTGTTGTGGTATGTTTGCCATTTTGCTCATTTCTTGAATAAATTTGATGCTAATGGAAGACAAATCTACTGAGGTAACTTTGTTGCAACCTCTAGAAAACATTTCCATGCCTATATTTCCCGTTCCTGCAAATAAATCTAAAAAATCAATATTTTCAAATTCTATGTAATTTGTTAATATATTAAACAATCCTTCTTTTGCAATATCTGTTGTTGGTCTTGCAGGAATATTTTTTGGTGGATAAAAATGTTTTCCTTTTAGTTTTCCAGCTATAATTCTCATTTTCCTAGTGCTAAAAGATTATAAAAATAATGTAATTGGTGCTCGTTGTATGTAAACATATATGCTAATGCATGCTTTAGTGTTCTGTCTATTTCGTAATTTCTGATATAAGAAAAACTATAAGTGTACATGGGTGATTTTTCTTCTACAAATCCATACAAATAGGTTGCAAACTGATTGGCATCTAAATTAAGTTGCTCGTAAGCTAATTTTAAATAATATAATAAATCTTCTTTTTGTTCGATATAAAATTTATTAAAAAATAATAATTCATCATCTTTTTTGAATGCGATAGTCAAATCATTTCCATATATATTTACAGCCAAATGATTTTGGAATGCTAATTTACTGTTCTTGTAATGTATAATACCATAATCGCCAAAATACCAAGACACATTTCTAAATCTATGTTCGAAATAATTTTTTATTTGTTTATCAATATTGAAATACAATATCTTATTGTCTGAAATTTCAAAAGTTTCAATGCAGTCATCTTCTTCTATATCAATTCCTAAATTTTGAAAGACAGTGTTTATTTGATTGGTTGTAGTTGGTAGAATAGTAAATTTATTTGTTGCAAATGCCACTTTTACATTTTTAAAATTCAAATCAAAAACCTCATTAGTATTAGTAAACATTGAGCTAATTGAATCAATTGTAATTGTATCTTCAAAATGTAGGTTTAAATGTTGATATTCTACTTCATAAACTTTCTTCTGTTGATTATCAAATAATAAATATGAAATAGCAAATGGATGAATGTGTATCCAAAGTTCTATATCAGAAAACTTTTTTAATAATTCAATTGGAGTATTAATGGCTAAAGTATTTTCGTAAAATTAGTATTTTTTTTACAACTATTTATATAAAATCTACCTGCTACTTTTCTGCAATTGCGTAGATAGCATTTAGAATCTTAACAATATTTTCTGGATATTTTACCCAATTTTTTTCAATGGAAGGTGCATAAAAATCTATGTCTATTTTTTCTCTTCTCACACCAATAGCAACTGAAATGCTCAATGGAATTGGTGTTGGTGCTTGCTTCATTCTTTGTTTGCAAGCAACATCATCTGATGCACATTCGTATTCTTCATAGAAATTAAAATAGCCTAAGTCGACAATAAATTGTGCTAGTTTTATTAAATCTTCCCTTGATACTTTTTTCTCATATTTTTCTATTCCACCAATTTTTGATTTGTATTCTCTTTGAATTAATCCATTATTAAAAATCATGGTTCTGTCATATTCTTTTGGATTTACGCCACCAAATAATCCTCCACCACTTACATAAATTTCTATATAATCATTTACGCCAACTTGCACTGGAACATCTACATTTAATGTGGCTAAAAGACTATCTAACAATAGTTTATTTTTATTTCTAATAGAATCTGCTTCTCTTTGATATTGATTATAACTTGCTTTTTTCTGTTTTTCTGCAATTTCTTTTTCAGAGTATTTATATACAGTTTCTGATGGTTTCTTTACTTCAGCTTGTTTAGCTTCTTCTACTGCAACCACTTTTCCGTTTTGAGTAACCAATGGTTGTGTTTCTATATAAAATTCTTTGATTGGTTTGTTTTTCAAAGAATCATAATTTATTTTTGGTTTTATAGTTGGTTGTGTTTCTACTACAGCAGTTGGTTTGCTTGGTTTTTGTACTGGCTGTACAATTGGCTCATTGCTAAACTCTGATTTTTTTGGTGCTTCTATAACGACATCATTTTTTTGTTTTTCAGGTTGTTTTGCAATTGGCTCTGTGTTTATAATTTTTGCTGGTTCTGGTTTTTTTGGTGGTTCTGGTATTTTTTCTTCTTTTATAGATGTTTTTAAATTTTTGATTGAATCTGCTACTTGTTTTATTCTAATATTTTTAATAGAATCTTCAATGTGTCTTTGTTTAATTTTTAAGATAGAATCTGCGTAATTTTTCTTTATTTGTTCTGCATTTATTTTTTGTAAAGAATCGGCATTTGTAGTATTTTTTTGTTTGGTGTTTATATTTTTAAACTGTTCTAAGCTTTGCTTATTCAAGTCTTGTTGATTATTTCCAATTACTGGCTGTTCTGCCTTTGGTAAATTGAAATTTTTCTTGATGCTATCTTTTTTGATTCCAAATTCTTCTAAACTTTGTTTGTTCAAATCTTTCGAGAAATCTTTTTGTGCATATGTGATATTGCACATTAAAATAATAAATATAAATACTAATAACTTAGAATAATTTTTCATTTAAAATATACTTTAATAATTTATAATCAATGAATTAAGAAACGAAATTATTTCACGCCTTTCAACATTGGTACAAATGTAAAATAATCAAAATATTCTTTTTCAAATGTTATTTTATCTTTTCGTTGTATTCTAAGCATTTGCTGTGTTTCATCTTTTCCTAATGGTAAGACTAAAACTCCACCTATTTTTAGTTGTTCTAGTAGCTTTTTGGGTATTTCTGGTGCTGCTGCAGTAATTATTATTTTATCGAATGGTGCTTGACTTTCTATGCCTTCAAAACCATCACCATAATATTGAAATATATTTTTGAGAATTAAATCTTGAATAATTGTTGTCGCATCTTGCACCAATGGCTTGTGCCTTTCTATTGTATGTACTTCATTGCACAATAATGCTAATACACAAGCTTGGTAGGCAGAACCTGTTCCAATTTCTAGTACTTTATCTGTTTTTTGTACATCTAAAAGTTCTGTTTGGTATGCAACAGTGTATGGATTTGAAATTGTTTGTCCTGAACCTATTGGAAATGGAGAGTTTTCATACGCTCTATCTTCAAATGATGCCTCGATAAACCAATGTCTTGGAATATTTTGAATTGCTGCTAATACTTTTTCATCTTTAATTCCTAATTCTTTAAGTTCTCTTACTAATTGTTTTCTCAATCCTTGATGTCTAAATGTATCTTGCATAATGCAAAGATATTTTATTAGCTAAGATAGCTACGCATTAGTTATTCGCTATTTGTTGATTATTTTAATAGTGTAACATTGCCTTTAATTGTAATTGTTGCACCACCATCACAAATGCCAGTAAAATAGAATCCATAAGCTTCTTGTTGTTGCATTTCGCCTTTGTACATTCCGTTCCAACCAACATTAATATCATCAGATTCAAAAACTTTATTTCCCCATCTATCATAAATAAGCATAGTGCCACTAGTTAAGTTTTTAGATCTTACTATAAATACATCATTAACATTATCTCCATTTGGCGTAAATGCATTTGGTATATATATATATTCTTCATTGCATGGTAAAATTAAAATATCTACAAATACTGAATCTGATACTTTGCAATTTGTACTTGTGTTAGTTGCCTCCACAACAAACCATGTTGGCGTAGTTGGTGATGCTATTGGATTTTTTATTATTGAATTATCTAATGTATTTGATGGTGACCAAAGATATCCTAATTCTTGATTAGCTTCTACATTTAATTGAGCAACTTCTCCTTTTTCAATAATTGCTTTGTCTGTTGTTGCATTAATTATTATTTCTGGATATACATTTAAGTTTAGTGTAACAATACTATCGCACATTTTAGATGTTTGAAGATTTTCTATAAACTGACCATTTGTTTTGTAATAATTATTTCCTACTAATATTGAATCTCCAAAACATATTGATGTATCTATTGATGTAGTTTTGTGTTGATGTACAATTAAGTCTAAATTTACTGTACTATCACAACCTTTTGATGATTTTAATATTTGTGTATATGTGCCTTGTTCTTTATATATAATTGTGCCAACAACAATAGAGTCTCCATTGCAAATTTCTCTACTTAAGTTATTTATCTTATTTGGATGCACTGTTAGATTAATATTCAAGGTACTATCGCAACCATTTGCAGCATCATACATAATTTTATATGTTCCAGTTTTTGTATATATAGAATCTCCAACAACAAAACTTTCTCCTTCACAAACTTCTGGATTTATGGTTGTACTTGAATTTTTCAGAACTGTAAGATTTAATGTAATAATACTATCACAATTTAATGACGATACAAGCGTATCGAATGTTTGTCCAGATATAGTATAAGTATGATTATTGATTACAACAGAACTACCTTCGCAAATTGTACTATCTATTGTAGTATATTTAATTGGATTAACTTTTAAATTTAACGTGACTGTACTATCACATTTTTGAACACCTAATAGCCTAACAACATATTCACCTTGAGTTTTAAATATTTGACTACCAATTTGTACGGAATCGCCTTCACAAACTGTGGAATCTATTGTAATATATTTTGGTTCTACGACTAATAATTTTAGATTTACAATACTATCACATCCTTTTGATGATTTCATACTTACTCTATAAGTTCCAGTTTCAGTATAATTTGTACCATTAACAATAATACGCTGACCAAGACAGATGGTAGTATCAATATTTGTGAACAAAGTATCGACTACATTTAGATGTAGATAAACAATACTATCACATTTAGTTTCTTTAGAAATTAAATTAATTTGGTAATTTCCTGTTTGTTTAAACACCATATTACCAACAACTACACTATCACTTTTACAAATTTGAACATTAAGTGTAGTGTCTTTTGTTTTTATAATTTGAATATTAATTATCAATATACTATCACAATTTCTTACTGAAACTAAGGTATCAAAAAATCTGCCTGTGCTATAGTATTTTTTACTAGCTATTATTACTGTGTCTCCTTCACAAAATGTAGAATCAATAATAGTATTAGAAATAGATATAATACGAACATTAAGTACAATTATACTATCACAACCTGTTGTTGTTTTTAGTGTATCTCTATATGTGCCAGCTTGAGTAATTTCTTGTTCGTTAAATACTATTGATGTTCCTGTGCATATACTTGTATCTATTATTGTGATTGATGCCTGTCTAATAATTGCATTAAGAATAATGAAACTATCGCAACCAAATGTTGTTTTTAATGTATCTCTATAAGTTCCTGTTTGTGTAATTATTTGTCCATTAAATACAAACATACCATCATTACAAAAAGTTGTATCTATTATATTAGTAGCTGTTGGTCTTACAATTACATTTAATTTCACAAAACTATCGCAACCTGCAATAGTTTTAAATGTATCTCTATATATTCCACTTTGTGTTATTAATTGTTCTCCAAATATTAATTCATTTCCTTCGCAGATTACAGTATCTTTTGATACCGAAATTGAGTCACCAATGAAAATTGATATTACAGCAGAATCAACTACGTTACAATTATCAGGATTTCTAAGCACTAACTTTACATTATATGTTCCTGCATTACTATACTTATGTTTTGGAAATTCTATATCTGAAGTTTGTCCATCACCAAAATCCCAAAAGAATGAAGTTGCTGGTTGTGTAGATGTGTATGAAAATATAGCAGAATCTAAGACACAAGACTTAGTTGGAATTATACTAATAATTTGTAAAGGAAGAAAATCAAATTTGAATTTAATACCTGCCATATTACAATTATCTGAATTATTATTTTTGCTATATGCACTATCAGTTGTTGGAAAAGAATTTGTGCCCCAACAGCTTGCACATACTGCCTGATACACTACACCATTTTTATCAAATCTGCTCGTTCCACCATCTACATGGTCTCCACTACCACCATATTCGCCAAAATAGGTAGCATAAATTATATCTGATGCATCTCTATTAAAAGTAATAAAATAAAAATCACTACCATCAGTTGAATCTTGAAAAGCATCATTTGTAATAGGCATAGAAAATGTACTTCCTGAATAATTATTTCTTCCGCCCCAGCCAACAGCGTAGACACTTCCACAAACATCAACCAATAATGCTGTAGGTGATATATTAATTTGCTTATAGGATGAATCTTCTGTATGACCAAAAACTGTTGAAAATATTGTAGTATTAAGATTATTATTCAATTTATGTATAAATTGTGGTGCATTTGCATTACTATAAACTCCATTTGTAATTGGGTAATGTCCTGTTGTTTGACCAAACACAACAATATTATCTTCATTATCTGTATCTATTAAAAACGCTTGATCGTAATTTGCTGTGCCTAAATAAGTTGTAGCTAAGACTTGCGTAGCATTATTATTTACCTTAGTAACATAGCCATCAAAAAACCCATTAATGTTTGATTTAATCCGACATTACTTCCTGGCAGATCAACACTATTTGTTAGCCCACAAATAGATATATTTTCATTTTTATCTAAAGCTATTCCATTTGCATTTTCTGTTGCAGTAGAACCAAAGTAAGTAGCCCATTTATTACTACTTAAATTTGAATTAAATCTTGCAATAAATCCATCTCTAAAATCGCCACCAAAATTTGGTTGAAATCTACCTGAAGTATTGGGCAAATCATATGAATTTGTAGATGAACAAATAATAATATCTCCATCACTTGTTAATGCAATATCACTTCTTGTTTCATCACCATAGTTATATGCAAATCCAAATCCATCATTGCCTGATCCTCCAAAAAATGTTGAGCCAACAAGTGCACTGCCATTGGAACTTAATTTTGTTAAGGCAACATCAACACCCGTATCAAAATAGATATTCATTGATGTATAAACTGGAAAACCATAATTAAATGAAGTATCATATGCATTTACTGTTGTTGGAAAATTAGGAGACCCAGTTACCAAAAGAACGACTAATTCGTTTTGAGGTGTGCAATACAAACTACTCAATAGTTCATTATTGTTTCCACCTAAATACGTTGAAAAGATTCTATTTGTTCCTATATTATTAAATTTTGTTATAACTATATCTGTATTATTCGAAAAAGAATCTAATGGGCCACCAAATGTGGTTTGAAAAGCACCCATAGTAGTTGGATAATCAGTTCCTAATGAAATACCACCTAAGAACATATTTCCTTCTGAATCGTAAGTTGAAGATGAGCCCCAATTATCTACTGGACTACCTGAGTATGTAGAAAAAATAAGAGTTGGATCTATGATTAAATCATAATTTTTATCATAGTCTTCTAATAATTTAAAAGAAACAACATTATCTGTAAGTGTATATTTACATGAAATGATTGTAACAATTCCACCAATATTTTGATATACATAAGGTTGAATTTCTACCAATTCACCCAAGCTAGTAGTAATTCTTAATTGTCCATTATTACTTATTCGGATATTATCAGTTCCATTATATCGCAATTGAATATCACTTACCTTTGCACCTTTCTTTACAACATAATCAATTTTCATTGAATTACCAGTACTATAAACCTTAGCATCAATTTGATTGTATAAATTTTTATACGTTACATTTTTATAAATAGAAACATTTGATGCCCATTTGCTTTTATCATTACCTATAAAATAATTATTGTAAGCTTTTTCTTTAACTGAAGGTTGAAGCAATACTGTAGAATTAGTATTTAACCACCTAAAATTATATGCATGATAGCGAATAACTTGTTCTATTTCGTGTTCTTCTTCAATTAGCAATGCTTTTTTTTCATGTTGTTGATGATTATGCTCAATTTTATCTGATAATAAGTAAGTTATTCCATCTTTTTCTAAGAATGCAGTTGCACCAGACATGTCTACTTTAAATTTTACTTTTTCATTCCACTGTCCTTTATTTTCAATATAACTTAGATTCGCAATTTTATTATCATTACTCCAAGAAAAAGTTATATTCAATATAAGTATTGCAAAAAATGACACTCTACATGCTGACACTAGTCTCATAAATATTTGTTATGAATATCAAATATAGTATATTTGCTTAAATTTTTAGAACAAATATAGTATCAGAATGAGCATTAAGAAAATCAAATTTGGCACCGACGGTTGGCGAGCAATTATTGCAGAGGAATTTACAACAGAAAATGTAGCAAGAGTAGCGTTTGCTACTGCAAAATGGGTAAAATCTATCTCAAATGAACCAAGTATTGCAATTGGACACGATTGTAGATTTGGTGGTTCATTATTTGTAGAAACAACAATAAATATATTGTGTAATGAAGGCATAAAAGTATATGCACACAAAGGAATATGCTCAACACCTATGCTTTCTTTAGCTTGTAAAAATTACAATACTACGGCTGGCATTGTAATTACTGCATCACACAATCCACCAAGCTACAATGGTTTTAAACTAAAATCTAATTTTGGTGGACCAACAATTCCATCAGATATTGCATTGGTAGAATCTTTTATTCCTGACACTATTGAGATTCCTAAAATTCCTTTAGAGCAATTGGTAAAAGAACAAAAATTAACCTACGTAGATTTAGAAACTGACTACATCAAACATGTAGAAGCAAATTTTAATATGAATGCTATACGAAACTCAGGCATGCTCTTTGGCTATGATGCCATGTATGGTGCTGGTCAAAATGTTGCAAGAAAATTATTACCAAATAATTTAGTATATCTACATTGCGAATACAATCCAAGTTTTTATGGTCAAGCGCCTGAGCCAATTCATAAAAACTTATTAGAGTTTTCAGAATTAATGAAAAAAACACCAGAACTTGAGTTTGGTTTTGCTAATGATGGAGACGCAGATAGAATTGGATGTTATGATGGAAATGGCAATTTTATAGACTCACATCATATTCTTTTGTTGCTGATACATTACATGCATCATTATAAAAAAGAAATGGGAAAAGTAGTAGTATCTTTTACAGTTTCCAACAAAATCAAAAAATTGTGTGATGCCTATAATATTCCATGTGAAGTAACGCCAGTAGGTTTTAAATATATTTGCGAAATTATGGTAAATGAAGATGTGTTGGTAGGTGGCGAAGAAAGTGGTGGTTTGGCAATAAAAGGACACATTCCTGAGCGTGATGGTATTTGGATTGCATTGGTATTGATGGAATTTATGGCAAAAACTGGTAAAAATATCACTGAATTAATTAATGAAGTATATGATGTAGTTGGTGCTTTTGATTATGATAGATATGATTTGCATATTTCTGAAGAAATCAAACAAAATGTAATTAAGAATTGTAACGAAGACAACTATAAAAACTTTGGCAAATACAATGTACTAAGAAGAGAAACGATTGACGGTTGGAAATACTTTTTGAATGATGAAGATTGGTTGATGATACGTGCATCTGGAACAGAGCCAGTGCTTCGTGTGTACGCACAAAGCAACAGTAGAGATGCCGTAATTGACATCTTAGAAGATACTAAGAAAACATTATTAGGTGAATAAATTCTGGATAAATATATTATTCATTATGCTTTGCAATTTTGCATTTGCACAAAACAAATTTACCTTAAAAAGAGATACTATTTGGCAAAATGAGAATGTATATTCATTATACTATGATACCATTTTTGAAAAAGACTACACTATCTATGCTGATACAGTAGTTCATATTAAAAAAGAATTAGACAATCATATAGATACAGTAATAAACAATGGAAATATAGAATATATTAATCATTCTACCACGCATTACAAAAAATACTACGACATACATTTTGATACAATTTTTAATAGTGCACCTATTTATTCTGGAAAATACAAACTCAGAAAACCTTATAAATTCTTTGAAAATTCGCCAGTATTAAACAAATCAAGAATTGGTTTTATTGCTGGTTTTAATGGTGGAATTTATGCTGCTGCCAATATTTGGTGGAATAGTGCTTGGTATTCAAAATACAATAAATCAAAATTTCATTTTTTTAACGATTGGAAAGGATGGTATCAAGTTGATAAAATCGCACATGGATTTAATTCATATTTTATCACAGATTGGTCCTATCATATGTTTAAATGGACAGGCATCAAAGAAAAAAATGCTATTTGGATAGGTATGCTCAACGCACAAATGTGGATGCTCTCAATCGAAATAAATGATGGACTACAAAAAAAATGGGGATTTTCTTGGGGCGACATTGCATTCAACATGACTGGTTCATTATTATTTGGCATACAACAGTACTTGTGGCACGACCAAAGATTTAGATTAAAAATATCTGCCTTTCCACAAAAATATGCTTCAGATTTAAGACCAAGAACAGATGATTTATTTGGAACTTCATTTACAGAATTAATTTTAAAAGATTATAATGCAACAACATTTTGGTTGAGTGTGAGTCCTGGTTCTTTCATTAAAAAAGAAAATTCTAAATTTCCGAAATGGATAATGGCATCTTTTGGATATGGTGCTCAGAATATGTTGGGTGGCACATCAAATATTTGGTGTAGCAATGCCACTTCTGATGATGATATACATAATTGCGATCCAAGTCATATTGTAGATAGAACAGATATTGAAAGATACAGACAATTTTATCTTTCAGCTGATATAGATTGGACAAAAATTCCAGTAAAACGAAAATGGGCAAAAACTTGTTTAGGTATTTTAAATATTATAAAACTTCCTTTTCCAGCTGTGGAATTCAATACATCAAGTACGCAAAAAGTAAAATGGAGATGGCTGATGTTTTAAATGACATCAACGATTTGGACATTTCTTGCAACGCTTGCCTTTCTTATGTTTTTCACAACATTTAGATTTTTTAGAACAAGAAAGCATCATGTATTTTGACAATAATACATTGCTGTCAGCAATACAATACATTTGTTGTTGTTCATGATTTGCTGTTGTAGAATTTGCCTTCATCCATACAAAATTACATTTATTTAGAATAATTCCAAATAAATTTAAGAAAATTTGATGTTAAATATTTCTATGAAATGAAATAATAAATGCTGCTTAACTGCTATGATGTCAACATCAGAATCTAATTCTTGTTGAATAGAAGTTACACCTTTGTCTACAAAACCACATGGATGAATAAATCTATACATACCTAAATCATTGGAAACATTTAATGAAAAGCCATGCATGGTAATCCATCTTGAAGTTTTTACGCCAAAAGCTGCAATCTTTTTTGGTTGATAATCTACTATTGAATTTACCCAAACACCAGTTGCACCATCAATTCTATAACCTTCTATTCCAAAATGTGCAATAGTACGTATCATAATTTCTTCTAATTGTCGCATATACCATTTTAAATCTGTAGAAAAATATTCTAAGTCTAAAATTGGGTAACCAACAAGTTGATTTGGTGCATGCAAGGTAACATCTCCTCCTCTATTTACTTCAAATAAGTCTATATTTTGTTGTGCTAACAATTCTTTGGAAAGTAATACATTTTCTTTATTTGCAGATTTGCCTAATGTAATTACTGGAAAATGCTCACAAATGATGAGTTTATGTAAATCATTATTTGAAACACCATTGTGTTTGTTATCTAAAAGTTGATTGAAATATAACTCTTGTAATGTTAAAACTTCTGCATACGATTGTATGCCTAAATCATGTAACTGAACAACATGCATTACATCATTGGATTCTCAGCCAATCTATTTTTAGTTTATTAATTACATCTATTTCTATTGCATCAATGCCTTTAAAATCAGCTAAATAGCAAGAAATCCAATCAGTAAGATGAATTAAGTACAATGCACTTTCAATATCTGTATTGCCTTTCGAATGAATTTCAATTACATCTGCTGCATAATTGGAAACTACATCTTTTACAAACTCCATACGTTCTTGATTTCTTTCAAAATCTAGTGAATTTCTTAAGAATACAACAACAATATTTTCATTTTTATCACGCCATCCAACCAATTCATTGTGGTTCATTTCTGGTACAACATGATGCCAACACAACATTTTAGAGTTTTCATTGATTTGCTGTCTAAATCTTATAGAAACACCTTCAAATTTTGAATCTGAATATATCACAGGCATTTTGCCACTTAAGCGTTCGGCATAAGATTTTGCCAATGACATTATTTCTTCCTTGTCTTCTTCTAATAATGCGATTGCATTCTGTGTATACTCAACAAATTTATTTTCGATTAAACCTAAATAATGTAAAATAAAAAATATTTGCACAAATGATTGTCCAAAAGCTGCACGTGGTGGCGAACCACTGTCTATTAATACATAATCTATTTCATTTGTATCTGCATATTCTTTTATTAATCCACCAGAAGTAATACATACAATTTGCGCATTCTTTTTAAATGCTTGTAGCATTGCGCTCATTGTTTCTTCTGTATTTCCTGAATAAGAAGATACAATTACTAATGTATTTTCATTAACAAATGCTGGAATTTGATATTCCTTATTGATTAGTATTGGTACTTGAATATCATCTTTTAATATATTAGAAAGAATAGTTCCACCAATTCCTGAGCCACCTAAACCAGTAATTAATACATTTCTAATAGGAAATTTATTTTTACCAATTTTTGCTGCTTGTCCAATTTCTAGGGCTCTTTTTAGTTGATTTGGAAACTCTTCTACTAGTTGATTCATTTTCATATATAAAACATTTTTATGTAGCTAATCTATGTCTATTAAAATAGTTATTTTTACACAACAAAGTAAATAAATTTTATTGTTATTTCATAAAATAATTCTGCAATTGACCAAAGACACAAAAAATATTGGATATAATGGTGAAATATTAGCTCAAGAATATTTGGCAAGCAAAAATTATATCATTTTACACACAAATTGGCGTTTTAAGCATGCTGAAATTGATATTATTGCCAAAGACAAGAACATCATTGTATTTGTAGAAGTAAAATATAGAAAGAATAAAAATTTTGGTTATCCAGAAGAGTTTTTGACAAAAAATAAGATAAAAAAAATGCATGAAGCAGCTGAAGAATTTATTGAACAATTTAAATGGAATGGAGAATTAAGGTTTGATATTATTGCTATTGAAGGTAAAAATATTCAACACTTTATTGATGCATTCTATTGAAAAATATGTATTTTCATCTTAAAATCATATTTATGCAAAAAATAGCTACTTATTTTATATTTTTTCTAATTACTCAATTATTATATGGGCAATCTATACCTTTAAAATCTTGTAATCAAGATAAAATAACAGAAATATTACGAAAAATTGTACCCAACTATGATACAGAAACTAAATTAATATATGATGAATGGGAACAAAAACAACAAGACAACAACAATGCAAGAATAAATGCACTAGACACCACCTACACCATCCAAACTGTAATTCATATTGTATATCTAGAAGATAATTTAGAACAAAACATTCCTGATGATATTATACAATCACAAATCGATAGATTGAATAAAGATTTTGGTGTACTCAACGA
Organism: Sphingobacteriales bacterium; assembly: GCA_016699615.1. NCBI lineage: Bacteria > Pseudomonadati > Bacteroidota > Sphingobacteriia > Sphingobacteriales > Sphingobacteriales bacterium. The sequence continues at coordinate 2,510,389 of CP064984.1, read as the reverse complement.
AGACACTGCAAATCTCAGGTTAATTTTTAAGAATTTCAGAGGATATCCTAAAATAAAATTTGAATTAGCAACTAATGACCCAAATGGAAATCCGACAAATGGTGTTGTAAAAGTGGCAGGAAGAGGACCAAGTAAAAAGCCAACATTTACAAACCCAATAGATTCTATACTTTTCGAATTAACAAATACAATTGGAGATTGGTTTAAAAAAGGCTTTTCAATAGTTAATTTACCCAATAATGTGAAAGACACTACAATTGGTTCGCCAATTTGGGACAACAGTAAATATCTAAATATTTGGGTAACAGACTTAAATCTATTTAGTTTACCAACTGAAGGTACACTTGGAGGATTTGCATTTGCACCACCAGGACTTTCAAATTGGCCATTTGGTATTGGCTATCCAGCAGATGCTGTTGATGGAGTTTCGATAGACTATAGATTTTTTGGAGAAAACAACTACTTTGCACGCAACAGACCAAGTATTGCAGAATTTATTGGAAAAGGCAGAACTACAGTACATGAAGTTGGGCATTACCTTGGATTGAGACATATTTGGGGCGATTATGGCAATGTTTTTAACTTACCTTGCAATGCTTTTACGCATGACATATTTTTCTCTGATGGTATGGACGATACACCACCTTGCAAAGCACCATTCTCATCACAATTAGGTGAATATAGATGCGATACTGCAACAAACTCATGCAATTTACCCTATCAAGGAATAGATTATCCAGACTTATTTGAAAACTACATGGATTACTCAGGTGATGCTTGCTATAACATGTTCACAAAAAAACAAGCAGATTTTTTGCGATTTGTATTAACAACAAGACGTAGTGGCATTATTTCAAAAAGAGAGACAGAAATAATTAGCTCTACTAAAAATATAAAAAACACTGCCAATCAATTTAATGTATATCCAAATCCAGCTCAAGATATATTACACATTGAAGCAACAAAAAATCAAAATACGAACATAGATATATATACAATTGATGGAAAGCTTATTCAGCAAAATCACATGGACACTAATTCAAGTCTAAAATCAATCAATATTCAAGATTTTAAAAACGGAACATACGTGATTAAGTTGTACAATGCAGATTTTGTATCATTTGAAAAGTTTATCAAACAATAAATGTTCTTAACAATAGTATTAACATATTAATAAACAAGTAATTGTAGTTTATCCACAGCACTTTGTGTGTAAATAATGGATAACTTGCGTGAAACATCACTTCCATAAATGCTATTTTTGGTGCGTGAAACATTAAAATAGTTTTTTAGATGAAATATACTTATTACGGACATTCCTGCTTTTTAGTTGAAATAAATCAAACAAAAATTCTTTTCGATCCATTTATTACACCAAATGATTTGGCTAAACATATTGATATTAATTCAATTACTTGTGACTACATTGTTATATCTCATGGGCATGCTGACCATATTGCAGATGCAGTAGCAATTGCCAAAAACACAAATGCAACTATAATTTGTGCTTATGAAATTTACGAATGGTTAAGCAAACAAGGTTTAAGCAACTTTAGACCAATGAATATAGGTGGAAAATGGAATGCAGGTACATTTACAATAAAATGTGTAGTAGCACAACATTCAAGTGCATTGCCTGATGGAACATATGGTGGAAATCCAATGGGTTTTATTGTAACATCTAACGAAGGAAATTTTTACTACAGTGGAGATACAGCACTGACCAGAGATATGCAATTAATACCATCTTGGGCAAAAATAGATTTTGCAGTATTACCAATTGGTGATAATTTCACAATGGATATTGAAGATGCATTATCAGCTTCAGACTTTTGTATGACATCAAAGGTAATTGGTGTACATTACAATACATTTCCATACATTGTAATTGATGAGCAAGAAGCAATTGAGAAATTTAAGAACAACGGAAAAGAGCTGATACTATTAAACATCGGAGACACAATTAATTTACAATCTATATAATATACATAATGGGAAAAATAATAAGCATTGCCAATCAAAAAGGTGGAGTAGGAAAAACAACAACAGCTATAAATTTAGCTTCAAGTTTAGCTGTGTTAGAGCAAAAAACATTAATTATTGATGCAGATCCACAAGCAAACAGCACTAGTGGATGTGGCTTTGACCCAAAACACATAAAAATAAGCTTATACGAATGCTTAATTGAAGAAAAAAAACCTAAAGACATTATTCTAGAAACCGAAACACCAAATTTATTTTTGCTTCCAGCTCATTTAGATTTAGTTGGTGCTGAAATAGAATTAATCAACCATCCAGACAGAGAAAAAATATTAAAGAAAATCATTACACCATTAAAAGATGATTTTGATTTTATTGTGATAGATTGTTCACCATCTCTTGGTTTAATTACAGTAAATGCACTTACAGCATCAGATTCTGTAATTGTGCCTGTACAATGTGAATATTTTGCACTCGAAGGTTTAGGAAAATTATTAAATACAATAAAAATTGTTCAATCAAAATTAAATACTGATTTAGAAATTGAAGGTATTCTATTGACAATGTACGATCAAAGATTAAACCTATCAAATCAAGTAGTATCAGAAGTAAAAAGAAGATTTAATGACAGTGTGTTTGATACCATCATCCACAGAAATATAAGATTGGGCGAGGCACAAAGTTTAAGACAACCAATAATTATGTATGATGCAGAAAGCAAAGGCGCAATTAATTACTTAAATCTTGCTCGAGAAATTATGCAAAACAATGGACTTACTGAACTAACTGAAGACGAAAAAACAATTCAACTTGACGAAAATCTAAACTAAAAAAACATGGCATTAGTAAATAAAAAGAAAGAAGCTTTGGGCAAAGGACTTAGAGCATTATTGTCTGATATGGATGAGGAAACAGAAATCCTGAAAATAAGTGATAAAGACCAAGATTCTATCATCAATACAGTTCCAAAAATCAACTTAGAATATATTGAAGTTAATCCATATCAACCAAGAAAAGATTTTAATGAAGAAGCACTTCAAGAATTAGCAAATTCTATACAAGTTCATGGTGTAATACAACCCATTACTGTTAGAAAAATAGATGATAAAAAATACCAATTAATCGCTGGTGAAAGAAGATTTAGAGCATCTAAAATTGCTGGACTTACTGATATTCCTGCGTATGTAAGAACTACCAATGACCAAGAATTAGTAGAGATTGCATTAATCGAAAATATTCAAAGAGAAGATTTGAATGCGATGGAAATAGCACTTACCTATCAAAGATTAATTGATGAAATACAATTAACACATGAAAATCTTGCTGATAGATTAGGTAAAGATAGATCTACAGTAACAAATTATTTAAGACTATTAAAATTACCACCAGAGATTCAAAAATCTTTACGTGACAAATCTATTTCCATGGGACATGCGCGTTCTATCATTAGCATTCCAGAAATAGATAAACAACTTTATATTTTAAAAGAAGTATTAAAGAATGAACTTTCTGTAAGAAAAACTGAAGAATTAGTAAGAACAATTGGACAAAAGTCTGATAAAAAAACTACAGCAACACCTACAACACAAAGTTTGCCAAATGCCTACAAACAAGTAGAACAAAGACTTATGGACAAACTTGAAACTAAAATAAAAATAAAAAAAGGCAAAGGTGAAAAAGGCGAAATTACCATTCCATTTTATTCTACATCAGACTTAAACAGATTACTTGAAATTATAGAAGGAGAATAATTACCAATGCGTATTATAAGCTACAATACATCATTAAAAGCAATTTTAATCATATTTATTTGGTCTATTGTAGGAATAAAAACTAATACCATTGTTGCTCAAGATTCAATCTATCAAACTATAGACACAGCTATTGCTTCAAACTTGGAAGATGTAATACATAAATCTAATTTTAATAAGCTTAAAAAAAAGTCAATACCAACGCAAGAAATTCCTCAATCAAGTATTGAAAAAAGTAAAAAAAAAATATTTGATGATTCTACCAGAAGTTCTGCAAAACATGCAGCATTGCTTGGTTTAGCATTTCCTGGATTGGGACAAGTATACAACAAAAAATATTGGAAATTGCCTATCGTTTATGGTGGCATAGCAGGTTGTATTTTTTGGGTATCAAGGCAAGCAAAAGCACTAAACAATACAACCAATATTTGGTACAAAAGAACAAATGGAATAACACTTCCAACTGGCATTGAGCGATACTCTACAGCACAATTAGAAAGTATAAGAAACACACATAGAAGAAGTGTGCAATTGGCATCATTTGTAACAATGATGGTTTGGGGATTTACTATATTAGATGCAGCTGTTGATGCGCACATCAAACCATTTGATATTTCTGAGAATTTATCTATGCAAATAAAACCTAGCATCAAACAAAGCAATTTTCAAGAATATGTGGCACTGCAAGTAAACTTAAACCTAAGATAAAACGACACAACGCATATATCAATAATAATCTATTATTTTTAATATCTATAAAAAAACGAACATGAACATTGCACTGATTGGATACGGAAAATGGGAAAAGCTATACATGAAATAGCTAACGACAAAAATGCTGCACTGCAAAATAACAAATACAATATTTCATTAATTGTAGATATTGACAATAGACAAACAACAACAATAGAGCAATTACAAGCATGTGATGTAGCTATTGAATTTACATCGCCACACACCGCAGTAGAAAATATTCAATGGTGCTTTGAAGCAAATGTGCCTGTTGTGGTTGGAAGTACTGGATGGTTGCATCAATTAGATAGTATTAAAAACATTGCATTAGCAGAAAATAAAAGTTTATTATATGCACCAAATTTTAGCATTGGTGTGAATATATTTTTTGAAATAAATAGACAACTCGCTAAAATCATGAATCAACATCAAGACTATGATGTCATTATGGAAGAAATACACCACACTGAAAAAAAAGATGCACCAAGTGGAACAGCATTGTACGCAGCCGAAGATATACTAAAATGGCATGATGCAAAAAGTAATTGGAAAAATGAAGTAAGCCATGATAAAAATACATTAGACATTATTTCATTAAGAGAAGCAAATGTACCAGGCACACATACTGTATTTTACAACTCTGACATTGATACCATAGAACTAAAACATATTGCGCACAACAGAAAAGGATTTGCTGGTGGTGCATTAGTTGCCGCAGAATGGTTGATTGGCAAAAAAGGTGTGTACACGATGGATGATGTACTTGGCTTTAATAAATAATTATTGCATTTTTTTGTATCTAGACAAACATAATCATTGATTTTGAAATCTAAATCTTTTGCCAAAATATCATTTTCAGTAATATCTTGAGCAAAAGTATTTATGTTGAAGACTAATGAGATTAATAATATATAATTTTATTTTCATTAGCATTTCTTTAAAACAATAACTCATCATAAGCTCATTCAAATCTGAAATATATATTCATTATTATTGTATAATTTCAAATAACACAATCATATTATTTAAATTAAAACTCTTACAATCAATACAATGCCAAAAATAAATAAGGCTACGCCTGCAAACTTTTTTACGATAGCAATTTTCTCAATACTTAATTTATATTTTATAAAATAGGCAAATCGCATTTTCAACAAATCAAACAAAAAAACTATTAGCAAAAGTGAAAAGTAATACAAAAACTTATCTTTTGAAGTATAATTAGAACTACTAGTTGTAGAATACAAACCTATCCACCATAGTATCACAAATGGATTTAATACATTAATGGTAATGCCTTTTGCAAAAGCTTGCAATATGGTTTTAATGTCTTTTACATCAATACCTTTGACACTTACTTTAGAGAAAAATGTTATCATCCCAAAAATTAATAATACAATACCACCTACAACACCAATTATTGATTGATAGTCACTAAAATTTGTTGTTCTAAAAATATTATTCACCAACATAATTAGAATAACATCACTTACTATAACACCAAATATATAACCTAAACCACAACGCCATCCTTTTGAAATAGTAATATCTACTAATCCAAAAAAGATTGGACCAATCATAAAACTAATTGTAGTTCCAAGTAATAATCCTTTTAATGCTGCTTCCATTTAATTGTGATACATTTTAGTTGTTGATAGGACAAGTATAATGAAAATTATTGTAGTGGATGATTTATTTGTCTTTAAATTTATCTATTTTCATGCTGATATTTTAAGTCTAATAATGCAAAATCACTATGATATAATTATTGTTGGCGCTGGCGCAAGTGGTTTTTTTGCAGCTATAAATATTGCTAAGAAAAAACCAAATCTAAAAATTGCTATTCTTGAGCAAAGTAAAAAAGTATTAGAAAAAGTAAAGATATCTGGTGGTGGAAGATGCAATGTAACGAATGCATGCAGTGACCCAAAAGAATTGATAAAAAACTACCCACGTGGTGGAAAGAATTTATTAAATGCATTTTATACTTTTAATACAACACATACTATTGAATGGTTTGAGCAACACAACATTGAGCTAAAAACAGAAATTGATGGTAGAGTTTTTCCAAAGAGCAATCAATCACAAACTATTATTGATTGTTTTCTTACACTTGCCAAACAACACAACATAGAAATAATTACAGAACAAAAAGTAGTTGGAATAAAAATAAACGACAACAGCTTTGAGTTAAAGACATTAAACACACAATATTCTTGCCAACAATTAATTTTAGCATGCAGCACCAATGCTATTATATTAAAAGAATTAGAACAAAAAAATATACAAATAGAACCATGCATTCCATCATTATTTAGTTTCAATACAAAAAACTTATTATTCAAAGAATTATCAGGTATTACTTTACAAGATTGTACAGCACAAATAGAACAAACAAAAATAAAAACAGAAGGCAATATTTTGATCACACACCAAGGCATCACTGGACCATGTGTGCTTAAGCTATCAGCATTTGGAGCAAAAGAATTAGGTAATAAAAACTACAATTGCAATATCATAATTAATTGGATAAACAAAACAACAAATGAAGCAAGCGAATATATAATTGATATGAAAAATATTTCTTCAAAAAAGAAGATAAGTAATACCAAAGCATTTGAGTTACCCAATAGATTTTGGATAAATCTACTTCATGTATCAAATATTAATATAGAAAAAAACTGGGCTGATATTAGCAAAAAAGAAATTCAACAATTGATTGAAAATCTTACACAATTTCAATTAAAAATAAATGGAAAGAGCACCAATAAAGATGAGTTTGTAACAGCTGGTGGTGTTTGTTTAAGCAATATAGACTTAAAAACAATGCAAAGCAAACAATACAATAAGCTGTTTTTTACTGGCGAAATATTAGATATAGATGGCATTACTGGTGGATTCAACTTCCAAGCAAGATGGACTACAGCATATTTAGTTGCAGAACATATTGCTAAGTAATTTCAAATTTTCTACGCACCACCAAAGACGAATACCAATTGTGCTAAACCAGCTAAGCCACCCAATGCAGCACCAACAAGTATAAGTTTCATTTCTTCTTCTTCAAAAGCAGGACGCAATACGCCAACAAAATCTTCTGGTGGTAATGCTTGTAGCTTCTCACGCATGATTCCTTCAATATCAAATGCTTTATCTGTAAAATCATATAAATTTCTTAGTCGATTTGGCATTTGTCTTACCATATCTCTAACTATCAATTCTTTTATTTCAGCATATGCCTTAGTACCTTCTAATAAATTCATAATTGGATCTGGCACAGCACCTGTTGCCTTCTCAATACCATCATTAATATGTTTTTCTATAAGTTTATACATTCGCTCACCACCTTTTTCATTCAACATATGTTCCCACAAATTTTCAGAATTTAAAACTCTATCTGCAATAATTTTTCCATACAATGCAGAAACCTCATTTTGTCTTTTAATAAATAAACCAATAAATGTCCAAAATAAAAACTTAACAGGACGTTTTGGCGAAAATATCAACTTCAACGCTAACCAGTTTGTTGCATAACCAACAATAATTCCTGCCACAGGCAATGTCCAATCTAATGGAAAGAAATGCCATACCAACATTTGTCCAATACCAAATATTAAACCAAACCACCAGCCTGAAACTTCTATAAACTTAAATTCTTCTTTTCCGCAAGTAAGAAAAATTTCATTAATTAATGTCTTGTCTTTGATAATTGCTTCAACACACAATTTCTTTAAATTCATTAAATCATTGATATTGTCTTTCACATCTTGCATCATACCACGAATAGCTTCAGGAATATCTTGAGCAGTTCTATTAAAAATTGTATTTTTTACAATCTGTGGTGTATTTTTCCAAAGATTAGGTTGATGCTTCATCATAGCATCAGATACAACTCTTTCAGATAATTCTTTCATTTGTGGTGCCATCTCTTTTGCCACATCATCTGGATTCAATCTTTCAAAAACTTCTTCTACAGAAATAAGTTTTTGCGTCATCAAATCAACAGTAATATCTGCCATTTTTGGTCCATTTGCAGGAATAATACCTTGCCAACCAATTGGAATTTTACCAATTTTAATACCCCAAAAATTAATTGGATAGAAAGTCATTTTAATTGCTTGCCAATTTGTAAACCAACCAATTCCACCAGAAACAATTGGAATTGAAAGTAATTTAATATAGTAGTAATCATTCTGAGAAAAAAAAGTAATGATAGAATCCATCATAATATAAATAGTATTAATGTAATAAGGCATAAATCTAAAAAAATAATTCCATATTTATACAATTCATTTAACAAAAGTTAAAATATTTTCTATAACCCAAACTTAACCTTATAATTACAATGCATGCATTGGATTTGATTAAATTTGGAGAAATAAAAAAATTAGAAAATGAAAAAAGTAGTGTTTATTGATGGTGTACGTACGCCTTTCTTAAAGTCGGGAACAGACTATATGGATTTAATGTCTTATCAACTTGGTCAATTTGCAATCAAAGGTTTATTAGATAAAACAGGATTAGATGCAAATGAAGTTGATAGAGTAATTTATGGCAATGTAATTTCAAATGTTAAAACAGAAAACGTAGCACGTGAATCTGCTGTTACAGCAGGTGTACCAATTAAAGCGCCTGCAAGTACCATAAAGCAAGCGTGTATTTCTGCCAACCAAGCAATTTCTATTGCTATGGATTCTATTCAATTAGGCAGAGAAGATGTAATCATTTCTGGTGGCACAGAGTGTACATCAGACACTCCAATTGGATACTCAAAAGAAATGCGTAAAAAATTATTTGCTGCTCAAAAATTATCTACTCCTATGGAGTATGCAAAATTTGCAACTACACTTAGACCAAATGATTTCATGCCAGATAGACCAGCTGTTGCAGAATTTATTACTGGAAGAACAATGGGACAAGATTGTGAGATATTAGCACAAAAATTTGGTGTTACAAGAAAAGAACAAGATGAATTTGCAGCAGCGTCACATCAAAATGCAGGAAAAGCACAAGAGCAAGGCTTGCTTGATGATGTAATAACTGTTCAACTTCCTCCAAAATTTGCTCCAATTGCAAAAGACAATGGTGTTCGTGGTGATACTACAGTAGATAAAATTTCAAAATTAAAACCTGCATTTGATAAATATGTTGGTACAATCACAGCAGCAAATGCATCTTTCTTAACTGATGGAGCAACAGCAGTACTTTTAACATCAGAAGAAAAAGCTAAAGAATTGAATTTAAAACCTAAAGCTGAGTTAGTTGATTATGTTTTCACAGCTGGCGATTTATACGATGAGTTATTACTTGGTCCAGCATATTCTATAGCTGCGTTATTAAAGAAAAATAACTTAACCATTGCAGATATTGATGTTTGGGAAATACACGAAGCATTTGCAGGACAAGTATTAGCAAACTTAAAAGCATTAGAAAACGAAGAATGGTGCAAAGCACATGTTGGTTATGATAAAGCTGTAGGTAGTATTCCAAAAGACAAAATCAACCAATGGGGTGGTTCATTGTCAATAGGACATCCATTTGGTGCAACAGGTGGTCGTCTACTTACAATGGCAGCAAATAGACTAGAAAAAGGCAATGGAAAATATGCAGTGCTTGCAGCTTGTGCTGCTGGTGCACATGGCACAGCTATGCTAATTAAAAAATACGAAACAACTGAAGAAAAATTAAAAACTGCTGCAAAAAAAGCAATTAATAAAGCAGAAGAAACTTTGGAAGAAATAAAAGAAAAAATAGGGTAATTCAAAACGAGAAAAGATGTCAATTAAAAGAGAAGAGTATATACGAATTGAAAAAAATACCAATGGTGTTTGTACAATTTGGATGAATCAAATAAACGAAAAAATCAATAAAATAGGACCAGATTTAATTGGATTATTTGATGATGTGTTTAATGAATTAGAACAAGACAATTCTATAAAAGCGTATGTACTTGCTAGTAGAAAAAAAGATTTTATTGCAGGCGCTGATATAGATGCATTTCAAAAAGTTGAAAAACCAGGAGACTGGAAACCTATCGCAGAAAAAGGCCATACGATTTTAAAAAGAATTGAGCAATCAAAGAAACCAATTGTTGCAGCAATACATGGAAATGCACTAGGAGCAGGATTAGAAATTGCACTTGCATGCCATGCACGTATTTGTAGCAATGACAAATCTACAAAAATGGCACTACCTGAAGTAAAATTAGGTTTATTGCCTGGTGGTGGTGGTACACAACGTTTGCCACGTCTTGTAGGCTTGCAAACAGCATTAGATATGATGCTCACTGGCAAAAACATATTTCCTTATCCTGCATTAAAAATGGGTTTGGTAGATAAAGTTGTACACGTAAATGCCTTGCAAAAAGCGCTCAAAAATTAGCATTAGAAGTTCTTGAACAACCAATAAAAAGAGAACGTAATGAAATAAATTTAGATACTGTAAAATCTGGATTTCCTTCATTGCAAGCAAAACTTACAAACTTAATTTTAGAAGCACCATTGGTGAATAATATTGTGTTTGACCAAGCTAAAAAAATGGTAGACAAACAAGCACATGGCAACTATCCTGCACCTTACAAAATTATTGAATGTGTAAAAGTTGGCTGGAATGACGGTGAAGAAAAAGGATACCAAGCTGAAGTAGAAAACTTTGAAGCACTTATTTTGTCTCCAGTATCGCGTCAGTTAATCAATATTTTCTTTGCAATGACTGATAAGAAGAAAAATCCTTATGATGAAAAATTAATTCGTAAAATTCATCGTATTGGAATGGTTGGCGCTGGATTCATGGGCGCTGGTATTGCTCAAGTTTCTATTGATGATGATATCCATGTATTATTAAAAGACATTAATCAAGACATGATTAATTCTGCATTCCAACAAGTATATACTGATTATAATAAGAAAGTATCTAAAAAAGCAATTACAAAAATTGAATTAGAAGAGAAAATGGCTATGCTATCTGGTTCTTTAAATTATAGTGATTTAGATAATCAAGATATGATTATTGAAGCAGTATTTGAAGACTTAAGTTTAAAGCAACGTATCTTAGCTGATTGCGAAGCAAACACTAAGCCTGATACAATTTTTGCAACAAATACATCTGCGTTGCCAATTAAACATGTAGCTGCAAAATCAAAAAATCCTGAGTTGGTAATTGGTATGCATTACTTCTCTCCTGTTCCAAAAATGCCATTATTAGAAATCATTAAGACAGAGCAAACGGCTGATTGGGTTGTGGCAACATGCTATGAAGTTGGCGTAAGGCAAGGAAAAACATGTATTGTTGTAAATGATGGACCAGGATTTTACACAACAAGAATCTTAGCACCATTAATGAATGAAGCACAATTATTGTTGGATGAAGGTGGTGATATACTACAAATAGACAAAGAAATGAATTTATTTGGTTTCCCAGTTGGTCCAATTACATTAGCTGATGAAGTAGGTATTGATGTTGGTGCGCATATTATGAGTGGTGAGTTAATGACAGAAATGCTTAAACTACGTCCTGATTTCAAAGTAAGTAAAACGCTTTTAGAGATTTCTAAAGCAGGTTACAAAGGTCGTAAGAACAAAAAAGGATTTTACAAATACGACGAAAAAGGCAAGAAAGTTAATGGACAAGTAGATAGCGAAATTTATAATTACTATGGTGGCAATAGCAGAAAGAAATTTGATGCCAATGAAATTCATATGCGTTGTGCTATGGCAATGGTAAACGAAGCTGCACTTTGCCTACAAGAAAATATTATTGAAAATCCTTTAGATGGTGATATTGGAGCAGTATTTGGATTAGGATTTCCTCCATTTAGAGGTGGTCCATTTAGATATGTAGACAGTATTGGTGCTAAAGAAGCTGTTCGTATTTTAGAAGAATTAGAACAAAAATATGGTGCTAGATTTAAACCTGCACAAATTTTAGTAGACTATGCAAATGCAGGTAAGCAATTTTATAAGTAATCTATTAAATAATCTCTAAAAATATTATATTTGTGGCATTTATAGGTTATGAGTGATTTTATTGTATTACATTTTACTGACTTACATATTAAAAAAGAGAACATTACAAAATATAATTTATTATTTAAAAAAATAGTATCTTACATTAATGATATAAAGGACGAAAGCAATTCTTTTATTATAATATTTGGTGGTGATATAATTGACCGCAATAATAATTGTGAAGTATCAATCAAATGTTTCTCAGAATTTGTTAATAATATTATTTGTGGGATAAATAATGATGTTAACAAAAACATATATATTGTTTTTGCTGGGGGAAACCACGACTTATGCACAGATATTTGTTATACTTGTACAAGATGTGATGAGGTAAAATCGTTTTTAAATAGTATTGAAAGAAATGTAAATCAATTTATAGAAAAAAACTTGTGTGAAATTGAGGACGACTGTACATGTTCAAAAATAATTAACAGTAGAGATAAACATAAATTATTTGATGATGTACATCGTAAAAAAATTAAAGATAAAGTTATAGAAGAAATCTTTGAACATAAAACATGTAAAATATTTGATAAAGAAAAATATAATGGAAGAAAGACGAATGGCATAGAAATGCTAAAAGAAATAACTTACTATAATATAAAAAGTGCTACTCAAGATATTTCTAATAATATTTTTAAAATTAAACATAATATTTTAAAGTACTATAATTATTCTGAAACATACAAAAACTACATATCATTAATAGATAAACTCAAAGAAAATTATAAGGATAAAAATAATATTAATATAGTTTCTTTTGTTGATGATAATTTTGTGAATGGTTTCAAAAAAATAGAAATAAAAAATAGACTAAATATAGGAATATTGAATTTAAATACTTCATGGTTATCTACCAATGGAGATCATCTAAATTACAAAAATCTTTATATCATTAATGAGAATAGAATAAAAAATTGTGGTTTTAATAGAAAGGACAGTAAAAATGATTTCAACATACTAATTCTGCATCATCCACTTGAATACATTTCTGATAACTGCACTCAAACTGTAGAATATTTAAAGAATATACGCCTAAAAAAACAAAGGAAACCCAAAAATATCTAAGTGAAAATATTATAAATATTGGATATTGTGGACATATTCACAAAAACAGCGATGTAGCAGAAGATGCGCAAGCATATAAGTCACTTTCTGATTATCAAATTAACATACCAGGATGCTTAATACCACCAAAAGATTTAGATTTAGAAAATTATATTTTTGATATAGAGGAATTAATAAAAATTCCAAATACTAAAATTGGAAGAGAAGAACATAACGATATAGGTTTTTTTGTTACAAAGGTTAATTATAATGAAAATGGTACAGAAGTTGATATCATAAATAATAGAGTATTTCTACAAAAAAATAAGTTATCCACAAAATGATTAAAAGAAAAACTTTAGTTAAAATATTATGTCATTAAATTTGATATAAAGATTTTATTTTTAAACAATTATATAATAATTAGATGTACAATTTCTTTATTAATTTTATGTTAAAAATTATTCATTTAAAAATATATTCGTATCTTGGACAATCAAAACAAAATGAAGACATCAAGTCTACAATATAATATCATTATTTTCAATACAACAAAAAGTAATTTATAATGGATTACAGAATTGAGGAAGCAATCGCTGAAGATTTTATGTATGAGTACCAATTTGTGGAATATATGGTAATACATGAGTATAAAAATGACAACAAGCTTATGTACAGAAATAGAATTTCTCACCTTTTAGATTGGGCATACATTAATATTGCCAAAGGATATTCAACCCCAGTGTCTGACAAGCCTAAACCTAATAATATTCTAACTGAAAATGATATTAAAACTTTCGAAGAGTTTTATATAAATGTATTATTTCCTGCTCATTATAACAGAAATAAAAATTATTTACTCTATTATGGTAAAGATAATGCCCATAACGGATTTAGATTTATAGATGTTACAAGTAAGGCATTTGGAGCTAATGATGATTTCAATGAAGGTTCTAAGATTAAGTTAGATAAATATAACTTTTAATTCAAAAATTATTTCATTAGAAAATTAGTTGCTTCTAATTTAGAATTTGAAGCTTGTTTATTTATTTTTGGTAATTTGAAAGCTAGTATTACATGATAAATTTTGAAAATCTGAGTGCGTTCATTTCTTTTGTTACTACACCTAACGATACTCCAACAACCAAATTCTACGATGAAAATTTCAAAAATGATAAATCACCTATCTTCAAAAAATACAAAGAAGAATTAAATAAACATTTTAAAGATTCTGATAAATATAAGCCTAATGATGACCATCAGCTTTATTCTCCCAATGGCTATTTCCTATTTGGAAAATTTGATTTACTGATTTTTACTCTAACTGATGATACTGAATTTGCCAATAGAAACTTCTGTCCTTTTCCTTCCTCCATTCTTGATTTGGAATATAAACCTAGAAATTTTGATTTCCAAGTTTTTAGCACATTAATACCAAAGATAAAAACACCAAAGATAGAACAAAATTATTTTTTAGAAAAAATAAAAAAAATAACCTCAACTGATTTCACAGAGAAAAATCCATTTATTGTTTCTACTCAATTAAAACTAAACCCAAGTATTTTAATTGGTAATGGCTCTTATTATCTAAATAAAGTTATAAACTGTATAAATGATAAAATTAGTGGTATAGAAAATATAATATTATTGAATTTAGGAAGTCATGAGTTAATTTTGATGTTATTTTCTAATTCAACTAATAAATTATCTAAACTATTATCAGACATTAGAGAGCTATCTATTAATGATTTATGTGAACAAGATAGTAAGGAAAAAAAAATATTTCTAGAAAATTCTCTACTATTTAATTGGCAGGACAGCAAAGAAGAAGAACCTCAAGATACTTTAAGTTTATTCAACAACCACTTATTTGTAGATACAATTTCAAATTTTGGAGTCCATACAGATTTCTTTAAGAATACAAGCAAACAATTGGATATTGATATTTCTAATTTACAAATTGTCACCAAATGGTTCGTAAAGCCAGGTCATTTTAGAAAAACTTATGATGCAATTATTACTAAGCTCGATGAGATAACTGATTTCGGTAATTTGGGACGCACCAACAATGCTTCTCTTACACTTGGAAGAGGCGATATGGTTATTAATGATTTAATAAATTTTGAACAAAGCAATATTGAGTTATTTATAAAATATCTAAACTTCTTAAACACTAAATCAGAAGCAATAATAAATAATATTAGAGAATGTATTACTTCTGTATCCTTCAGAATGAATATTAATGATATCATTGATACATTCGATGAAAATGAGCATTGGTACTCAATTGATAATATTTTAGATGACAGATGTGCTGTAAAACCATCAACAATTATTCGATATGAAGAAAAACTAAAGAAAATTGGTGCTCCTAAAATATTAATAGAAAAAGTAATTTCTATATGTAATATTTTTAATAATGTAATACAAGATGAGGTACTTTTTGGCTCATTTATAGAACTAGAGGTATTTCTAAAAATACAAATCTTACAGAAAATTAATGATTATGAAATCAATAATTCATATAATATCTATGAAGTCAAGCCTAAAAGTGAGATTATAAATGAATTAACAGAATCTTGTAGAATCTTTGAAAGCGCATTCCATGATAGATATTTTCAAACTCATAGAACAGCAGATTTAACAGATATTAATTTAGATTATAAAGGTGCTATTCATCAACAATTAAGTATTTATGATGCATTATATAAATATTTTGGATACCATCTACACTACAACACATCTGCATATAGAAATGTAAGCCCCAAATTTAGACATAAAATTTATGAAAACATAAGTCCTCAATTAGTTTATATTTCTGATAAAATTGGAATAAATAGTACAAAAAACTCATTAAAAATAAATCAACAACATATTTTTGAACCTTATATTTTTCTTAGTGTTTTTCTTCATGAAATATCAAACTTTATGATGGATTCTATTTTAGATAATTTAAAAAATTTTGATATTAAAAAATATCAAAGGTATATTAAATTTTTTAATTCTGAGAATTATCCTAAAAAATGTACGTATAAACCACTCAATGACAACGAAAATATAATTAATATTAATAAAATTTTTACAAGTTTAGAAAATGAAATCATAAATGAAATCTTATTAAAACACAAAGATTTCAATGCATATCTGTATGTTGATTTTCTTACTTATTCTATTTCATTTAACAAGAATATAGAACAGTACACTTACTGGCATATCAACTATTTATTACTTCAAGCAAATCAACTACATGATTCAAATCATCAAATTGCTGAAAGAAATATTATTATGTTATTTTTTAGATTACTTATTGTGTACAAACTATCAGAGAATGATGTAAGCAACAAAACATTTAAAAAACTATATAGTATGTTACCAGAGTTTTACTTTAAAACAAACTCTAAAAACAAAGAATCAAAAAATCATTTTATCAGATTTCTTAGTGATATCAGAGATGCAATTGATCTTATTTTTAAAAATAATGAGCTAAATGAAATGTTTGGAATTATTAAGGAAGTAAATGACGACATATTTTCTGAGTATAAAGATAAATTAACTGATATTAATAATATCAGTTATGATAATATGAATGAAGTAGAGATTGAAAACTTTAATATTCTAGTAAAAAACATTACAACTTCAAGAAACAATATTTTAGAAACCGATTACAAATTTAAATTACTAGATATAATTAGAAATTATATATATATAATACATAAATACAATGGGCAAGACAGTAATAAAATTCCTATTATACAAAGAGACAAAGAAACAGGAATAATTGTCGATAATTTCCAAGATAGTGATAAATTTGCAGATTTTTGTTTAGATGCCTCTGGAGGAATTTTCACTATCTCAGCACCATTTAGAAAACGATTACATTTATTAAACTCTTCTTTATATATTGCACTTTGGGATTTTACACAAAAATATAAGTTAGAGTATTTCTAAATACATCTATATTCTATACAAAAATTATTTTTTTAGTATCTTTTTTACTAAAGTTACTACTCCAACTACTGCTGTGCCAAATACTAAGCCTAAAATTAAATCTCTTAATAATTCTGGGAAACCATGAAATAAATCATGTATATAGTGACTATTGTGTGCAAATATGCCACCAGCTACTAGCAACAAGGCAAATGTACCAATTATAGCCAAAAGTCTAATAATTAATGGCACTAATTTAATCAACCCAAAGCGTAGTTTAGATCGTATACCTGTTTCATTTGATTTATTCACTAAAAAAACTCCAGCATCGTCCATACGTACAATTAATGCAACTATACCATAAACTCCAATTGTAGCAATAATTGCAACACAAGATACCACAGCAATTTGAGTAAGCAATGGTTTTCCAATTACTGTACTCAATGCTATAATTACAATTTCTAAAGACAAAATAAAATCAGTAGTAATGGCAGATTTAATTTTTTCTTTTTCTAAGGTTTCTACATCTTTTTCTTCTGTATTTTCTTCAACTTCAACAGCTGTTTTTTTATGAAAGAAAAATTCAATAATTTTTTCTGCACCTTCATAGGCTAAAAACAATCCACCAAATATTAGAATAATTTTTATTAAAAATGGAAAAAAGAAATTCAACAAAAAAACTATTGGTAAGATGATTAATTTATTCAAAAATGAACCTTTTGTAATTGCCCAAAGTACAGGAATCTCTCTTGAGGCTACAAATCCAGTTGCTTTTTCTGCATTTACTGCCAAATCATCTCCAAGAATTCCTGCTGTTTTTTTAGTTGCTATTTTTCCCATTGTAGCAACATCATCCATCAACATAGCAATATCATCTAATATTGCAAAAAAACCAGATGCCATATAATTAATTTATACAATAATATTTAGTTGTCACTTTAAGCTTGTTTAGCTGCTGCCTTCACTTTTTGACTTAGTATGGTTTCAAATTCTTTGTCAATATAGTATAAGCTCTGAGCACCTTTTCCTATCAATTTTATTTTATCAATAATGCGTTTAAACTGAACTTCTTCTTCACGTTGTTCGTCTACAAAAAAACGCAAAAAGTCTACTGTTGCCATATCGCCTTCATGTTCTGCAATCTTCACAATATTATAAATAGATTTAGTAACACTCTGTTCACTTTTAAGTGATTGCTCACAAACTTCTAAAATATCTTTGTAAGAATTTCTTGGTTGTTTTACAGCAGGCACAATGGCATGCTCACCAACTTCATTCAAATAATCAAAAAATTTCATAAAATGAATATGCTCTTCATCTGATTGTGATCTGAAAAACTTAGCACAACCTTCTAAACCTTCACTTTCGCACCAAGCCGAAACAGCCAAATAATTAAATACAGCATTAGCTTCCATTTCCAAATGTTGGTTTAATGCTTTCTCTACTTTTTTAGGAATAATCATAAAATTTATTTAAGTACAAAGTTAATAATTACAACAACAAACTCATAAAATAGTTTTTATTGCTATAGGACAATTTATATTTTAATTCAAATATATATTTTTGTCGAGTCAAAATAAAAATTAATTATGAGTACAAAAACAGCAATAGATTTTAAATTACCATACAAAGTTAAAGACATTTCTTTAGCTGAATGGGGAAGAAAAGAAATTCAATTAGCAGAAGCAGAAATGCCAGGTCTAATGTCATTAAGAGCAGAGTTTGGAGAAAGCAAACCATTAAAAGGTGCAAGAATTGCAGGATGTCTACACATGACTATCCAAACTGCAGTATTGATTGAAACATTGGTACATTTAGGTGCTGAAGTTACTTGGAGTTCATGTAATATATTTTCTACACAAGACCATGCAGCAGCAGCAATAGCAGCAGCAGGCATTCCAGTATTTGCGTGGAAAGGAATGAACGAGCAAGAATTTGATTGGTGTATTGAGCAAACTTTATTTTTTGGTTCTGCTGAAAAACCATTAAACATGATTTTAGATGATGGTGGAGACTTAACAAATATGGTATTTGATAAATATCCTGAATTAATTTCTAACATCAAAGGATTATCAGAAGAAACAACAACTGGTGTACATAGATTATACGAAAGAATGACTAATGGTACATTACATATTCCTGCAATCAATGTGAACGATTCAGTTACTAAATCTAAATTTGATAATAAATATGGTTGTAAAGAATCTGCTGTTGATGCTGTAAGAAGAGCAACAGACGTAATGTTGGCTGGAAAAAGAGTTGTAGTATGTGGTTATGGTGATGTTGGTAAAGGTACTGCTGCATCATTCAGAGGTGCTGGTTCTATCGTTACTGTTACAGAAATAGATCCAATTTGTGCATTGCAAGCAGCAATGGATGGCTACGAAGTAAAAAAACTAGACACTGTAGTTGGGAATGCTGATATTGTAATTACAACAACAGGAAATAAAGACATCGTAGTTGGTCGTCATTTTGAAAAAATGAAAGACAAAACTATTGTATGTAATATTGGTCACTTCGATAATGAAATTGATATGGCTTGGTTAAACAGAAATTTTGGTCAAACAAAATCTGAAGTAAAACCTCAAGTGGATATCTACAATGTAAATGGCAATGAAATCATTATTTTAGCTGAAGGTAGATTAGTGAACTTAGGTTGTGCTACTGGTCATCCATCTTTTGTAATGAGTAATTCATTTACAAACCAAACTATGGCTCAAATTGAGTTATGGAACAATCACAAAAACTACGAAAACAAAGTTTATGTGTTGCCCAAACATTTAGATGAAAAAGTAGCAAGATTACACTTAGCAAAAATTGGTGTAGAATTAGAAGTATTGAATGATGAGCAAGCTAAATATATTGGTGTTCCTGTAGAAGGACCATACAAAGCTGAGCAATATAGATACTAATCTAAAATTTATCTTTATATTTAAACCTTTCAAGAAATTGAAAGGTTTTTTTATTTTATACCAATGAAAATTCGATATTATACTGTACTCATTCCATTTCTCTTTGTTCTATTTATGTGGGTAGTTAATATTTTTCAATTTGTATTTGGAATGTCATTAATACAATTAGGTATTTATCCAAGAGAAAAATATGCGCTAATTGGCATATTTACAGCACCAATTATTCATGGCAGTTGGGAACATTTAATTTCAAACTCCTTGCCTATTTTTATTCTAGGTACTATACTTTTTGTTACTTATAATAGAATTGGAATTTTTATCTGGGTTTTAATACATATTCTTACTGGTTTTTTTGTTTGGTTATTTGCACGAGAATCATTCCATGTTGGTGCAAGTGGCATTGTATATGGTGTTGCATCATTTTTATTTTTTAGTGGCTGGTTTAGACTTGATGCTAGAGCAATTGCAATTGCACTTATTGTTACTATAATGTATGGTGGATTGGTTTGGGGCGTATTGCCAATACAAGCTGGTGTTTCTTGGGAATCGCATTTAATTGGTGGAATTGTTGGTGCTGTATTAGCATATATATTTAGAAACTCAGATAGGAAAGAAATAACTAATACGCCAACAGAAGAAATTGAAAGAAAAACATTTAGAGATTTTTTAGATACAGAAATTCATTAATCTTTAAAAGGATTTCTGATTGTAAATGCTGGTGCTTTAATTCTTTTCAATATATAAGGTGCAATTCTATTATAAAATCTATTATTTATTTTAAGATACGCATTCAGCAAAACTGGTTTTGCTCCAATGGTAGATTTTATTTCTGTTGCTGTTCTTCCAAAATGTATTTGATGTATGTTTTGTTGTATTGCCAATTGCACCACATCTAACAGCATTCTATTGTACAATTTATAGGTATGATTAGTTTCATAATCTAATCCAATATAATGTACATGAATTAAATTCTTACATATATACAATGATGAAAAGCCGCACATTTTGCCATCTATAAAATAGCCATACATCTCAAAAATATGTGGTAATTGTACAAAATTCTCAATAAAAAAATCAGTATCTAATTCAGCTAAATTGAATGTAGCTTTTTTCATTACATTATTAAATAAAACATCAATTTCATTTTTATACAATTTCACATCATTTACACTCAATTTTCTTTTTTCTATGCATGCAGACTGACTTAATACTTTTTTTGTTCGCACTCTATATTTTGATGACATAGCTTGGATATATTTTTCAAAGTCACTCCATTCATTTTGTAGTTTCATCAACATATCTGGTTCTGTATCTAAATGATGAAAGCCATGTACAGGAAAATTAGCACATTTTCGCTCATCATTCAAAGCAATATTTGAGGTAAGATATGCTTGAACTTTTTTATTATATGTGGAAGCAACAACATCGAACAACTCTGGAACGATATTAAAAAGATTGTTGTTCTGTTCAAAGACAATTCCTTTATCTCAAGTAAAAAATACATTTACTAAGTTGAGTAACATACAATGTTTATTAGCAAAATAGTTTTTTATTTTTCTATTTATAAAATTAGACTTAATGGATGAATTGTATTGCATTAATTTCTCAAGCTTAAAATCTATCAGCTGAAAAAATGCCAAGCCAACCATGACTTCATTTTCATAAATTGTACAATATCTACAATCTACTTGCTTTTGTGTATTTTCTATAATATTTAAAAATTGGTAAGATTGAAAAAAACTCAAATCGTGTATAAAACTATTCCACGATTGTATGTCAATATTATTTATTTCGGAAAAAATTTTACAAGTATATTGGGCAATGTTGTATTCTACCATAAATCTGTGAAACAAAAATACTCAAATTAAGTTTAAAAAAATTTGATTTATGAGAATTATGCCTTACATTTATTATACTAAATTTCTAATTATGATCAGAGGATTTATAACTGGACTAATTGCAGCAAATGCTTTTGAGTGGTATTTTCACAAATACGTATTGCATGGGCAAGGCAAAAAGAAAGATAACTTTTGGCGATTTCATTGGGCAGTGCATCACAAAACAGTAATGCATGAAGAATTTCGTGATTCTGATTATGAGAAAAACATTTTAGATTCTTGGAATCCACAGAGCAAGGAAGTTGCATCGTTGGTGGCAGGTGCAGTGTTGGTGGCACCATTTTTTCCTATTGCACCAGGTTTTGTATCTGCCATGTGGTTTTCTCAGTACAATTATTATAGAGTACACAAAAAATCTCATTTAGATCCAGAATGGGGTTACAAATATTTGCCTTGGCACTACGACCATCATATGGCTCCAGACCAAGATAAAAATTGGTGTGTTACATTTCCCCTTTGGGATTATGTAATGGGTACAAGATTGGTGTACAAAGGCTCTGAAAGAGAGAAAATAGATATGGAACGCAAAGCACGCAAAATGAAACTCAACCAAGAAAGACTAAATAATTTGAAGCAAGCGGCATCTTAGTTGTTTTATTTTAGCTATTTTTCAAAATATATTTACCGCAGTTAGGATTTTCTAATTGCGGTTTTTTTATTTACAAAAAAAACACCAAACGTTTTATAGCATAAATGCTGTAGAGATTGCTACGCAGAGTCCTGCTATGCTTTTTTCCTGTGCTTAGAGACTCTGCTGGGAAAGAAAGTTGGCACTGAAATAAGACAAATAAATTAGCGCATACCAATAATTTTATACAACAAAAAATACTAACATATAAATACTTGATTTTTATTTATGTACGGATAACCGAACACTTTATAACATAAATACTGTAAAGGTTGCTGTGCGACAAATCGGAAACTATTGATTATAAATGCTTTAACTTTTTTACGATGGCTGGTTATTTTTACGTTGGTTAAAAACCAACGTGGGCGTGAGGGGGAATTTTATTTACAGGGCAATGTATATTCTTTTCTTAGAGATAAAGATTTATTCTTATAAAAGTACAACCATGAATTATAGTCTTCAGGTTTAGGTATTTTATTTTTTTTAATTTTAAATAATTGTTCGTTTTTTTCTTTTTTAAAAAAATCTGGATGAAGGTTTTTCCCCGTTACAATTATATAAACATCAGAAATCTTAAAACAGCCTAAATATTTATACGTTTCACTTAACTCTCTCTTTAACGTAATATTAATTGTATATGTACCGTCTTTATGTTCATAAAAAAAAACCGACCAAAATAATTCATTTTTATAAGTAATACATTTTTTTTCTTCCCTTATAAGTGAATCCAATATTATCTGAAATTCATTATTTATAACAGTTACTTCCGTAATTTTTTTAGATATAATATTATTATTTTGAGCAATTAAACCTTTAGGTGAAATAAATAAGACACTAATGAATATAAAATATAATATATTAAAATTAACTACTTTTATCATCTAGTCTTTTGGTGTAATAATAATTTCAGGATATTCTATTGGTTCATAATAATCTTCAGGTTTTGAATCTTTATTATATTGTATATAAGTAGCATTTCCTGTTGTAAAAAATATTAAGATAGGTTTAGAGTTCTTTATATATTTTTCAATCCAACTAGCAAAACCAACATCTTCTTCTCCGTCCTCAAGCCCTGAAGAATAATCTGTATTCGCTGGATGACTATGTATGTGTTCTCTAATAAAATAACCAAACTGAAATTGAGTATATAACATATGAGCAGAGCCCGCTTCTGATGATTTGTCATGTGATGTTGTAATATAGTTCAATCCATTTTTACCTAATTTACCTAACTTTGTTTGACTCCATTCTTTAACAGTTGTTACATTAGCAATTCCTTGAGTGATTCTAACTTATTTCCAAAATTCCTCATCTAATTCGTTTTCTTCTTTTTCAGCTAAAAGTACAGGAATCAATATTGATTGGTTATATCCTTCAATGCTACCTGATTTTAAACAAGCTACTCTAGTATTTCCTTCAATAACTACATATTCATATTCTTGATTTGTTTTTTTTAAATTTTCAGAATATTGATGAGTTTCAATTTTTTGAAGAACAATTCGATTTACCCATTTTATGTCTTGCTGCATGCTTTTAAGTAATTCTTTAGATTGTGAAGATTGTAACATTTCACTAATCATAGTTTCTTGTGAAACTTTCTTTTCATTTACAAACCTTGGATTAAAAGGATCAATGATAATTTTATTTAACTCAATTTCGAAAGGAATTAATTTCATTATTTCTGTATTTAGTTTTTTTTAAAATATATAATTATTCTTCTCCTTTGCTTGCTTGTAGCCAACAACCAATAAATTTTTCAATCTTCATTCATCTAATTTAATATTTATTTTTCATATTCATATTACTTTCTGCAAACTAAATTAAAAAAGCCTGCGAAAATTCGCAGGCTTTTTTTTAACCTCAAAATTTATGTTATTACTTAGTAAACAACATTTCTCTGTATTTTGGCAATGGCCAAATTTCATTATCTATTATTGCTTCTAAATCATCAACAGATTCTCTGATTTGCTCCATCAATGGTTTTACTTTTTCACAATATAAGTCTGCTTGTTTTTTAGATGCTTTCATTTCATTTGCTTTTATTCTAAATGCAGTCATCTCATCACTTAGCTTATTAAGTTTTTCAATTCCTTCAGCAATTTTCTTAAGCATATCTGTTTGTATAGATGCGCTAACACCAACATCTTTTAATCCTTTTATGTTTTGTATTAATCTATTTTGATATTCAATACAAACAGGAATAATTTGATTTACTACTATCTCGCCTAAAGTTCTAGATTCTATTTGAATTGCTTTAGTATAATTTTCTAATGCTATTTCATATCTTGCTTCTATTTCTCTATGAGAATAAATTTGTAAATCTTCAAATAGTTTAATAGACTTATCTGAGATAAATGAGCCTAATGCTTCTGGTGTTGTTTTATTATTTGACAATCCTCTTTTCTTTGCTTCTTTATGCCATTCATCTGAGTAGTTATCGCCTTCAAACAATATTTTTTTAGATTCTTTTATTGTTTTTCTTAATACTTTTAGAATTGCCACATCTTTATAATCTCCAGCTTTAATGTGTGCATCTACTTCTTTTTTGAATTTAATTAATTGCTCTGCAACTATTGTGTTTAAAACTGTCATTGGTAATGCGCAGTTTGCTGAACTACCTACTGCTCTAAATTCAAATTTATTTCCTGTAAATGCAAATGGCGATGTTCTATTTCTATCTGTATTATCTAACATAATATCTGGTATTCTATTATGAATATCCAAACGTAATGTGATATTATCTTGCTCGTCAAATTTTTCTTCATCCACTCTTTTTTCAATCATTTCTAACACATCGAACAAATAACTTCCTGTAAAAACAGAGATGATTGCTGGTGGTGCTTCATTTGCGCCAAGTCTATGATCATTTCCATGAGATGCAACTGATGCTCTTAATAAATCTTCATGTCTATTTACAGCAGCAATTGTATTGATAAAGAATGTAAGAAACTGTAAGTTTGTTCTTGGTGTTTTTCCTGGCGATAATAAATTTACGCCTGTATCTGTACCTAAACTCCAGTTATTATGTTTTCCACTACCATTTACACCAGCAAAAGGTTTTTCATGGAATAATACTTTCATTTTGTGTTTAGAAGAAACTCTATCCATTACGTCCATTAATAATGAATTGTGGTCTACTGCTAAGTTAGCTTCTTCGAACATTGGTGCGCACTCAAATTGTGATGGTGCAACCTCATTGTGTCTTGTACGAATTGGAATTCCAAGTTTTAAACATTCAATTTCAAAATCTCTCATGTATGCATATACTCTTTCTGGTATTGCGCCAAAATAATGGTCTTCTAATTGTTGTCCTTTTGGTGATCTTCTTCCTAATAAAGTTCTACCACACATTACTAAATCTGGTCTTGCATAATACATTGCTGTATCAATTAAGAAGTATTCTTGCTCCCAACCTAAAGTTGTATTTACATGTTTTACTTCTCTATCAAAATAATGACAAACTTCAGTTGCTGCTTGGTCTAATGCTTGAATTGATTTTAACAAAGGTGCTTTAAAATCTAAAGTTTCGCCTGTGTATGAAATAAATATAGTAGGAATACATAATGTTTTTCCACTTCCAACTGTCATAATAAATGCTGGAGAAGTTAAATCCCAAGCTGTATATCCACGTGCTTCAAATGTTACACGAATACCACCTGATGGAAATGAAGATGCATCTGGCTCTTGTTGTACAAGTGTATCAGCAGAAAACTCTTCAATTCCTTCTGTACCTTTTGGCATAAAGAATGAGTCGTGTTTTTCAGCTGTTGTACCTGTTAATGGTTGAAACCAGTGTGTGTAATGTGTAGCACCTTGTTTCATCGCCCATGCTTTCATGGCACTTGCTACTTGGTCTGCTAAATCTCTATCTACTTTTTTATTCTCTTTGATACAAACTTGTAGTTTTTTGTACGCATCTGATGATAAGTATGCTTTCATTTGTTTGTCTGAGAATACTGCACTTGCAAAAAAGTCTGAAATTTTTTCGCCTGGCAAGTCTACTGCTACTTTTTGTCTTGATGCAAAAGAAGAAATTGCATTAAATCTAATTTTCGACATATATTAAGAATTTTCAATAAAATTAGAAATAAATATTGAAAGAATTACATGAATTTTGTCATATTTTGAAAAAAATCAGGCTAAAGCTGGATTTTCTTTCTTATTTTTTGTTAATGCCAAGCATAAACCAATTAATAAGAATGGAATTGCAACAGAACGATATCTAACAATTGCTCCTGAATTATTGACTACTAAACCTATCAAAAAGAAAATACTCAATGAAAATAATATGCAAAATATTGCATATGGATTTTTTGCTAAGTCTTTGTAATTTATACTTAGACCTAATCCTATAATGATGAATAATATTAAATAAGTTTCTATTGAAGCTAATATTACCAAAATTAGACTAGACTCATTTGGAAATGGATGAATAAATGGATTAATTACTGAATCTATTAACAGTGCTATAAATCCTGAAAGTTGTGAAATATCTGTAATAACATTGAATGAAGTATTACCTTGTAGTGATAGAAAATGCTCTCTTCTAATGCTAATTTCATTTAATATATTGTATTCTGGAAACAAAATATTAAAGCCTGCAAACAATGCTATTAGAATAAATGAAACTGAGAAATATACCTTATATGTATTTTTCTTTAGAACATAAACTTTAAATATAAAAATAGAAAGTGCTAAAGGAATTAAAAATGCTAAAACATAAAATCTAATAAATCCTAGCAATATCAGTCCAAAAATGATATATAGTAAGTATTTTTTTGAAGTAATATTCTGATTCAATCTTTCAAAGTTTATTAAAATAAGTCCTAATGCAAACATTATCAATGCTTCTTTATGCACGCCTGATGTCCAGAAAACAATAGAAGGTATACCAAACAAGATTAGCTTTAAAATATTCTTATTAAAAACTTTTTCTTCAAAAAACTGATACAAATGGTAAATGCCTATAAAAGAAATAAATGCAAATACGATAGCATGTACATTATAGATTCCAAAAGAGAATAATCTTATGATTGCATTTAACCTTACCATAAAATAGTTACTTTGGTCATACCAAAAATCCATATTTTGAATATAAGGCAACAATCCACTTACTGGATGCGCTATATCATTTCGTCCAAATACCAATAAAAAATAATACCACCACGATTGCTTTGATACATTGTATACTATTTCTGCATTGTTAAAATAAGAAAATGTATCACCACCATTAATAATATTATATCTAAAAAGATAACCAAAATATACTGCACAAATACATTTCAATAAAAAAGCCACTGACAAAAATGCTTTTGAAACACTACTATTGCTAAAGTACTTTGATTTATAAATAAGAACTACAAATAAAATTGCATACAAAAGTGGAATGAATATTTCTAAACTGTTACTGAGCATACAATTCATACAAATATAACAAATATCTATTAAATAGACAAACAAAGCTAGGTAAAGGTTGCAACTATATCAAATTAAGTTTTACAATACTTACTAACATATACACAATCAAAAATAAAAAAACATAGTAAATCTATTACATTTGTGACATGTCATTTTTAGACGAACTCAACGAAATACAATACCAAGCAGTTTCAAATATAAATGGTCCAGTAATGATAATCGCAGGACCTGGTTCTGGAAAAACCAGAGTACTAACCTATAGAATTGCCTATATTTTAGAACAAGGTGTAGATTCATTCAGAGTATTGGCGCTTACTTTTACGAATAAAGCTGCTGCTGAAATGAAAGAAAGAATAGAGAAAATTGTTGGTAGCGAAGCAAAAAATCTGTACATGGGTACATTCCATGCCGTATTTGCAAGAATTTTAAGAATAGAAGCAGAAAAAATTGGTTATCCACGCAATTTTACAATTTATGATACTGATGATGCCAAAAGTTTATTAAAAACAATCATTAAAGAAGAAGGCTTAAACGACAAATTATACAAACCATCAACTATATATTTTAGAATATCAAATGCTAAAAATAATTTAATTACAGCAGATGAATATTTACAAAACGAGACATTTTTAGAAGAAGATAAGATTGCTGGCAGACCAAAAACAGCTGAATTATATGCAAAATACACAGTAAGATGTTTTAAAGCTGGCGCAATGGACTTTGATGACTTGCTCTTAAAAACCCATCAACTATTAAGTCAATACCCTGAAGTTCTGTATAAATACCAAAACAGATTTCAATATGTAATGATTGATGAGTTTCAGGACACCAATTTTGCGCAATATGAAATTATCAAAAAAATAGCTGCAATACATGAAAATATATGTGTGGTTGGTGATGATGCACAAAGTATTTATGCTTTTCGTGGAGCAACCATTGATAATATTTTAAACTTTGAAAAAAACTACCCTGATTTAAAAGTATTCAAATTAGAACAAAACTATCGTTCTACAGAACACATTGTACACGCAGCTAATGAAATTATACAAAACAATAAATCTCAATTAAAAAAAGAAATTTGGACATCGAAAAGTGGTGGCGAAAAAATAAAAGTGTATAAAACATTGAGTGATGCTGAAGAAGCAAAAATGATAGCCAACTCAATATTTGAACAAAAAACCATACACCATATTCACAATTCTGAGATTGCCATATTGTATAGAACAAATGCCCAATCACGTTCTTTTGAGGAAAGTTTAAGAAAATTAAATATTCCATACAAAATCTATGGTGGTATTTCTTTTTACCAACGTAAAGAAATCAAAGATTTTATTGCATACCTAAGATTAGTTGTCAATCCAAATGATGAAGAAGCACTAAAAAGAATCATCAATTTTCCAGCACGTGGCATTGGACAAACGACAATTGATAGAATGATTATTGCAGCAAATGAGCACGACATTTCATTGTGGCAAGTTGTAGAACATCCTGATGTAATAAATGACATACAAGCAAGAGCAAAAACACTAATAAAGAACTTTTCTGTCATGATGAAAAGTTTTAGAATAATGCTAAAAGACAAAAATGCATATGAAATTGCAGCATATATTGGCAAAACTACAGGTTTGGTTGAAGAATATTTTAGAGATAAAACAATAGAAGGAATTAGCAAATACGAAAATATTCAAGAATTATTAAATGGTATAAAAGAATACACTGTAAGCGAAAAACCAGAATATGAAATAGATGAAGTAAAACCAGAAAGCGACCTTGCAGAATATTTACAACAAATATCTTTACTCACAGACCAAGATGACAATAATCCTGAAAACAAAGACAGAGTAAAACTAATGACTGTGCACGCAGCCAAAGGCTTAGAGTTTGAAAGCGTATTTGTTGTTGGCTTAGAAGAAATGCTTTTCCCATCATCACTTTCAATATACACAAGAGAAGATTTAGAAGAAGAGAGAAGATTGTTTTATGTAGCCATCACAAGAGCAAAAAGATTTCTTTCATTATCGTATGCACTTACAAGGTATAAGTTTGGACAACTCAATCATTGCGAACCAAGTAGGTTTATTTCTGAGATAAATCCAAAAAACTTAAGTGTATTTGGACAAACAAAGCCAAATATCAATACACCAAAACAACAATACAACATACAAAAAGAAAGCAAATGGTACATGAGTGTTGCCCAAGAAAAAGATAAGAAAACAATAAATATAGAACACGAAAACAAGCAACTAAAAAGAATAGAAAATACAAATACATTACCATTAGGACAAAATACAGGCAATATCAATATTGGAACAAAAGTTAGACACGAACGATTTAATATTGGAAAAATTGTACAAATTGATGGAAATGATAACAATAAAATTGCAACTATTTTCTTCGAAGATTTTGGAATTAAGAAAATAATGCTGAAATTTGCAAAACTTCAAGTAGTAGAATAATAATTTTATTCAATACTAAAGAAATAAATTACTTAAAAATATCTTACCAAATGAATTACAACACAGACCGTGTGAATATTACCATGCGAGAATATGGAAGACATATTCAAAACCTAATAGAATACGCCATTACTATTGAAGAGAAAGAAAAACGTCAAAGAGCAGCAGAAAACATTGTTCACTTAATGATTATCCTAAATCCACAAGTAAAAACAATGGTGGATTACAAACAAAAATTGTGGGATCACTTATTTATCATGTCTGATTTTAAATTAGAGGTAGATTCGCCATATCCAATTCCATCAAGAGAAGAAGTAAGAATAAAACCAGCAGAATTAGCCTATCCAAGAAACAGAATCAGATACAAACATTATGGTAAAAATGTAGAGTCTATGATCAAAAAAGCATCATTAATGGATGATGACGACAAAAAACAAACATTTACTGAAATCATAGGAAACTTCATGAAATTAGCCTACAAAAATTGGAGTAATGAAGAAGTAAGCAATGACCTTGTCAAAAATGACATGAAAGCAATGTCAAATGGTATTCTAGAAATTAGTGATGACATGAACATTGAAACAATGACAAAACTACATAGAAAGAATAGTTACCAACAAAGCAACAACGGAAAAAACAAAAACAGAAACAACAACAATAGAAATAATAACAACAGAAACAATAATAATAGAAACAACAACAATAGAAGATTCAAATAAAGCAATAAACAGATGAATAACGATGTATTTGAAGTAATTGGAGGCAACAAACTGCATGGCGACATAATTCCACAAGGCGCAAAAAACGAAGCCTTACAAGTTATTTCAGCAGTTCTACTTTCAGACCAAGATATAGAAATCTCAAATATTCCAAACATTCTGGATGTAATGCTTTTGATAGAACTTTTACAAGATATGGGCGTAAAAGTAAGTAAGAAAAATTCAGATACTTACATTTTTAATGCTAAAGATGCAGACCCAGATATTCTGTTATCTGACAAATTTAAGCAAAAAGCAACACACCTTCGTGGTTCAGTAATGATACTTGGACCATTATTAGCAAGATTCAAAAGAGCATATTTACCAAAACCAGGTGGCGACAAAATAGGAAGAAGAAGACTAGACACACATTTCTTAGGCTTTTTAGAATTAGGTGCAAAATTCGATTATGACAAAAACGACGAATTTTATACATTAACAGCGGACACACTTTTAGGCAAATATATATTATTAGAAGAACCTTCCGTAACAGGAACTGCAAACATAGTAATGGCAGCAGTTTTAGCAGAAGGCGAAACTACAATATTCAATGCAGCTTGCGAGCCATATTTACAACAACTATGTAATATGCTCAATGGAATGGGCGCAAATATAATAGGAATTGGCTCAAACTTATTAAAGATACAAGGTGTTCAAAAGCTTGGTGGCACAGCACATACTATACTACCTGATATGATTGAAATTGGAAGTTTCATTGGCTTAGCAGCAATGACACAATCTAATATCAGAATCAAAAACTGTAGAATAGATATGTTAGGTTTAATACCAAAATACTTTGAAAAACTAGGCATTATCATACAGTTTGATGGAGATGACATCATCATTCTAGAACAAGAACAATACAAAATACAATCATTTATAGATGGTTCAATATTAACAATTGCTGATGGACCATGGCCATTATTCACACCAGATTTATTAAGTATCTTATTAGTTACAGCAACACAAGCAAAAGGCAGCATTCTTGTACATCAAAAAATGTTTGAAAGTAGATTATTCTTTGTAGACAAACTAATAGACATGGGCGCAAAAATTATTCTTTGCGATCCACATAGAGCAACAGTTATTGGCATCAACAGAGAATATTCATTGCGTGGCATCAACATGTCATCACCAGACATCAGAGCAGGTGTTTCATTACTAATTGCAGCACTTTCAGCAAAAGGCAAAAGTACCATTTCCAACATACATCAAATAGACAGAGGCTACCAATACATAGACAGAAGACTCCAAAACTTAGGCGCTGAAATAAGAAGGGTTTAATTTTAAAAAAACAATTATTTTTATAATATTCAATAATTAATAAAATATGTACGCTAATATTAAAATCAAAAGAGATATCTACAGCACAGAAGAGCATGAATTACTACAAAAAACTACTCAACAATTTGTAGAGAAAGAAATAGCACCATATCATGCTCAATGGGAAGAAGATGGCATGGTAAGTAGAGATGTATGGTTAAAAGCTGGCGAAACTGGATTATTATGTTTAGATGTTCCAGAACAATATGGTGGTGCTGGATTAGATTTTTCTTTTTGTGCCTTAATTACTGAAGAAATATCAAAAGCAGGTTATTTAGGTCCAGGTTTCTTTTTACACTCAGATATCGTTGCACCTTATATTATTGATTATGGCACAGAAGCACAAAAACAACAATGGCTTCCAAAAATGTGTACTGGCGAAATTATTTCTTCAATTGGTATGACTGAGCCTAGTTGTGGCAGTGACTTACAAGCATTAAAAACTACAGCAGAAGACAAAGGCGACCATTACATCATCAATGGTCAGAAAACATTTATTACCAATGGTTACATGAGTGATTTGGCTATCATTGCTGCAAGAACTATTGTAGACGGACAATTTAAAGGCATCAGTTTATTTTTAATAGAAGCAACAAGAGATGGTTTTTCTAAAGGCAAACCTTTTAAAAAAGTGGGTATGAAAGCTCAAGATACTTGTGAATTATTTTTTGACAATGTATCCATTCCAAAAGAAAATTTATTAGGCGAAGTAGGTAAAGGCTTCGTTTATATGATGCAAAAATTAGGCAGAGAAAGATTATCAGTTGCATTGATGGCAAGTGGTGGTGCAGAAGGTGCATTAGAAAACACCATACAATACACAACAACAAGAGAAGCATTTAAGCAACCAGTAGCTGCTTTTCACAATACACAATTCAAATTAGCAGAATTAGCAACACAAATACAAATACACCAAGTATTTGTAGATAAATGCGTACAATTGTACTGCAATGGACAACTAACACCAGAAACAGCATCTATGGCAAAATATTCATGTACAGACATGCACCAACTAGTTGTAGATGAGTGTGTACAATTGCATGGTGGCTATGGTTATATGTGGGAATACTACATTGCAAGAGCTTATGCAGACAATAGAGTAGCTAGAATATATGCAGGCACCAACGAAATCATGAAATTATTGATTGCACGTGGTTTATTCAAAGAATTGCATGAAAAAATGAAACGAAAATAAAATCACTTGTGATTTCAGGCTTCAACATTGCATAAATATCTAATTTTATGTTAAAAGTGCAATACACAATTAGTGTATAATTCTTCTTAATACTTTTTAAGAATTAGTACACCTTTGCAATGAATTATTTTATCAAATTTGTACACAAACATTATTTATGCAAAAATATTTTTGGATTTTTATCTTTTTATTAGCACCATCATTACTTTCGGCACAAGCATCGCTCAAACACCAAGACTTACTCAAACAATATAAAGAAGCGAAAGAACATATAGCTTTTGAAAGATATGCTATCGCCTACCCTATTATTCAAAACTTTTTGATTGAATACCAAAAAGACCCAAAGCAAATTGACAACAATACATTAGCTGATGCAATTTTTATAAAAGCAGCTTGTGCAAAAGCTACACAAGCATCAGATGCAAGTGCGCAATTACTACAATTTATCGAAGACTATCCTGGAAATCCAAACATCAGTATTGCTAATTTTTTATTAGGAGAAATTGCATTTGGCATTCCAAACTACCAAGATGCAATTGTATATTTTGAAGCAGTAGATAAAAAACAACTTTCAAAAACACAAAGAGAAGCATTTGATTACAAAGAAGCATTTTCTTTATTTGCGCTTAAAAAATTTAAAGAAGCAAGACCAAAATTCAATGCGATTGCAAATTCAACATCATACTACAAAGAAGATGCATTATACTATGGTGGTTTGTGTGCTTACTATTCTAATGATTACAACTCAGCTTATAAAACATTTCAGCAATTAGAAAACTCAAAAAAGTATGAAAAAATAATTCCATATTACATTGCATCTATCCAATTTATTAATAAAGATTACAAAGCTTTGGTAAGTTATGCTGAACCAAAATTAAAAGAAAATATAAAGTACAGCAATGAAATAGCACACTTATTAGGAAATGCTTTCTTTGAATTGCAACAGTATGATAAATCTAAATTCTATTTGGAGCAATATATGAAACAATCTATAAAAGCTACGCCTGAAGATTATTATATTTTAGGTTATGTGCAAGCACAAGAAAATGATTGTAATAGTGCAGTAAAAAACTTAGAACAATTATCATCACAAGAAACAGAGCTAGGACAAAATGCAATGTATCAGTTGGCAAAATGCTATGTAAAAATAAACAACAAAACTGAGGCAAAAAATGCTTTTTTACAGGCTGCAAGATTAGATTTTAATAAAGCAATAAAAGAAGAATCAATTTTCCAATATGCAAAATTGGCGTATGAATTGAATGCAACAAACGAAGCATTAATTACACTTAAAAAATTCATTGTAGACTATCCAAAATCTCAGTATTACAATGAAGCCAATGAAATATTAGCTGATATATTTTTAATTACAAAAAACTATGATGAAGCTATGCAAATCATAGAAAACTTGCCGCAAGTATCTACCAAGTTACAAAACAGCTATCAGCAGATGGCTTATTTAAAAGCATTAAGTTTATACAACGATAAAAAAATGGATGAAGCTGATGCCATTTTCAATAAAGCATTAAAATACACCAACAACAAATCTTACGAAGCACTTAC
The DNA here is from genome assembly GCA_016699615.1 of Sphingobacteriales bacterium. Lineage (NCBI taxonomy): Bacteria > Pseudomonadati > Bacteroidota > Sphingobacteriia > Sphingobacteriales > Sphingobacteriales bacterium. The sequence goes on along the minus strand of CP064984.1, from coordinate 2,474,798 downwards.
CTATTATTGGAAAGCAGATATTGCCTATCAAAAATCAGACTATACAAAAAGCAAACAACTCGTAGATAAATTTTTGAGTTTAAATAAAAATGTAGTTGCCGCAGATGCTAATACAGCAAATGAAGGAACAGCATATTACTTAAAAGGCTACAATTACTATAAAGAAAAAGACTATCCAAACGCAGCAGAACAATTTTCAAAATCATTGAATGGTTTAAAAAACAATACGTCATCAAACATCAATCAAACAATTTATCCAGATGCATTATTAAGATTGGCTGATGCTTATTTTATTCAAAAACAATACAACAATGCTGATGTAAATTATGACATTGTAATAAAAAATAATTACCAAGGTGCCGATTATGCATTATATCAAAAATCAATTATTGACGGATTATCTGGAAAGTATAATGATAAAATTGCTGGCATGAGCGCATTAGCTACAAGATTTCCAAATTCATCATTTGCAGACGATGCATTATTCCAAGCAGGAAACACTCAATTTTCCTTAAGCAAATCGGCTGATGCAAAACAAACATTCAATACATTATTACAAAAATATCCAAAATCTGATAGAGTACCAGAAACCTATATAAAATTAGGATTAATTGAATATAATAACAACAACTATGATGAAGCATTAAATTGGTACAAAAAAGTTGTAGAAAAATATCCAAATACACCAAATGCTAACGAAGCATTATTAGCTATCAAAGATATTTATATAGAAAAAGGCGATGCAAATGCTTATATCAAATATGCATCAAAATATGGCAACAGCAACCTTACAACATCAGCACAAGATTCAATTGTATATTTGAGTGCAGAAAATCAGTTTCAAAAAGGAAATATACAACAAGCATTAGATGGTTTTAATAATTATATTCTTCAATTTCCAAATGGGTTTTTCAATTTGCAAGCAAAATTTTATAGAGCAGAATGTAATTATAGTTTACAAAACTTTGACAAAGCATTGCCAGACTACATCAATATTGCAAATGTAGCACAAAATAGATTTACAGAACGTTCTACAGCAAGAGCAGCAAACATCCTATACTTTGACAAAAAAGATATGGCGCAAGCGCAACAATACTATACAAAATTGGAAAGCATTGCTACCTTAGATGAAAATAAACGTGAGTACCAAATTGGATTGATGCGCACCAACTTTAAGTTAAAAAATTATGCAAATGCACTTACTTATGTAGAAAAAGTAAAAGCAATTCCAAATCTTCCTGAGTTTTATAAAAAAGAAATTGCTTACTACAAAGGCATTTCTCATTACAACTTAAAAGAATACGATAAAGCACTACCAGAATTACAAAATATTGCAGCTTCATTAAACAACGAACAAGGTGCAGAAGCACAATACACAATAGCTAAAATATATTATGACAAAAAGAATTTAAAACAAGCTGAAGCTGAATGTTTAAAATACAATGATTTATTTCCAGCATACGAATATTATTTAGGAAAATCTTATATTCTTTTGAGTGATATATACAAAACAAACAACAAACTTTTGCAAGCAAAAGCAACACTACAAAGTTTGGTAGACAATTATTCTTTTGATGATGATGTACTAAAAGAAGCTAAAGAGAAATTACAATTAATACTTGACTCAGAAACTCAAAATTCAAATCTGAAATTACCAAGCAATAGTAGCATTCTACAGTTTGACAAATAAATTAGTTATAAAAATAATACACAAGAAAATGTTTAATAGATATCATACAACACTTATTATTTCATTATTGTTTGCACAAATAACGTTTGCTCAAACAACAAAAGATTCTATTCTTGAATTAGATGAAGTAAATATCATACAAAATTATGAACCAATTCTCATCAATAGTGAGAAAGTTCCGCTTTCGCCAGATATTCCAAAAATAAACAAAACAAAAGCTGACGAACAGACATATAACTTTGCTGATGTAAAAGGAAAAATAAAATATCTTGCTGAAGATATTAAGCCAATAAAAGTTGCAATAAAACCAAATGAAAAACAAAAGTTTTTTTATGCAAAAGCTGGCTTTGGAAATTACCTTACTCCATTATTAAATTTATCCATCGTCAATCCAAATCAAGCAAAATATCGTGCTGGATTAAATGCAGATTTTATTTACTCTAAAGCAAAAAAACCAAGATTTCAAGAATATTTTGATTTGAAAGCAAAAGGTTTTGGTGAATATTTCATTAAAAACAGTGCATTAGTTGGTGCATCAGCTACATTTCAATTTGATAAATATCATTTTTATGGTAACACAGATACATTGTTAGAAAAAAATGATGTAAAAAATATGTACAAAAGATTTGGCGCAGACATCTATCTAAAAAATATTGCAGACAAAGATTATGATTATAGTGCAAATGTAGGTTTTCAGAATACAAGCAACACTTTAAAACAAAAAGAAACAACTATAGATATAAAAGCAAAAGGCTCATATATGTTTATGCAAAATATTGGTGCTGGCGCCAACTTTTGGGCAAATAATATTGCTTACAAAGATGATACATCAAAAAACAATAGATTTTCAATTGCTGTAAATCCTTATGCAATTGTACAATATAAAATTTGGAAACTACAAGCTGGTGCAAACATGATGATTACAAACAATAAGTTTTATGTACTTCCATCATTCTTAAATACATTAAAAATATACAAAAACTATTTGGTGATGTATAATGAATGGAACTCAAATGTAAAAATCAATAGTCTACACCAAACATCACTAGAAAATGCATTTATCTATGATAATAACTTTAAAAATCAAATCAATGAAAAACGCACATTTATTGGACTTCGTGGTGCATTTTCAGGATTTTATTACAATGTAAGTTTTTCTCAGTTGGTAAACAGAAATCACCTTCAGTTTATTGACAACACATATGATACAACAACTATTAACTATCCACCAAATGCCACTTTCCAAGCTGATTATGTACATAGATTAAAAGCATGGAATCCAAGTTTTAGTTTAGGTTTCCAAAAAGGCAATCAATTTGGCGCAAATGTAACTTTAGATTATTTTATATATAAAAATACAACTTCCGAATTATCTTATCAACCAAATCTAAAAGCAGATTTTACAGCGTTCTATAATTGGAAAAACAAATTACATGTGAATCTAAACTTGATTGCTTATGGAAAAATGAACGCAACGAGACAGACAATAGAAAGTGGCTTGATTACCAACAGAATTTCAGAACAAATAAAAGGTGTTGTAGACTTAAATTTAAGTGCAACTTATTTCTTTACTAAAAATATTGGTGCATTTATCGACTTAAATAATTTGGCATTTCAAAAATATCAGCGTTTCGTTAGTTATCCAACATATAGTTTCCAAGCTATTGGTGGTATCAAGATATCTTATTAACTTTATGCTGTGATTGATGAAATAATTGTAGAACTGCTTTATACTAATAATTGTGTGATTGTTCCAAAAATTGGTGCATGGATAGGAAATTATTCTAATGCAAAAGTAGAAGCAATTGAGCAAAAAATATATCCACCAGGAAAATCTATTGCATTCAACAGACAACTGCAAAACAATGATGGTGTACTGATACACGCTGTACAAAACAAACACCAAATTTCTTATGCAGAAGCTGAAAAGATTGTATTTGAATACGCAGAAAACATCAAAAACAATCTACAACAAAATAAAAACCATATTCTAAAAAATATAGGCAGACTATATCTTGACCAAAATAACAATATTCTTTTTGAGTCTTTCCAAAATAATTTTTCTTGTGAAAATTATGGACTACCAATTGTAGGTATCACACCAATATCAAGATTAAAAGATGCAATTCCAGAAATTGTTGCCCAAAGTCGTAAACGCAGTAAGTTAATATACATAATTCCAATCTTTTTACTTTTATTTTTTGTAGGAACGATTGGCGTATTACAACAAAACAAATTTAAGCACAACTATTCTATAGCTTCTTTTTTTCCAAATATAAAAAGTTGGTTTATGCCTAAAAACAATACACCACAAAAAGGAAACGAAGCTACTCAACAAAATATAGTTACAAAAGACACACAAAACTCAACAGAAGCATTTGCATCAAATATAGATACACAAACATTTATTGCAGCTACAAAAATTGACACAACAACTTTTACCTCAATTAATGAAAGTAAAAAAGCGGAAGCAAATAACTTATTAAGTAATAACAAAATAGCTAATGCATATATTTGTGTAGGCGCATTTCAGAATAGGAACAGTGCAAATATATTAACAAAAGAGATTGAAAAAAATGCAATGAAAGCAATTGTGATAAAACCACGAAATTCAGTTTTATATAGAGTATTAATTTTAAGTCATACATCTCAAATATACGAAGACATGGATAGTATTAAATATAATGTAAATGCTGGCGCATGGTTATATTGCCACCATTGTTCGTTTTAATTTTTTACACATTGATAAGTTGCACTAATATACATAAATCATATGCCAACCTTGAAGTACTAAAAGGTGTTTCATTAGAAATTAAGAAAGCAGAATTGGCATGTATTATTGGACCATCAGGAGCTGGAAAAAGCACACTATTACATATTATTGGTTCACTAGACAAAGCTGACAAAGGCATTGTAAATATTGATGGTAAAAACATTTCTGATTTAAAAGACAAAGAACTTTCGATTTTTAGAAATAAAAACTTGGGCTTTGTATTTCAATTTCATCATTTATTACCTGAGTTCACAGCATTAGAAAATATTTGCATTCCTGCATATATTGCAAAAACAAAAACAACAGAAGCAGAAAAAAAAGCTAAAGAATTATTAGATTTTATGGGACTTACCAATCGTATGCACCATAAACCAAATGAACTTTCTGGTGGCGAACAACAAAGAGTTTCTGTTGCAAGAGCATTAATCAATAGTCCATTGGTAGTTTTGGCAGATGAGCCAACTGGAAATTTAGATACTGAGCGTTCAGAAGAATTGCATGATTTGTTTTTCAAATTAAAAACAAACTTCAATCAAACATTTATCATTGTTACACACAACGAGAAATTGGCAGAAAAAGCTGATAAAAAAATCACCATGAGAGATGGAATAATTATTTAGGTTTTTGGCTTAGTATAAATAATCCTAAAAATGTAAGTAGACCATTAATTATTAATAGCTCTGCTCCTATTTGATAACCACCAAGCCAAATTGCTTTATTTTTACTTGAAAAATATAAGAAAGTACATATAGCTGGGCTTATCACACAAACAATAGGAACATATATATCTTTTACATTTCTTTTGGTGAACATACCAAATACAAACAAGCCCAAAAGTGGACCATAGGTAATGCCTGCAATATCTAAAACTGTGAATACCAAAGATTGGTCTGTAAACAAACCAAAAGCTAATACAACAAAGAACAATACTACAGCAAAAGCAATATGTATGATATGTCTTTTATTTTTATTCTCAGCATTTTCATTACTTTTAATATGCAATACATCTATGTAAAATGATGTGGTAAGTGTAGTGAGTACAGAATCTGCGCTATTAAAAGTTGCAGCTGTCAATCCAATTACAAATACAAGACCAGCAATTTTTCCCAAATGATTGAATGCTAAAGCAGGAAACAATTGATCTGGTTTTTCGGGCAATGCAATATTCATCTTAGTAGCATATATATACAACAATGCACCTAATGCAAGAAAAAACATATTTACTACAACAACTATGATACTAAATGCATTTATATTTTTTTGTGCTTCTGATAATGATTTGCAACTCAAATTTTTTTGCATCATGTTTTGGTCAAGTCCAGTCATGCAAATTGCAATAAATGCGCCACCTATAAATTGTTTCCAAAAATAATTTTTAGCTTGCCAATCCCAGAAAAAAACTTTTGAATATTCTGAATCTTTAATTTGATAATAGGCATCCATTATATTCCAATCTAATCTTTGTAGTATAAAAACAATGGTAAGCAAAACGCCTAGTAAAAGAAACGAAGATTGAAACATATCTGTCCAAACTAAAGTTTTGATACCACCACGATAAGTGTATACCAACATCAAGAATATTATTATTGCTACTGTGACTGGAAATGGAATAAAGAAGGCATCAAACACAAATTTTTGCAAAACCATTGCAGCTAAAAACAATCGTCCACCAGCACCTATTAACCTTGATAAAATAAAATAAAATGAGCCTGTGCGTTGCGAAATTGTGCCTATTCTATTTTGCAAATAAGTATAAATAGATGTTAGATTTTGTTTGTAATACAATGGCAATAAAAAATAGGCAATTGCCCAATATCCTAATACATATCCTAGAACAATTTGAAAATAATTAAACTGTGCTGCTTTCACAGAACCAGGAACGGACAAATAAGTTAATCCAGATAATGAATCTCCAATTAAACCGAAAGCAACGATATACCAAACTGATTGTTTGTTTCCAATAAAATAAGAATCTTCATTTGCTTTTCTTGAGGTAATCCATCCGATAAAAATTAAACACAAGAAATAAATAAAAATGCAAATTAGAATTAAACTTGGCGACATTGCGTATTAGTTTTGTGTAAGATAATAAATTACTTACTTTTTATTTTAAGATTTCGAACTTATTTATGTTTGATAAAAAAAATGGCTCAATAAATTGAGCCATTTAAAAAATTCTTAGAAAATTAAATTATTTTGCTTGTCTTGTTACTTCTTCTTCAGCTACATATGCTTCGCAACCCATACTGTCTATTTCATCATACCAATCTTGAATTTCAGCTCTAGATGCTTCAGGAAATTTGGAAAGACAATCATCGATAAAAGATTTTAGTGCTGATTTAAGTGTTTCACAATCAGCCACCGTATATTCGCTGTTATGATATGCATCGGAAGCATTTAAATAATCAGTTACTGCTTCGTTACAGTTTTTAGCTTTTGCTTTCTTACAAGAAGAAATAGATAGTGCTAACACTGCTAACACCATCACGAATAACATTTTTACTTTTTTCATTTTAAAAATTTTTAATTACTCAAATATAATAATTTATTTTAATATTAGAACATTTTAGCAACATTATTTTAAATATTTATTTACAAATGTATAGATTGTTGTTTTGATTGTTCTATGGCTTCTTTAATTGTCTCAGAAATTGTTGGATGTCCATGTATGCAATGCATTACTGAAGTTGCTGTTGCTTCTACATTTCTTGCCAATACAATTTCTTGAATGATTTCACTAACATTTTCGCCAATAGCATGTGCGCCTAATATTTCATCGTACTTTTTATCAATTAGAACTTTTACAAAACCTTCTTTTTTGCCAACTGCTTTTGCTTTTCCTGATGCAGAAAAAGGAAATTTACCAACTATATAATCAATATTGTTATCTTTTAAATACTGCTCTGTGTAGCCAACACTTGCAATTTCTGGTGTGCAATACACACTTGATGGAATATTATTATAATTTATTGGCAAAGTGCTATATCCTGCTAAATGCTCTGCAGCAACTATTCCTTCTGCACTTGCTACATGTGCCAATGCTTGTCCTGTTATAATATCGCCAATTGCATACACACCTTGTATATTTGTTTGGCAATATTCATCTGTCTGTATTTTGCTATTTTGCGTTTGAATACCACAATATTCCAAACCTATATTATCGATATTCGCTTTGATGCCAACTGCACTAAGTACTAACTCTGTATTTATTTCAATTTCACTTTCGGCAGTATTTACAATTAGTCGAACATTTTCATCACGAATAATTGAACTCAATACTTTTGATGATGTAAGAATATTAATTCCTTTTTTTATTAATATCTTTTCTAATTCAATTGAAACTGCATCATCTTCATTTGGTAAAATATGTTTAGCAAACTCAATTAAGGTAACTTTTGTGCCTATTGAGTTAAAAAAATATGCAAATTCCACACCAATTGCTCCAGCACCAACTATCACTAATTGATTAGGCTTATTATCTAATACCAAAGCTTTTCTATAATCAATAATATACTTATTATCTATTGGCAATGCAGGCACTGATTTGGAAGAACTTCCTGTTGCAAGAATAACATACTCTGAACTTAAAATCTTTATTTCATTATCAGATGTTACTTCAACATTTTTTCCAGGTAATAATTTCCCATATCCTTGAAAAACTGATATTTTATTTTTCTTCATAAGGAATTGAATGCCTTGTTGCATTTCATTTGCAATTTTTCTACTTCTCTGAATCACTGCATCAAAATCTAAACTTGAATGTTCTATATGCACACCATATTCTGATGCATCTTTTATATATTCATATATTTGTGCTGATTTTAATAATGCTTTAGTTGGAATGCAACCCCAATTTAAACAAACACCACCTAAATTTTCTTTTTCTACAATAGCAACCTTCTTACCTAGCTGTGCCGCACGAATTGCTGCTACATATCCACCTGGACCAGCTCCTATTACAATTACATCAAATTCTGTCATACTTAAAATTAATACAAAAAATGAAAATAGCTTAATATAGAATTGTTTATTTTTACAAGAAGAACGTATTGTATGAATACCTTAGAAAAGATAAAAAAAATTGCACATCAAGAATCAGATAATTTAATTGAAATTAGAAGATATTTACATGCGCATCCTGAATTGAGTTTTGAAGAAACTGAAACAGCAAAATATATTGCAAATCAATTAGACTTATTAAATATTAACTATACTAAAGATGTAGGTGGCAATGGAATTATTGGTATCATAAAAGGTAAAAATCCTGATAAAAAAACGATTGCCTTACGTGCTGATATTGATGCATTGCCTATTGAAGAAAAAAATGAAGTTAGTTATTGCTCCACAAAAAAAGGTATTATGCATGCATGTGGACATGATGTACATACAACTTGTTTGCTTGGTGCATTAAAAATTTTGAATGACATAAAAGATGATTTTGAAGGACAAATAAAATTCATTTTTCAACCAGCTGAAGAAAAATTGCCTGGTGGTGCATCAATTTTAATAAAAGAAGGCGTTTTGAGCAACCCAAGTGTAGAAAAAATATTTGGACAACATGTATTACCACAACTTGAAACTGGAAAAGTGGCATTTAAAACTGGACTTTCTATGGCAAGTTGCGATGAAATATATATTACAATAAAAGGGAATGGTGGACATGGTGCTGTGCCACATTTAGCAATTGACACAGTATTAATAGCATCGCATATTGTAGTAGCATTGCAACAGATTGTAAGTAGAAATGCCAATCCAACAATGCCAACTGTACTTAGTATTGGAAAATTTATAGCTAATGGTGCTACAAATATTATTCCTGAAGAAGTAAAATTGGAAGGTACACTTAGAACATTTGATGAAAATTGGCGAGAAGAAGCAAAAGAAAAAATCATTAAAATAGCAACAAACATTGCAGAAAGTATGGGCGCAAGTATTGATATAAATATTGCACACGGCTATCCATTTTTGTACAATGATATTACAACTACACAAAATGCATTTAATCATGCTGTAGAATATCTTGGAAAAGAAAATGTGGAAGAACATCCTATAAGAATGACAGCAGAAGATTTTAGCTACTACACACAAATTGTGCCTGCATGTTTTTATAGACTAGGAACTGGAAATGTAGAAAAAGGTATTACATCACCAATACACACACCACATTTTGATGTAGATGAAAATTGCTTAGAGATTGGCGCTGGATTGATGGCTTGGCTAGCTTTTCAGGAATTAAATAATTAAATTTTTGAACTTAGAACCATTATCATATTACACTAATGGCATATTGCAAAAAGACAGAAATGTACTCAGCAAGTCTATAACTTTAATAGAAAGCAACGCAGACACACACCAAGCAACTGCAAATCAGTTAATAGAATTTTGTATACAACAAAATAAAAAAGCTAAGAAAATTGGCATTTCTGGCTCGCCTGGTGTAGGAAAAAGTACATTTATAAATAGCTTAGGAAAACATATATTAGATAACAATAAAAGCATTGCAGTTTTAGCAATAGATCCAAGTAGCACAATTTCTAGAGGAAGTATATTAGGTGATAAAACAAGAATGGGTGATTTAATTCATCATAAAAACATATACATTAGACCAAGTGCAAATGGTGATTATTTAGGTGGTGTAGCTAGAAAAACCTATGAGACAAGTTTAATTTGCGAAGCATTTGGATTTGACTACATCATTGTTGAAACAGTAGGTGTTGGTCAATCTGAGATTGAAGTACGCAATATAGTTGATATTTTTTTACTGCTACTTTTACCAAATGCTGGTGATGAATTACAAGGCATCAAACGTGGCATAATGGAATTGGCAAACATCATCATTATTAATAAAGCTGATAATGAACATTTGACTAAGGCAAAAATTAGCATGACTCAAATTAAAAGTATTTTGCCATTAATGAACCAACAACAGCGTAATTGGGAAACAAAAATAGTGCTTGCATCTGCATTGGAAAATACTGGCATTAAAAATATCTACAATTTAATTTCGAATTACTATCTTTCTGTTCATGAAAATGAGCTTAGAATAAATCAACAAGAATATTGGAAAAATAAAATCATTCAAGATTTGGTTTTAAGCAAAATAAAATCACATCCAAAAATCAAAAAAGTATTAGAAGATTTAAGCATCAAACAACAAAATATATACACAAACTATGAAGCAATTGCTAAGTTGATTGACGAAATTATTTTAGACTAAAATTGCTTTCAAAGATTGTATAACAACATCCACTTCTTCTGTTGTATTTAATTTAGAAAAAGAAAATCTAACATTCACTCTATCTACATTTGGCAAAATGGCTTGTATAACATGCGAGCCTGTTGCAGCACCACTACTACAAGCACTTCCACCACTTGCGCAAACACCTTTGATATCTAAATTAAACAGCAACATCATTGTGTTTTCTTTATTTGGAAATGAAATATTTAATACAGTATATAAACTATTTTCCATGTTGCCACAAATCTGTATATCATCAAAACTCTCTTGTAATTGTTGAATAAAATATTGTTTTATCGATAAAATATACGCTGCATCTTTATCTAAATTTTGATATGCAATTTCAGCTGCTTTTGCCATACCAACAATACCATATACATTTTCTGTGCCTGCTCTAAAACCACGCTCTTGTCCGCCACCATGAATAAATGATTGTACTTTATTTTTCTTCCTCATGTACAAAAAACCAACGCCTTTTGGACCATGAAATTTATGTGCCGAGCCTGATAAAAAATCTACTGCGACTGCTTGTGTATCTATTGAAATATGTCCGAAAGTTTGTACTGTATCTGAATGTAAGTATGCATTATATTTCTCACACAAAATAGCAACATCATTTATTGGTAATAAATTTCCTATTTCGTTGTTTGCATGCATCAACGACACCAATTTCTTTTCACTGCCTTGTTGTAATAATGTTTCTAAATGAGCTAAATCAACAATGCCTTTTTCATCAAGTGCAACATACTCAATTTTTACTTGATGATATTTTTCTAAATATTCTAATGTATGCAACACACAGTGATGCTCAATTTTTGAACTTATGATGGTTTGGACACCAAGATATTGCACGGCACCTTTGATAGCCATATTGTTTGCTTCTGTGCCACCTGATGTAAAAATAATTTCTGAAGTGTGTGCATTTAACAATTTTGCGATTGTTTTCCTTGCTGTTTCTATGGCAGCTCTCGTTTCTCTACCATGACTATAAATTGACGATGGATTTCCAAAATATTCATTAAAATAAGGCAACATAGCATCTACTACGTCTTTAGTTATTGGCGTAGTTGCAGCATTGTCAAAGTATATTACACGACTCAAAACGAAAATTTTAGTGCAAAGATAAGTTTTGTTTTGTTTATTCCTAATATTTATATTTGAGCTATGAATGTAGATTATGCTCCATGGTATAAAATTCTGATTAGTTTTATTCTAGGCATTTTGCTTGGTTATTCGTACGATATAAACACAAAATACACTTGGATAATTCTGCCAATTTTAATATTTTATATATTATTGAATATATTTTACAAGAAATACAACAAAACAATATTGAATATTTTCTCTAGTATTATTGTATTTATCTTTGCACTTCTCTATACACAATATTTTAAGTTAAACAATCAAGCAATACATTTTTCAAAACAGCAAGCTGAATATGCAATTGGCTATATCCATCAAGCAATAGAAGAAAAAGAAAAATCTTACAAAAGTGCTTTAGTAATTGAATCAATCATTAATAAAAACAAAGAAATAGTACAAGCAAATGGCAAACTATTAGTGTATACTCAGAAAACTGACAACATAAAACAATTGAATATTGGCGATAAAGTTTTTATAAAATTAAATCCTAAACAAATAGATGAGCCAAGAAATATTGGGCAATTTAATTATAAAAACTATTTGGCCTTAGATGAAATTTATCATCAAACTTATGTCAAAGAAAATGAATTGAAATTTATAACACATACAAATAAATATTTATTGAAAAAATGGAGTAATAATCTTTCAATTATGATGCAGAATTTATTGCGAAAATACATTCCAAAGGAACAAAATTTTGCATTGGCTGATGGTATTTTACTTGGTCATCGTGCTGAAATTGATTCTGAGCTATATGCATCATTTTCTCAAATTGGTATTGTGCATATACTTTCTGTGTCTGGCTTACATGTTGGAATTATATACTTATTAATTTCATTTTTGTTGCGATTTATACCAAATAGAAATTTCACAATTAGATTTTCAAAATTCATTGTTGCTGCATTATTAATTTGGCTATTTGCATTTGTAGTTGGTTTATCTCCTGCTGTGGTGCGTGCTGCTATTTTATTTTCATTACTAAACTTTGGTAAAATCATAAAAGAAGACGCTTCATCTATCAATATGTTATTTGGTGCAGCATTTTTGCAATTGTTATTTGAGCCATTATTGATTTACAATATTGGCTTTCAACTTTCATATCTTGCCATGCTTGGCTTATTTACATTCTACAAGCCAATTTATGGATTGTATTATACATCAAATAAAATTGCTGATTATATTTGGCAATTATGGGCTGCAAGTATTGCTGCGCAAATATTTACCACACCTTTAGTTATATATTATTTTGGAAATTTTCCTACGTATTTTCTATTTGCAAATATCTTCGCCATTCCACTTTCTTCTGTTATCCTTTGGAGTTCAATTGCGTTATTGCCATTTTCTTTCGTTCCATTTTTAGCAAAATACATTGGCTGCTTCACATCATTATGTATAGATATTTTTATTTGGTGTACAGAAAAAATTGCATCATTGCCATTTGCAAAGATTGATTATTTGTACATTAATTTTTATCAAGTATTACTCATGTTTGTAGTAGCAATATTGCTTTTTGTTTTTATAAATAGATTAAAATACAAATATCTCATTTATGCAATAAGTGTAGCTATCATTATTGTTTTATCTACCTACTACACAACATATGATAATTATAAAAAAGACAAAATAATACTTTATAATCTGAAGAATAATCTTGCAATTAGCTATCAACACAAAGACAAATTTGATTTATATTATTACAATCCGATTTCTGCAAAAGACTATAATTTCAATATACATAATGCTTTTAGACAATGCTATGGAAGACAAAAAAACACAAAGCCATTAGAATCAAAGACACTTCAATTCGATAATAAATTATTCTACATATTAGACAATCATCAGTACAAAAACTTTAGTTCTACTATCGAAGTTGATTATTTAATTGTTTCAAATAATATTTACTTAGACTTAAACATCATTAAAGACAAATTTAATTTCAAACAAATGATTATTGCGTGCAACAATGATTACAGACACCAGAATATTTACAAAAAAATACTTAAGCAACAAAACATAGATTTTATTGACTTGAATGATAAATATTTAATTATTACAATCTAAATTTCATTATTTTAGTCAAAAAAATACATGATAGAATTTAATGAGGCAGCGATTAGAAAACTTATATTTCATAAAATAGCAGACGACAGAAAATCATTAGTCAACCAAAAAACGTACGACATTGAATATGAATTTGAAGAAGAAATTTTAAAGAAAATATTTTTAAAGCCTTTTAATACTTGCAATGCAACCTATCAATTCACGCACACTATAGACTTAGAATTACATGCATTATATAAATTGGCAAAATCAATTTTCAATGCATCAGACTTTGTAAATACATCACAACAAATATATCATTACTTGAAATCTGTATCAAAACACCAAAATATAAAAGATGGAGATTTGTTTGTAATAAAATTTGATGACGTAAAATTTAATGGTCAATTATACAATGCAATTGGCATCTACAAAATTGAAAATAAAGACAATTTTATAGAAATAACTTCAAAACAACAAGATTTGGAAATGCATTTGAAAGAAGGCATCAACGGTAGAAAATTAGACAAAGCATGTTTGATTTTGCAAACGGAAGAACCTTATACTATTTTAGTGATAGACAATGCAAAAGTAGAAACAGATTATTGGCAAAATGAGTTTTTGAGTGTTGAACTAAAAGATGACAACATCAATGCAACAAATCAGTTTTTGCAATTTGCAAAATCATATATTGTGGAGCAATTGCCAGAAGAATTTGAAACTTCTAAATCAGACCAAATAGAATTATTGAATCGTTCTGTACAATATTTTAAGAAAAACGACACATTTCATCAAGCTGCGTTTGAAGAAGAAGTATTAGTAGACAAAAACATCATAGAATCTTTTAGAAAATACGACGAAACTTATCAACTAGATAATGACTTTGATTTTCAAGAGAAATTTGAAATTTCTGCACCAGCAGTAAAGAAACAGGCAAAATATTTCAAAAGTGTGCTTAAATTGGACAAAAATTTTCATATATACATACATGGAAATACAAGTTTAATTCAGCAAGGCGTTGATGACGATGGTAGAAAATTTTACAAAATATATTACCAAGAAGAATCTTAATTACATTAAATTATTATCCTCAATTTAATGTTCATTTTAAGTCAAATCCTATTTTATTTCAATTATTTTTCTGAAATTAGAGCAATATTTTAGCATAATGAGTAGTATAAATCTAAAAGGCGTAGGCGTTGCATTGGTAACACCATTTAATGAAGATGGAACGATTAATTTTAATCAATACGAGAAACTATGTAACTACGTCATAGAAAATAAGGTGGATTATGTTGTGGTACTTGGAACTACTGGCGAAGTAGCAACTATGAACGACAAAGAAAGACAAGATTTGATAAGTGCAACTGTGAGTGTGGTATCTAAACGTGTTCCTGTTATCGCAGGATTTGGAGGCAACTACACACAAAAAATTGCTGAAGAATTAAAATCATTTGACTTAACTGGTGTAGATGCCATTTTATCAGTTTCGCCATATTACAACAAACCAACTCAAGATGGTTTGTATGAGCATTACAAAGCAATTGCGCTAAGCACTGAATTACCTTTAATTTTATACAATGTTCCAGGAAGAACATCAAGCAATATAAAAGCAAGTACAACCTTAAAACTAGCTGAAAATTTTAGCAATATTATCGCCATAAAAGAAGCAACTTCAGATTGGTCGCAAATAATTGAATTGGCACACAACAAACCTGATAATTTTTATTTATTATCTGGAAATGATGATTTGATTGTACCACAAATAGCTTTAGGTTACGATGGCATTATCTCTGTAATGGCAAATGCCACGCCAAAACTATTCACTGAAATGGTACATCAAGCATTAAACAATGATTTTGCATCAGCAAGAAAAACTGTTTTCCTACTTGATGATTTAATCAATATGATGTTTGAGCAAGGCAACCCAGCTGGCGTAAAATGTGCATTACATCATGTAGATATTTGTAGCGAGAATATCAGATTGCCATTAATGCCTGTGAGTGAAGACTTAAGCGAAAGAATAAAAATTAAATTAAACAGTTTAGGTTTATAGTAGTTTAATACTATATTTTTTAAAATGAAATATCATATCTTTGATTGATGGGAAAAACCATTTCAATACAAGATTTCTCACCACATCTATTTTGGGATGTAGATTTAGCTTTATTTGATTTAATAAAGTATCAATCATTTTTTATTACAAGAGTTTTAGAATATGGCACAATGGATGACTGGAAATTAATTGTAAGTTTATATGGTATGGATAATATTAAAGAAGCAGCTTTAAAAGCAAAAAACTTAGATGCCGTAACGCTTTCATTTGTTTCTACAATATTTAATATTGATAAATCTGAATTTACATGCTACAAAAACAGACAGTTGCTCCAGAACTCTTGGAACTCTTAGAAAAACTAATGTTAGAAGACACATTCTCTAATTTTAATTTAGTTGGAGGTACTTCATTAGCTTTGCAAATTGGGCATAGAAATTCAATAGATATTGATTTATTTGGCAATGCAGCAATTGAAACAGATTTATTTATAGATATTATAAGCAAAATTGGCAAAACTCAAGTTCTTAGTTTTTCTAAAAACATATTAATTACAAATATAAATAATATAAAAGTAGATTTTGTATGTTACAATTATCCACTGTTGGATGCACATCTATTAATTAATAATATAAGATTGGTTGCTAAAAAAGACATTGCAGCCATGAAACTCAACGCTATTGCTGGAAGAGGTTCTAAAAAAGATTTTATAGATATTTTCTACTTGCTACAAGAATTTGAGTTAAAAGATATGTTTGACTTTTATTCACAAAAATACAATAACAACTCAATCTTCATGGTTTATAAGAGCCTTAGTTATTTTGATGAAGCAGATATTCAACCTCAACCTTTAGTATATGATAAACATTTTACATGGGAGAAATGTAAACAAAAAATCATACTCGAAATAAAAAAAATATAATTACATTATTCTTTATTTATATCATATCAAACTTCAACTGCGTTTTCAGTTGCTACTTTTTTCATAAATCGTCCTGCTTCTGTCATGGTGCGCTCGCCAGTTTCAAAATTTACACTTACCAATCCAAATTTGTAGTGTAAGCCAATATTCCATTCATGGTTGTCTATTGTGCTCCAATGGAAATAGCCTTGTATTGGAATACCATCTTGTTGTGCTTTATGTATCCAACCTAAATATTCTTTAATGCTTTCAATTCTAAAATTTGGGTCATGTGTGCATACGCCACTTTCTGTGATAATAATTGGTCTTTTATTTTCTTTATAATATCTATGAAATATGTGGTAAAATTCTTCTGGTTTATATTCCCACATCAAATCAGATTTTCTGCCTAATTTTTCTAATTTTCCTGGTTGTGTAATATTATCAATAGGCAATGGTCTGAATGGCATTCTGGCATAATAACTCAAGCCTTGAAAATCTACTTTTTGGAAATGCTTGTGGCAATAATCCATAAACCACCAATCGAATAATTTTGCTAATAAATGACCTGGAAATATTTCTCCAACAAATTTTACTGTATTGTGTGATATTCCAACTTTTGCATTAGGAAATCTCTGATGTATATAATCGTATACTTCATTATGTGCCATTTCCATCTTTTTCAAAACTTTTCTAGCTAAAAACAACTTACCTTTTTTGAATGGTGGAAAATTACCCATTAAATATCCATTACTAACATATACGTTTGGTTCATTGAAAGTATTCCAAGTATCTACTAAGTGTCCATATTTATCTACTGATTTTTTTGCAAAATCTACCCACATTTTGTAGTTATCGCCTTTTTCCCAACTACCAGCCTCCACAAACCATTTTGGATGCGTAAAATGGTGCAACACAAGCATTATATGCATGCCTCTGTTTTTTAGTTCTTGCATAAATTGCAAATAAGCATCAGCTTCTTTCTCATCAAATTCAGCAAATGGTGCTTTTTGTAGCTTGCTCCAATCGTGGCTCATTCTGTATCCATTACTTACTTGGCATATTAGCTCTAAATCTTCATCACGGTGCGAATCATGCATACTACAATTATCAAAGATGCTACCATCCATACTTTTAAATCCTTTCCAATCGTGTTCGCCTGCTTTTTCTATTTGATATGCTGCTGTTGAAGTGCCCCAAATGAAATTTTCTGGAAATTTTAATAATGCCATATAAAATAATTTAAGATATTTTTGCTAATATATTCTTTTTGTTCGATTATTTTTACATTGAATGAAAATTTCTGATTACATATATAAAGGTCACATCACTTACAAAGCAAATAAAAATTATTTAGCCATTAGAATTCCTATGAAAAGAAGTGTAAAGAATTTAATTATTTTAAGTCTTGCAACTATCTCATGGTCTATCTCTTTGTTTCTATTAATTTATTTTTTCATCAATAAAATTGACCATACTTATAGTAAATATATTTTGATTCTATCTTTTATTATCTGGACAATTGTGGGTTTGGTTGGTGCATCAATTTTTATGTGGATTTTCTTTGGTAGAGAAAGAATCATTATCAGTAAAGATTTTTTGATTACTGAAAAACCACTTGTCTTTTCTATCGTAGAAGTTTTTACAACATAAAAGAAATTAGTAATATAAAAATTGATAAAGAAATATACAGAATCAATAGAAATAATGAATGGAAAGAACAACACAGAACAATTTTAAAATTTGACACACCACAAAAATCTCCTGTTTTTGCGAGAAACATTGACATCAAAGATGCTGAGTATGTTTTATTTTTATTGGCTAAGAGCAATTATTTTGCAGAGCAACAGTTTGCAATTGTTCAATAATCTATTTCTTTGATTTTTTAGATTGCTTAAGGAAATTTTCTACATATTTTCCAAATATATCAAACTCTATATTTACTATACTTCCAACTTGGTATTGATGGAATAATGTATGTTCTAATGTATATGGTATAATTGCTACACTAAATAACTTTTTCTTTGCTTTTACTACTGTTAAACTTGTACCATCAACACATACTGAACCTTTGTCTACTAAAGCATATTTTGGTTTTTCTATGAATTTAAAATAAAACATAGTACTACCTTCTTGCAGTTCAATTTTTTTACAAATTGCTACTTGGTCTACATGACCTTGTACAATGTGTCCGTCTAGAAATGCATTAGCTTGCATAGCTAATTCTAAGTTTATCTTATCTCCTTTTTCCCAAGTACCTAATGTTGTTTTATCAATAGTTTCTTTTATTGCAGTTACCGTATGCGATTGTTTATTTTGCTTAACTACAGTCAGACAAACGCCATTGTGTGCTACACTTTGGTCAATTTTTAGTTGCTTAGATAGATTGCTTTCGATGGTAAAATGCACATTAGATTTGTCATTTACAACATCAATAATTTTACCGAAAGTTTGTACAATTCCTGTGAACATCTTATCTAAATAAATGTATATATCCGCTTAATGGTTCTGATAATTTTTGCTCTCCATTAGCTGTTTTGTAATATATGTAACATACATAATAATACACTGCTGTGTTTAAATCTTTGTCATTTTTAATATCCATACCATTCCAATTAATATCAGGATTATTGGTTTCGAACACTAAGTTTCCCCATCTATTGTACACTTTCATATCTATTTTGGACACACCACGATATGGCAAAATTGGCGTAAATAAGTCATTTTGATTATCTGCATTTGGTGTAAATGTATTTGGCAATTCATAGATTGGACAATCATCCACACATATAATATTGGATATTGTTCTTTTCTTATTCTTAGCAACAGTTTCTATGTAATAACAACCAGCTAAGGATTTTAATGTATTCAAATCGTGTGCATATGCTAATACACTTGTTCTACTAAAGCTGTCTATTTGTACATACACTGATGAGTTGTATGATTTATAATACACATTTGTTTGAACAATGGTACTTGTATCACATGTACTAGCGAAACTCCATGCAAGGTAATTGACAAAATCATCTTGAGTCAATGTTGTATTCTTACAAAAATTATCAACTGCAAGTGTTGGTGCACATGGTGATGTTGTATCTATAGGAACATCACATTTCTCTTGAGAAAAATTAATTAATGGTTGTTTTAAACCTAAAATGTTGTATTGGCCAAATGCTTTAATTTTATAACAATAAGTACTATCAATTATTAATCCTGTGTCTCTAAATGTAGTTGTACTTACAATAGCTATTGAGTCATAAGTCGTACTTCCTGGTAATTTTCTATAAACTACATATTCGTAGTTTTCCCATGCAGTATTTGAACTCCATGAAAGCACAATACTTTTATAGTCTGGTGTCGTTTGCAAGAATACACTAGAAGATGTTCCAGAAAAACCTAATGTATCATTATTTGCAATAAACATTACTTTATAAGTATAACTATTTTCTTCTGTATTCAAATTAGTATCTATGAAACTTGTATCATTTAACAATGAATATGAATTGGCAGAAACAGAATGTATAGGTGTAAAATTCGTACCATTTATTCCATCTGCTCTGTATAATACAAAAGTATATGGTGCAATATTTATTGTAGTATCTAATTCGGAAGCACTTGGTCTTGACCATTCTATATATATACTTCCAGTTGAAGTGGATGTATTTCTTACATCTACATTATAAATAATTGGTAAATCTAATGGCAAACGCACACATATTTCTTCGGATGCAATACTTCTAAACGTATTTATTGGCACACCTTGAGCTGGTTTATCTCCAAACTCTGCCACTATTTTATAACTATATTCATTTCCTACATCAATTGTATTATCTATAAATGTATAAAGATTTGTGGTACTTATTTTTTGATATCCTTGAGCTGCTAATTCAGTATTATAATTATTTAGAGTAGCAGCACAACGTATTTTTCTCCAAATAGAAAAATTCAAGAATTTGGTATTATTGCTACATAAATACAAACTATCCCAAGATATTTTAACGCTACTATTGGAAGTTATAATTTGTGCAACTGGATTTTGAGGTGCTGGTGCTACAATTCTAATATATAATGTTTTTATATCTACAAGAGGCTGAGGTTCAAAATCATTATGTTGGACTCTTAATGAGTGTAAATCATCAAAATTATCTGTTGCTTTAAATAAAATTGGATAGTCATTTTTATTTAGATGTGCGCAATCTGTTTTCCATCTAAACAAACCAGAAACTGGATTGTTTGGTGGATTTGCAACAAAAACTGCTGAATTAACTATCTGGTTGTATGCTGTACTATTTGATGTTAGTGTAACTAATTGACCTGCATCTGGATCAGATGCACTTACAGAAAACCTAACACTGTCGCCTGCAACTACACATATATTTTGTGGGATTTGTAATACTGGTGGTCTGTTATTTGTTGAATCAACAAATATTTGCATGTCTCTAACAACTGTACCTATTAAAAGTCCTGCTCTGTATTCTTTTATTAGAATTGCAATATTATATATTCCTGATAATTGAGGGTATTCCCAAATTATTTCTCCTGTATTAGCATTTATATTGAATTGATTATTTAATCCACTTCTTATTTGATTTGGATATAAATAACCATTTACATTTGATGTTTGTGATTGTTTTGGTGGAATGAGCATAAAAACTAAACTATCACCATCAATATCAAATGCATTTGGATTGTGTACAAATCGCTGTCCTACATTGGCGGCATCTAATGGCTGATTAAAAGTGTTGGAGAACTATTATAGCCAACATTATTTGGATTTAGAATAATTACTGTGTCTTCAATATAAAATACAGTATTTACAGAATTGGTCATATTTATGATGTTGTCAATTCTGTTTGGGTCTGCCATGCTTACAATATACCTGCCTGGACCTGTGTAAGTATGATACATTCTGTAAATATTCTGAAAAACATCTGCATACTGTGTTGGAATTCTCGAAACTCTATCTATAGAATCTGCATTGCCATCGCCCCAAACGATTTGCAATCTTGGTCTGTCTGCGCCTTCACTTTCACCACTCAGTTTAGTGTATGTTGTAACTGTAAATTCGTAGGTATATCCTGTAATATGTCTGTAAGTAATTTCTCCTGCTCTATTGTGTGTGGCAAAGGCATGTTGTATTAGAAATACACTTAGTAATATAAAAAGTATTTTAAACTTTAGCATCATTTCATCAATGATGTAAATATACAATTCTTTAGCAAATAGAAAAATATAAAAAAACAGAAAATCTATGCTATGGTTAGTTTCTGTGTGTCATTATAACGATTGGCACGTTTGAATGTACCTAAATCATTAAATCTAACACCATTTTCTTTCATTATTTTGTGTGCATTTTTCCTAGTAAGATGCCTTATATAAAATGTTTCATTAACAACAAAGTGATGAATGGCATGTGTCCAACCGAAGAAAAAACAAAACAATTGCAATGGAAATGTCCACCATATATTTAGTATTTGAGTTTGTTGAATTACATTACCACTTTCAACATCACCAAAATAATGCATATTGGATGTAATAAAATGCAAACAAAATTGTCTTAATAAATTTGGTAATATTAGTATCATAATAAATGGTTGCAGCCACCACATATTATTGGTAACAATGGCTGGACTTGTGTATGCTATGCCAAATGTATTTGTAAAAAAATGAATCAATACATGTATTAAAAATACATACCATAAGAAATGTGCCATTAATCCGAATGGCAACATAGCATAGGTTTTTATTGTCTTAAATCTTAATGCTTGTGCTTTACTTAAGTTTCCTAATTGTATTTGTTTTATAATGTCTTTTCTGATTGTATTTGCTCTCAAAATTCCACCTAATAATAAATCTGGTGTGGTGATTAATCTCTTTAAACTCCATTTTTCGCCATTTGTCACGCCTCTTTCCTCCACATCGTGTAGTGTGCCTGAATATTTGTGGTGATGAAAATGCAAATCTCTACGCAACCATGGGTTTATGGTCAATGGTCTTAAAATCCATATTACAAATAACATACTATCATGTACCAACTTATTTTTTCTAAAGTACATCCAATGTATTAGATCATGTTCTAATTCATGTAAAATGCCCATCCAAAATGCATTGAATGGTATTAAAATCCAAATAGAAAGTATATTCTTTAAATATAAAATTGATGCTAAAACAATCATTATTACACTGAAAAGAAATATTATTAATCCAATAGTGTTTTGATTTTTTAGGATTGGATATTTTTGTTTAAAATCCTTATAAGATTGCGCAATTTCCTTTCTAATAAGTGTTGTTTTTTGTGCATCTGTAAGCATAAACAGTTGTTATTATGTAAAAATACGTTTTAAAAAATATTTTCTACTGAACAAATGATAATTTATAAATGAGTTAATTCCAAAGCTTTTTGAGTAATTATATCGATTTGTTCTTCTAATGTAATGTTTGTAGTATCTATTACAATTGCATCATCTACTTTTGTAAGTGGACTATCTGCTCTTGTAGAATCTATATTATCTCTCTTTAATAAATTATCTTTTATTTCCTGAAAACTTGAATCATTAAATTCTAAGTTTAGTTCTTTCATTCTTCTTTTAGTGCGAACATCAATATCTGCAGTCATAAAAAATTTTAATTCTGCATTAGGCAATACAACTGAACCAATATCTCTACCATCCATGACAATTCCTTTTTGTTCTGCCATTTTTTGTTGTTGTTCAACCATTTTTTTTCTTATTAATGATATTGCGCTTACTTCAGATACTAATTGATTGACTTCAACAGAACGAATAGCTGATGATACATTTTCTTGATTGAGTAATATTTCATTTTTATCATTAAAAGTAAGTGATACTTCATCCAATGCAACACTTAGTTTATCTAAATTATTAATATCAATATTATTATTTATACAAAATAAAGTTACTGCTCTGTACATTGCACCAGTGTCAATGTATGTGTAATTTAAGTTCTTGGCAACTATTTTTGCAGTTGATGATTTTCCACATGCAGAATATCCATCTATTGCAATATTTATCTTACTCATTATTTTGCTTTTTTACCGAATTCGTCTAATTTAATCTTCAAAGTTAATAGATGATCATTTCCTGCTTGATGGTATGCCCCAAAAGCATAATCTACTCCAAATTGTTTAATATTTAATCCTAAACCTGCGTTAATGCCAGACATACCTTTTTTGTATGATGAAGCTAATTCTAATCTTCTTAAATGATTGTATCCAAAACGCAAACGCACAGGCTTTCCTGCTTGTATTTCTGTACCAAATACTAAATGGCTAAATAAATTATTGATTATTTCTTTTCTTTTATTTGGTTCATTAGTTCCAAGTAAATTGCTACTACTTTCTTTTGGATAGCTTAGTTTCCAAGTTTGTAAGTGTTGCGCTGTGATTGCTAATGTTAATGGTAACTTTTTGAATGTTTTTGCAAATGATGCATCTAGCTGAATTGGCAATTGTTCTCTAGATTGTTCTTTTGTATATGTTTTTAGTTGTGCGCCAGCATTTTTTAATACAATAGAAAAATATATTTTCTTCTCATTATCATGATAACCTAGTGCAATATCTGATGCTAAGCCTAATGCTGAATAATTTGCTAATTGTGAGATAATGAACTTTAAATTAATTCCGTAGTATAGTTTATTCCAATAATGTGAGCTTCCTACTTGAATATTAAAATCAGACGCTCTAAATGTTCCTAAACTATTGCCACTTATATCTCTGTATTCAAATTTTCCGTACGATGCATATTGAAATGTATATACCAAAGTGGTTTTTATTTTTTTATGGTAATGACCATAATTTAGATTTCCAATATTTATTCCATCTATAAAAAATGCATTTGAAAATGAAATGTGTTTATGCAAACTAGAATCAATCAAACTTGGATTAGATAGAACTAATGATATATCATTAGTTCTAATTGTGGCCAAACCACCACCCATTCCTTCTATTCTTCGCTGAAGGAAATTTTAAGAATTGGAAAACAGACTTACCTCCTATCTGACTAAAAGCGATACTCAAAACAGAATTAAAGAATACAAATAAGAAAATCTTATGCATTTGCATAAAGATAAGTAATAAAAGAAAATTAGAAAATTATTTTATTTGACATATATCAATTGACATATATAAAACATTAAATTAACTTTACAGTAACATTAAACCCAAACATAATGAACCCAAAATTTACAACTTTTATAGTGTGTATAATGTTATTATACACACTAATGTTCTCAAATAATGTATATATTAACACAACATTATTTATTGGAGAAAACACACCAACAAAACTTTTAGATAATATTATTATAGATGATAGTTCTGCTATTATAAATAATACACAAATTAATCTATCAGGAGATCTTATAAAATTAGGCACAAATGATACTGTTTATATTAAAAACATTGAATTTTCAGGAATTTATGAACAAAAAATAGAAGGCGATTTACTAAAAATTGACAGTTTAGAAATTAATAAACCAAGCAATGAACTAAATATTTACAATGATATAAATATACACAATGCAATTATTTTCACTCATGGCAAAATAAATAATTCTTTAAGAACTATTATACTGGACCAAAATGCTAGTATTATTGGAGAGAATGACAGCAATAGAATTATTGGATTATTAAGTAAGGTTGTAATATCAAAAGAACTCAATGCTCCGAATAATCAAAATTTAGGAAATTTGGGTGCAACAATCACAACCAATTCAAATTTAGGCAATACACAAATAGAAAGAATAGTAAATAGCTTTAATTTTCTTGGATTTACATCAGCAGAAAGATTGTATAATATTATTTACAACAATAGTACAAATATAAACGCTCAATTAGTTTTAAAATACTTATCAAGTGAATTAAATGGCAACAATGAAAGTACTTTAGCTATGTATACTTCACCAGATGGCGGACTAACGTGGAGCTTAACATCTGCAAATATTGATTTTGTTAACAAAACCATTACTGCAAATAATTTAAGTCAATTAAAAAGCTACACATTTGCTGAAGTCAGTGGCACACCGTTACCTGTTGAATTTTCAGAATTTAATGCAACATATAATGAAAATACAAATTGCGCTGATTTAAATTGGACTACACTATCCGAGACAAATAATGATTATTTTGTTGTTGAAAAATCATTAGACGGCATAAATTTTGAGGAAATAAACAGAATTAATTCTTATGGAAATAGCAATTTAATACAAGTATATAATACAACTGACTGTGACATAGCAACAGAATTTGTCTATTATAGAATAAAACAAGTAGATTTAGATGAGAAATTCACCTTTTCAAATATTGAATCTGTAAAAATATCAAATATGCAGGTTGCTGAACAAGAAATTAAAATATATCCTACTTTAGTAACAAACCAAAGTTTTTATATTTACAACAAAAACCTAAATCATTTAAATATTAAAATTATAGACTTAAATGGAAATATCATGTATGAAACTTCAACAAAAGAAAGCAAATACAGCATTAACACAGATAATTTATCTAATGCAAACTACTATGTATTATGCCAAAATTTAAATAATAACAAAGTGTTTACAAAAAAAATTCAAAATATTAAATAAAAATAAATACATTAGCAATATGAAAAAACTATTTACAATATCATTACTGACGTTATTAATGGGAATATCGTCATTTGCGCAAAATATGGGTGTAAATACCACAACACCACATGCTACAGCAATGCTTGATGTGGTTTCTAACAACAAAGGTTTCTTACCACCAAGAATGAGCGCTGCTGCAAGAGATAGTATTGTATCACCAGCTGCAGGTCTTATAATTTACTGTACAACTTCAAACTGTTTAAATTTCTTTAATGGAACAGATTGGGTTGAACTTTGTGGTAGTTTAGCACCATCTGCATTTGTTTGTGGTGCAACTTTTATAGACCAAAGAGATGGAAAAGTATATCCATCTGTAAGTATTGGAGGAAAATGTTGGATGGCTAAAGGACTAGCATTCAATGCATCTGGCAGTCAAGCAAATACAGGTGCGTATCATCCAGACTCAGTTGGAAGATACTATCTATGGACAAATGCACTACAAGGCTCACCAGCACTTACATTAGGTGGCACAGGCATTGTAAAAGGTGTATGTCCTACAGGATGGCATCTACCATCAAAAGAAGAATTTGATGCATTATCTGCTGCTGTTGTAGATGATGGCAATACTCTTAAAAGACAAGACCAAGGTGGTGGTACTGGACAAGGAACAAATACAACAGGATTTGGCCAAATATTAGCAGGTAGATATAGTGCATCTACATCAACATTCCAATCTGTAGGTGCAAGTTCATTCTTATGGTCAAGTACAGAAGGTGCAACTACAGCTAGGGCATACTACCAAGCAATGGATAATACATTTCCAGATATTTATGTAATTGAAGGTCCACATGCAAACATATTTTACAATGTCCGTTGTGTTAAAGATTAAAAAAAACTTTAAAATTAAATTAACCTGTGTAGATTTATTTTCTTGTTTAATTAAATAATATTTTACTATCTTTGCACTCTTATTAATTCTAAACATTATGAGTTTAACAACTGAAAAGAAAATTGAAATTTTTAAAGAATTTGGTGGAGCAGCTACCAATACAGGTGCTGTGGAGTCGCAAGTGGCATTAATTACACATAGAATCAACCATATTTCTGAACATTTACGTTCAAATAGAAAAGATCATTCATCTACTAGATCTTTATACAAATTGGTAGGTCAAAGAAAAAAACTACTAAAATACTTATCTAGTAAAGACATCAATAAGTACAGAAGGCTAATTGAGAAACTTAACCTAAGAAAATAAACCAAAATAATGAAGCGAGGCAAAACCTCGCTTTTTTTTTATTACCTTATCCTAAAAAATATTATGATAGAATTTAAACAACAAAAAATTTCATGCAATTACAATAATACTGATGAAGTAACAATAGAAACTGGGAAACTTGCAAGACAAGCTGATGGTGCAGTATTAGTAAAAAAAGGCAATTGCTATATATTAGCTACAGTATGTGCAACAGACAAACCTAAAGAAGGTGTGGATTTCTTTCCATTAACAGTAGATTATCAAGAGAAATTTGCTGCTGCTGGTAGAATTCCAGGTTCATTCCATAGAAGAGAGGCAAAATTATCAGATTTTGAAGTATTAATATCAAGATTAGTGGACAGAGCAATTAGACCTATGTTTGCTGATAACTTTGTTAATGACACACAAGTCTTAATTAGCTTAATTTCGCATGATGAGAATGTAAATCCAGATACGTTGGTTGGCTTAGCAGCATCAGCTGCATTAACTATATCTTCAATTCCATTTGAAGGTCCAATTTCAGAAGTTAGAGTTATTAAATTAGGAAACGATTTAATCGTTAATCCTACACCAACACAAGAAACAGAAGCTACTTTAAACATTATACTTGCTGGCACATTAGATAATATCTTAATGGTTGAAGGTGAAGCAAATGAAGCATCTGAAACAGATTTGATCAATGCTATAAAAACTGGACATGATGTAATAAAACAACACTGTAATGCACAGATTGAATTACAAAAATTAGCAGGCAAAGAGAAAATGGCTGTAGAATTGCCAGAAAGTGACGAAGAATTATACCAATCAGTTAAAGCATTTGCAGAAAATAAAGTGATTGAAATAGCAAAATCGGCAACAGGCAAACATGAAAGAAAAAATGCATTAAAACAAATAAAGGAAGATTATTTAGCAACATTAAGTGAAGAAGCATTAGAAACTTTCAACAAAGGTCTTTTCTCAAAATACTATTCTAAAGTAGAAAAAAATGCAATTAGAAATACAGTTTTGAATGATAGAGTTAGATTAGATGGTAGAAAAACTGATGAAATAAGACCACTGGATATGGAAATTGATGTATTGCCAACACCACATGGTTCTGCATTATTTACAAGAGGCGAAACACAATCATTAACTACTGTAACATTAGGCTCTAAGCAAGATGAGCAAATGATTGATAAAGCTGAGGAATTAACATATAGTAAATTCTTATTGCACTATAATTTCCCACCTTTTTCAACTGGCGAAGTAAAACCAATGCGTGGTACTTCACGTAGAGAAGTTGGGCATGGAAACTTAGCATTACGTTCACTAAAACAAATGCTACCAAGTGATGATGTAAATCCTTATACAATAAGAGTTGTATCTGATATATTAGAAAGCAATGGTTCTTCATCTATGGCAACAGTTTGCGCTGGTTCATTAGCATTAATGGACGCAGGTATTCCATTTAAAAAATTAGTATCTGGAATTGCAATGGGTATGATTGCAGAAAATGGGAAATATGCTATTTTATCTGATATTCTTGGTGATGAAGATCATCTTGGTGATATGGACTTTAAAGTAACTGGAACAAAAGATGGCATTTGTGGTGTACAAATGGACTTAAAAGTTGATGGACTTTCTTACGAAATATTGTCAGAAGCTTTAGAGCAAGCAAGAAAAGGAAGATTACATATATTAAATGCAATGGAACAATGTATTTCTGCACCAAGACCTGAGTTGAAACCACATGTACCAAGAGCTGTGACTTTTGAAATTCCTAAAGAATTTATTGGTGCAGTAATTGGACCAGGCGGAAAAGTAATACAAGACATACAAGAAAAAACTAAGACAGTTGTAACTATTGAAGAGAATAAAGAAAAAGGAATTGGGAAAGTAGTTATTCTATCGAACAATAAAGATAACATGGATGCTGCTGTAACAAGAATAAAAGGTATAGTAGCTGTTCCTGAAGTTGGCGAAGTGTACGAAGGAAAAGTAAAATCTATACTAGCATTTGGTGCATTTGTAGAGTTTATGCCAGGAAAAGATGGCTTATTACACATTTCTGAAGTAGACCACAAAAGGTTAGAAAATTTAGATGGAATACTAAAAGAAGGCGATATTGTACAAGTAAAATTAATAGGTATAGACCAAAAAACTGGTAAATTTAAGCTATCTAAGAAAGCATTAATGCCTAAAGAAGCATAAACATTACTAAAATATAATTAGCTTAAAAGATGTTCCACTTGTTGAACATCTTTTTTTATTTGGTCTTGAAGCAATTCCCAATTATCATATTTAATTTGTGGACGTACATAATCAACAAATATCAACTCTATAGATTTATCATAAATCATTTGATTAAAATCTAAAATAAATACTTCGATAGTCAGTTCACTATTATCAAATACAGTTTCTCTATAACCAATACTCAAAGCACCTTTCAGCAATTGATTATCTATTTTTACCCAAACTGCATACACACCAGATGCTGGAATTAATTTATGCTCGTCAGCAACATCAATATTTGCAGTAGGAAAGCCTAACAGTCTGCCTACTTTATTACCATGAATTACTTTACTTTTTATACTAAATGGATGCGATAAAAATTGATTCGCAATTTTAATATTTCCTTCCAACAATGCCTTTCTAACTTTGGTTGAGCTTACAGAAATCTCATCAATGGTTTGTGCTGGTATTTCTTCTAATTGGTATTGATATTTATCTTTTAATTGTTCTAATAAATGATAATCTCCTGTCCTACCTTTTCCAAACTTATGGTCGTATCCTACACAAATATACGATGGATTAAAATATTTAATTAGTATATTTTTTATATAATCTTCTGCTTCTAAATTTGCCAAATCATTTGAAAATGGTAAGATTACTAAGTTTTGTAATCCAAGTCCTTCTAACAATTCAATTTTCTCGTCAATGGTTGTTATCAGCTTTAAAGTATTATCTTCTGGATGCAAAATCAGTCTTGGATGTGGATAGAAAGTCAATAAAATACTTTCACCTTCTATATTTTTTGCCAAATCATTTATTCTATGTACAATATGTTGATGACCTAAATGCACACCATCATATGTGCCAATTGTCAATACTGCGTTTTTAAATTTTGGCAACGAATCCAATCCTCTGAACACTCTCATAGCTACAAAAATAACATAATTCGTGAAACTTAATTATATTTATACATGCGATACAAGGACAGTATAAATTTTTTATATACACAGCTACCTATGTTTTCTAAAATAGGAGAAAAAGCAATTAAAAAAGATTTAGCCAACACAATTAAATTGTGTGCATTTCTGGGCAATCCACATAAAAAAATAAAAACGATACATATTGCTGGCACAAATGGAAAAGGTTCTACAGCACATGGCTTAGCAAGTATTTTTCAGGCACAAGGCTACAAAACTGGTTTGTACACTTCGCCACATATTATTGATTTTAGAGAAAGAATAAAAATAAATGGGCAACTTTGCTCAAAAAAATATGTTGTAGAAATTACGCAAAAGTTGATGCCAATAATTGAGGAAATTCAGCCATCGTTTTTTGAAATTACAGTTGCTATGGCTTTCCATTATTTTGCACAAAAAAAGTAGATATTGCAATTATAGAAACTGGATTGGGTGGAAGATTGGATTCTACAAATATTATTCATCCAGAATTGTCTGTTATTACTAATATTTCATATGACCATCAAAGTATTTTGGGCAATACGCTTACTGAAATTGCCAGAGAAAAAGCTGGCATCATTAAAAAAAATACGCCAGTAGTAATTGGTCGAAAAAATGCTGAAACAGATAAAGTATTTATAGAAACTTCAAAACAGCAAAATGCAAAATTGTTTTTTAGTGAAGATACAACCAAGCTTATTGAATCGAAACAAAATAATAAATACAATAAGGTACGTTACGCTATAAAATCAAAAGAAAGAAAAATAAAATCTGATTTATCTGGAAAATATCAAGTAGAAAATATACAAACAATTCTATCAAGTATAGATATATATAATAGAAATGCAAAAAATAAAATAAAACAGAAAAATATAGAACAAGGTTTAAGTAATGTTTGTACCAATACAAAATTACTTGCACGATGGCAATGTATTGGCAAAAATCCTAAAACAATTATTGATGTAGCACACAATGAAGATGGCATAAATCATGCATTAGAACAATTAAAAAATGAGCAATACAATCATTTACATATCATTTATAGCGCCGTAAAAGACAAATATATTGATAAGATACTTCCACTTTTGCCAAAAGATGCTACATATTATTTTACTGAAGCTAAAATAGAACGCAAACTTGATGCAAATATTCTTCTGGAAAGCGCAAAAAAACATCAATTAAATGGAAATGCATTTACTGAACCCCAAAATGCATTACAACAAGCTAAGAAAGCATCAAAAAACAATGACTTAATTTTGATAATTGGCAGCTTTTTTATTTTGGAAGATATTTTATCAAAAAAAAGTTAAAATATATTTGGATAAAATAAAAATTTGTTTTTAATTGCACTTCACAATCAATAATCGAATATGGGCAAAAAAATTCCATTTACAGTAGAAAGAACTTTCAGATCATCACCTGCAATTTTGTATAATTTTATTACGACACCATCAGGCTTAGTACAGTGGTTTGCAGATTATGTAGACCTAGACCCAAATGGTGAAGTATTTACTTTTGAGTGGAATGGAGATGAACAAAAAGCAGTTGTTTTAGCTTATGAAGATGATGAATATGTAAAATTACAATGGGAAGATGAAGAAGATGACAAAGCCTATTTTGAATACAGAATAAAAGTTACTGATATTACGAAAGAAACTATACTAACCATAACTGATTTTGCAGAAAAAGCTGATATAGAAAGTGCTAAAGAATTATGGCAAAGTCAACTTAAAGACTTGGCAAAGGCTTTAGGAAATGGATAGTTAGCAAATAATTTTCATTTTTAAGACTTGTTTTGTATTTGCTGTTACTTTAAATCTATCATCAATAGCATAGCCAACCAACCACAATGCGCGCTCATTTGAGAATACAATAGGTGTGTTTTCTTTTTCTAATAAATTTAATTTTAAGTCTCTAAAATATTTTGAGATTTTCTTTTTTCCAACTTTGCTTTTATTCTTTGCTTTTCCAATTCCAAATGGATAAAAATAATCGCCATCTTTTAAATTTCTAACTACAATTGGAAAATCTATACAATCTACATCTAAGTATGCATAGTTTTTATTTTCTTTTAAATTCAGTTTTTCAATTGGAACCAAACTACACTGAATCGTAAAATTATTGAATATTATTTGATTTGGAATTTTATCAAAACATAGAATATTATTTTTCACTTCACTAATTGATGAAATAATTAATTCATTTCTATCAATAATCATTCTATGTGTATCAGAAAAAAATTGCGCACTAATATTTTTATGATTAACTACATTATTTAAAACATCATTTGTAAAACCAAAATCTTTGAGCAAATAATACAAAACCGTATCTCTTGATGAATGATTTTTAATGTAATTAATTTTTACATATACAACACCATCTTTTTCTGTCCAACATTTTTTCTTTATTTGTTTGATTTGCGTTTCCAACAACAAAGAAATATCTTTCATTCTTTGACTAAAATCATCTATATTATAAACTATACTTGAATTGATTTCATTTAGTATTGGTAATATTTGATGTCTTATCTTATTTCTTGTATAATCTATACTTTCATTGCTACTATCTTCTCTAAATTCAATCTTATTTTCAGTAGCATAATTCAAAATTTCTGCTTTAGAAATTTGCAACATCGGTCTTACAATAAAATTATTTTTTGCTTTCATGCCAATCAAACCATTCAATCCAGTGCCTTTTGCAAAATTCAACAAAATAGTTTCCAGTTGGTCATCAGCATGATGTGCTGTTACAATAAAATGGATTTTATTTTCTATTCTTATTTGTTCAAACCATTCATATCTTAAGTTTCTTGCAGCAACTTGCGTAGATATTTTATGTTCTTTTTTATATTTCGTAGTATCAAATTCTTTTATAAAATATTTTATATTATTTTCTTCACAATATTTTTTCACAAATGCAGTATCAGCATCACTCTCCGCACCTCTCAATTTAAAATTACAATGCGCGACTAAAATATTATATTCTAACTTTTGTAATATATCTAAAAGCACCATAGAATCTACACCACCACTACATGCAATTAGTAATGGTGTGCCTTTATTAAATAAATTATTCTTTGCTATATATTGTTCAAACTTATCAATCATTAAGATTAGATTTTTTTAATGCTTCAATTTCTTTTTCTAAGCTCATTATTTTTTGTTGCATTAAAGGTAAGTTTTTAAACACTATTGATGATTTAAAAAATGATTTCAACTCAAATGCTGGTGAGCCACCAACTACACTTTCTGCTTTTTGAATACTACTAGCAATACCACTTTGTGCATTAATTTTAGTATAAGGTGCAATGCTAATATGACCAACAAAACCAACTTGCCCACCAATCATACAATAATTGCCAATTTTTGTAGAGCCAGCAATTCCTGTTTGTGCAGCAATTACAGTATGTTCTCCAATTTCTACATTATGTCCAACCTGAATTAAGTTATCCAATTTCACACTTTTTCTAATTATTGTAGAACCCATTGTTGCTCTATCTATACATGTATTTGCGCCAATTTCACAATCATCTTCAATTACTACATTACCTAATTGTGCTATTTTTGTATACGAACCATCTTTTTGTGGTGCAAAGCCAAATCCATCTGCACCAATTACTGCGCCAGCATGAATAATAACATTATTACCAATTACACAATTATCATAAATACACACATTAGGATACACAATACAATCATTGCCAATTTGCACATTTTTACCAATATACACATTCGGATATACTTTTGTATTTTCTCCAATAATGTAATCTTTGTTTTGTTTTATTTGAAAAATATCCAAAAGCTTTGGAAGAATTTGGTATGCATCATCTACCAACAAAAAACCACCTTTTACATCACAAGCAATCTTTTTATCTTTAATAATATTATAAATATGTTTTGATATTAATAATGCACCAATTTGCACAGTTAACAATACATCTATATATTTCTCATTAGCTAAAAATGAGATTGTTTCTGCATTTGCTTCTTCTATCTTCGATGCCACGTGAATTTCGTAATCTGGATTTCCAATAATTTCAGCATCTACCAAGCTTGCGATATGTCTTAATGTATACAAATTTTGTTATTTACAACAAAAGTAAAAAAATATCAGTAATATTTAATTGCTCTATACATTATCGTATATTTTATCTATGTTTGAAATAAAAAAGAAAATGAGAATTTGGAAAAGAGATGAAATTACTTTGGATGCTTTGCAACTCAGAAGAAAAGGCACAATGATGGAATTTCTTGAAATTGAATACACTGAAATTGGTGATGATTTTATAAGAGCCAAAATGCCAGTAAATGAAAAAACAAAACAGCCTATGGGCATTTTGCATGGTGGTGCTCATGTTGTATTAGCTGAATCATTAGGTAGCCTTGGAGCAAACTTATGCTTAGACAACACACAAGAATATGCAGTAGGTTTAGATATCAACTCAAATCATCTAAAAAGTGTGAATAATGGCTATGTACATGGCATTGCGAAACCAATTCATATTGGCAAACAAACACATGTTTGGGAAATAAAAATCTACAATGATGCTGAGCAATTATTAAATATCTCAAGACTGACTATGATGGTCATGAAAATTGTAAAATAAAATATAAACCATGAAACCACTTGCTGAAAGAATGCGACCAAACTCTATCCAAGAAATTATTGGACAACAGCATCTTTTGGCTCAAGGTAAAGCTTTTAGAAATCAATTAGAATCTGGCAATGTACATTCTATGATTTTTTGGGGACCACCAGGTGTAGGAAAAACAACCTTAGCAAGGCTAATTGCACAGTATAGTAATTTGCCTTTTGAACAAATGAGTGCAATTGCTGCTGGTGTAAAAGAAATTAGATTGATTATAGATGAAGCTAAAAAATTTGGTAGAAAAATATTATTCATTGATGAGATACATAGATTCAACAAATCACAACAAGATGCACTACTTGGTGCAGCAGAAGACGGAACACTTATATTAATTGGTGCAACAACAGAAAATCCATCCTTTGAAGTAAATGCTGCATTACTATCAAGATGTCAAGTGTATACTTTAAGCGCATTGAGCGAAGAAGAATTGATACAATTATGCAATGATGTTTTGGAAAAAGATGAATACTTTAAAGAAAGAAATATAAAAATAGCCGAATATGATGCATTAATATATTTTTCAAATGGTGATGCAAGAAAGTTATTGAACATTTTGGAATTAGTATTTGAAAATACAAGCAACCCAAATAATATTACTAACAAAGAAGTAGAAGAAATAATACAAAATAATATTGCGAGATACGATAAAAGTGGCGAACAACATTATGATATCATATCAGCTTTTATAAAATCTATAAGAGGTAGTGATGTAAATGCTGCCTTGTATTGGATGGCACGCATGATAAATGCTGGCGAAGACCCAAAGTTTATTGCACGTAGGATGCTCATCTTAGCATCTGAAGACATAGGTAATGCAAACCCAAATGCATTATTATTAGCCAACGCAACATTCGATGCTGTAACGAAAATTGGTTATCCTGAATGTAGAATCATACTTGGACAATGTGTTGTGTATTTGGCAAGTTCAGCAAAGAGCAATGCAAGCTATGTAGCCATCAACAATGCAATTGCATTGGCCGAAAGAACAAGTAATTTATCTGTTCCACTGCATTTAAGAAATGCTCCTACCAAACTTATGAAAGATTTAGAATATGGTAAAAATTATAAGTATGCACATGAGTATGAGAAAAACTTTATAGAACAAGAATTTTTACCTAAAGAAATATCTGGAACAAAATTTTATGAACCAGGAAGAAATGCAAGAGAAGAGGAATTGAGAAAATTTTTAAAAGAAAGGTGGCAACAAAAGTATAATTATTAAACTAATATATAAATGCACAACAATACAAATAGTTTTTTTTTAATTGCTGGGCCATGTGTTGTAGAAAATAAAGCTATTACATTTGAGATTGCTGAAAATTTAAAAACAATTACAACTAAACTCAATATTCCATTTTATTTTAAAGCATCTTATAAAAAAGCAAATAGAACATCTATACATTCTTTTTCTACGATTGGCGAAGACAAAGCAATTGATATTTTAAAAAATATAAAAGAAATATTAAACTTAAAAATAGTAACAGACATACACGAAACATCTGATATTAAAAAAATAAAAAATATTGTGGATGTGATACAAATTCCGGCTTTCTTGTGTAGACAAACAGAACTTTTGATTGCTGCAGGAGAAACTGGAAAGATTATAAATATAAAAAAAGGACAATTTGCCAATGCTACACAAATGCAATTTGCCAGAGAAAAAGTTTTATCAACTGGAAATAATAAAATTTGGATTACAGAACGTGGCAATAGTTTTGGCTATGAAGATTTGATTGTTGATTTTAGAAATATTCCTATATTAAAATCACAAGGCAATAATGTAGTATTAGACATTACGCATAGTTTGCAACAACCCAATAAAGAAAATGGCATTACGCATGGGCAACCACAATTTGCAGAAACGTTGGCTAAATGTGGTATTATAGCTGGTGTTGATGGTATATTTTTAGAAACGCATCCAAACCCAGAACTTGCACTAAGTGATGGCAAAAACATGCTTAGATTAGATACTATTGAAGATATGTTAAGAAAACTACTAGCAATAAAAGTATAATTATTTTGGATTACATTCCTAAATAAACATAATAGTTTTGGATTACATTCCTAAATAAACATACTTATTTTGGAAAATCATAAAAGACAACATTAGTATTAATAACACTAATACGCTATTATATCAAGAAATTTTCTATATTATTTGAAGTAATCAACAAATTATCAGAAGGATAGGCATTTAAAAAAGTGTTAGAAATTTTATGTTTAGACTTTGCGTTCCATTTTATTTCAACAGCAAGATACTTTTTTTGATGTTTCTCTATATAGTCTATCTCTTGTTGCTGTGTGGTACGCCAAAAGAAAGTATCGTATGCTAAGTGTTTTTGGTATAAATATTTTTTTCTTTCGCTAATTACATAGTTTTCCCATAAAGCACCTACATCATTTCTACTATGTAGTGGTAAAAAATTTCCAGTAATAGCGTTTACAATACCATTATCATAAAAATATATTTTTTTACCTTTTTTAATT
Source organism: Sphingobacteriales bacterium (assembly GCA_016699615.1). Lineage (NCBI taxonomy): Bacteria > Pseudomonadati > Bacteroidota > Sphingobacteriia > Sphingobacteriales > Sphingobacteriales bacterium. The sequence continues at coordinate 2,436,820 of CP064984.1, read as the reverse complement.
TCATTTCTTACATTTTTATTCAATGCAGGTAATTTGAAAACCACAAATGCTTTTTCTAATAAATCTATATATTTTTCAATTGTTTTGTTGTCTGCACCAACCAACTGACTTAATTCATTATAATTCACTTCACTTCCAATTTGCAACGCAAGAGCTTTTACAATTTTTTCTAACAATACAGGCTTACCTAATTGTTCTAGTCTAAATAAATCTTTATATAAATAACTACTAGCTAATAGCTTAATATGTTCCTCAGCATCCTTAGGCTTTACTACTATTTCAGGATACGAACCATAAATTAATCGTTGGTCTAATTGTCGTTTTTCTTCTATAATTCCAAACTCTTCAACTAATTCATTAAATGAAAAAGGGAATAAATACATCTCATACTTTCTGCCTGTTAGTGGTTCATTGGTTTTATTAGCTAATTCAAATGCAGATGAGCCAGTTGCAATTACTTGTACAGTTTTTATTTGATCAACAATAATTTTTACAACAATTCCAATATCATTGATACGCTGAGCTTCATCTATAAATAGAACATCGTTCTTTCCTATTATATTTTTCAGTTTGGTCGAATTGGGTTTTCTAAGCAATTCTCTTGTATCGTCATCATCGCCATTTAAATGCAACACTTTTTTCTTTTTATTCTGAGCCAATAACTGTGCTACGAAAGTAGATTTTCCTGCTTGTCTTGGACCAAAAATCAGCAATGCTTTGCCTTTAAATAATCGATCTTGCGCATATTTGAGTTGCGTGCGTACTATCATAACTTTGGATTTCAATCCTAAAAATACATAATAATTTTGGATTACAATCAAAATTAAACATAATTATTTTGGATTTAATCCTAAAAATAAAATTCCCTAAAATTACTTTCAGCAACATCTATTGGAAAATAAATCAAATACAAATTATTTTATGAAAATATTATTGTTTACCTACACCATAGTCTTTATATTCAGCTCTTTCATCTGTTTTTCGTCTATGGTGCTTGGTGCATCTAACATTACATCTCTGCCTGAGTTATTTTTTGGAAATGCAATATAATCTCTAATAGAGTCTACGCCATTCATTACAGCACATAATCTATCGAAACCAAATGCTAAGCCGCATGTGGTGGTGCACCGTATTCAAATGCATTCATTAAGAAGCCAAATTGTTTTTGTGCTTCTTCATCTGTAAATCCTAAACGTTCAAACATTTTTGCTTGTAGCTGCTTGTCGAAAATTCTTATAGAACCACCGCCAACTTCTACACCATTAATTGCTAAATCATATGCATCTGCACGCACACGAGCTGGATCAGTATATAAAAATTCTATGTCTTCTTTTTTTGGTGATGTAAATGGATGGTGCATTGCAAACCAACGATTATCTTCTTCTATGTATTCTAACAATGGAAAGTCTAATACCCACAATGGTTTGAATACGTTTTTATCTCTCAATCCAAGACGGTTGCCCATTTCTAATCGCAACTCATTCATTTGCTTACGTACTTTGTCTGTATTACCACATAGTACCAACAACAAATCGCCTTGTTTCATCTGTGCTGCATCTGCCCATTTTTTCAATTCATCTTCATTATAAAATTTATCTACTGAAGATTTTAAAGTGCCATCAGAATTATATCTTAAATAAATTAAGCCTGTTGCTCCAATTTGTGGACGTTTTACAAAATCTGTTAATTCATCTAATTGTTTGCGTGTAAACTCTGCACAATTTTCTGCATTAATACCAATGACTAATTCTGCATTATCAAAAACACCAAATCCTTTTCCTTTTACAATGTCATTCATTTCTACGAATTGCATTCCGAAACGAATATCTGGCTTATCGCTGCCATATAATTTCATAGCATCATCGTATTGCATACGTGGGAATTCTGGCAAATCAATATTTTTTACTGTTTTGAAAACGTGTTTAATTAAACCTTCGAACATATTTAAAATATCTTCTTGCTCTACAAATGCCATTTCGCAGTCTATTTGTGTGAACTCTGGTTGTCTATCTGCACGCAAGTCTTCGTCTCTAAAACATCTTGTAATTTGATAATACTTATCAAATCCTGAAACCATCAATAATTGTTTGAAAGTTTGAGGTGATTGTGGTAATGCATAAAATTGTCCTGGATTCATCCTACTTGGCACCACGAAATCTCTTGCACCTTCTGGTGTAGATTTTATTAGAAATGGTGTTTCTATATCTAAAAATCCGTTAGCATTTAAGTATGTACGCACTTCATGTCCAACTTTATGTCTGAACATAATTTTTTCTTGTACTTCTCCCCTTCTTAAATCTAAATACCTGTATTGCATTCTTAAATCATCGCCACCATCGGTTTCATTTTCTATAGTAAATGGTGGTGTTTTAGACTCAGATAAAATTCTAAAATCATTAACTATTATTTCGATATCTCCAGTAGGATTTTTAGGATTTTTATTAGAACGTTCTACAACTTTTCCTTCTGCTTGAATTACAAATTCTCTTGCAAGGTATTTGATTTTATCAGCAATAATTGGATTATTATCACGATTGAATACTAGCTGAGTAATGCCATATCTATCTCTTAAATCTAAAAAGATAAGTTCTCCAAAGTTACGTGTTGTTTGTAACCAACCTGATAATTGGACTGCTTTGCCAACATCAGAAATGCGTAATTCTCCACAAGTATGCGATCTATACATAAAAAATTATTAAGTATTTAGTAATAAGTAGAAAGTTTTTCTTTGCTACCTTGTTGCGAAAATAAGAAGATAAATATTAATTTGAAGTTAATGTTTATATGATGAATTTTGGAATAGAAAATGTACTATATTTAATCTTGTTCTCTGATTTTTACTCTTTTTGCTAAGAATATACATAGAATACCAACAACAACTGTGATATAACTTAAGATAGAATAATTTTCAATGGTGCCGTCTACTTGGTTTTTGGATAAAATTAATCCACCTATAGATACTGCAATACCTTCGCTAAACTCAATAATTGCTGAACGAATTGCTAAAAACTTTGACCTTTGTTGTTCTGTTGGTGCGCCTGTTAATAAAGTCATTGCTGCCATCATTCTTCCTGAACTAAATACAAACAACATTGCGCACAATACAAGCGACAAAACTAAACTGCCTCTTTGTAAATGTGCAATTGCCAAAATTGGAATAAATGACAAAATGATTAGAATAACAAAAGATTTATATTTTCCTATCTTGTCTATTTGCATACCAACATAAGATGATGATAGTGCAACACACAAACCACCAACAACATACATTAAAGTAGTATCATTCTTAGTAAACTTTAAATTTTCTGTTAGATATGGATTAACAAATGAGATAAACATAAAATGTCCAACAATTAAAAAGAAGACTAAAACTAATGCATTTAATATATTTTTATCTAATACTAAATCTTTTATATCATTAAATTTAATTTTAGATTCTTGTCTGATGTATTTCTCTAATGATGGAATAATTCTATTTGCAAAAAGAATACAATTAAACCTAGAACACCAATAACTCTAAATGGGAAAAACACATCTGAATATTTACTAATTAATAAACCTAGCGGTATGCCTACAATAGATGCCATACCAAAAGCCATATTGAGTACGCCCATTGCTTTTCCTCTTCTACTAAATGGTACTAAATCTGAAATAATAGCAATAGTAACGCAGCCTAGTATTCCACCAAATGCACCAGTGATGAATCTTGCGACAAACATCATATAAAAATTTGCAGCAAATGAGCAAAATATACTACCTAATGAAAATAGAAAAAATGCAGTCATTAATATTTTTTTTCTATCGTATCTATCAATATATAATGTAGCTAAAAATGCAGAAGTACCAGCAGCAATTGAATATGCAGAAATGAGTAGACTAAATTGACTTGGCTGAATGCTATAGATATTCATAAAATCAGCACCGAATGGCATCATCAGCATAAAGTCTACAACAGCACAGAACCACATAAATGTAAGTACATAAATTATCTGCTTTTCATTTTCCATTACTCAAAAATACATTAGTTAAAATTTTATTTTTCTAGAAATACAAACCTTAACTCAACAATAATTTTATTTTATTGTTTGATATCAGTAATTTTGAATTATGAATATGGTGGAAAAAGATAATATTGAAACAATCTTAGCGTTCAATAATTCAGATAAAAACTTACAAATAATTACATCAAAAGTTTTAAATAAAGAACGTATTTCTTTTGACGAAGGTGTGTATTTATACAAACATGCAACACTAGGTTTTGTTGGTGCTTTAGCCAATTATATTAGAAATTACAAACATGGTGACAATACATATTTCAATAGAAATTTTCATATTGAACCTACAAATATTTGCGTGTATACTTGCAAATTTTGCTCTTATTCTAGGTTAATAAAACACAGAGAACAAGGTTGGGAATATTCGATAGATGACATATTAAACATTATAAAAAAATACGACAATCAGCCAGTAACTGAAGTGCATATAACTGGTGGTGTTGTGCCAAAGCAAGATTTTAATTTTTATCAAGAATTATTCAAAGCTATTAAAGCACATCGTCCAGATTTGCATATCAAAGCATTGACACCAGTAGAATACCATTACATATTAAAAAAAGCAAAACTAACATACAAAGAAGGTTTACAAATTATGAAAGAAGCTGGCTTGGATTCTTTGCCTGGTGGTGGTGCAGAAATTTTTGATGAAAAAATTAGAGAAGAAATTGCTGGCGGAAAATGTAGTGCAGAAGAATGGTTGGCTGTGCATGAAGCTGCGCACAGTATTGGAATTCCAAGTAATGCAACGATGTTGTATGGTCATATAGAAACTTTTGAGCAAAGAGTTGACCATATGGAAAGACTACGACAACTACAAGATAAAACTGGTGGTTTCAATGCGTTTATTCCATTAAAATTTAGGAACCAACATAATGAAATGCAACATCTACCTGAGGTAAGTATTGTTGAAGATTTAAGAAACTATGCTATTGCTAGAATATACTTAGATAATTTTGAGCATATAAAGTCTTATTGGGCAATGATTGGTAGAAACACAACACAGCTTTCATTAAACTTTGGTGTTGATGATGTAGATGGTACTATTGATGATACTACAAAAATATATTCGATGGCTGGAAGTGAAGAGCAAAAGCCTGCGATGAATACTTATGAGTTGGTAAAACTAATCAAAGATGTAGGCAGAAAACCAATAGAAAGAGACACATTATACAACACTATTAAAGATTATTCTGACGAAATTTTTGAAGAAGATGAGCAGAATAAAGCCAGAATGTATTAATAAATCTTGAAAAAAAACCGTAGACCTAACTAAAAACAATGCTCATTACATTAATTTTTAGGTGTTAAGTCTACGGCCTTTAAAATAGTAGTTTAAGTTAGGTAGTTAGTTAGTTTTCATGCTTCTACTACTTATGCTGCGAATACATCCAACACATTACAAAGTTATATCTTATTATTATTATTATTGGTGCTAATAACCTCAGTGTATTAAATTTCTGAGCTTAAAAAACCTACATAACTACATACAAATCAATTAATTAAAAATGGATTTAGTTTAATTTCTGATTCAACCATTTTAGAATAAAATCATCAATTATGGTTACCAAGTTACCTTTATTTATATTAGATATTTCATGATATACATCAGAAAAATACACTTTTTGTTTGTTTTTGTTTTTAGATATTTTTTTAAAAGACTTCAATAATAATTCTTCAGATTTATTGTATTGATTATTATCTTTTAAAAATTTTGTTGCTGTATTTATTTGATATTCTAATACATCATAATCCTGCTCATCAACAGAAAGCATGAGCATATATATATGAACGGCACATTGTGTTTTTATTTCTATGTTTGTTTTTTCAATGTGTACAACATTTTGCCACCATGCATTTGCCTCTTTATACCTTTTATTAAATAGACAAAGTAACCCAGAACATTGCAAAATTAAAATCAAAAAATCTGTTCTTATTCTTTCTTGGTATAACGCCAAACCTTTTTTTACTTCATTCAAGACTAAATCTATATCTATGTATTCTTCTGTACCTAAAAGATACAATAATTTACAATGATAATAATCATGGAATAGTTTTATCTTTTTTTCAATCGTTTTAGCTTCAACTTGCAATATTTTATCTAAATAAATTTTCAACTCTTCCCAATTCTTACTTTTGTAACATGCTAGCATATAATTATAAAATATCGCAAATAAATCAATTGGAGCTGATGGATTTGATGCAAATTGATTTTCGCGCAATAGTATTACTTCTTTATAATATTTTAAGTGTTGTTCTGCATCATCAATAAGTGTATAATAATGTGCTAAACATGAAAAATACCAAGTTTTAATTGTGAATGAATCAGATGTTGGAATTTCCTTTAATGCGTCAACATTGACTATATCATGTATTTTATTAATATACGTAGTATTGTCCATCTGGTGTTGCGAAAGCTCAACACTATTTAACTGATGCCAAATTTCTCTGTATTGATGTAATTTATTTAAGATATCATATATAGATTTTTCTTCATTGCATAGTTGAATGCCATAATTCTTATCTTTCTGCATAATTCTTCTATTGCCATACAACCAACGTTCATGATTTATTACCTCCAACAAGATGTAATAATTCTCATACTTTGCAGCTTCTTCTTTTGTTTTAAGCATCATCTTATGTGCTGTTTTATCTAATCCTTTTGATGTTAAAACAAAAATATGCGACAATTGATTCCTTAACTTCCAATCAATAAATTGTTCATCGAAATATTCGCACATTGCATTAAGAATTATCTTAAATAAATAATGTTTTGTTACTGACAAATTTTGTATAAATGCATCTTTTCTGTGCTTTTTTATAATTACATCATCATTACAATTGATGTCTTTTGAAATTGTGTTGAATAAGTTTGAATAATTATTTTTTGTATTACTAAACCTATTGATATACAAAGTCACGTATCTTTTTTCATTGGCAGACAACGAATGGATTAAAAAAAATAAATCATTCATAATTCAAAATAGAAATAAATATCAAATATAAAAAGATAATAATAAAATATTAGATTATAAAGCAAATAAATATGTTAATTTATTTCAGCAAAGAAAAACGAGTGATGCATCCAACAGTAAAATCTATGTACAATGTAAAGACAGTTAATATTTAACATTAACAAAATGAAACTATTTAGATTAAATCTAAATTAATCTGTTTTTCTACAATAAATCTTCGTAAATTTGTACCTAATATTAGGTAATACGCTAATAATTATTAGTTATGCAAGAAACTCAAGATGAAATATTAGATGTAGTCGTAAATTCGGAATACAAATACGGTTTTACAACAAATATTGAAGCAGAAACCACACCAAAAGGTATAAATGAAGATATCATAAGATTCATTTCTGCAAAAAAAGAAGAACCAAACTGGATGTTAGAATGGCGTTTAAAAGCATTTAGACAATGGCAAAAAATGACTGAGCCAACTTGGGCAAATGTGCATTTTCCAAAAATAAATTTTCAAGATATTATTTACTATTCTGCACCAAAACCAAAGAAAGAACTCAACAGTTTAGATGAAGTAGATCCAGAGCTACTAAAAACATTTGAAAAACTTGGTATATCATTAGACGAGCAAAAAAGACTATCTGGTGTAGCAATTGATGTTGTGTTTGATTCTGTTTCTGTAAAAACAACATTCCAACAAACATTGAAAGACAAAGGCATTATATTTTGTTCTATGAGTGAAGCAATACGTGACCATGGCGAATTGGTGCAAAAATATATTGGATCAGTTGTTTCACAAAAAGACAATTACTATGCTGCATTAAACAGTGCCGTATTTTCTGATGGTTCATTCTGTTATATTCAAAAAGGTGTTCGTTGTCCAATGGAACTAAGCACCTATTTTAGAATAAACCAAGCTGGTAGTGGACAATTTGAGCGTACATTACTTATTGCAGACGAAGGTTCATATGTATCATACTTAGAAGGTTGTACAGCACCACAGCGCGATGAAAACCAATTGCATGCAGCAGTAGTTGAATTAATTGCATTAGAAAATGCAGAAATAAAATACAGCACAGTACAAAATTGGTATCCAGGTGATAAAGATGGTAAAGGTGGCATTTATAATTTTGTAACTAAACGTGGAATTTGCAAAGGTAATAATAGTAAAATTTCATGGACACAAGTAGAAACAGGTTCTGCTATTACTTGGAAATATCCGAGTTGCATTTTGGCTGGCGATAATTCTATTGGAGAATTTTATTCTGTTGCTGTAACTAACAATTTTCAGCAAGCAGACACAGGCACCAAAATGATACATATTGGCAAAAACACTAAAAGCAGAATTGTATCAAAAGGTATTTCTGCAGGAAAATCACAAAATGCTTATCGTGGTTTGGTAAAAGTACATAGCAAAGCAGAAAATGCACGCAATTTTTCTCAATGCGATTCATTATTAATGGGCAACCAATGTGGCGCACATACATTTCCATATTTGGAAGTAAGTAACAAATCTGCGAAAGTAGAGCACGAAGCAACTACATCAAAAATAGGCGAAGACATATTATTCTACTTTCAACAGAGAGGAATTGACCAAGAAACTGCAGTAGCCATGATAGTGAATGGATTTGTAAAAGAAGTAATGAATACTTGCCAATGGAATTTGCCGTAGAAGCCAGAAAATTATTAGAAATAAGCTTAGAAGGTAGTGTTGGATAATTAATTTGTAAATGTGATAATTTGAAAATGAAAATATTTATTAATAAATATCAAAAAAAATTACAAGAAAATGACAAGCATATTTTAGAATGGGTTTCAAACAACTTGCTTTATAGCTTTATTCTAATTTTTATATTAATTATAATAATAGTTGCATCTATATTTATAATAACTTCATTACTATATAACGAAAAAGAAATATTAGATCCAAATGAAATAGGTCATACAATTGGAGGAATTATTGGTCCAATAATAGCATTTTTTTCAGCATTTTTAGTTTATATAGCATTTAAGGAACAAAAAAAAGCTAATGAAATTCAACTTAAAATCATAGAGGATGAAAAGATAAATAATCTTTCAGAAAAACAATATGGAATCGCTCTGAGTAAATACAATAGAATATTACATTTATATGACAACTTAATGTTTTATGATGAAGGCGAAATATTTAAATCTTCATATGCAATATTTGAATTGACTAATAGAATATTAAATAAAAAAATCGACACATACTCACCAAAATTTAAGGCATTATGTCTGGATATTATAAATGTAGATTTTGGCATGACTGTATTATTTGAATATTTACACGAAAGTGAAAATATTGATAATTATTTAAAGAAAAATTTATTTAATGAAATGAATAAATATAAAACACCTTTTAAAATGTTAAAGCAGTCTTTGGTGGTATATTTGGAGAAAAATCCTAATGATGAAAATTGTAAACTATTGTATTTTTCATTTAGCCAAAGTGAAATATCATTCAATAAATATGAAAAACTATTCGATATAAAACATGAAAAATGAAACCACAAAGCACACTAAGTTCCGAAACTTCGGAATACACAAAGAACTCATAGCAAAATCTCACTCTGTGAACTTTGCGAATCAACTTTGCGAACTTTGTAGTAAAAAATTCGCTAATTAAAAAATTGAACAACAACATCATGCTTAAAATAAACAACTTACACGTATCAATTGACAATAAAGAAATCTTAAAAGGATTTTCTTTAACAGTAAACAAAGGCGAAATACACGCTATCATGGGACCAAACGGAACAGGAAAATCTACACTGGGAAATGTGCTTGCTGGAAAAGAAGGCTATGAAATTACACAAGGCACCATCAAGTTTGATGGAATGAATTTATTAGAATTAGAAACACATGAACGTGCGCAAAAAGGTTTGTTCTTGGCATTTCAATATCCAGTAGAAATTCCTGGTGTGAGCAATGCAAATTTCTTAAAAGCTGCCATCAACGAACAACGCAAATCTAATGGCGAAGAACCTATGCCAGCAAATGAATTTTTGAAATTAATGCGTGAAAAAATGGAATTGGTAGAAATGAAAAAAGATTTTATTTCTCGTTCTGTAAATGTTGGCTTTTCAGGTGGCGAAAAGAAACGTAACGAAATTTTCCAAATGGCAATGTTAGATCCAAAGCTTGCTATCTTAGATGAAACAGATTCTGGGTTAGACATTGATGCATTGCGTATTGTAGCTAATGGCGTAAATAAGTTACATTCTAAAGACAATGCATTTATTGTTATTACACACTACCAAAGATTATTAGATTATATAGTTCCAGATTTTGTACATGTGATGTATGATGGTAAAATTGTAAAAACTGGCGATAAAAATCTAGCATTAGAACTAGAAGAAAAAGGATACGAGGAATATGAATTAATTAAATAATTTATCAATTCATTAATTCGTTAATGAAGTAATTATGCAAAAAACAGAAGATAATATCATTGTTCAAAAATCTTTTCAATTTGCTTTACAAATAGTAAAGTATGTTACATTATTAGAAAATGATAGGAAATATATTATTGCAAGACAGTTATTAAAATCGGGAACATCAATAGGTGCAAATATTAGAGAAGCACAAAACGCAGAAAGCAAATCAGATTTCATTCATAAACTAAAAATTGCTGCGAAAGAAATTGAAGAAACAGAATATTGGTTATTAATTTGTGAACATTCTGACGGCTATCCTACAAGTAAAGAATTAATTGAACAATTATTTGAAATAAAAAAAATTACAACAAAAATAATTGCCACATCAAAAAAACCATTATCAAATTAACGAATTATCAAATTAATGAATTCAAATACAGACATACTTAAAAGTTTACTACCAAACATAATTGATAAGAAACAACAGCAATCTTTATTGAATGCAATAAGCATTGGCATTCCATCAATGAAAAATGAAGAATGGAAATATACTTATTACAATAAGATTATTGACAATAATTTCAGCAATATCACAAGCAAAGCAGATGATGCATATAAGTTGAGTGATGGTACTATAGATGAAATTAAAAATCATATAGAAACACAATTCAATGCAACATATAAAATTGTTTTTGTAGATGGTGTTTTTATTGCAGAATTATCTTACATACCAAACACACCAAAGTTTACATTTTGGAATAGCAATAACATAGAAGAACAAGCTACCAAAGATTTTTTATTAGAATTAAATAATGCTTTGAGCTCTGATGGCATCAACATAAATATTGATAAAAGTTTTGAAGAAGAAAAAGCAATAGCAATATTATATATAGCAACAAAATCAGATCAAATCATCAATTTAAAACACAAAATAAATATTGCTAAAAAAACACAAGTACATTTCACAGAATATTATATCAATCCAAATCATTTAAAAACATACTACAACATTGTAAATAACATTTCTATACATGAAAATAGTATTGTAAAATGGGATAAAATTCAAAATGGAAAACAACAATTTTATATTACAGACAATACATTTGTACAGCAAGAAAAATCATCGATATTTACAGTAAACACAATTACAGTTTCTGGTGCAATTACAAGAAACAACTTAGTTGTAGACATCAATGGCGAGCATGCTGAATGCAATATGAATGGTTTGTACTTGTTGAACGGACATGAGCATTGTGACAATAGAACCAAAGTAAATCATAACCAACCAAACACCAATAGCAATGAATTGTACAAAGGAATTGTAGATGGAGAAGCTACTGGCGTATTTAATGGAAAAATATTAGTAGACCAAATTGCTCAGAAAACAAATGCATTTCAAAGCAATAAAAACATTATTATTAATGACAAAGCAAATATTTATACTAAGCCACAATTAGAAATTTTTGCTGATGATGTAAAATGTTCGCATGGTGCTACAATTGCACAAATTGAAGATACAGAATTATTTTATTTGCAAGCACGTGGCATTGGAAAAGAAAAAGCAAGAGCATTATTAACGATTGCATTTGCTGAAGAAGTAATAGAAAAAGTAGACAGCAAAGATTCTTGCAACTATCTTATCGAAGCTGTTGAGGCAAAATTAAATATTTAAGCCATGAAAAAAGATAAACTCGAGTGTTTATTATAAGGAAAAATACAATAGCTAATTAATATACAATGGCATTAGACATACAACATATAAGAAATCAATTTCCAATATTAAATGAAAAAATTCGTGGCAAGCAACTTGTTTATTTAGACAATGGCGCATCAACTCAAAAGCCACAAGCAGTAATTGATGCTGAAACATATTTCTACGAACATCAAAATGCAAACATACATCGTGGTGTGCATTACCTATCGCAAATTGGCACAGATTTATACGAACAAACAAGGAAAAAAGTTCAACAATTTATCAATGCAAAACATGAGCACGAAATAATATTTACAAAAGGTACAACAAATAGTATAAATTTGATTGCCTATACTTTTGGTAAAAAATTTATTCATGAAGGTGATGAAATTGTGGTGACAGAAATGGAACACCATTCTAATATTGTGCCATGGCAAATGCTGTGCGAAGAAAAAAAATGTATCTTAAAAGTAATTCCATTGCAAGAAGATGGTAGTATTAAAATTGAAGATGCAGAAAAAATCATTACAACAAAAACAAAATTAGTATCAATTACGTATGTATCTAATGCATTAGGTACTATCAATCCAATAAGAGAAATTATTGCGATAGCTAAAAAAAATAATGCGAAAATATTGATAGATGCAAGACAAGCTATACAACATATTTCAATTGATGTTCAAGCATTAGATTGTGATTTTTTAGCATTTAGTGGCCATAAAATTTATGGACCAACAGGTACTGGAATATTATATGGAAAAGAAGATATACTAAACGAAATACCACCATTTGAAGGTGGTGGAGATATGATAAAATCTGTATCATTCAAAGGTACAGTTTTTAATGATTTGCCATTTAAGTTTGAAGCTGGAACACCAAATATTGCTGGCTGCATTGCACTTAACGCAACAATAGAATATATAGAAAATTTAGGTTTAGAAAATATAAAAAAATACGAAGACGAATTATTGCAATATGCCACAGAGAAATTATCATCAATAGATGGATTAAAAATTTATGGTACAGCAACAAATAAATCATCTGTTATTTCATTTTTGTTAGATGGTATTCATCCGTATGATGTTGGCGTTATTTTAGACAATATGGGCATTGCCATCAGAACAGGACACCATTGTGCGCAACCAGTGATGGATTTTTATTCTATACCAGGAACACGAGAGCATCTTTTGCGTTTTATAATACGAAAGAAGAAATAGATTTATTGTATGATGGAATTTTAAAAGCAAAAAAAATGTTGAGTTAAAACTATAAAATAATATTGTGTACAAAAATTTAAAACAAGATATAAACTCAAACATTGCATTTCTATTACTTGGATTATTCTGGGGAAGCAATTTTTTATTTATGAAGAATGCAACAGAATATATTTCTACAATTCAAGTTGTTTTTTTAAGAATTTCAATATCTATAATACCACTTATTATTTATGGAATAATAAACAAATCATACAGTGTACATCATTTAAAATATTGGTATCACTTTTTAGCTATGTCATTATTAGCTGGAGTCATTTATTTATTCTGCTTTGTTATTGGCTCACATTTATTATATTCTGGCATTGCTGGTTCTATAAGTGGAACAGTACCAATTTTTACATTTATACTTAGTTTATTATTTATTAAAGAAGTAAGTATTACTAAAAGCAGAAGTATTGGATTATTACTTGGAATAATTGGAATAATAGTACTTTCAAAACCATTTGATGCTGAATTTGACAGCAACACATTAAAAGGAATATCATTTATGATGATTGGAGCATTATCATTTAGTGCATCATTTATCTATGCTAGAAAATTCATCACACCTTTAAAAATATCAGGCATTGCATTAACAACCTATCAATTGGTAAGTGCAACCATAATATTATTATTCATTACACCATTTAGTGGAATTGATAAAATATTTCAGAACCTAACCATAACAATTGAAACAATACTTGGTCTTGCTATCTTAGGAACAGGTATTTCATTTTTAATTTATTACTATATCATTGATAAGATGGGTGCAGTTAAAGCAGCGTCTGTAACTTACATTACACCAATTGTTGCCATATTTATTGGCGTATTAGTTGGAAAAGAACCATTAAATATTTCTGATATATTGGGTGTAGTTTTAATATTAATTGGTGTATACTTTCTCAGAAGAGATAAATAAATTAATTCTACTGAAATATAAAATATAATTTTGCAAAAATAATGAGCAGCATAAACGAAATACAAGATGAAATTATAGCAGACTTTTCCATGTATGATGATTGGAATGACAAATACGAATATCTAATTGATTTTGGAAAGTCTTTGCCATTAATTGATGAACAGTATAAAACAGAAGAAAACAGAATACATGGTTGTCAAAGTAGAGTATGGTTGCATTCTGAAATACAAGATGGCAAAATATTTTTTTATGCAGATAGTGATGCAATAATTACCAAAGGCATTATTGGATTATTGATAAAAGTTTTGAGTGGACACACACCAAAAGAAATCACCGAAGCAAACTTATATTTTATAGAAGAAATAGGATTAAAAGAGCACTTATCACCTACTCGTGCCAATGGCTTAGTAAGCATGATAAAGCAAATGAAATATTACGCAATAGCACATTCAAATTAGAAAATAGTTATTCATTCATATGGAAAATGTATTAAATAAAACTTTTATGGAAATTAAAGACGAATGTATCACTCAGATACAAACTATCTACGATCCAGAAATTCCAGTAAATATATATGCATTAGGATTAATCTACGAAATAAACGTAAATCTAAACAATGACGTGCATATATTAATGACATTAACAGCACCAAACTGTCCAGCAGCAGAAAGTTTGCCAGCTGAAGTAGAGCAAAAAATAAAAGCAATTGATGGCGTAAATGAAGTTGCAATGTTGAAATTACTTTTCGACCCACCTTGGGATCAAGATATGATGACTGAAGAAGCAAAATTAGAACTTGGGTTTTTATAATTTAATAATGGAGCAATGTAATAATGAAATTATTACTGTATAATTCATAAATCCAAGAATTAAAATTTCAAATAAAAAAGACAAATTGACATAGAAAAACCATAGCACAATTTTTGAACATCTTTATTAAAATATTTTATTACTTAATTATCAAAATACACAAATATGTATCCAGAACACTTAACCAAACCAATGGAAGCCGAATTAACATCAAAAGGTTTTCAAGCATTAAAAACAGCAGACGAAGTAACAGAAGTTGTTGCTCAATCTGAAGGAACAGTGCTTTTAGTCATTAATTCAGTTTGTGGTTGCGCTGCTGCAAATGCACGTCCAGCTGCAATTATTTCTACTGAAGCAGAAAAAAAACCAAGCAAATTAGCAACTGTATTTGCTGGTGTAGATAGCGAAGCTGTTGCAAAAGCAAGAGAGCTTACATTTCCTTATCCACCAAGCTCACCAAGCATTGCATTGTTCAAAGATGGCAAGTTGGTACACTTCATCGAAAGACATATGATAGAAGGAAGACCAGCCAAAATGATAGCAGACAATTTAGTTGCTGCATACGAAGAATATTGCTAAATAAAAATTGAAGTACTTGAAGCTATTTTGGCTTCAAGTATTTTCTTAATACATAATCACACAACGAATATTTGCCAAAGGCAATATCAGTATTTTCATGTAGTTCAAAACCCATTTTTTTATAGAAATACATAGCTGTATTTTTTCTATGTACATTCAATTCTATATAATCGCATTTATTCTTAATTGCGATATTTTCTAAAGTTTGATACAATTGTTTTCCTACACCAGATTTGTGCATAGACATATCTACATACAACTTTGATAGATAAATATTATTATCTTCTTTTAAAAAATATGCCATATACGCAACTGGTATTTCATCAATTTCACAAATAAAATAAGTAACGCCATCTTTCATCTGTTGTAGCAAAGATTCGTTACTATATGTTTTATCATACATATAATCTATTTGCGCTTGAGAAAGAATATTTGCATAGTGTTGCTTAAATACTTTTTCTGCAACAGCAATAATTTTTGGAATATCTGAATGAAAAGCTATTCTAATTTTCATATAATGATGAACAATAATAGCACATAAGTTTTACAACCGTATCTGTTCACTCATTAATTTTTCATAAATTTCGTCATTCATCAAAACATACTTCTTATCAATCAATATATATATATCTTCATTTTTGTATTGATGATATGCGTTTTCTTTAAGCTCATTTTTTTGATACTTAAATGTTGATGTAACTGTTGTTTGTTTGGATATTTTTAAGAATATTGGAATTGCATATGGTGGCAATTCTTTAGACAGATAATTATAGAATAATTCAAAATTAAAATTTTCAGCATTTTTTGGTTTAAAAATTAGATTTGCCATTCCTGCTCTTCCATTTGCGCCAGCAACGCTTACACCATACACTACACTTTCATCTATTAATTTATATTGGTTAATAATACTTTCTACCTCAGTTGTTGAAACGTTTTCGCTTTTCCATCTAAATGTATCACCTAGCCTATCTACAAATTGTGTGTGTGCAAAGCCCATATCTTTCACCAAATCACCAGTATTAAAATATGCATCGCCTTTTTTAAATACATTTTTCATAACAGATGATGATGTTTTATCTTTTTCTGTATAACCATCAAAAGGATAACGCTCATTAATTTCGCCAAGCAACAAGCCTATTTGGTTGCTGCCCACTTTTTTGCAAAAGCCATTTTTATCTCTTACAATTTCATCTTTTTCTTTATCATATTCAACTATGGCATAGCTTGTAATTGAGAAACCCATAGTTTGGTCTAGATTAAATATATTAAAGAATGCAATATTGCCTTCGCTTGATGCATAAAACTCCGCCACTTGCTCTATATCAAATCTCTGTTTAAATTGTTGCCAAATTTCTGGGCGCATTCCATTGCCTATCATTTTTTGCAAAGAATTATTTTTTTCCAATGGATGTTCTGATGTATTCAACAAATAACGACACATTTCTCCAATATATCCAAAACCTGTTGCATTATAATATTTTATATCTTTCCAAAAATCAGATACACTAAATTTATTTTTAATTACCATAGCTGCGCCACCAGCCAACACAGACGACCAACATACTAACATTGCAGTACCATGTATTAATGGCAATGGCACATATAGAATATCTTTATCGTTTAATCTTAATGTTGTTAATCCAAATGCACTGTATGCTTTTATCCATCTTAAATTACTAATTACTGATGCTTTTGGCAAGCCTGTTGTACCTGATGTATATATATACAACACTGGATCTTTTGCAAATAATTGAACTTTCTTTGTAAGTTTTGTTTCAGAAAAGTTTTCAGATTCTATATCAAATACTTCGATATTATTTTTTTTATATTTGATTAACTCGTTTTGAATAACAAAAAATCTGTTTTTTTGATAATTCTAATTCATCTTTAATATCAATATAGTTTTGTATAAGTTCTGTACCAACTAAAAACAATTTTGGCGATGCTAACTTCAAGCTATGAATTAGTGTTTTGTTTTTCTGTGCAGGATTTATCAATGCAACAATGCCACCAATTTTTGCCATAGCCATAGCCACAGCTAATACTTCTGGTCTATTTTCTAATAATACTGCAACAACATCACCTTTTCTAATACCTAATGAAGAAAACTGATTGGCTAATCTATTCGTCCACAAATCAAATGCTTTGTATGTCCATTTTTTATCTAAATAATAAATACATATATTATTAGGAAATTTTGTTGCTGTCTTCTGAAATAGATCAGCAAATGTAATCTCAGTATTAGATTTTACTGTAAAATTATAATATAATGCAGTTGCAATTTTAGGTAAATCTGTGATTACTTTTGGTAGTTGAGTAACGATATCTGAAAAAGTAATTTCCTTTTTAATCATAATAATATTATTTCAATTCTGCAGATGATTTATTTAATAATCTTCTTGCAATAATTAGTTGTTGTATTTGTTGAGTTCCTTCAAATATATCTAAAATCTTAGAGTCACGTGCCCATTTTTCTAATAATTCAGCATGAGAATAGCCTAATGAACTACATAACTCAACACACTTTAGCGAAATATAATTTGTAATCCTACCAGCTTTTGCTTTACAAATAGAAGCTTCTAAAGAGTTTGGCTTTCTATTATCAGCCATCCATGCTTTTAGAGTCAATAATCTTGTTGCTTCATATTCGGCTTCCATTTTATATAGCTCAGCTTCTATTGTTTTGGTATTATTAATTGGTGTTTTATAATCTAAATTTACTTTTTCTTTTAATAATTCTTTAGTTCTTTCAATACATGCTTCTGCTACACCATTTGCCATTGATGCCACAAATGGTCTAGTGTTATCAAATGTTTCCATTACACCACCAAATCCTTTTTTCACATCAATTTCGGCAGTACCTAAAAGATTTTTTGCTGGCACTCTACAATCTGTAAATGTAATTGCTGCTGTATCTGATGCGCGAATGCCTAATTTTTTTTCTAAGCGAGCAATTTCCATTCCTGGTGTGCCTTTTTCTACCACAAAAGATTTGATTGCAGCTTTTCCAATATTTTTATCTAATGTAGCCCAAACTACAACAGCATTGGCACGTTCGCCTGCTGTAACAAATATTTTTCGCCATTTAAAATATAATCATCGCCATCTTTTGTTGCTGTGGTAGTTATTGCAGAAGAATCTGAACCACAATTGGGTTCTGTAATTGCCATTGCTGCCCAAGATTTTGAGAATTTTTCTAATTGTTCTTTATTTGCTACAGCATTAATTGCTGCATTGCCTAAACCTTGTCCTGGTATTGACAATAACAATCCAACATCACCGTAGCATAACGCTTGAATATTAACACAGTTAGCCATATTAGCACCATTCTTCACTGCATCAGTGTTTGAGTCAGACTTTGCATTTGTGCCACCAATTGGTGCATCTGAGCCATCATTCAATCCATTAAGTCCAGATGCTAATAAATCTAGCTCAACTGGATAATCATGTTCAGCTACATCGTATTTTCTTGAAATTGGTCTAAATATATTTTTTGCTACTAAAGTTGCTGCATTCTGTAATGCATAAAACTTTTTTGGTATTTCTAAATTCATATGTTTATTATTAAAATAATTTAATTAAATATGTAATCCATTTGTACAAATAGATACTGCTCTTAAATCTCTATACCATCTTTCTACTGGAAAATCTCGAACATATCCATGTCCTCCCAATAGTTGCACGCCATTTGTGCCTATCTGCATAGATTTTTCAGAACATAATATATATGCCAAATATGCTTGTTTGGAGAAATCTTTATCTTGTTCTGCTAATGCAACAGCTCTTTGCAACAAAATGCGCATACTATCCAATTCAATTTTCATATCTGCAATCATAAATGCAACTGCTTGCCTGTTGCTTATTGGCTCACCAAATGCATATCTATCATTTGCATATGGTATTACATAATCCAAAACTGCTTGGCAACAACCAACTGCTAAAGCACACCAACCTAATCTACTGTACGTTATAAACTTATCATAATTAAAACTATCATCACCTAATATTGCAGATGCATGTACGACAACATTATCTAATTTAACAGTACATAATTCTGCTGAGTTAAGTCCCATACTCTTATCTGTAGTTATTTCTAAACCATTTTGATTTGTTGCAACAATGAATATTTTTATGCTATTACTTTCATCTTGAGCAGCAACTAAAAGATATTCTGCTTGCTTGCCAAGTGGTACCATATTTTTTATACCATTTAAAATGTAATTTTCTTCGTTTTTTGTGGCTTTTGTACTCAGTTCAAATGGAGAAAATAATGGTGTTGGTTCATTAACAGCAATTGTAGCTATCATTGGTGTATCACTTAGAAACTTTGGAACTAATTCTTCTTGTTGCGCATTTGTTCCAAACTCAACAATTGCATTTAATACACTATTGCTTGTATAAAACGCATAAGTCATTCCCAAATCTCCATGTGCTAAATTTTCTATTATCAACATTTGAGTTACAGTTGATTTTTCTTGCATAATTCCACCTAAACGCTCTGGTGTTTGCATGTATGGTAGCTGCAATTCATGATAAGATTGCCACAAATCATCTGATATTTTTCCAGCTTCATCTGTTTTTTCTGCATCAACTCTCATTTTTTGTGCAAACTGCTGGATAGTTTCTTGAATAATTATTTGCTCTTCATTATAATTTAAGTCAAAAACATTATTACTAGATTTTGGATTTAATCTTTCGGGTTGTTTGTTATTTGATTTAAAAATTGTAGAAGTTTTCGAGG
Source organism: Sphingobacteriales bacterium (assembly GCA_016699615.1). Classification (NCBI taxonomy): domain Bacteria; kingdom Pseudomonadati; phylum Bacteroidota; class Sphingobacteriia; order Sphingobacteriales; species Sphingobacteriales bacterium. The sequence goes on along the minus strand of CP064984.1, from coordinate 2,416,403 downwards.
CGATTTTTACACCATTTTTTGCGCCTTCATAAACAAATTTTTCAGATATTTTTCTAAGATTTAATGACTTGGCAATTGGCGTATCCAAGAATTGATTGTATAAACTGAAATAATTAGATAAACTAAAGAAAGAATTTTTATCAGACATAAGTATTTCTTTCAAATATATGCAATATGAGTTGCAAGAAACTATACTTTTGTTAAAAAAAGAATGGCTGTCAAAATTGACAGCCTTTCCAATAAAATTATATTAAAAGTTATATTACCATTTTGGGCAACTAAATTTATGATTGTATGGATTCCTACTTCCACAACCAAATGATTTACCTTTATTGTTTCTTAACAAGTTAATAGTTACTGTTGCATGTATATTAAAAAACTGGTCATTTTTACCTTTAGCATCCGTAATATTATTATCGCCTCTTTCTTGTCCTGTATTTCCAGACCATATACTTGCACTATAGTAACCATTTGGATCTATATCAGAAGCAATTTCATAATATCTTACAGACATTGCTTTTTGTAATGGTGTCATTGCAGTATATACATCTAAATTTGGATAATTTCCATCCACATCATCTAATCTATCCGTAAATGTTTGATGATACCAACCTTCTAATGCTACTGAAATTCTTTCTGAAACATTAAACTTAATACCTAACATCGCAGATAAATTAAAATTAATTGGTTTATATGAACTTCCTTCTGTAGCTAATTTTCTAAGTTTAATCTTTTTACCATTATATTCTTCTAATGCTGTAGCCTCAGCTGTTGAAATATATGGATTATCAGCTACATTGGTTGCATCAAATGTTTTAGTCCATGGATTAAAGAAAAACATTCCTACACCACCACCTACATATGGTGCCCATCTCAATTTATCTCCTTTTCCATATGCTCTTGGATCGTATTTCTTCAAATTTACTTCTGCCATAGCATTTATTTGAAACAAATGAGTTTTAAAATCTAGATTTCTTACTTTTCTAAAAAATGCATCATTTACATCACTATGTACTGCATAAACATCTGGTCCACTAATAAATCTATCATCTCCATGCAACATAGCCCACATTAAATTTGCTCTAACAGCAACCCATTCATTTATGTGATATTTATAAAAAGCAGATAATCCAAATTTTGTACCTGGGAAATCTAAATCTTTTATAAATGGTGTACTAATTTTATTAGCACCACCTAAATCAGTTAATGCCCATGCTGGCCCTAAAGATATACCAACAGCATGACCACTTGCATCATCGCCACCAAAGTTTTTCTTTTTTTGTGCGAATGAATTTTGAGTTTGTAATACAAAAGTTACTACTAAAGTAAATAACAATATTTTTTTTCTACTCATAATATTAAATTAAGATTAGTTTCGGATAAAGATAATAAAAAAAATTAAATTCTGCTCTTAACTCCAATATTTTTACACATTACACAATTCTCTACTATATGTTGTCTTGCCTTACAATATGTTCTACCATAATATATAATTTGCAAATGTAATTTATTCCATAAATTTTCATTAAATATATGCTTTAAATCTTTTTCTGTCTGTGTTACGCTCTTGCCATTACTCAAACCCCAACGATAAGCAAGCCTGTGAATATGTGTATCTACTGGAAAAGCTGGATAGCCAAAAATCTGGCTCATCACAACAGATGCAGTTTTGTGTCCAACACCCGGCAATGCTTCTAATGCCTCAAATGTACTTGGAACATTAGAATTATATTGTTCTACTAAAATTTTTGACAACTCATATATTGCTTTTGATTTTTGTGGAGACAAACCACATGGTCTAATTATTTCTTTAATTTCTTCTACAGAAAGTTGTATCATTTTTTTGGTGTATCTGCTTTCTTAAACAACAATGGTGTTATTTTATTTACGCGTTCATCTGTGCATTGTGCTGAAAGCAAGACAGCTATCAACATGGTGTATGCATCTTTGTGATCCAATGGTATTGGTGTTTCTGGAAATAATTGATTTAATATATCTACAACAAAAGATGCCTTTTCTTTCTTGGTCATATTACTAATTATGAATAGATTTGCAAGATACTCAAAATAATGATTGAAATTTACACAGATGGTGCCGCAAGAGGAAATCCTGGGAAAGGTGGATATGGTGTAATTTTGCGTTTAGGACAACATTACAAAGAAATTAGTGAAGGCTTCAGGCTAACAACAAACAATAGAATGGAACTTTTGGCATGTATTATTGGCTTAGAAGCAATAAAAAAAGATGGGCAGAATATTACAATATTTTCTGACTCAAAATATGTAGTAGATAGTGTAGAAAAATCTTGGTTATTTTCTTGGCTAAAGAAACCTGACTTTGCTAAAAAGAAGAACAAAGACCTTTGGTTGAGATTTTATGCATCATACAAAAAACATCAAATAAAATTTACTTGGATAAAAGGACACAATGAGCATAAAGAAAATGAAAGATGTGATTTTTTAGCTACAACTGCTGCTGATAGTAATAACCTATTAGTTGATATTGGATATGAATCAGAAATTAATAGCAAACAGAATTTATTTTAAAATTTTCACAAACTTATAATTTGTATATTTCTGCATTGAGTCCAATTGTGAATTAACGTATTCATTCCAATATGCTTGTTTTTCAGTATTGATGCTGTGTTTTGTTTCCTTATCATATAAATCCTGATCTTTATTCCAATCACTCATATTTTTCTGTACAAGCACACTAATTTTATTTACATCTTTTTTTGTTTTTACATTATCCTGAATACTTTTTATAAGTTTTCTCGTGTACAGTTCTGTAATATCAAAATGCAACTGTTCGTGTTGTAAAATATAATTTGATTGCTTGCTCTTTATACTCCAAGAAAGATTGGGGAAAAACTTACTTATAATTTGAAATTGATATTTTGTGTTTGTTGCAGAATAGCCAAATTCTATAGAAGATGAAGTCATGGCTGCTTCTGCACCAAGATTATTTGGCTTTGCATTAAAATCTGACCATAGTAATTTTCTTTCTTTGTTCCATAAAACATATGGCTCATCTTTTGTAGGTGTAAAAGAAAATAAAATTAAAGCAACAAATATGAATATACTATTTCGCATAAAAAGTAAGTTGTCAAATATCATACCTTAATTTATACTTAGCAAAATAAAATTCTTAAAAAATGTTTAGAAATAATTTGGTATTCCATAATACATTAAATTTGTAAAAAAAGACAATGAAATCTAATGCTTTTATTATCATGATGTTTGCCATACAACTTTTATCTGCAACAGAGAAATCTAAAAAAAGTAACAAAACAACTTTACCTAATCAAAATTCTATTCTGTGGGAAATATCAGGCAATAATCTTAAAGCACCATCATATCTATTTGGCACTATCCATGCAATACCATATGATGATTTTTTTATTGGGAAGAATACCATAAAAAAACTTAAAGCATGTGAGCAATTAGTTATGGAACTAGACTTGACTGAGATAAATGAAGCAAAACTAACAGAATTAAGTTTATTACCAGAAGACAAAAACATCAAGGACTTTATTTCTGATAAAGAATACAATGATTTAGAAGAATTTTTAATTGAAAAATTTGGCATGAGCAAAGCAATTTTTGAAAATGTATACACAAAGCTTAAACCATTTTATGTAGAACAATTTATCTTATTAAGCATCATTGGAGAAAATAAAAAAGTTTACGAAAATGAATTAAATGATTTAGCATCCGAAAATAATATTGGAAAAATTGGATTGGAAAAATTTGAAGAACAATTAGCAATTATCGATAGTATTCCGCTAAAATTACAATATCAAAACTTAGTAAAAAACCTACACAACTACGATGAACAAATCACACAGTATAATGAAATGGTTCAAGCTTATAAAAAACAAGATTTAAATTATTTAAACGAGCAATTTGAAAATAATTTTACTGGCGATATGAGCATTTATAAGATAATATTATTAGACGATAGAAACGAAAAATGGATAGCAAAAATTGAACAAATTGCAAGCAAAAAAACAAGTTTTTTTGCTGTTGGCGCTGGTCATCTTGCAGGCAAAAATGGTTTAATAAAACTATTACAAAACAAAGGCTTTACAGTAACGCCAATAAGCACAAACTAAATCTCATAAATTAGAACACATACATTATCAAAACATTTCATTTTAAATTAGAATTTTCATTAGTAATCTAAATGATTAAATTTGCATTTTTATATAAATTGCAACTTTAATTCAGATGATGGAACTACCTAAAAATATAAACCAAAACGAGATAGAGCAAAAATGGTACAAACACTGGATGGAAAAAGGATATTTTCATTCTGAGCCAGACGAGAGAGAACCATATACAATTGTAATTCCACCACCAAACGTAACAGGCGTTTTGCACATGGGACACATGCTCAACAATACTATACAAGATGTATTGATTAGACGTGCGCGCATGCAAGGAAAAAACGCATGTTGGGTTCCAGGCACAGACCACGCATCTATTGCAACAGAAGCAAAGGTAGTTGCATTACTAAAAGAAAAAGGAATTGAAAAAAAAGATTTAAGTAGAAAAGAGTTTTTAGAACATGCTTGGGAATGGAAAAGCAAATATGGTGGAATTATCCTGAAACAACTAGAAAAACTTGGTGCATCATGCGACTGGGAACGCACAAAATTCACTATGGATGATTCATTGAGTGATGCAGTGATAGAAGTTTTTATTGATTTATACAATAAAGGAAAAATATATCGTGGTGTACGTATGGTCAATTGGGATCCAAAAGGCAAAACTGCTGTTTCTGATGAAGAAGTAATTCATAAAGAAGTTAACTCCAAATTATATTACATTAAATATTTCATCGCTGATGAAAACAATCAAGCAACTGATGAATATATCACTGTTGCCACAACAAGACCAGAAACGTTATTTGGTGATACTGCAGTTTGTGTACATCCAGATGATGAAAGATACAAACACTTAAAAGAAAAAAAGGCAATTCTACCATTACTCAACAAAATAATTCCAGTTATTTTTGATGATTACATTGATATTGAATTTGGAACAGGTGCATTAAAAGTAACACCAGCACATGATATTAATGATTATAATCTTGGTATAAAACACAATCTTGAAGTAATTGATATATTGAATGACGATGGCACCTTGAGTGAAAAAGCTCAATTATATATTGGCGAAGATAGATTTGCTGCGCGAAAAAAAGTGGCTATCGAATTAGAAGAAAAAAATCATCTACTTAAAATTGAAGACATTAAAAATAAAGTTGGCTATTCTGAACGCACAGATGCTGTAATAGAACCAAAACTTTCTATGCAATGGTTTTTGAAAATGGAAGAATTAGCACAACCAGCATTAAAATCAGTAATGGATGATGAAATTAAATTAATGCCTGAAAAGTTTAAGAACACATACAAGCATTGGATGGAAAATGTACACGATTGGTGCATCTCAAGACAATTATGGTGGGGACATCAAATTCCTGCTTGGTATGATGATAAAGGAAACCATGTAGTAGCAAAAACACATGATGAAGCATTAAAAATATATTTAGAAAAAAATCCGAATTCAAACACATCAAATCTAAAACAAGATGAAGATGTATTAGATACTTGGTTCTCATCTTGGCTATGGCCAATATCTGTTTTCGATGGATTTAAAGAACCAAACGGAAAAGATATCAATTATTATTATCCAACTAATGATTTAGTTACTGCACCAGAAATTTTATTCTTTTGGGTTGCACGTATGATTATTGCTGGATATGAATACCGAAATGAGAAACCTTTTAGAAATGTATATCTAACAGGAATTGTTCGTGACAAACAAGGCAGAAAAATGTCTAAATCATTAGGCAACTCGCCTGACCCAATTGATTTGATTGACAAATATGGTGCTGATGGTGTGCGCACTGGAATGCTATTCTCCTCGCCTGCTGGAAACGATTTATTATTTGATGAAAAATCTTGTGAGCAAGGTAGAAACTTCACCAATAAAATATGGAATGCTTTGCGATTAGTAAAAGGTTGGGAAATAGATAATGAACATTCTACTTCACAAATCCTAAATCAATCAGCATTTACATGGTTTGAAAATAAATTAAATCAAACCATTGAAACCACCAATAAACTATACGAACAATATCGTTTATCAGAAGTACTAACAACACTTTATAGTTTTATTTGGGATGATTTTTGCTCTTGGTATTTGGAATATGTAAAGCCACCATTTGGCGAAAAAATAGACAAAAATACATACCAAAAAACTATTGCATATTTTGAGCAATTAATGAAATTAATGCATCCATTTATGCCATTTGTTACTGAAGAAATCTATCATTTATTAAATGAAAACAATACTGATATTATTGTTGCAACATACCCAAGTGCTGGAAATATTAATGAAAAAGAAATAGCGAAAGGCGAAAAAGCAAAGCAATTTATTGCAGCAATCAGAGACGTAAGAAATAGAAATGGACTATCGCCAAAACATGTGATAGATGTACAAGTACAATGCGAAGACGCATCATTCTACAAAGAATATGAAGCAGCATTAGTAAAACTGGCAAACATCAATCCAATACAATTCACATCATCAGAAGTTGCCAATAGTGTATCACAACTTATTGACAAAGACAAATTATACATCATTACAGGAATTCAAGTAAATACAGCAGAAGAAAAACAAAAAATAGAAAAAGAAATTGAGTATTACAAAGGTTTTATTGCAAGCATTGAGAAAAAATTAAGCAATGAAAAATTCGTACAAAATGCTAAGCCAGAAATAATAGAAAACGAAAGAAAGAAATTAGAAGATGGACAATCTAAATTAAATACTTTAGAGAAAAGTTTGACTGACTTATCATAGTCACTTCTCAATTCTTTTTATGCTATGTAATTGATGTGAATACGTCTTAGTTTCTTCATTATAGATGCCTTTTTTGTTTAAAATATCTATTCTTACTTTGCCTGATGCATGAATGATTTTTATCGAATTTCTATTTCTAATTACAATACCTACATGTATTATTTTACCAGCATCGTTGGCAAAATATGCTAGGTCATTAGTTTTAGCATTTTCAATATCTACCAACTCACCTACTTCTGCTTGCTGATAGGCATCACGTGGCAAATTAATTCCATTTACACGATAAACAATCTGCACAAATCCAGAACAATCAATACCAAAAATAGAACGACCGCCCCACAAATACGGAACATTTAGTAGTTGTTTTGCAGTAGAAATAATTGAATTTTGTTGCTTTTTTTTAATGTCAAAATCAACAAAACTGCCCATTGTATAATAAATTTTATTTTTATATAATAAGTTTTTATCTACAACAAATTTATTACTATTTAATTTATCAACCAATTGATATTGTTTATTATCAATCCAACCTTCATATGCATCATGGTGCAATCTAATCTTAGTCCATTTTTCTTGCTGTTCTATAATGTCAAATGTTTCACCAAATAATAGCTGACTAACTAACTCAGCTTTATCTGAAGGTGTTGCACGTATAGGCACAACAGACAAATAACTAATTCCGACACTCATATTAATTCAAAATTTTTAAATCCTTCATCATGCATCACTAAAAAATTCCACATTGCTTTGAATGTTTTTTCTTTTAAAGTTTGCACAGCCAACTCATCGTTTCCATCAGGAAAAATTGGTTCTAGATGATTAACTTCCAAAGTTTCTGGCTTAAATACCAAGTCATGTCTTGGATTTATTTTTTTTATATTTGTAAATACCATAGGAATTACTGGTAAATTTGCACTTACAGCAATATCAAATGCACCATCAAAAAATTCCTTCAATGGCTTGCCTGTTCTATTTCTAGTTCCTTCGGGAAAAATAAGCATAGAAATTCCTTTATTTAAATCACTTAACATATTTTCTTTACTCTGTTTTCTTGCTTCAGAGCTGCTTCTATCTACAGCGATACAACTTAATTTGAAGATTTGACCTAAAAATGGTATCAATGTTAATTCTCTTTTGATTAATGGCTTTGCATACACTCTGCCACCATACGCAGCAGCTATCATATCAGCAGAATTTGTATGATTTAATACACATATGTACGTCTGTTTTTTATCAACATATTCTATTCCTTTTATTTTGTATCTAATTGCTGTAAATGCAGACCAAAAAAAGAAAAAAGTACGATTAATATAGTACACTACTTTTATTTGATGTTTGTATGGCACAAATATTTTACATAAAATAAAAAAAAGCAACATGAATGGTGTCATTAAAAAAAATGAGACCGCAAGCCAAATACTGTATAAAGTATATAAAAACCTCAACATTTAATTTTAAATTAATTTAATTCACTAAGGTATGCATAAATATTAGCATTCTATTTATTACTTTTGAAGTAACGCAAATTTAAGCAAATTAAGTTAAAATATTTATGAAGATACTAAAGTTTGGAGGAACGTCTGTAGGTTCTGTAGAAAACATCAGAAAAATTATTGAAATCATAAAAAAAGAGAAAAAACAAGGCAACGAAGTTGTACTTGTATGTTCTGCTTTTACCAAAATAACAGACCAACTCATTAATGCTGGAAAATTAGCAGAAAAGAGAGACAATACTTATACTGAAATATTAGAAAACATTAAAGCAAGACATCTAGATGCTATTCATGCTTTAATTACTAAAAAAACAATAAAACCAGCATTAGTAGAAGAACTAGAAGAAGGCTTACAAAGAGTAGAAAACATACTTGGTGGCATACATTTATTAGGCGAACTGTCGGACAAAACATTAGCAAGACTGGTGAGTTTTGGAGAAAGATTATCATGTTTTATCATTGCTGGTGCATTGAAAGAAGTTGGATTAAAAGGTATTTATGTAAATGCTACGCAATTAATAAAAACTGACAGCAATTATTTATCTGCAAAAGTAAATTTCGATAGAACTAATAAAAATATCATTGAATATTTTGACAATATACACGGCACTGCTGTTGTCACAGGTTTTATTGGCACAGATGAGCATGATAACATTACAACGTTAGGCAGAGGTGGCTCAGACTATACTGCAGCAATTTTTGGTGCAGCACTAAAAGTAGATTCAATAGAAATTTGGACAGATGTAAATGGTGTACTTACAGCAGACCCAAGAAGAGTTGAGCAGGCACTTACTATTCCTACTTTAAGTTATAAAGAAGCTATGGAATTATCACACTTTGGTGCTAAGGTAATTTATCCACCTACAATTCAACCAGCTTATGTAAAAGGCATTCCTATTATTATTAAAAATACTTTTAATCCAGAACACCCAGGCACGTATATTTCTAAAAACACAGGCAAGTCAAGCAATATTATCAAAGGCATTTCATCTATTTCTGACATTGCATTATTAAGAATGGAAGGTACAGGAATGGTAGGTGTGATTGGAATAGCATCAAGATTATTTGGTGCATTTTCAAGAGCTGGTGTAAATATAATTTTCCTTACACAAGGCTCATCAGAACATTCGATTTGCTTTGGTGTACTACCAAATGATGTAAAAAAATGCCAAAAAGCTGTTGAAGAAGAATTCAAATATGAAATTCAAAATAAATATATACAACCATTAGTAATAGAATTAGATAAAACAATTATTGCAGTAATTGGCGAAAACATGAACAGTGTACCAGGCGTTTCTGCAAAAATGTTTAAAGCATTAGGAAAAAATGGCATCAATGTTAAAGCAATTGCACAAGGTTCATCAGAATTAAATATCACTGCTGTAATCGATAGATACAATGAAGCAAAAGCATTAAACGCACTGCACGAAATCTTTTTTATTCAAGACAAACAATCAATCAATATTTTCTTAGTTGGCTACACAGGACTAATTGGAAGTACATTGATAAAACAATTACACCAACAACAACAATACTTAGAAAAAGAGAAAAATGTAAAAATTAATTTGATTGGAATCATCAATTCTAAACAAATGGTTATTGATAGCAATGGCATCAACATAAATAATATACAAGCAACGATTGAAGAACAAAAAGAAGACGCAAATACAAATACATTTATCAATAGAATAATTGAATTAAACTTTGCAAATTCAATTTTAGTAGATTGCTCATCAAACAAAGCTTATGTAGAACATTACGAAAAAATATTAAAGAAAAGCATATCTATTGTAACGCCAAATAAAATTGCAAATACACTTTCTTATGCAAAATATGTTGCATTGAGAGAAACAGCAAAAAAATCGAACTCAAGATTTATGTATGAAACCAATGTTGGTGCTGGCTTACCAATCATCAATACATTACATGCACTATTAAACTCTGGCGATAGAATTCTAAAAATTGAAGCTGTACTTTCTGGCACACTTTCTTATATTTTTAATAATTATAAAGGTGATGCATTATTTTCTAACATTGTATAAAAGAAAAAGGATTTACAGAACCAGATCCAAGAGATGATTTGAGTGGATTGGATGTTGCAAGAAAAGCACTTATACTTTCAAGAGAATGTGGTAGCCAATTGGAGCTTGAACAAATTAAAGTAGAAAATTTAGTACCAAAAGAATTAAGAAGTTTAGATTTAAAGAGTTTTATGCAAAAACTAACAGAGTTAGATGAATTGTATGAAAAACTAAAATCTAAAGCTGAGAAAAAAGACAAAGTGCTTAGATACATGGCAATTATTGAAAACAACAAAGTAGAAATTGCTCTAAAAGAAGTAGATACTCAACATCCATTTTACAATTTGAATGGTAGTGACAACATGATAGTATTTACAACAGATAGATATAAAAACAACCCATTAGTAGTAAAAGGACCAGGTGCTGGAGCAGAAGTAACTGCAGCTGGCGTATTTGCAGAAATAATTAGTTTAGGCAATTATTTAGCCAATTAATTGATATAAGATTGAAGGAAATAAAATGAAAATTGGAGATAAAATTAGAGTTTTCGCACCAGCAACAGTAGCAAATGTAGCATGTGGTTTTGATGTTTTAGGTTTTGCAATCGAAAAACCAGGTGATGAGTTGATAATGGAAATTAAAGCAGAAAAAGGCGTAGAAATCGTAGACATAGAAGGCGATGGTGGTGTATTACCAAGAAATCCACTAAAAAACTCTGCAACAGTAGCTATTCAAGAATATTTAGATTACATCAATGTTGATTTTGGTTGCAAAATTTGGCTTAAAAAAATGATGCCAAGTGGAAGTGGTTTAGGTAGTAGTGCAGCTAGTGCAGTAGCTGGTGTATATGCTATAAATATGCTATGCAATGAAAAATTGACAAAAAATGAAATGCTTCCATTTTTAATTGATGCTGAAAAAGCAGCTTGTGATGCAGCCATTGCAGACAATGTAGCAGCAAGTTTGTTTGGTGTCTTCATTTTAGTAAGAAGCTACGAACCATTAGACATCATTCAAATTCCTGTTCCAGAAGAATTATGGTGTGCCGTTATCAATCCAGATGTGATTGTATTAACTAAAGAAGCAAGAGAAATATTACCAAAAGATATATCATTAGCACATTCATTACGTCAAAGTGCCAATGTTGGTGGTTTAATGATAGGTTTATTGCGTGGTGATTATGATTTAATTGGAAGAAGCTTAATAGACTATATTGCAGAACCATACAGAAGCAAATTAATTCCTGGATTTTATGATATGAAAAATGCTGCCATAGAAAATGGTGCATTAGGTAGTAGCATTAGTGGAAGTGGCCCAAGTGTATTTGCACTGTGCAAAGGCAAAGACGTTGCACACCAAGTTGGCGATGCTATGAAAGCAGTCATGAATAATTTGGGTATTAAGTCTGAAGTATATGTGAGCAAAGTAAATGCACAAGGACCAAAAGTATTGCCTTTCGTAGATTAGTAGCCTAGAAATTGAATCCTATACTAAACGTCATTCTACCAATTCCTCTTACTTTTTGATTGTAAAAATTATAACTATAATATGAATTACTGTAGCTTATATTCTTTTTTCCTAATACTCCAACAAAACCACCTGCCCATTCTAATTTAAAGCTAAGCATATTTGTTGGTTGAGCTATCATACCTACAGTTCCCATCAAGCCAATAAAGCCTTTTGTATATCTATATTGATAATAAGAACCATTTCCATAATAACTATAATTATAATTTGATGCCTTAGTGCTCAAAAAACCGACAATAAATTCTGGTCCAGCATAGCCTCTTACTTTATATTTATCTCTCCAGAAAAACTTGAAATTTGCACCAGTTAAAAATTTATATCCATGTGATTTTTTATAATTATAATTGTCGTAATAATAATAACTACTACTGTTGTTATAATAACTTTCTGGATAATAATTTGGCAAATCGATTAGATAAATACCATTGTATCTGTTTCTAATCCATCCAGCTCTGAATGGAATGGTGATTGCTATATTTTTTTTCTTTAAAAATCTTGTATATTGTACAAGCACATCATTTGTGTAAAATGCCAGAAGGTCTAGTTCTATTGTATTGTATTTAAAGTTATTAACTAATTTAAATCTAGGTCTGTTTGATTTATCTTTTTTACCTACATATTTTTTATTAAGTACTTCTACTTTCCCATTTTCAAATACTACTGTTGAATAATTTGATTTACTTTCTTTATAATCTGGCCCTTCAAGATTATCATATTTTTTAAATAGAATATAATCATCTCCAACTTCTATAATTTTAACCAATATTGTATTGCTATTAAAATCTACTAATTTATCTTGTGCATTGCTTATTTTAATCACAAACAACATCAATAAAAAGAACATTTTCTTCATCATCTTATTTTTTTTAAAAGTAATATATTATATAATATTATACAAACAATACTACAAAAATACCCAAATTTTAGTACTCAATTATTAATTAAATTAAGGTAGACACAATTAAGAAATGTAAAAAATACTTACATTTGGCAAGTGGTAATTTTAGACACAATTAAAATATCTTTCCAAGCAATAAAAACAAATATTGTACGAACAATCATTACGTGTAGTATTATTGGCATTGGCATTATGGCATTGGTTTGCATACTTACATCTGTAGATGGTTTAAAAATTTATCTTTCAAATAGTTTTAGTGCAATGGGCGCAAACACATTTAAGATAAGAAATAAAAGTCTTGGCTTTAATTTGGATGGCGACAATGTAGCACCAAAAGTATACAGAAATATTACTTACCTTGAAGCTATTACATTTAAAGAACATGCGAAAGACTTAGATTGTTCTATCCAATATTTAGCAACACAAGCTGCCACAGTTAAATATAAAAACGTTAAAACAAGTCCAAACATTATGATACTTGGTACTGATGAAAATTACATTAGTACTGAAGGTTACAATATTATAAAAGGAAGAAATTTCAATACTAAAGAATTAAAATCTGGAATGAATGTAGCTATACTTGGTTATTCTGTTGCAAAAAAATTATTTGGAAGCAATTACACTATCAACAATAATGCAATTAAAATAAATGATATAAAATATTTTGTAATTGGTGTATTAAATGAAAAAGGTTCGAGTTTTATTACCACAGACAATATCGTTTTAACAACATTAAAAAAAGCAAAACGAGATTTTGCCTATGGTGACCCATCTTATGTGATTAGCATCAAAGGCAATAAAGACGATAGCCTTGGTGTTGCTGTTGATGCATCTACAATTATTATGAGAAATGTAAGAAAACTAAGACCAAACCAAGAAAACAATTTTGATATTTTAAAAAGTGATAGCATTTCTGGTATGTTTGTTGAAAAAATGAGTATGGCTACATTAGCTGGCTTTATAATTGGAATCATTACATTATTTGGCGCAGCAGTTGGACTTATGAATATTATGCTTGTGAGTGTTACTGAAAGAACAAAAGAAATTGGCACATTAAAAGCAATTGGTGCAAACAATAAAAACATAATGACTCAATTTTTGCTAGAGGCAATAGTTATCTGTCTTCTTGGTGGAATTTTAGGCGTAATACTTGGTGTAACTGTAGGCAACATGGTTTCGTTAATGATAGGTGGTACTTTTATTATACCTTGGAATTGGATAAGTTTAGGAATTGGTTTTTGTATTATTGTAGGAATTATATCTGGAATTTATCCTGCGATAAAAGCATCGAAACTTGATCCAATTGAAGCTTTAAGATATGAATAATATAAAATTACACCAAACAATAATCCCAATCTTTCCATATAACTTCTAGTCCTGAATGATTGATAAGTATTGCTACTTCATTTGGCGTTCTATCATCACTTATTTCAAATTGTTGTAGACTATCTTCTTGCTGATGATATTCGCCTGGTGCTGTTTTGCTGCCTGCACTCATTGTTGTAATACCATAAGGCATTGCAATATCTCTAAATTCTGCTCTTTCACGTGTAGATAATATAATTTCGATATCTGGAAAAGTTAATCTAAATGCAGCAATTAATCTAAGCAAATCAATCTCTGTAAGTTCGCAATTTGGTTGGAATTCACCTTCGTGTGGACGAATTCTAGGAAAAGAAACAGAAAACTTAGACTTCCAATATTTTTTAGATAACAAAATAATGTGTTCAGCTAATTTAATGGCATCTTGTTTCCAATCTGTATCTAAGCCAAACAATACACCAAGTCCAATTTTGTAAATTTCAGCTTTCCCAATTTTCTCAGGCGTAGATAATCTGTATTCAAAATTTGCTTTCTTTCCTTTTGGATGAACTAATTTATATGTATTTTTATTATATGTTTCTTGATAAACCAAAACAGCATAAACACCATTACTTTTCAATTGCACATAATCATCATATTCTAATGGTTGTACTTCAATAGAAATTTGTGCAAAATATGGCTTTAGTAATTTTATTGCATTTATAATATACTGTGTATCTACTCTATAATCTTCGCCAGTTACTAAAAGAACAGCGTCAAAACCTAGTGATTTTAATACTTTTGCCTCTTCTAAAATTTCGTTATCAGTAAGTGTTTTTCTTTTCAGTTTATTATCTAAACTAAAACCACAATAAGTACAAATATTTTGACATTCATTACTTAAATATAATGGCGCAAAAAGCTGAATGGTATTCCCAAATCTTTCTCTTGTAAGTTGTTTGCTTTTTTCTAAATAAGCTTGAAGTTCTATTTTATCTGCATCAAGCACATGTTTAAAAAGCTGTAATGCATCATACATTTAGATATTATTGTGCTGGTTCTAAAATCACATCACTACATGCTGCGCCACTTGGCACCATCGGAAATAAATTTTCTTCCTTCTCTACTGTAACTTCCAAAACATATGGTCCATCATGTGCAAACATTTCATCTAACGCAGCACTCAAGTTTTCTCTTTCAGCTACTTTAGATGATGCTATACCAAATCCTTTTGAAATTGCAACAAAATCTGGATTTTTTAATTCTACTTGCGAGTATCTATTATCAAAGAATAATTGTTGCCATTGCCTTACCATTCCCAAATAATTATTATTGAAAATCACTATTTTGATTGGTAATTTTTGTTGCCAAATTGTGCCTAATTCTTGTATCGTCATTTGGAAACAGCCATCTCCTATTATTGCTACCACTGTTCTCTCTGGTGCTGCCATTTGCGCACCAATTGCTGCTGGCAATGAAAATCCCATTGTACCTAATCCACCACTACTTACCCAAGAGTTTGGCAAATTATATGTATAATATCGCATGGCATACATCTGATGTTGTCCAACATCTGGAACTATGATTGCGTTTCCATTTGTTTTTTCATCAATCAAATGCATGATTTCGCCCATTTTTATACCACCAGTTTTTGGATGAATGGCAGTATCTATTACTTTGTCCAATTCTGCTTTATCTAATTCTTTGAAACTATTTATCCATCCTTGATGATTATTTTCATTAATATATGGTAATAATTGTTCTAAAACTTCTTTTGCATCACCTAATACACCAACTTCAGTTTTTAAAACTTTATCAATCTCAACTGGGTCTATTTCAATATGAACAATTTTAGCTTGTTTTCCAAATTTTGTCACATCGCCAGTTACTCTATCATCAAAACGCATACCTATGGCAATCATTACATCACATTCATTCATTTTTATATTTACTGAATAATTGCCATGCATACCTGGAATGCCTACAAAGTTTTTATCTTTTGGATTAAAAGCACCTAAGCCTTGCATCGTTAAGCAAACTGGAATACCAGATTTTTCAGATAATGCTTCTAATTCTATTTTTGCTTTAGAAATAATTACACCTTGACCAGCAACTATCAATGGTTTCTTTGCTGCATTAATTACTGCATTGCCTGTTTTATTTTCTCAATATTAATAACTGGTTTTGCATCATATGCTCTTACAGATTCGCACTTCTCATATCCACTCCATTCCATCATCTCAAACTGTGCATTTTTTGTAATATCAATTAAAACTGGACCTGGTTTGCCTGTATTGGCTATATAAAATGCTTTTGCAATAATTGCTGGAATTTCTGCTGCATTAGTTACTTGATAATTCCACTTTACAATTGGCATTGTAATGCCTACGACATCTGTTTCCTGAAATGCATCAGTACCTAAAAGATGTTTTGGTACCTGACCAGTAATACAAACCATTGGTGTTGAATCCATAATTGCATCTGCTATGCCTGTAACTAAATTTGTTGCACCTGGACCAGAAGTAGCAAAAACTGCTGTTGCTTTTCCCTTTACTCTTGCATAACCTTCTGCTGCATGTGTTGCGCCTTGTTCGTGTCTTGTTAGAATATGTGTAATTTTATCAGAATAATGCCATAGTGCATCATATATTGGCATAATTGCTCCACCTGGATATCCATATATATAATCAATTCCTTCTTCTACTAATGAACGAATGACTGCTTCTGAACCAGATATCTTATTGTTTGAATATGTATTTGACATTTATTTTAACTATTTACACAAATATAGAAATAAATGATTTGAATTCATATTGAATTCACATAGGTATTGATTTTTTAATATTTAAAAGATACAGCGTCCTGGTGTTGGACGCTGTATGCTTGTTTATCTTATTTTGTGTTTGTGTCTCTTCCTTCTTAGAATGGACATTGTTTACACGGATCCACTTGCATATCAAATCTTTGTAGTGAGCTAATATCAAATTTACCACCTATGACCTTAAACTCTGTTCTTCTGTTTCTCTGGTGTTCATACTCCGTACATACTACTCCATCTGTACAGCCATTCACTGGCTTTGTCTCGCCATATCCTTTTGGTTTTAATCTATTTCTACTAATGCCTCTCGCTATCAACCAATCTACTACACTTTGTGCTCTGCGTTGTGATAACTTGATATTGTAATCATACGGCGCTCTCGCATCTGTGTGTGAGCCTATCTCAACTATTGCTTCTGGATTCTCTTGCAAGAAACCTAATAACTTATTCAAGTCTCGCTCACTCTCCTCTCTTATGTACCATTTATCAAAGTCATAGTAAATGTCTCTCAATTCTATACTTGGCGCATCCATCTGATCGCCTGTCTTTGGATCTACCCACTTACCTGTCTCTGGATCATAGACATAGCCATCTGGCATGCCTGGTATTGGATCTAAGATTACTTCTTCTTCTCTTGGATTTACTCCACACTTTCTGTCTATCTTACAATCGCCATCATCTTTGATAACTTCTGTATAGCCTGGCAAATAGCCTTGTGCATTGGCAACTATGATATAATCACAATCACATCTTACTATCTCGCATATCTTACCATTCTCATCTGCTACCAACGCTTTGGTCCAGCCTTCACACTTGCTAGACAATAGTATCTTTGCTCCTGCTAGTGGCTTTAAGTCTTCTGGACTTTTGCTGTCTATACTCTTTGGTGATGTTGGACTTTTTGCTATCTATGCTCTTATTCTCTATATCTTTGTTTTCTATATTCTTGCTGTCTATACTCTTCGGTGATGTTGGACTCTTGCTATCTATACTCTTATTTTGTAATGATTTTAAGCTCTTGCCCAAGACCTGTACACTCATAGCATACTCTTGTCCTTTATCTAATGGTATTTTTACATATACCGTCTCGCCTGCTTTTACACCTTTTGTCGTAGCACATACTTTGTCATTGCTACTATATCCTTCTGCGCTCGCAACAAAACAATAATCCATGTTTCTTACTACGCCAAACTCAAACTCGCCATCACACTCCGTTTCCATTCTTCCTTCTTCACTCTGTGTCAGCTTTGCCTTCATTATAACTTTACTGTTGCATATCGGCTCGCCTGTCTTTGCATCTACTACAATTCCTTCTAAGTAAATACCATCATCCTCAAAACTATAGATATCATCTAAGCCTTGCCCTTCTGGTCTGTTTGAGGTAAAATAACCTACTGACTTGTCTTGTCCATATACTAAGCTAAAATCATCATAACTACTATTGATTGGTGCGCCTATATTTCTGATCTTACCATATTGATTTGTCTTAGCATCTGGCTTTACTCTAAAGATATCCAATCCGCCTAAGCCACCATGTCCATCACTAGCAAAATATAGTACACCATCTTCAGATACATACGGGAACATCTCCATGCCTTCTGTATTGATCTGCTCGCCTAAGTTCTTGGGTGTGCTCCAGCTTTCGCCTTCTTTCTTTGTAATATAAACATCTGTGCCTCCATAGCCACCTGGCATATCGCTAATAAAATACATCGTATTACCATCTGGTGTAAGTGCTGGATGTCCTACACTATATTCATCATTGTTGTATTGGAATGGTTTGTCATTCTTCCATGTCGTACCTTCTACATCTGACTCAAATATCTTTAATTTGATTATCTTATCATCACTCGTCTTTGCCTTACCATGATAATAATTGTTTCTCGTAAAATATACTTTCTTATTGTCTGGGGTAAAGGTAGCTGCTGCTTCGTGGTATTTTGTCGATGCATCTGCTTTCATCTGTTTTGGCTTGCCAAAGGTCGTCTTCTCGCCTTCTACATAATACATATCAAAAAACTGTGTGCCTGTCCATGTGTGTTCTCTTCCTATTGCCTTTGAACTGTCTCGAGAACTAGAATAGACTAGTCCTTTCTCAAACCACATGGGTGCAAAATCATAACCCGAAGTATTAAAACTTAAATTCTTTATCTGATATCTATCTCTCGTTAATAAGTACTGTCCATAATCTGCACTCGCTTTTAACTGATTGCCTGCTCTCTTGTCTTCTGGAACACTCTGTTTGTAGGTAGCATACCATTTTGCTTTCTTCGTATTTCTCATTCGCCTGCAACATCTTTGCATAGTATAACTTATACTCCGGTTCTACATCGCCTTTCTCTACTGCCTTGCCATACCAATATTCTGCACGCTCAAAGTTTGAGGTTAATCGGTAGCAATCGCCTAGCTCACACATCGCTCTTGTGCTATCGTGCTTCTTTAGATAACTCTCATATAATGGTATCGCTTCATAGTAAGCTAAATCATTATACAACTTCTGGGCTTTGCCTATACCTCCTACTGTGGTACCTGCTCCTGATGTGCCTCCTTCGATAACCTGTGCGTCTATACTAGAAACTCCTATAACCATTAGTAATAGCACTAGCAATATCTGACGTTTAAGCTGTTTGATTGTATTCATATATTTTACTTTTTCCTTGCTTGGGTAAGTTTTATTGTTTTTCTTCTTCTTCTTTTAAAAATATCTCGGCGTTATTACTCGTTTCTTCTCAAAATTAAAATCATAGCCTAAGATAACCTCATAGCTTCCTTTGTTGTAATCTCCTAATTTCGTTAGTGTATAATCATACGCAAATCCTATCAATAACTGCTTCGTTGGCCATACTTCTAATAAAGCATCAAAGCTATCACTGTTCGTTAAGCCTGTCTTCTTATTGTGGAATGATGTTCTGTAGCTTCCGCCTATATTCACTCTATCATAAATCAATAAACTCAAGTTAAAATCTAAGGTATGGGGTATCTTCTGCTCCGCACTGGCTATATATCTGTACATCATCTGTGGACGTATTTTTAATACCTTGCCTGCTGGTATTACGCCTCCTGCCATGGTAATAAAATGTGGTGTACGGTGTGCACTTAGAAAACTCCCTGTATTATCATTAGCATAAGCTTTGATAACATCCTTATTGTGTAAATCGCCTTTGATAAAGTTTGGTACACTTGCTCCAAAATACCAATATTTATGGTATAAATATAAACCTGCGCCTACATCTGGTAGTATTCTACTTACATTCTGCTGAAAAACTACATCCTGTTGATTTTCTATGTTTAAGTCTGTTAGATTACTCTTGTACCACAATATACCTGCATTTATTCCTAAACTCAACTTAACGCCTTTGCCTAAGTTTACTCTATAGGCATAGCTAGCATCAAACCATGTCTGGTTTGTAACGCCTAGTCTGTCATTGACTAAATAGAAACCTATCGCTGAGGATTCCTTCTTCAATGGACTATGAATGGCAAACGTCGCTGTCTGTGGTGCACCCTTGATGCCTGCCCACTGATTGCGATACAAGGCGCGGATACTTAATACCTCGCGTGAGCCTGTGTAACCAGCATTCATAGGCAACTTATTGTACATGTATTGGGTGTACTGAGGCTCCTGTTGGCCATACAGCATCGATGTCATTAATAACAACATCGCTACAACTGTTATCCTCATTTGATTTAATCTTATCATGATTTTTACTTTTGCTTTTTATTTATCTTTTTTGAGCTGAATCTGTGTTTACCTTTTTATTCCTTTTCGGAGATAAGGTGGTAGCAATGTTTGACTACCACCATCTCTTTATATCATCTTATCTATGTATAACGATAAACCCTGCTTTATTAATATCATCTCCTGCACTGTTTATATACTTGATAACATAGTAGTATGTACCATCTGGAAGTGGTGCACCTTTGTATCTACCATCCCACTCGCCTCGGTAATCCTCATTTCTGTAAACCTCTATGCCCCATCTGTTGTACACACAGAATACTATCGCACTTGAACTTGGACATGGTATCGTATAGTAATCATTTACTCCATCGCCATTCGGTGAGAAAGCATCATACAACTCACACTCATTTTCTCTTACTATTCTTACATATGCCCATGCTGTATCATTACCATCTGGATCACATATCACATATTGGAAGCTGTCTACTCCTGTAAAGTCTGTATTTGGTGTATAAGTCACATTTCCTGATGGTGTATTGATATTACTTAATGTTCCATTTACTGGGTATGTAACTATAGCATCATCACATAATTGTAATGGATCACTGTCTGTCTGGATATCATTGCCTATAACATTTATAACTACTGGTACATTAACTTTCGTTGTTGTGTCATTATTAATTGCTATCGGTGGTATACCTGTTACGGTTACATAAACTGTAGTCTCTATACATGTATCTGTGCCTGTAATGCAGCTCATAATACATAAGGTATCTGTACCTTTTACTTTACCTGCTGTGTATACTAAGCAACCTTGCTCGTTGATAGTCCATGTGATGTAATTTCCTGTTCCTGAGGTCTGACCTGCACAGCTCGTTACTGTGATGTCTGTTCCTCGTGGTTGTAAGAAATCACAAATACTATCTACGCTATTCACTGGTAAGCTATCTCTTATCGTGTCTCTTGGTGTCTCTACAGTAATGATGATAATCGTTGTATCGCAGTAGCCTTTGTCATCACATACTACTATACATGTCGTATCATTACCTGTTTGTCCTTTTGATGGTGTGTATGTTATACATGGATTCAAGCCATCTATCGTTACTTTGTTATCCGTATCACATGTTGTAATACTAATTACTGTACCTGGTAACTCTGTTGTGTCTACACATACTGGTACTGGACAGTTATAACATGTCGTGTCTCTGATCGTATCTTTAACTGTACAGCCTACTACACATACTCGAACACTATCTCTACAGCCACTCTCCTTGCCCTCTACTACTACCCAATGACAGCCTGATGGAATGATAACCTCACTACCTTTAGGTAATTCATTGATATTGTATCCTACCGTATGTCTTACACCTGTATTTGTACTTAAGATACGCATATCGCCATATATGCCTCCTCGGCGACCACCTGCTACTCTATCTCCATCTACTACCCATGCTCCTAATGGATCTATGCTATTTAAGTAAGCTACTAACTCAGTGTAAGATGTATAGCTAAATGCACCATATTTTACTCCATTTATTCTAACACTATCTAATCTGTGTAATACACCATTGTTATAACCTCCTGATAAGATATGTGTACTGAAGTCATACCCTGCTGTTGTATCATAATCACAGCCACTCATATCAAATGTATTCAATCTTGTCTCATCAATATAAACATTGTAGTTTGTTAAATCTACAAATGCAATTGGTAAACAGTATTGACCTTCTCCATTTACACAAGGCACTTCAACATAAGTCTCTTCTATTATGCTATCACATTCTACACATTCTACACAAATTAGAGCACTGTCTACACAGCCTGTTATTGTATCTTCTAACACAACCATATGACAACCTCTATCAAGCATTAATTTACTTCCTGTATAGGTAACATAGCTATTGTATTCATTTATGAATGTTCCAACTCTTGGATCTAATGCAAAGATTTGTAGTCCTATTCCTGTATTATACAATCTGCTTGGATTACCTGCTTTGATTATCATATCTTCTGCATACCACATGCCTTGAGCATCTACACTATTCATATACACTACTAACTCTTCTAATGTTGTAAAGCTGATATTTGGTGATAAAGTTCTATTACTATCTATACCCCAACGCTCTAATATATGCCCTACACCATCTAGGTATTGATTAGCATTAAAGCTATAACCACCAGCTACTTCCTCTTCACCACAACCACTTAATGAACTAAATGCCATTGCTTGTTTTGTACCATCTATGTAAATATGGTATTGTTGTAATGTTTTCATATCTAATGGTAAACAATAAGCTACTTCCTCTTCTCCTCTACATGGTAATACTGTATCTCTAATGATATCTTTACAGTTTGGTAAGTTAGAGATAATCGCTACTGTTGTATCACTGATGCCTGTCGTTGTATCTGTCTTAACGATACATAAGGTATCTAAGTTGTAGCCTACTACGCCACTTCTTGTAATCGCAATACAGCCATCTTCTAATGCTGTGTATACATTGCCACTGTTGTTCATCGAACCTGCACAGTCTACTATCGTCGTTACTATATTACTCATACCATTATCTATGCTCGCACATATTGTGTCTGTTGTATAGATAACATTCGTATCTCTGATCGTATCTCTGCTTGGTGTATTACTAATGATTACTACTGTTGTATCTGTAATACCTGTCGTTGCATCTACTGTTACTACACATAATGTATCTCAGTTCTAGCCTACTTTCCTGCTTCTCTCTACTACCATACACGTTGTGCCTGGTCCTACTGTGTCTACATTACCACTGTTGTCCATCGAACCTGCACCCTCTACGATGTAGATACTGTCGGCATTCATGCCTAACTCTACATCTACACATACTGTATCTGTCGTGATGATAACATTCGTATCTCTAATCGTATCGCGCTTAGGTAGATTACTGATAATCGCTACTGTTGTATCACTGATGCCTGTTACAGTATCTGTCTTAACGATACATAAGGTATCTAAGTTGTAACCTACTACGCCACTTCTTGTAATAGCAATACAACCATCTGCTAATGCTGTGTATACATTGCCACTGTTGTTCATTGCGCCTGCACAGTCTACTATCGTCGTTACGATATTACTCATACCATTATCTATGCTAGCACATATTGTGTCTGTTGTATAGATAACATTCGTATCTCTGATCGTATCTCTTGTCGGTGTATTACTAATAATTACTACTGTCGTATCTGTAATACCTGTCGTTGTATCTACTGTTACTACACATAATGTATCTAAGTTATAGCCTACTTTATTGCTTCTATCTACTACGATACATGTTGTGCCTGGTATTACTGTGTATACATTGCCACTGTTGTTCATCGAACCTGCACAGTCTACGATGTAGATACTGTCGGCATTCATGCCTAACTCTACTTCTACACATACTGTATCTGTCGTGATGATAACATTCGTATCTCTAATCGTATCGCGCTTAGGTAGATTACTGATAATCGCTACTGTTGTATCACTGATGCCTGTTACAGTATCTGTCTTAACGATACATAAGGTATCTAAGTTGTAACCTACTACGCCACTTCTTGTAATCGCAATACAACCATCTGTTAACGCTGTATATACATTGCCACTATTGTTCATCGCTCCTGCACAGTCTACTATCGTTGTTCTGATATTACTCATACCATTATCTATACTAGCACATATTGTGTCTGTTGTATAGATAACATTCGTATCTCTGATCGTATCTCTTGTCGGTGTATTACTAATAATTACTACTGTCGTATCTGTAATACCTGTCGTTGTATCTACTGTTACTACACATAATGTATCTAAGTTATAGCCTACTTTATTGCTTCTATCTACTACGATACATGTTTGTGCCTGGTATTACTGTGTATACATTACCACTGTTGTTCATCGAACCTGCACAGTCTACGATGTAGATACTGTCGGCATTCATGCCTAACTCTACTTCTACACATACTGTATCTGTCGTGATGATAACATTTGTATCTCTAATGGTATCACGTTTCGGTAAGTTGCTGATAATTGCTACTGTTGTATCACTGATACCTGTTACTGTATCTGTCTTAACTATACATAAGGTATCTAAGTTGTAACCTACTACGCCACTTCTTGTAATCGCAATACAACCATCTGCTAACGCTGTGTATACATTACCACTGTTGTTCATCGCACCTGCACAGTCTACTATCGTCGTTACGATATTACTCATACCATTATCTATGCTCGCACATATTGTGTCTGTCGTATAGATAACATTCGTATCTCTGATAGTATCTCTTGTCGGTGTATTACTAATAATTACTACTGTCGTATCTGTAATACCTGTCGTTGTATCTACTGTTACTACACATAATGTATCTAAGTTGTAACCTACTTTATCGCTTCTATCTACTACGATACATGTCGTACCTGGGATAACTGTGTATACATTACCACTGTTGTTCATCGAACCTGCACAGTCTACTATGTAGATACTGTCTGCATTCATGCCTAACTCTACATCTACACATACTGTATCTGTCGTGATGATAACATTCGTATCTCTAATCGTATCGCGCTTAGGTAGATTACTGATAATCGCTACTGTTGTATCACTGATGCCTGTTACAGTATCTGTCTTAACGATACATAAGGTATCTAAGTTGTAACCTACTACGCCACTTCTTGTAATAGCAATACAACCATCTGCTAATGCTGTGTATACATTGCCACTGTTGTTCATTGCTCCTGCACAGTCTACTATCGTCGTTACGATATTACTCATACCATTATCTATGCTAGCACATATTGTGTCTGTTGTATAGATAACATTCGTATCTCTGATCGTATCTCTTGTCGGTGTATTACTAATAATTACTACTGTCGTATCTGTAATACCTGTCGTTGTATCTACTGTTACTACACATAATGTATCTAAGTTATAGCCTACTTTATTGCTTCTATCTACTACGATACATGTCGTACCTGGGATAACTGTGTATACATTACCACTGTTGTTCATCGCGCCTGCACAGTCTACGATGTAGATACTGTCGGCATTCATGCCTAACTCTACATCTACACATACTGTATCTGTCGTGATGATAACATTCGTATCTCTAATCGTATCGCGCTTAGGTAGATTACTGATAATCGCTACTGTTGTATCACTGATGCCTGTTACAGTATCTGTCTTAACGATACATAAGGTATCTAAGTTGTAGCCTACTACGCCACTTCTTGTAATAGCAATACAGCCATCTGCTAACGCTGTGTATACATTACCACTGTTGTTCATCGCGCCTGCACAGTCTACTATCGTCGTTACGATATTACTCATACCATTATCTATGCTAGCACATATTGTGTCTGTTGTATAGATAACATTCGTATCTCTGATCGTATCACGTGTCGGTGTATTACTAATGATAACTACTGTCGTATCTGTTATGCCTGTCGTTGTATCTACTGTTACTACACATAATGTATCTAAGTTATAGCCTACTTTATTGCTTCTATCTACTACGATACATGCCGTACCTGGGATAACTGTGTATACATTACCACTGTTGTTCATCGAACCTGCACAGTCTACTATGTAGATACTGTCGGCATTCATGCCTAACTCTACATCTACACATACTGTGTCTGTCGTGATGATAACATTCGTATCTCTAATCGTATCGCGCTTAGGTAGATTACTGATAATCGCTACTGTTGTATCACTGATGCCTGTTACAGTATCTGTCTTAACGATACATAAGGTATCTAAGTTGTAGCCTACTACGCCACTTCTTGTAATAGCAATACAGCCATCTGCTAACGCTGTGTATACATTACCACTGTTGTTCATCGCGCCTGCACAGTCTACTATCGTCGTTACGATATTACTCATACCATTATCTATGCTAGCACATATTGTGTCTGTTGTATAGATAACATTCGTATCTCTGATCGTATCACGTGTCGGTGTATTACTAATAATTACTACTGTCGTATCTGTTATGCCTGTCGTTGTATCTACTGTTACTACACATAATGTATCTAAGTTATAGCCTACTTTATTGCTTCTATCTACTACGATACATGTCGTACCTGGGATAACTGTGTATACATTACCACTGTTGTTCATCGCGCCTGCACAGTCTACGATGTAGATACTGTCGGCATTCATGCCTAACTCTACATCTACACATACTGTGTCTGTCGTGATGATAACATTCGTATCTCTAATCGTATCGCGCTTAGGTAGATTACTGATAATCGCTACTGTTGTATCACTGATGCCTGTTACAGTATCTGTCTTAACGATACATAAGGTATCTAAGTTGTAGCCTACTACGCCACTTCTTGTAATAGCAATACAGCCATCTGCTAACGCTGTGTATACATTAC
The DNA here is from genome assembly GCA_016699615.1 of Sphingobacteriales bacterium. Taxonomy (NCBI): domain Bacteria; kingdom Pseudomonadati; phylum Bacteroidota; class Sphingobacteriia; order Sphingobacteriales; species Sphingobacteriales bacterium. The sequence goes on along the minus strand of CP064984.1, from coordinate 2,389,408 downwards.
CACTGTTGTTCATCGCGCCTGCACAGTCTACTATCGTCGTTACGATATTACTCATACCATTATCTATGCTAGCACATATTGTGTCTGTCGTATAGATAATATTCGTATCTCTGATCGTATCACGTGTCGGTGTATTACTAATGATTACTACTGTTGTATCTGTAATACCTGTAGTTGTATCTACTGTTACTACACATAATGTATCTAAGTTATAGCCTACTTTATCGCTTCTATCTACTACGATACATGTCGTGCCTGGGATAACTGTGTATACATTGCCACTGTTGTTCATCGCGCCTGCACAGTCTACGATGTAGATACTGTCAGCATCCATGCCTAACTCTACTTCTACACATACTGTATCTGTCGTGATGATAACATTCGTATCTCTAATCGTATCGCGCTTAGGTAGATTACTGATAATCGCTACTGTTGTATCACTGATGCCTGTTACAGTATCTGTCTTAACGATACATAAGGTATCTAAGTTGTAACCTACTACGCCACTTCTTGTAATCGCAATACAACCATCTGTTAACGCTGTATATACATTGCCACTATTGTTCATCGCTCCTGCACAGTCTACTATCGTTGTTCTGATATTACTCATACCATTATCTATACTAGCACATATTGTGTCTGTTGTATAGATAACATTCGTATCTCTGATCGTATCTCTTGTCGGTGTATTACTGATGATAACTACTGTCGTATCTGTAATACCTGTCGTTGTATCTACTGTTACTACACATAATGTATCTAAGTTATAGCCTACTTTATTGCTTCTATCTACTACGATACATGTTGTGCCTGGTATTACTGTGTATACATTACCACTGTTGTTCATCGAACCTGCACAGTCTACGATGTAGATACTGTCGGCATTCATGCCTAACTCTACATCTACACATACTGTATCTGTCGTGATGATAACATTCGTATCTCTAATCGTATCGCGCTTAGGTAGATTACTGATAATCGCTACTGTTGTATCACTGATGCCTGTTACAGTATCTGTCTTAACGATACATAAGGTATCTAAGTTGTAACCTACTACGCCACTTCTTGTAATAGCAATACAACCATCTGCTAATGCTGTGTATACATTGCCACTGTTGTTCATTGCGCCTGCACAGTCTACTATCGTCGTTACGATATTACTCATACCATTATCTATGCTAGCACATATTGTGTCTGTTGTATAGATAACATTCGTATCTCTGATCGTATCTCTTGTCGGTGTATTACTAATAATTACTACTGTCGTATCTGTAATACCTGTCGTTGTATCTACTGTTACTACACATAATGTATCTAAGTTATAGCCTACTTTATTGCTTCTATCTACTACGATAGTGTTGTGCCTGGTATTACTGTGTATACATTGCCACTGTTGTTCATCGAACCTGCACAGTCTACGATGTAGATACTGTCGGCATTCATGCCTAACTCTACTTCTACACATACTGTATCTGTCGTGATGATAACATTCGTATCTCTAATCGTATCGCGCTTAGGTAGATTACTGATAATCGCTACTGTTGTATCACTGATGCCTGTTACAGTATCTGTCTTAACGATACATAAGGTATCTAAGTTGTAACCTACTACGCCACTTCTTGTAATCGCAATACAACCATCTGTTAACGCTGTATATACATTGCCACTATTGTTCATCGCTCCTGCACAGTCTACTATCGTTGTTCTGATATTACTCATACCATTATCTATACTAGCACATATTGTGTCTGTTGTATAGATAACATTCGTATCTCTGATCGTATCTCTTGTCGGTGTATTACTAATAATTACTACTGTCGTATCTGTAATACCTGTCGTTGTATCTACTGTTACTACACATAATGTATCTAAGTTATAGCCTACTTTATTGCTTCTATCTACTACGATACATGTTGTGCCTGGTATTACTGTGTATACATTACCACTGTTGTTCATCGAACCTGCACAGTCTACGATGTAGATACTGTCGGCATTCATGCCTAACTCTACTTCTACACATACTGTATCTGTCGTGATGATAACATTTGTATCTCTAATGGTATCACGTTTCGGTAAGTTGCTGATAATTGCTACTGTTGTATCACTGATACCTGTTACTGTATCTGTCTTAACTATACATAAGGTATCTAAGTTGTAACCTACTACGCCACTTCTTGTAATCGCAATACAACCATCTGCTAATGCTGTGTATACATTACCACTGTTGTTCATCGCACCTGCACAGTCTACTATCGTCGTTACGATATTACTCATACCATTATCTATGCTCGCACATATTGTGTCTGTCGTATAGATAACATTCGTATCTCTGATAGTATCTCTTGTCGGTGTATTACTAATAATTACTACTGTCGTATCTGTAATACCTGTCGTTGTATCTACTGTTACTACACATAATGTATCTAAGTTGTAACCTACTTTATCGCTTCTATCTACTACGATACATGTCGTACCTGGGATAACTGTGTATACATTACCACTGTTGTTCATCGAACCTGCACAGTCTACTATGTAGATACTGTCTGCATTCATGCCTAACTCTACATCTACACATACTGTATCTGTCGTAATGATAACATTTGTATCTCTAATAGTATCACGTTTCGGTAAGTTACTGATAATTGCTACTGTTGTATCACTGATGCCTGTTACGGTATCTGTCTTAACGATACATAAGGTATCTAAGTTGTAACCTACTACGCCACTTCTTGTAATCGCAATACAACCATCTGCTAATGCTGTGTATACATTACCACTGTTGTTCATCGCACCTGCACAGTCTACTATCGTCGTTACGATATTACTCATACCATTATCTATGCTCGCACATATTGTGTCTGTCGTATAGATAACATTCGTATCTCTGATCGTATCTCTTGTCGGTGTATTACTAATAATTACTACTGTCGTATCTGTAATGCCTGTCGTTGTATCTACTGTTACTACACATAAAGTATCTAAGTTGTAGCCTACTTTATTGCTTCTATCTACTACGATACATGTCGTACCTGGGATAACTGTGTATACATTGCCACTGTTGTTCATCGCTCCTGCACAGTCTACGATGTAGATACTGTCGGCATTCATGCCTAACTCTACATCTACACATACTGTATCTGTCGTGATGATAACATTCGTATCTCTAATCGTATCGCGCTTAGGTAGATTACTGATAATTGCTACTGTTGTATCACTGATGCCTGTTACTGTATCTGTCTTAACTATACATAAGGTATCTAAGTTGTAACCTACTACGCCACTTCTTGTAATAGCAATACAGCCATCTGCTAACGCTGTGTATACATTACCACTGTTGTTCATCGCGCCTGCACAGTCTACTATCGTCGTTACGATATTACTCATACCATTATCTATGCTAGCACATATTGTGTCTGTTGTATAGATAACATTCGTATCTCTGATCGTATCACGTGTCGGTGTATTACTGATGATAACTACTGTCGTATCTGTTATGCCTGTCGTTGTATCTACTGTTACTACACATAATGTATCTAAGTTATAGCCTACTTTATTGCTTCTATCTACTACGATACATGTCGTACCTGGGATAACTGTGTATACATTACCACTGTTGTTCATCGAACCTGCACAGTCTACTATGTAGATACTGTCGGCATTCATGCCTAACTCTACATCTACACATACTGTGTCTGTCGTGATGATAACATTCGTATCTCTAATCGTATCGCGCTTAGGTAGATTACTGATAATCGCTACTGTTGTATCACTGATGCCTGTTACAGTATCTGTCTTAACGATACATAAGGTATCTAAGTTGTAGCCTACTACGCCACTTCTTGTAATAGCAATACAGCCATCTGCTAACGCTGTGTATACATTACCACTGTTGTTCATCGCGCCTGCACAGTCTACTATCGTCGTTACGATATTACTCATACCATTATCTATGCTAGCACATATTGTGTCTGTTGTATAGATAACATTCGTATCTCTGATCGTATCACGTGTCGGTGTATTACTGATGATAACTACTGTCGTATCTGTTATGCCTGTCGTTGTATCTACTGTTACTACACATAATGTATCTAAGTTATAGCCTACTTTATTGCTTCTATCTACTACGATATATGTCGTACCTGGGATAACTGTGTATACATTACCACTGTTGTTCATCGCGCCTGCACAGTCTACGATGTAGATACTGTCGGCATTCATGCCTAACTCTACATCTACACATACTGTGTCTGTCGTGATGATAACATTCGTATCTCTAATCGTATCGCGCTTAGGTAGATTACTGATAATCGCTACTGTTGTATCACTGATGCCTGTTACAGTATCTGTCTTAACGATACATAAGGTATCTAAGTTGTAGCCTACTACGCCACTTCTTGTAATAGCAATACAGCCATCTGCTAACGCTGTGTATACATTACCACTGTTGTTCATCGCGCCTGCACAGTCTACTATCGTCGTTACGATATTACTCATACCATTATCTATGCTAGCACATATTGTGTCTGTTGTATAGATAACATTCGTATCTCTGATCGTATCACGTGTCGGTGTATTACTGATGATAACTACTGTCGTATCTGTTATGCCTGTCGTTGTATCTACTGTTACTACACATAATGTATCTAAGTTATAGCCTACTTTATTGCTTCTATCTACTACGATACATGTCGTACCTGGGATAACTGTGTATACATTACCACTGTTGTTCATCGCGCCTGCACAGTCTACTATGTAGATACTGTCGGCATTCATGCCTAACTCTACATCTACACATACTGTGTCTGTCGTGATGATAACATTCGTATCTCTAATCGTATCGCGCTTAGGTAGATTACTGATAATCGCTACTGTTGTATCACTGATGCCTGTTACAGTATCTGTCTTAACGATACATAAGGTATCTAAGTTGTAACCTACTACGCCACTTCTTGTAATCGCAATACAACCATCTGTTAACGCTGTATATACATTGCCACTATTGTTCATCGCTCCTGCACAGTCTACTATCGTTGTTCTGATATTACTCATACCATTATCTATACTAGCACATATTGTGTCTGTTGTATAGATAACATTCGTATCTCTGATCGTATCTCTTGTCGGTGTATTACTGATGATAACTACTGTCGTATCTGTAATACCTGTCGTTGTATCTACTGTTACTACACATAATGTATCTAAGTTATAGCCTACTTTATTGCTTCTATCTACTACGATACATGTTGTGCCTGGTATTACTGTGTATACATTACCACTGTTGTTCATCGAACCTGCACAGTCTACGATGTAGATACTGTCGGCATTCATGCCTAACTCTACTTCTACACATACTGTATCTGTCGTGATGATAACATTTGTATCTCTAATGGTATCACGTTTCGGTAAGTTGCTGATAATTGCTACTGTTGTATCACTGATACCTGTTACTGTATCTGTCTTAACTATACATAAGGTATCTAAGTTGTAACCTACTACGCCACTTCTTGTAATCGCAATACAACCATCTGCTAATGCTGTGTATACATTACCACTGTTGTTCATCGCACCTGCACAGTCTACTATCGTCGTTACGATATTACTCATACCATTATCTATGCTCGCACATATTGTGTCTGTTGTATAGATAACATTCGTATCTCTGATCGTATCACGTGTCGGTGTATTACTGATGATAACTACTGTCGTATCTGTTATGCCTGTCGTTGTATCTACTGTTACTACACATAATGTATCTAAGTTATAGCCTACTTTATTGCTTCTATCTACTACGATACATGTCGTACCTGGGATAACTGTGTATACATTACCACTGTTGTTCATCGCGCCTGCACAGTCTACGATGTAGATACTGTCGGCATTCATGCCTAACTCTACATCTACACATACTGTGTCTGTCGTGATGATAACATTCGTATCTCTAATCGTATCGCGCTTAGGTAGATTACTGATAATCGCTACTGTTGTATCACTGATGCCTGTTACAGTATCTGTCTTAACGATACATAAGGTATCTAAGTTGTAGCCTACTACGCCACTTCTTGTAATAGCAATACAGCCATCTGCTAACGCTGTGTATACATTACCACTGTTGTTCATCGCGCCTGCACAGTCTACTATCGTCGTTACGATATTACTCATACCATTATCTATGCTAGCACATATTGTGTCTGTTGTATAGATAACATTCGTATCTCTGATCGTATCACGTGTCGGTGTATTACTGATGATAACTACTGTCGTATCTGTTATGCCTGTCGTTGTATCTACTGTTACTACACATAATGTATCTAAGTTTTAGCCTACTTTATTGCTTCTATCTACTACGATACACGCGTACCTGGGATAACTGTGTATACATTACCACTGTTGTTCATCGCGCCTGCACAGTCTACTATGTAGATACTGTCGGCATTCATGCCTAACTCTACATCTACACATACTGTGTCTGTCGTGATGATAACATTCGTATCTCTAATCGTATCGCGCTTAGGTAGATTACTGATAATCGCTACTGTTGTATCACTGATGCCTGTTACAGTATCTGTCTTAACGATACATAAGGTATCTAAGTTGTAACCTACTACGCCACTTCTTGTAATCGCAATACAACCATCTGTTAACGCTGTATATACATTGCCACTATTGTTCATCGCTCCTGCACAGTCTACTATCGTTGTTCTGATATTACTCATACCATTATCTATACTAGCACATATTGTGTCTGTTGTATAGATAACATTCGTATCTCTGATCGTATCTATAGCACATGTTGGTGCAGCACAACTTGGTCCGCCACAATTTCCTGTGCCTAATGTAACATTGGGGCCTACAGTACCCGGTACCGCTCCATCTGGGTCATTCAAATTAAACTCCCCAGTAATTGTTCCTGAATTGGTAATATTAACTGTTGAATACGCACATGCATTATTGCTATTGTTATTATCATCATCTACCCCAGACAAAGTTTGAGAAGAAGATGCAACAGAAATTTCCGAATATATCTTAGAATTATCATGAAGAATACTAATATTATGCCCTGAATTATTCGACTTACCATTAAATTCAATTCCTCCACCTAGTATACATCCATAATTATGGAATTCCCATGCACTCATCCATATTCCTGGTGCTGGACTAGGTGACACATTTACTAAATAATAATTGAAGAATAAACTTCCTGCATGAAATTGCATGTCATAAACATTCATTATACCCTCATTAATAGTAGTGGGTTTACCATTACCTCCATTACAAGAAGTCCATCCTTGATTGGATGTGTGATATTTTCCATTTAATACATTCATTGTTGCTCCTGTATGGTTATACACTGTATCCTTTGAACGCCAAAGAAAAACTGCAGTAGTCCCGTTTGAACCTACAACATTTAATGTCCCATAGTTATCTATTTTGGAATAACTACATTCCGTTGACTCAATTATATTATCCACCTCCATTGTCCCATGGTTTATTAATTGCGCAACTGCTCCTCCTGATGTTGACCCATTAAAATCTATACCAAATGAAGGACCAATTAATGAGGCTCCTGTGTTAATAGTTACACTTCCACCTGGATCAATATCAATTGTAACATTTAGTACAACTGCATGGTTAATAATTACATCGTCTGTTGGAGATGGAACTCCACTTGGTGACCAAGTACCAGCAACATTCCAGTTACCATTACCGGTTGAAGTTTTGGTAACAGAATACGAGAGCAATGAAAGGCTCAATGCAATCAGCAATAGCCCACTTTTCTTGAAAAGCTGCTTGTTACTTTTTAGTTGTATAATTTTTCTCATGATTTTAGAATCTAAATTTTAATTTAATAGATTATTTCTCTTGTTTTGAAAGTTGAATAGGAATGATAATAATATTGTTAGTTTCATTACTTTCTTTGTAATTATTATTAGGGTCAACTTTTAACCGCAAATAATATGTACCATTCTTTAATCCTTTGGGCAATGTTATATCTTGTCCCTCATAATTTTCGCCATAATAGTCTATGCCGCCAACCGAAAGACCTTGAAGGGCTTCATTGCATGCATTATATTTTCCTCCTAATCCGTAATTAGGAATATTTTTTGCCGAATACACTTTTTCTATTTTACAATTAGCAATATCGTCCCTACAACACGACAAATCCCAAATACAGAAACTTGCCTTTACACCCGTACTGATTAGTTTCCATTTATTCACATCACTTTCATTGTCTACCTTTTGTAACAATTCATAAGAAACAAATTCATCTGCATGAAAGTGTTCATGACCAGGACGCTCATCGTAAGCTATGGTGCCCGCTTGGTGTCGTTGGGTTTGCCATTTGCCGTTCTTTAAACCATAAATAACCTGAATTAAATTAGTTTTGGCGTATTTTCCATCTGGACAAGGTTGAGAATTCTTGACCTCTATACTATCGCAATACCATTTATTTTCACTGACCACTTCTAATGGACCTAAACCTAGGTTGACCGTTTCTACCCCAAACAAAATTCTACCACTCCGCACATCCGATGGCGAAAATTCAGTTATATTATTCAATGTGAACTCTTCGACAATACGAAGATCCGGCATTAGCCATCCTTCATTTTTGTTCTTTGAACATTTACATCCTTTAGGTGTATCAAAGCTACAAGCCGAAAAGGCTTTTACGGCAGGCGAAGAACCAAAAAATAAAGACACACTCTTAAATTCCCCTGAATCCCCTTGTCTTAAGTCGTATACCTTTAAAATCCAATTTCCATTAGGATTCTGATTGTTATTAAAATTTGATAACTCTCCATCAGGAATATATTCTCCCAAGAAGGGCGCTTTACCCTGAGTAATGTGTCCTTTAAAACCATTTTGAGAAAAACGCGTTTCAATATAATTGCCCCCATCTTTACCATTACGGTTTGTAATCCAAACCAATGTTCCGTTTGGGCTAAGCAATTCTACCTTAATATCCGAAATAAATTTATGCTGTATAGCTAATTGTAATGATTTAAACCCAAATTCTTTATTTGCTTTTTTAGGCAAACCTGAAACAGGGATAATTATCGATAAGGGTAAGTTTTTTGTTGCTATATTAAAATCAGGGATGGGCATGTTTCTTTCCACTGAATTGAATCGGAATTCTTTTACAGTATTTGCCTTTACCCAAGTAGAATCTATTATACCAGAAATTGGATTTCTGGAGAAAGGATTAAAATACAAATGTGCATCCGTTAAGGTATTAGAAGTAAGGTTGGTTACCTGCATTCTAAACGTATCTGGCTGGCAAAACTGCATTTTATTGGCAGTAGGAATCGCACCTGGAAAAGAAGCATCGATAAAGATGTTATTACCAGGAGAAGCCATTGCAGATTTGCCAGTAAACAACAAAAGAGTTGTTAATAATGCAAACACAAAAGAGGTGAATTTAGTATTTTTCATCTGAAGATTATTATTATTTGAAGCGGTGCAGATGGAATATCCAGTTAAGTTTTGAGCTTGTTGGATAGATGACTTTGGATATTTCATTGGATGACTTTTAGATAGCATGGATGTGTTTTTAAAACATCAGATTGGGTGGAAACCTCAGTAATTGCAGCTTGTTTGAAGCATTTGTTAGTTGCTTGATATGCACTATTGAAAAGTGAATTTGTTTGACTGTTGTGCAAAAATTTGTTTTCCATTTCTTTTCGTTTAAATACAATAAAAAAGTGCATTCCAACACGATGGTTGAATGCACTTATTTGATATGTTATAGTAACCTTTCAAAGGTATGTATAGTTATTCTTAGTTAGTTAGTTGTTTATAAATGTAAAAAACAGAGTTCTCCACATTTATAGACAGCAAAAATAGTAAATTGGTTTTATAAAAACAAATTTTAAGTTAAAAAAAGTGAAAAAAATATTAAAAATAACACTACTGTCCGATAAAAATAAAAAAAGAGAGCCATAATTTTGGGATTATGGCTCAAAATATATAGTTTGTTTTTGCACAACTTACTATATGAATAAAAGTACGCATAATTTTGGTAATTCCGTTCTCGGACAGCTGATTTCTTTAATTCCTAATTCTATTATTGATAGATCTGTTAACAAGCATAACAGCGACAGGTACATCAAACGATTTACAACATTAGAACATTTAGTCACGATGTTGTTTTGTGTTGGTTCCAACAGTACTTCACTTCGTGAAGTTTGTACTAATTTATTAGGTTTAGAAGGCAAACTCAAACATATCAGACTCAAACAGCCACCTAAGAAAAGTACGCTTAGTGATGCTAATAAACGTAGAGATGCTGTTGTGTTTGAACAAATCTATTACAACTTGTTGGCTTTTTATAAATCAACTTTATCGGACAGCCGATTTAGAGAAAGCTTTGGAAAAGAGCTGTCCATTATTGATTCTACTACTATTTTTCTATTTAAAGACATCTTAAAGTGCGTTGGACGCAAACCTATAAACGGCAAAAGTAAAGGAGGCATCAAAGTGCATTTGCAAATTAGAGCAGATTATAATCTACCAACTTTAGTGAAATTTACAGACGCTACTGTTCATGATAGTAATTTTATCCTGCATATTTCGTTCAACACCGACACCATCTATTGTTTTGATAAAGGTTATGTTGATTATGTACTCTTTGAACGGTTTAACAGCGAGCAAATACCATTTGTAACACGTATTAAGGATAATGCAAAATTTAGCTCTAAAGAAGGATATAGTTTAGATAATTGTACAGATGATGCGGTACTTAAAGATGAGCAAATAGAATTGGATATACGAGAAAATGGCACTATTGTACGACAATTACCACTTCGTAGAATTGCCTATTGGAGCGAACAACACAACAAATGCTATGAGTTTATTACCAACATCTACGATTTACAACCTCAACAAATTGCAGCAATCTATAAGCAACGATGGCAAATTGAGCTGTTGCACAAACAACTCAAACAAAACTTTCCACTCAATTATTTTTTAGGTGATAATGAAAATG